>NZ_JBCPWO010000019.1:0-68640 GCF_039581385.1 Comamonas sp. A7-5
CTAGTGCGTCTACCAATTCCGCCACCTGGGCATCTCAGGAAAGACATAGATTGTATATCAAGAAAATGAACCCTCGCGCAAAAGTTGCCGATATGAACGAAGAAATTTTGGGCACTGTGCAGGGCCACCGCGACGGACACGGCTTTGTCGTCCGTGACGATGGTGAGCGTGACATCTACCTTCCCCCCAATGAAATGCGAGCGGTGCTGCACAAGGACAAGGTCCAGGTGCGTATCGCCCGTCATGACCATCGCGGTCGCCCCGAAGGCCGTGTGGTGGAAATCGTGGAGCGTCCCGATCAGCCCATCATTGGCCGCTTTCTGCAGGAGAGCGGTGTGTGGCTTGTGGCCCCTGAAGACAAGCGCTACGGTCAGGATGTTCTGATTCCTTCCAACGCCACAGGCGCGGCCAAGCCGGGCCAGGTGGTGGTGGTGGAACTGACAGAGGCTCCGGCCTTGTTTGGTCAGCCTGTGGGCCGCATTACCGAAGTGCTGGGTGAGGTGGATGACCCAGGCATGGAAATCGAGATTGCGGTGCGCAAGTATGGCGTGCCGCATATCTTCTCCGACGCCTGTCTCGAGCAAGCCAGGGCGCTGCCCGAAAAAGTCCGACCCGCAGACTACAAGCACCGCATTGATCTGACCGATATTCCTCTGGTCACCATTGACGGCGAAGATGCGCGCGACTTTGACGATGCCGTGTATTGCGAGCCCGCCAAGGTGGGGCGCAGCAAGGGCTGGCGTCTGCTTGTTGCGATTGCGGATGTGAGTCACTATGTGACCACAGGCAGCGCCATTGATGTGGATGCTTACGATCGCGCCACCAGCGTGTATTTCCCGCGCCGAGTGATTCCCATGCTGCCGGAAAAGCTCAGCAACGGGCTGTGCTCCTTGAACCCCGACGTCGATCGGCTGTGCATGGTCTGCGACATGCTGATCACGGCGCAAGGTGAGATTCACGCCTATCAGTTCTACCCGGCAGTAATGCATAGCCATGCGCGCTTCACCTATACCGAGGTGGCTGCAATCCTGGCCAATACGCGCGGCCCTGAAGCAGCCAAGCGCAAGGAGCGCGTGCAGGATTTGCTGAATCTGTATGGCGTCTTCCAGTCCCTGCTCAAGGCTCGCGAGGCGCGCGGTGCCGTGGACTTTGAGACGACCGAGACGCAAATCGTCTGCGACGACAACGGACGCATCGAAAAAATCGTGCCACGCACTCGCAATGATGCGCACAAGTTGATTGAAGAAGCCATGCTGGCGGCGAATGTCTGCAGCGCAGATTTCATCGACCAAAGCGGGCAGCTTGGTCTGTTCCGCGTGCACGACAAGCCTTCGCTGGAAAAGCAGGAAATTCTGCGCAATTACCTCAAGGCCATGGGTGTGAGCATGAGCATCAGCGAAAACCCTTCGACCAAGGAGTTTCAGCAGATTGCCAATGCCACCAAGGACAGGCCTGACTCGCAGCAGATTCACACCATGCTGCTGCGCTCCATGATGCAGGCTTTCTATACGCCGGAAGGCTCGGGCCACTTCGGTCTGGCCTTTGAGGCCTATACCCACTTCACCAGCCCGATTCGTCGTTATCCGGACTTGCTGGTGCACCGCGTGATCAAGGCTGAGCTGAACGGCACACACTACAAGCTGCCCAGCCTGCCCACGCCGGGTGAAGCCGAAGCCAAGATGGCCAAGCGCCTCTCCTCGCGTGTGGTCGAGCCGGGGCAAAAGCCGCGCAAGCGCTCGGCGGCCAAGGAATTCCAGGCATGGGAGGCTGCCGGCCTGCACTGCAGCGCCAACGAGCGCCGCGCCGATGAAGCCAGTCGCGATGTGGAGGCCTGGCTCAAGTGCAAATACATGCGCGAGCATCTGGGCGAGGAGTTCGCGGGCACGGTTTCCTCGGTCACGACCTTCGGAGTCTTTGTGACGCTGGATGCCATGTATGTGGAAGGGCTGGTGCATATCACCGAGCTGGGCGGCGACTACTTCCGCTTCGACGAAGCCCGGCAGGAGTTGCGTGGCGAGCGCTCGGGTGTTCGCTATGGCATCGGCGCACGAGTGCGGGTGCAGGTCAGTCGCGTGGATCTGGACGGCCGTCGCATCGACTTCCGCCTGGTTCGTGATGGCGAGGATGGCTTGGTACAAACACCACGCAGCGGTCGTGGCCAGGCCAAGGATGAGGGGCGTGGCCGTCGCGAGTCACGTGACGAACGCAGTGCGGGCGGCTATGCCGACAAGTGGAGTCGTCGCGATGCCAAGGCCAATCGTGCGCAGCGCAATGCCGCTGCGGGGCCTGCTTCTGCACCTGAGCCCGATCGCGCCAAGCAGGGCCGAAAGGCAGCCAAGAAGGCCATGCTGAAAAGCGTGAACCTGGCCGCACTGGAGGCAGAGTACGCACAAGAGCACGCCGCGCCCAAGCCTGAGCCTGTGACGGAGTCCGTGACTGCGGTGCAGCAAGCCAAGCCTCGCAAGGCGGCAGGCAGGAAAAAGGTTGCAGCTCTGCTTGCGCCTGATGCTCCGGCCATCTCTGTTGCCAAGGCTGCGGTCAAGCCCGAATCAAAATCGGTCGCAAAGCCCGCAACCAAGGTCTCAACGAAGTCTGTGGCGAAGTCGGCTCCCAAAGCCGTAAAGGTTGCTGCCAAGCCTGCGGCAGGTACCAAGGCTGCACCGGCAAGCAAAACCAGCAAGCGCAAGACCGAGCGCTGATTGCTCTCCTATCAAGAGCTGAAAGGCCTTGCCAGATAATGGCAAGGCCTTTGTTTTTTGCAGTTTATTGATTGCCCAGACGCAGAGCCAGTGCACTGGCGCTGAATGGGAGGTTTGCTGGCCAGCAATCTGCAATGTGGCCATGGCGGAAGGCTGCCTGAGTCGCTGCCATATCGGCACTTTGACCCTGTGCCCATAGCGCTGCTATCAATCCGGCCAGCACATCGCCCGTGCCGCCCGTGGCCAGGCGGGCATTGCCGCTGGCATTGATCCAGACTTGCTGCTGTGGATTGGCCACAACCGTGCCCGAGCCCTTGAGCAGCGCCGTGCACTGAAATTTGCTGGCAAGCTGCAGGCAGGCTTGAAGGCGGTTGGCTTGTACTTGAGCGGTGCTGGTCTGCAGCAGGCGCGCGGCCTCCAGCGGGTGGGGGGTCAAGACCGTGGTCTGCTGGCGTGCAGCGCGCTGGCTCAGCTGCTGTGCCAGTGCCGGGCTGGCCGCAACGGCGTTGAGTGCGTCGGCATCCAGCACCAGTTGTGGTGCTTGTGCCAGTATGTGAGGCAACCAGGCGTGCACGGCTTCGCCGCCACCGCAGCCGCAGACCACGGTGGCCTGGCTCCAGTCCTGCGCGGCGGGTTGGCGCAACATGATTTCCGGCCAGGGCGAAGTGCCTTGCGGTGATTGCTCGTCCAGCAAGGCCAGCATGACGCGACCGGCTCCAGCGTGCAGTGCCGCCAGTGCCGCCAGCCAGGCAGCGCCCGTCATCGACAGGCCGCGCATGCCCAGGCCTTCGCCGCCGAGCACGGCCACATCGCCAAAGCTGCCTTTGTGACTGGCGTGCGGGCGTGTTCTTGAGGAGGCAAGGCCTGGGTTGCTCAGATATGCCGTGGGCTGTGCTGCAGCGACTAGGGCGGGCGAGTGCGGTACGTCGGGAGCGCTGGCAATGCCGCAGCCCAGGTCGTCCCACCAGATTTGTCCGCAGGCATCGCGGCCCTGACCGGTGAACAGGCCGGGCTGCAGGGTCAGCAAGGCAAGCGTGTGGCGTCGTTGGTCGGCGGAGATGTGGCCGGGTGCGAATTCCCTCAGATATTGACCGGTATCGGCATCGAGGCCTGAGACAACGTCTACACAGAGTACGTTGCAGGTGCAATGCTGAACCAGGGCCAGCAACTGCAGCAGGCGCTGATCGGCAGCCGAGGTCTTGCCAAAAGTGCGCGGGCTCAGTCCTATGCCCAGCAGTGCATCAACGCACAGGTCTTGTGGTCCCAGATCGACGGGGGCGTCATCGAGCCACTGCACGCCAGCCTGCAAGGCTTTGTTCCGGGAAATCTGTGCATCGGACGGAAGTTCGGCAGGTGCGCGCACTTCGCTGACCATGATTCGCGCATGGGGCAGCATGGCCCTGAGCTGAGCTGCCGCCTCAAAGCCGTCGCCGCCGTTGTTGCCAGGGCCGCAGGCAATCCAGATGCGTTGCGCGTGCGGGGCTATTGCCATTGCCAGCCTGGCGATGGCAAGGCCTGCGCGTTCCATCAGCCTGTGAGGCGGCAGGCGGTCGGCGCAAGCCTTCTCAATCTGACGTGTGGCGGCGGTGCTGAACAGCGGCCAGCCTTGACCAGCGGAAATGGAGGCGGGCGGGGTGTCGGAGGGAGAAATGCGCAGCATGGCCCGAGGATAGCCTCCGGCTGCGCATTTGTGGGTTTTGATGATTTTTGCCTTTTAATTCAATAGCCATAAGCGGTTATAGCTACGGAAATTGAAGTCAGTCGCGATTGAGCACGGCTTCGATGCCCGCGCTGATATTCAGGATGGCATCGTCGTGCAGGGCGGCATGCCAGATCATCAGGCCCATGGGGAGCTCGTTCGGGTTGTGGCACGGCAGTGACAGGGCGCAGCCGTCCAGCATATTGACCACGCTGGTATTGCGCAGCAGCAGGCCGTTGACGCGGAAAAATTCCTCGTCACGCTTGGCGTCGGCTGCGGCGTCGAAACCGTTGGTCGGGGCGACGGATGCAATCGTGGGTGCCGTGATCGGCGTGGTGGGCGAGAGCAGGGCGTCATAGCCGGCAATGGCACTCTCCATCTTGGCAATCCAGCGCTTGCGCGCGGCCAGCAGATCCAGATAGTCGGCAGCGCTCATGCTCGCGCCGCGCTCTATGCGCGAGCGTACTCGGGGGTCGTAGAGCGCGGCCTTGGCGGGGTCCTGCAGATGGCGCCGGTGCCAGGCATAGCTTTCGGTGGGCGAGAAGCCCCCGATGATGTTGACGCCGCCCAGCTCCTCCAGCTCGGGCAGGTCAATCCACTCGATCTGTGCGCCGCCGGCCTGCAGCTTGGCGATGCTGCGTTCGAAGGCGTTGCGCACGGCGGGCTCGATCTGATCGAAGAAGACGGGGCGTGGCACTGCCAGGCGCCACTGGCTCAGGCTGCGTTCGTCCTTGGTGACTTTGCGCTCGGCCAGAATCTCGTGTAGCAGCACGGCATCGCGCACGCTACGCGTAATGGCGCAGGCAGTGTCCAGTGTGGGCGAGAGTGGCACGGTTCCTTCGGTGGGAACCAGCCTGGCCGTGCTTTTGAAGCCCACTAGTCCATTGAGTGCAGCGGGAATGCGGATGGAGCCCCCGGTGTCCGAGCCCAGTGCTGCCCAGGCGGCGCCGCTGGCGACGGATACAGCTGCTCCTGACGAGGAGCCGCCCGGAATGCGGGCCGGCCATGTGGGCGCCAGCTGAGGATTGGCGGGGTGGCGGGCATCCAGCGCGGCGGGGGTGCCGAAATGCGGGTTCACGCCAACGCCGGAAAAAGCGAACTCGACCATATGGGTGCGGCCAATGATGGCCGCGCCTGCCGCGCGCAGGCGGGCAACGGCCGTGGCGTCTGCTCGGGCGAGGGGCGCATCCTGCAGCACCAGGGAGCTGGCGGCACTGCGCGCGCCTTGTGTGTCGAACAGATCCTTGACCGAGATGGCCAGGCCAGCCAGGGGTGTAGTGGGTGGCGTTTCTGCAGCAGCCCAGCGTGCCTCGTCAAAGAAAGTCTGGCTGAAAACGTTGGCGCACAAGGGGCTTTGCGCGGCAGCAATGCTCATTTGCATGAGGTTTGCAGCGCTTTGGCGGCCTTCGCGGATCTCAAGAGCGACGTGACTGAGGTCGAGTTGCATGGCAGTGTGCTAAAATTTTGCGGCTTTGCTAAGGGTTAGTCCGTGAGGATTGACTTGAAAAGCTCTGAAAGTGGTTGATGCGATGGCTTTTTGTGTGTTGCAGCAATTGCTTTTAAGTCGGCAAGGCAAATAGCAAACCGGCCTATTCAAGGTGTTGCGCTCGCTTTTTTTCAAGGCGGCTGCAATCGTTGGGCCGGATTTTAGACCCAACCTTTGAGGTAATTAACATGGCAGTAACAATGCGCGAGATGCTGGAAGCCGGCGTCCACTTCGGTCACCAAACTCGTTTCTGGAATCCCAAGATGGCTCCGTTCATCTTCGGTGCCCGCAACAAGATCCACATCATCAACCTGGAAAAGTCCCTGCCGATGTTCCAGGAAGCCCAGAAGTTCGCCAAGCAGCTGACTGCTAACGGCGGCACCATCCTGATGGTGGGTACAAAGCGTCAAGCCCGTGAGCTGGTGGCTGAAGAAGCCAAGCGCGCTGGCGTGCCCTTCGTTGACCAGCGCTGGCTGGGCGGCATGCTGACCAACTTCAAGACTGTCAAGACCTCCATCAAGCGTCTGAAGGACATGAAGGCTCAGCAAGAAGCCGGTCTGGAATCCATGTCCAAGAAGGAACAGCTGATGTTCGTTCGCGAACTGGAAAAGCTGGAAAAGGACATCGGCGGCATTCAGGACATGAACGGTCTGCCCGACGCCATTTTCGTGATCGACGTGGGCTTCCACAAGATCGCTATCGCTGAAGCCAAGAAGCTGGGCATTCCTCTGATCGGCGTGGTTGACACCAACCACAACCCCGATGGCATCGACTACGTGATCCCTGGTAACGACGACTCCGCCAAGGCTGTGCAGCTGTACGCCCAAGGCATTGCCGACGCAATCCTGGAAGGCCGTGAAGCTCGTCTGAACGACGTGGTGAAGGCCGCTGCCGGTGAGAACGGCGACGAGTTCGTGGAAGTGGAAGAATCCGCCGCCTAAGCGAAGTCCGGCTGCGCGACCGCATCGCGAGAAAAAGCGGGGCTCTAGGTAGCCCCGTTTTTTTAGCCGGAATCCTGTAACGAATCGAACTGATACTGGAGAAATACGATGGCAATTACTGCAAGCATGGTCGCCGAACTGCGCGCCAAGACCGACGCCCCCATGATGGAATGCAAGAAGGCTCTGACCGAAGCTGATGGCGATATGGCCAAGGCTGAAGAGCTGCTGCGCGTCAAGCTGGGTACCAAGGCTGGCAAGGCCGCTTCCCGCGTGACTGCTGAAGGCGTTGTGGCTGCTTTCATCGACGGCGGCAAGGGCGGCCTGATCGAAGTGAACAGCGAAACCGACTTCGTGTCCAAGAACGACAGCTTCCTGGCCATGGCCAATGCCGCTGCCAAGCTGGTCGCCGAGCATAATCCCGCTGACCTGGACGCTCTGGGCGCTCTGGCCTACGAACAAGACGGCTACGGCCCCACTCTGGAAGACGTGCGCAAGGGTCTGATCGGCAAGATCGGCGAAAACATGTCCTTCCGTCGCTTCAAGGCTTTCAGCGGCGCTGGCCTGGCTGCCTACGTGCACGGCACCCGCATTGGCGTGGTGGTCGAGTTCGACGGCGACGCTGCTGCTGCCAAGGACGTGGCAATGCACGTGGCCGCCATGAAGCCCGTGGCTCTGACTTCCGCTGACGTGCCTGCTGACCTGATCGCCAAGGAACGCGCTGTGGCCGAAGGCAAGGCAGCCGAATCCGGCAAGCCTGCCGACATCGTTTCCAAGATGGTGGAAGGCTCCGTGCAGAAGTACCTGAAGGAAGTGTCCCTGGCCGACCAGGTCTTCGTGAAGGCTGCTGACGGCAAGCAAACCGTGGCTCAGATGCTCAAGGCTGCCAACACCAATGTGAAGGCGTTCACGATGTATGTCGTGGGTGAAGGCATTGAGAAGAAGACTGATGACTTCGCCGCTGAAGTGGCTGCCCAGGTGGCAGCAGCCAAGGCTGGTGCTTAAACCTAAGCCTTAGCAACAATCGCGGCCTAGAGCCGCGATTGATTTATTCCCCTCCCGTTTTCATACTCATTCAACTTCCATCGGAGAAACACCATGTCCAACGCCATTCCAGCCCACAAGCGCATCTTGCTCAAGCTGTCGGGGGAGGCGTTAATGGGAGATGACCAGTTCGGCATCAACCGTGCAACCATCGAGCGCATGGTGGCTGAGATCGTGGAAGTGACCAAGGTGGGTGTGCAGGTTGCCGTGGTGATCGGCGGCGGCAACATCTTCCGCGGCGTGGCGGGCGGCTCGGTCGGCATGGACCGTGCGACTGCCGACTATATGGGCATGCTGGCCACGGTGATGAATGCCCTGGCTCTGGCTGATGCCATGGACAAGCAGGGCCTGACGGCGCGCGTGATGTCGGCCATCGGTATCGAGCAGGTGGTCGAGCCCTATGTGCGCCCCAAGGCGCTGCAGTACCTGGAAGAGGGCAAGGTCGTGGTGTTCGCTGCCGGTACGGGCAATCCCTTCTTCACCACCGACACGGCCGCTGCGCTGCGTGGTGCTGAAATTGGCGCCGAAGTCGTGCTCAAGGCCACCAAGGTGGATGGCGTGTACACGGCTGACCCGGTCAAGGATCCTTCGGCCACACGCTACGACAAGCTGGCTTTCGATGAGGCCATCTCGCGCAATCTGGGCATCATGGATGCCACGGCTTTCGCGCTGTGCCGCGACCAGAAGCTGCCGATTCGCGTGTTCTCCATCGTCAAGCCCGGCGCACTCAAGCGCGTGGTCATGGGTGAAGACGAAGGCACTCTGGTGTACGCTTGAGCGTTTTGCCGCCACATGCCCGCAAAGGAACAAGAACATGACGATCGCTGAAATCAAAAAGAACACCGAAACCAAGATGGGTCAGTCCATCGAGGCTCTGAAGAACAATCTGGCTCGCGTGCGTACCGGCCGTGCGAATCCCGCGCTGCTGGATGCCATTCATGTCGAGTACTACGGCTCCATGGTGCCTCTGTCCCAGGTGGCCAATGTGTCTTTGCTGGATTCCCGCACCATCAGCGTGCAGCCCTGGGAAAAGAACATGGCCGCCAAGGTGGAAAAGGCCATTCGCGAGAGCGATCTGGGCCTGAATCCCGCTTCCATGGGCGACCTGATCCGCGTGCCCATGCCTCCCATGAGCGAAGAGCGCCGCAAGGAAATGACCAAGCTGGCGCGCAACGAAGGCGAGAACGCCAAGATTGCCGTTCGCAACCTGCGTCGCGATGCCAATGAAGGCGTGAAGAAGCTGGTCAAGGACAAGGAAGCCTCTGAAGACGATCAGAAGCGCTCCGAAGCCGAAATCCAGAAGATCACCGACAAGCATATTGCCGAGGTCGATACGCTGGTGGCGGCCAAGGAACAGGACATCATGGCGGTCTGAGTCTTTCCAAAGGACTTGCACTTTTGACATCCAAGAAAAACGGCGCGGTTCCGCGCCATATCGCCGTCATCATGGACGGTAACGGGCGGTGGGCCAAGCGCCGTCTGCTTCCACGTCTTGCCGGTCACAAGCAGGGGGTGGAGTCCCTGCGCCGCTGCGCTCGCGCTTGCGTCGAGCGTGGCGTGCAGGTGCTCACTGTGTTTGCGTTTTCCTCCGAGAACTGGAACCGGCCTCAGGAAGAGGTCTCGGGCCTCATGAGCCTGCTGGCCAATGCTCTGGCCAAGGAAGTCGCTCAACTCAGCCGCGACGGCGTGCGCCTGTACTTTGTCGGCGACCGTCAGGGGCTGAGCGACAAGGTTCGGGAGGGCTTGGCAGAGGCCGAGCGCATCACCGCTCATAACACGCGTCTGGTTCTCAACGTCTGCTTCAACTACGGTGGCCGCTGGGATATAGCCCAGGCTGCACAGAAGCTGGTGGCCCAGGGGCTGGAGTTGACTCCCGATAATCTGGACAGGGCCATGGCTTTGGCCCATGTGCCGGATCCGGATCTCATGATCCGCACCGGTGGCGAGACCCGCATCAGCAATTTCCTGCTCTGGCAGGCTGCTTATACAGAGCTTTTTTTCAGCAATGCCCTGTGGCCTGATTTCGATGAGGCGGCTCTTGACGAGGCCATTGCCGTGTTTGGCGGTCGTGAGCGCCGCTTCGGCCAGACTTCCGAGCAGATTCAACCATCATCCACCGTCACCTTGACGGTTTAACCATAAGAGGTGCCATGCTCAAGCAGCGCGTCATTACCGCCTTGATTTTGCTGGCCATTTTGCTGCCGGCACTGTTTTATACGGCCAGCACCGTGCCCTTTGCCGCACTGATGCTGTTGTTCATGGCGGCTGGTGCCTGGGAGTGGGGGCGACTCAATGGTTTTGGACAGGCAGGCTCACTGGGCCTGGGTGCTGTCTGTACGGCGCTGTGCGCCGGCTCCTGGTGGGCCGGCTGGGTGGATCAGCCTCTGCACACGGTGTGGCTGATTGCAGGTTCCCTCTGGGTGCTGGGGGGCGTTTTGCTGCTGCGCGCTGGCGTGGCGGGCTGGCCGCATATTCCGGCTGCCGTTCGTCTGGTCGGCGGCGTGCTGGCATTGTGGCTGGCCTGGCTGGCCGTGGTGCAGGCGCGCAATATCGGCATCAACTTCCTGCTGTCGGTGCTGGTGCTGGTCTGGGTGGCTGATGTCTTCGCCTATTTTGCAGGCCGCACTTTCGGCCTGAAATTCACCAGGAACAAGCTTGCTCCTTCCATCAGTCCCGGCAAGAGCTGGGAAGGTGTCTGGGGCGGCATGCTGGGGGTGATTGTGCTGGCTCTGGTCTGGAGCTGGGCAGATCGTCACTACGGCGCCGGTGTTCCCAGTTTCTATTCGGTGCTGCAGTCGCGCGGACTTTGGTTCCTGCTGCTGGCTGCGGTGTTTATGGCTGCGATGAGTGTGGTGGGCGACCTGGTCGAATCCCTCATCAAGCGCAGCGTCGGTGTCAAGGACAGCAGCGGCTTGCTGCCCGGCCATGGTGGTGTCCTGGATCGCATTGATGCCCTCCTGCCCACACTGCCGTTGGCGATGATGCTCTCATCCTTTGTGCATCCATGAAGCAGAAAATCACGGTTCTGGGTTCTACCGGTTCCATCGGAACCAATACCCTGGATGTGGTGGCGCGCCACCCTGAACAATACGAAATCTTCGCGCTGAGTGCAGCCACGCAGGTGGATCTGATGCTCAGGCAATGCGCGCAGTTCAAGCCACAGTTCGCTGTGATGGCCAGTGCGCCTCATGCTCGTCAACTGGCTGAGGCAATCAAGCAAAACGGGCTTCAGACACAGGTTCTCCAGGAGCGGGATGCTCTTGAAGTGATTGCGTCGCACCCTGATGTGGATGCCG
This sequence comes from Comamonas sp. A7-5, assembly GCF_039581385.1. NCBI lineage: Bacteria > Pseudomonadati > Pseudomonadota > Betaproteobacteria > Burkholderiales > Comamonadaceae > Comamonas > Comamonas sp. A7-5. Next base: position 11,163 of record NZ_JBCPWO010000019.1, read on the forward strand.
TCATGGGGGCGATTGTCGGAGCGGCCGGTCTGGCGCCCTGTCTGGCGGCCGCCAGGGCCGGCAAGCGTCTGCTGCTGGCCAACAAGGAGGCTCTGGTGGTGGGCGGCGCGCTGTTCATGGACACGGTCAAGCGCCATGGTGCCACCTTGCTGCCCATCGACAGCGAGCACTCGGCCATCTTCCAGTGCCTGCCCGAAGACAGTAGCACCTGGGCTGATCGCGTTGACTCCTTGCTGTTGACGGCATCGGGCGGTCCGTTCCGCCAGCGCGATCCGGCGACACTGTCCGAAATCACGCCCGAGCAGGCTTGCTCGCATCCCAATTTTTCCATGGGACGCAAGATCTCGGTGGACTCGGCCACCATGATGAACAAGGCGCTGGAGGTGATCGAGGCGCGCTGGCTGTTCGATATGGCGCCCGAGAAAATCAAGGTGGTGATCCATCCCCAGCAGATCGTGCATTCCATGGTGCAGTTCAAGGATGCTTCCGTTCTCGCCCAGCTGGGAACGCCCGATATGCGTGTGCCGATTGCCTGTGGTCTGGCCTGGCCCGAGCGCATCGAGAGCGGCGCACCTGTGCTGGATTTCGCCAAGCTGGCGGCGCTGACCTTCGAGGAGGCGGATGCGCATCGCTTTCCGGGCCTGCATCTGTCCTGGCAGGCGCTGCGCGCGCCCGAGGGTACGACCACGGTGCTCAACGCAGCGAACGAAGTGGCTGTCGCCGCATTCCTGGAGCGTCGCCTGTCGTTTGACCGCATTCATGCCGTCAATCTGCAGACGCTGGAATCCGTGCAACCCGGTGTCGTTGGCAGTCTGGATGAGTTGATGGCGCTCGATGAGCGAGCGCGCGAGCGTGCGGCTGACATAGCTAGGCAGTGGGCGCGCTGATCTGGCGTCGAGTTTGGTGGCTTGAGGGCTTGCGGTTGAACTTGCGGCCTGCTGCGCACTCCAAGCATTGATTGGCATTAAGGAGTTTCAGGTGTTGCTGACGGTTGTGGCTTTCATCGTGGCGCTCGGCGTTCTGATTGCGGTGCATGAGTGGGGCCACTATCGCGTTGCCGTGGCCTGTGGCGTCAAGGTGCTGCGTTACTCCGTGGGCTTTGGCAAGCCGCTGTTGCGCTGGGTCGGCAAGAAGTCGGGCACCGAATATGTGATTGCGGCGCTGCCTCTGGGCGGCTATGTGCGCATGCTTGACGAACGTGAGGGTGAGGTCAGACCCGAGGAAAAACATCTGGCCTTCAACAATCAGCCCTTGCGCTCACGTGCAGCGATTGTTGCTGCGGGACCGGTGGCCAATCTGGTGCTGGCTGTGGCGCTGCTGGCGGTGGTCAACTGGGTGGGTGCCAACGAGCCGGCAGCCCGGCTTGCGGCTCCTCCGGAAGGCACGTTGCTGCATCAGGCCGGTATTCAAAGTGGCGACTGGGTGCAGCGTGCCTCTGTGGGTGGCAAGGAATGGCAGCCTGTGCGTGCCTTGGGTGATTTGCGCTGGCTGGTGACGACAGCTGCCATTGAAGGTGAAACCTTGCAGCTGGAGGTGGCGGCGCAAGAGCACGGGGTGGCGCGTGTCGTGCCACTCGATCTCGCTTCTTTGCAACAAAAGGAACCGGATGCAGCTTTCTTTGACAAGGTCGGGCTGCAGGGTGCCTGGAGTCGTCCGGTCATAGAAGAGGTTGTTGCGGGTGGCCCTGCAGAAAAGGCGGGTCTGCAAAAAGGCGATGTGCTGCTCAGCATCGATGGCCAGGCAGTTCAGGATGGCGCTCAGGCGCGTGCCGCGATTCGTGCCTCGGGTGCATCGGGTCGAGTCGAGCCGCAGGCCTGGGCGGTGGAGCGTGCGGGCCGGCGTCTGAACCTGCGAGTGCAGCCGGAAATAGTACCTGGCAAGGATGGACAAGCTGCAACTGCACGTGTGAACGCCTTTATTGGCAGCCAGCCCGAGATGGTGCTGGTGCGCCATGGCTTTCTGGATGGCTTGAGCGCCGGTGTGCACAAGACCTGGGAGCTGTCCTCCATGACGCTGCGCATGATGGGGCGCATGCTGATCGGTCAGGCCTCGCTCAAGAATATAAGCGGTCCTTTGACGATCGCAGACTATGCAGGCAAGTCCGCCAGCATGGGGCTGGTGCAATACCTGTCGTTCCTCGCGCTGATCAGCATCAGCCTGGGCGTTCTCAACCTGCTACCATTGCCCGTTCTGGATGGTGGGCACCTGATGTATTATCTTTGGGAAGGTTTGACGGGGCGCAGTGTCTCTGATGTCTGGGCTGAAAGACTGCAGCGTGCAGGCGTCGCAGTCATATTGCTGATGATGTCAGTCGCCTTTTTCAACGATATCAACCGGCTCTGGGGCTAATTTTTACCGCTACGGTAGGCCGCATTCGCGGCGATTTCCACTCATGAAAAAACATTTCAATCGCTTGGGCGTGCGCTCTGCAACTGCCCTGGCTGCTATGGTTTTAGCTGCGCAAGCGGCATGGGCATTGGAGCCCTTCAAAGTTCAAGATATCCGCGTCGAGGGTTTGCAGCGAGTGGAGCCCGGTACGGTGTTCGCCTCCATGCCTTTGCGCGTGGGCGATGACTACAACGACGAAAAGGGCGCGGCTGCCATTCGTTCGTTGTTTGCTCTGGGTCTGTTCAAGGACGTGCGCCTCGAAGCGAATGGCAATGTGCTGGTGGTGGTTGTGGAAGAGCGCCCAACCATTGCCGAGGTGAACTTTGCCGGCACCAAGGAGTTCGACAAGGACACTTTGCTCAAGGCCATGCGTGACGTGGGCCTGGCCGATGGCCGCCCTTTCGACAAGGCACTGGCTGATCGCGCCGAGCAAGAACTCAAGCGCCAGTACATCAACCGCAGTCTGTATGGCGCTGAAGTGGTGACCACGGTGACGCCTATCGAGCGCAACCGAGTGAACCTGACCTTCACCGTCTCCGAAGGTGAGCCGGCCAAGATCAACGAAATCCACATTGTGGGCAACAAGGCCTTCAAGGAATCGACGCTCAAGGACCTGTTCGACCAGGACACGGGCAACTGGATGAGCTGGTACACCAAGTCTGACCGCTACGCTCGCAACAAGCTCAATGCCGATCTGGAGTCTCTGCGCTCCTACTATCTGCAGCGAGGCTATCTGGAGTTCCGTGTGGAGTCCACCCAGGTCGCCATCTCTCCGGACAAGCAAAGCATCGGTCTGACCGTGAATATTCACGAAGGCAATCAGTATGTGGTCTCTGGCGTGAAGCTCGAAGGCAACTACCTGGACCGTGACGACGAGTTCAAATCGCTGGTCAAGATCAAGCCAGGTGAGCCCTATAACGCCGATCAGGTTTCCGAGACCGTCAAGGCTTTTACCGACTATTACAGCAATTTCGGTTTTGCCTTCGCCAAGGTGGAGGCCGTGCCCGAAATCGATCGCGCCAACAATCGTGTGGCCATCGTGTTGCAAGCACAGCCTTCGCGTCGCGCCTACGTCCGTCGCATCAGTGTCAGCGGCAACAACAAGACCCGCGACGAAGTGATTCGTCGCGAGTTCCGTCAGTTCGAAGCCTCCTGGTATGACGGCCAGAAGATCAAGCTGTCGCGCGACCGTGTGGATCGTCTGGGCTTCTTTACCCAGGTCGACATTGAGACCCAGGAAGTGCCCGGCTCTCCCGATCAGGTCGATCTGATGATCAATGTGGTTGAGAAGCCCACAGGCTCGATCCAGCTGGGCGCAGGTTTTTCCAGCGCTGAAAAGGTCTCGCTGTCCTTCGGCATCAAGCAGGAAAACGTGTTCGGCTCGGGCAACTACCTGGGTCTGGATATCAACACCAGCAAGTACAACCGCACCATGGTGGTGTCGACAACCAATCCATACTTCACGGATACCGGTATCTCGCGCACCTATGACCTGTACTACCGCACCATCCGTCCCTACTATGACGATGGCGCCTACAAGATCATCACCAAGGGTGCCAGCGTGCGCTTCGGTGTGCCCTTCAGCGAAGTGGACACCATCTTCTTCGGTGCCGGTGTTGAAGGCAATGAGATCAAGCCTGGCACCTATATGCCGGCGGTCTATAACGAGTATTGCGGTGGTCTGTCTGGCCAGAACATAGGCTGCTCCAAGACCGGTATCCCTCTGACTCTGGGATGGTCTCGTGATAACCGCGACAGTGCACTGGCGCCCAATGCCGGTCGCTATCAGCGTGTGAATCTGGAAGCCTCGTTCATGAGCGATATGCGCTATGCGAAGGCCAACTACCAGATTCAGCAATATATTCCGTTGAACAAGAAGTACACGATTGCCCTGAACGGCGAGCTGGGCTGGGGCAAGGGCCTGGGCGGCAATCCCTATCCCATCTTCAAGAATTTCTACTCTGGTGGCCTGGGTTCGGTGCGTGGTTTTGAGCAGGGCTCTCTGGGGCGTCGTGACACGGTGAATACCAATCTGGCCTTGGGCGGTACGCGCAAGCTGACCTTGAATGGCGAATTCATGGTCCCGTTCCCAGGTGCCGGTAATGACAGAACACTGCGTCTGTTCGGCTTTGTGGACGTGGGTAATGTGTGGGCGGAAGGTGAAAGCATGGATCTGGGAACCTTGCGTGCTTCCACCGGTGTCGGTATTAGTTGGATTTCGCCGCTGGGTCCTCTGCGTTTGGCGTATGCTCAGCCAATCCGTAAGGAAACCGGCGATAGAATCCAGAAACTGCAATTCCAAATCGGAACATCTTTCTAATGAAATCTCTCTCTAGCCATCTTTCTTTGGCTGTGCTGCTTGGCGCCATGGCCGTCTCTGCGCATGCACAGGAATTCAAGGCCGGTTTTGTGAACACGGATCGTATCTTCCGTGAGGCATCCGCTGCCAAGGCTGCCCAAGCCAAGCTTGAGCAGGAGTTTTCTAAGCGTGAAAAGGATTTGGTCGATCAGGGCAATTCCTTGAAGAGCGCCTCGGACAAGTTCGAGCGTGAAGCTACCACCATGTCCGAGAGCCAGCGTGCTTCGCGCCAGCGTCAGCTGGTGGATCAGGATCGTGAATTCCAGCGCAAGCGCCGTGAATTTCAGGAAGATCTGAACGCACGCAAGAACGAAGAACTGGCCACCGTGCTGGATCGTGCGAACAAGGTTGTCAAGCAAGTGGCCGAGACTGAAAAGTACGACGTCATCCTGCAAGAAGCCGTGTATATCAACCCCAAGTTCGATATCACCGACAAGGTCATCAAGGCCCTGAACGGCACAAAGTAATCCCAAGGATACTTTTGTGAGCGTTCTATTGGGACAGATTCTCGATGCGCTCGGAGGAGAACTGGTGGGTGGCGAGCGCGAGATGCCTATCTCGCGCATCGCTCCACTGGACTCTGCGGGCCACGGTGATCTGAGCTTTTTAAGCAATCCCCGCTATCGCCAGCAACTGGCCGCCTCACAGGCGGCCTGTGTCATTGTGGCGCCGACGATGCGTGATGAAGCGGCGCAGCGTGGCGCCTGCATTGTCGCGGCCGATCCTTATGCCTATTTCGCGCGTGCCACCCAGTGGTGGAAGGCGCATCAGCAGGGCGGCAGGCCGCGCGGCATCCATGCGAGTGCGGTGGTGGATGCCACGGCCCAGGTGCATGAAAGTGCCTATGTGGGGCCGCAATGTGTGGTGGAGGCAGGTGCGGTCATCGGTGCCGATACGGTGCTGAAATCGCGCGTCACCATCAGCCAGGGCTGTGTGCTGGGCGAGCGCTGCATTCTGCATCCCGGTGTGGTCATCGGTGCCGACGGCTTCGGCTTCGCGCCCTCGGCGGGCCAATGGGAAAAGATAGAGCAGCTGGGGGCCGTGCGCATCGGCAACGACGTGGAAATCGGTGCCAACACCTGCGTGGATCGTGGGGCACTTGATGACACCGTCATTGAAGATGGCGTCAAGATCGATAATCTGGTGCAGATTGCCCACAATGTGCACATTGGTGCGCATACGGTGATTGCCGGCAATACCGGTATTGCCGGCAGTGCGCGTATCGGCAAGCGCTGCCAGATTGGTGGAGCTGCCAATATTCTGGGGCATTTGACGATTGCGGATGGCACGGTGATTTCGCCGACCTCCATGGTCACTCGCTCCTTGCCCAAGGCAGGTTTTTATACAGGCATCTTTCCGTTGCAAGAGAACGAGCAATGGGAAAAGAACGCTGCAACCTTCAGGCAGTTGTACACGCTCCGGGAGCGGGTCAAGAAGCTTGAACAAGCGCTGGCAGAGGGCCGGCAAAGCAACAACGGAAATTGATGATGGATATTCAAGAAATTCTCAAGCAACTGCCTCACCGCTACCCCTTTCTTCTGGTGGACCGGGTGCTGGAGCTTGAGCGCAACACGCGCATCAAGGCGATCAAGAACGTCACGTTCAACGAGCCGTTCTTCACCGGACATTTCCCTGGTCGTCCGGTCATGCCCGGCGTGCTGATTCTTGAAGCTCTGGCCCAGGCTGCCGGCCTGCTGGCCTTCGACGCCATGGGCCAGGTGCCCGATGAAAACAATATCTACTACTTCGTGGGCATCGACTCGGCTCGCTTCAAGCGCCCCGTGGTGCCGGGAGATCAACTGGCCCTGGAGATCACCATCGATCGCGTGCGCGGCGGCATCTGGAAGTTCAACGCCGTCGCCAGCGTGGATGGCGAAGTGGCCGCTGAAGCTCAGCTGATGTGCACCATGCGTCACGTGGGATAAGCGTTGATGGCGGCTGTGAGCTTGATTCATCCCACCGCCGTGGTGGACCCTGCGGCCCAGCTTGACACCTCGGTGTCGGTGGGGCCGTATGCCGTCATCGGCCCCAGGGTGCGCATTGGCGCCGGCAGCAAGGTGGGCGCGCATTGCGTGATCGAAGGCGAGACCACCATTGGTGAAGGCAACCACATCTTCCAGTTCGCGTCGCTGGGTGCGCAGCCTCAGGACAAGAAGTACGCGGGCGAGCCCACGCGTCTGGTGATCGGCGATCGCAACACGGTGCGCGAGTTCTGTACCTTCAACACGGGGACCACGCAGGATCGCGGCGAGACGACCATCGGCAATGACAACTGGATCATGGCCTATGTGCATATCGCGCATGACTGCATCATTGGCAACCAGACCACGCTGGCCAACAACACCACGCTGGCAGGCCATGTGCATGTCGGCGACTGGGTGACGATTGGCGGCCTGACCGGTGTGCTGCAGCGCATGCGCATAGGTGCACATGCCATGGTGGGCTTTCAGGCCCATGTGAACAAGGATGTGCCGCCCTTCATGACGGTGGATGGCAATCCGCTGGCCGCTCGCAGCGTGAATCTGATTGGTCTCAAGCGTCGTGGCTTCTCGGATGCACGCATTGCCGCCGTGCGTGAAATGCACAAGCTGCTGTACCGCCAGGGGCTGACGCTGGAGCATGCCATTGCGGCCATGGATGCGATCAAGTCGGCAACGCCTGAAGCCGTGCAGGACGTGGACTTCATGCAGTCCTTTCTGGCATCGGCAAGCAACGGCATTACACGTTGATAGCGACTCGCGCTGTCCCTATCTGAGTTTGAGACGTGAATAGCTCTGAAATGACTAATAAGCAAGCGCAAGCTGCTCCAGATTCCATAGCGCCCAGCATTGCCATGGTGGCAGGCGAGGCCTCGGGCGATCTGCTGGCTTCGCTGTTGCTGGACGGTCTTCGTCAGCGCTGGCCCGATGCGAGCTCCATGGGCATAGGCGGCGACAGAATGCAGGAGCGCGGCTTTGACGCCTGGTGGCAGTCAGAGCGCCTCGCCGTGCACGGTTACAGCTGGGAAGTGCTGGCGCGCGTGGCCGAGTTGCTCGGTATTCGCAAAAAGCTGCGTCAGCGCCTGATTGCGCATCCGCCCTCGGTCTTCGTCGGTGTGGATGCCCCCGACTTCAACCTGGGGCTGGAAACCGGCTTGCGTGAAGCCGGCATCAAGACCGTGCACTTTGTCTGTCCGTCGATCTGGGCCTGGCGTGCCGATCGCGTGGAGAAAATCCGTCGCGCGGCCGACCATGTGCTGTGCATCTTCCCGTTCGAGCCCGAACTGCTGGCCCAGCATGGCATCGAAGCTACCTACGTCGGTCATCCGCTGGCGCAGGTGATTCCGTTGCACCCCGATAGAGCGGCCGCGCGTGCGCGCCTGGGCCTGGCCGAAGAGGGTCTGGTGCTGGCCTTGCTGCCCGGCAGCCGCCGCTCCGAGGTGCGCTACATTGCCTCAGGCTTTTTCAAGGCGGCGGCGCTGGTCCAGAAGGCGTTGCCTCAGACCCGGATCGTGGTGCCGGCCGTGCCTTCGCTGTACGAAGAGGTGCAGCGCATTGCTGCCGAGGCCGGCATGCAGGGCAAATGTCTCATCGTCAAGGGCCAGTCCCACGATGTGCTGGCAGCCTGCGACTGCACGCTGATTGCCAGCGGCACCGCCACGCTGGAGGCGGCGCTCTACAAGCGCCCCATGGTCATCAGCTACAGCATGCATCCCTGGAGCTGGCGCCTGATGAAGCGCAAACAGCTGCAGCCCTGGGTGGGGCTGCCCAATATTCTGTGCGGCGATTTTGTCGTGCCCGAGCTGCTGCAGGATGCGGCAACACCCGAGGCGCTGGCCCAGGCCGCACTGGGCTGGCTCAGAGCCAGCCAGGATTCTCCTGCCACCATTGAAGCGCTGGTTGAGCGCTTCACCGCGCTACATCACGAACTGCGCCGCGATACCGCCGAACTGGCTGCCCATGCGATCCAAAAAATCATTGCCACCCCCGCTGCTTGAGCAAGGCTGCCTGCCCTGGCATCCGCCCGGGCTGGTTGCCGGGGTGGATGAGGCAGGGCGCGGCCCGCTGGCCGGTCCGGTGGTGGCTGCCGCCGTCATCCTGGACGATCTGAAGCCCATTGCCGGGCTTAACGACTCCAAGAAGCTCACGGCCAACCGCCGCGAGGTGCTCTACGACGAAATTCGTGCCAAGGCGCTGTGCTTTTGCATAGCTCAGGCTTCGGTGCAGGAGATCGACGAGATCAACATCCTCAAGGCAACGTTGCTGGCCATGCGTCGTGCGGTGATGGGCCTGCGTCTCAAGCCCGTGCTGGTGCTGGTGGATGGCAACCAGTTGCCGCAGATCGATGTGCAGGCCGAGGCCATCGTCAAGGGGGACTCGCTGGTGCAGGCCATTTCTGCAGCGTCCATTTTGGCCAAGGTCACGCGCGACCGCTGGTGCGAACGCCTGGACACCCAGTATCCGCAGTATGGCTTTGCTGGCCACAAGGGCTATGGCACGGCCGCGCATCTGCAGGCCTTGCGTGCCCATGGTGCGACGGCAGAGCACAGGCGCTCCTTTGCACCCGTGGCCCAGGTGCTGCAAGCCGGCCAGGTGTGTGCAGGCGGCACGGCGCAGCCTGTGCTGTGCGAGACCGGGCTGTCGGGTGTGACGTCCAGCCTGCAGATGTCGCAGGCATCGCTCTACGTCTGATGCGCGCCTGATCGACATTGTCTGCATTCCCGAGTGCGGCGCAGGGCCGCCTCGGGGGTTCTATCTTCTTGTTTCAAGCTCGGCCAGGTGCTTGCATGCCGGGTTTTTGTTTTTTCTCAGAGGTCGACATGGCTGCACGCCCCCAGGTCACGGACATTCATTCGCGAGACAACGCTTTCGTCAAGGAGCTGCGCCGTCTGTCCCAGGACAGCACGGCCTATCGCAAACAGGGGCAGGTCTGGCTTGAAGGCGATCATCTTTGCCGTGCGGCCCTGGTGCGGGGCCTGAAACCAAAGGTTGCCGTTTTTGCGCAGTCTTTCTGGCCTCAGGCGCCCGAAGAGTGGGTGCTGGCTGCCGGCAAGGTCGTGGTGCTGGCAGATGCCTTGTTCGACGAGATCAGCGCTCTGGAATCTCCTGCCCGCATGGGCTATGTGATGGACTGGGATGCGGGTGTGCAGGTGCAGCCGGGCGTTGCCACCGTGGTGCTGGACCGCGTCCAGGATGCCGGCAATGTGGGCAGCATCCTGCGCAGCGCGTCGGCCTTCGGCTTCACCCAGATCGTGGCGCTCAAGGGCACGGCCGCGCTGTGGAGCCAGAAAGTGCTGCGCGCTGGAATGGGTGCTCACTTCGGTCTGCATCTGGTCGAGGCTGCCTCGGTCGAGGATGTGCAAGCCCTGCAGGTGCCCCTGGTAGTGACCAGCTCCCATCAGGGGACATTGATTCATGAGGCCGACCTGCCATGGCCCTGTGCCTGGGCCATGGGCCATGAAGGGCAGGGTGTGGGCGATGCGCTGATGGAGATGGCGAGCCACCGCATCAGCATTGCACAGCCCGGGGGTGAGGAGTCACTCAATGTGGCTGCTGCCGCAGCGATCTGCCTGCATGCGAGCAGCGTAAGCATGCTACGCCGTAGAGGGTAATCCCGGGGCGCTTCAAAGGGGTGAAGCGGACAGAGCCTATAATGGGCGGCTTTCAAGCATTCCTTCATACGCCTAGCGACGCTTCCTCGCCATTCCCTGCAGACACAAATGTCCCAGCGCACATGCCGGGGCTTCGTTGGGCGTAACCGTAATTAAAAAACCGGAGAACCCAGTGCTTTTGTCTCTCAAGGGAAATTTCCCATCCGCCATTCTGGCGCTCGCAGACGGCACGGTCTTTATTGGCAACTCGATTGGTGCGCAAGGCACCACTGTTGGTGAAGTCGTTTTCAACACTTCGCTGACCGGCTACCAGGAAATCCTCACAGACCCCAGCTATTGCCAGCAGATCGTGACGCTCACGTATCCGCACATCGGCAACTACGGTGTCAATCCTGAAGACGTCGAAGCTGACAAGATCCATGCCGCAGGTCTCATCATCAAGAACCTGCCTTTGCTGGCCAGCAACTTCCGAAGCACCCAGACGCTGTCCGAGTACCTGACCGAAGGTAAGACCGTCGCCATCGCCAACATCGACACCCGCAAGCTCACGCGACTGCTGCGTGATCAGGGCGCGCAGAACGGTGCAATCGTGGGTCTGGCCGCTGGTGAAGAAGTCACCCAGGCCAGGATCGACGAGGCCATCGCCGCCGCCAAGGCTGCCCCCAGCATGAAGGGTCTGGATCTGGCCAAGGTCGTGTCCACCGACAAGTCCTACCCATGGACCGAGGCCGAGTGGACGCTGGGCGAAGGCTACGGCAAGCTCGAATCGCCCAAGTTCAAGGTTGTGGCCTATGACTTCGGCGTGAAGAAGAACATTCTGCGCATGCTGGCCGAGCGCGGTTGCGATGTGACCGTCGTGCCCGCCCAGACTCCAGCCAAGGATGTGTTGGCTCTGAACCCCGACGGCGTGTTCCTGTCCAACGGCCCTGGCGACCCCGCGCCTTGCGACTACGCCATTGCCGCCGTGCAAGAGATCATGGCAGCCAAGATGCCGGTGTTCGGTATCTGCCTGGGCCACCAGATCATGGCTCTGGCCTCCGGTGCCAAGACCTTCAAGATGCAAAACAGCCATCACGGAGCCAACCACCCCGTCAAGGACCTGGACACCGGCCACGTCAGCATCACCAGCCAGAACCACGGTTTTGCGGTGGAGCTGGAGTCGCTGCCCGCCAATGCCCGCGCCACGCACATCAGCCTGTTCGACGGCACGTTGCAAGGCCTGGAGCGCACCGATGTGCCTGCCTTCTGCTTCCAGGGCCACCCCGAAGCATCGCCCGGCCCCAACGATATCGGCTATCTGTTTGACCGCTTCACAGCGCTGATGGAGAAACACAAAAATGCCTAAGCGCAACGACCTAAAAAGCATTCTGATCATTGGCGCCGGTCCCATCGTGATCGGTCAGGCCTGCGAGTTTGACTACTCCGGCGTGCAGGCCTGCAAGGCGCTGCGCGAAGAGGGTTACAAGGTCATCCTGATCAACAGCAACCCTGCCACGATCATGACCGACCCGGCCACGGCCGACGTCACCTACATCGAGCCCATCACCTGGCAGACGGTCGAGAAGATCATCGCCAAGGAACGCCCCGATGCCATCCTGCCCACCATGGGTGGCCAGACTGCGCTGAACTGCGCACTGGACCTGTGGAAGAACGGCGTGCTGGACAAATACAAGGTCGAGCTGATCGGCGCCAAGCCCGAAGCCATCGACAAGGCCGAAGACCGTCTGAAGTTCAAGGACGCCATGACCAAGATCGGTCTGGGCTCCGCGCGCTCCGGCATCGCCCACTCCATGGACGAAGCCTGGGCCGTGCAAAAGCAGATGGGCTTTCCCACCGTCATTCGCCCCAGCTTCACGCTGGGCGGCACTGGCGGCGGCATTGCCTACAACCCCGAGGAATTCGAAACCATCTGCAAGCGCGGTCTGGAGGCTTCGCCTACCAACGAACTGCTGATCGAGGAATCCCTGCTGGGCTGGAAAGAGTACGAGATGGAAGTGGTGCGCGACACCGCTGACAACTGCATCATCGTCTGCTCCATCGAAAACCTGGACCCCATGGGCGTGCACACCGGTGACTCCATCACCGTGGCGCCGGCCCAGACACTGACCGACAAGGAATACCAGATCATGCGTAATGCATCTCTGGCCGTTCTGCGCGAAATCGGTGTGGACACTGGCGGCTCCAACGTGCAGTTTTCGGTGAATCCCAAGGACGGTCGCATGATCGTCATCGAGATGAACCCCCGCGTCTCGCGTTCCTCGGCGCTGGCCTCCAAGGCCACGGGCTTCCCCATCGCCAAGATCGCGGCCAAGCTGGCCGTGGGCTTCACGCTGGACGAGCTCAAGAACGAAATCACCGGCGGCAAGACCCCCGCTTCGTTCGAGCCCTCGATCGACTATGTGGTCACCAAGATCCCGCGTTTCGCCTTCGAGAAGTTCCCTGCAGCCGACAACCGCCTGACCACGCAGATGAAGTCCGTGGGCGAAGTGATGGCCATCGGTCGTACCTTCCAGGAGTCCTTCCAGAAGGCCCTGCGCGGCCTGGAAGTGGGCGTGGACGGCATGAACGAAAAGACCCAGGATCGCGAAATCCTGGAAAAGGAACTGGGCGAGCCCGGTCCCGACCGCATCTGGTATGTGGGTGACGCTTTCGCTGCCGGCTGGTCGCTGGACGAGGTGCACAACATCACCAAGATCGACAAGTGGTTCCTGGTGCAGATCGAGGAGATCGTCAAGATCGAACTCGACCTGGACAAGCTCTACGAAGCCAAGGGCGAAGGCGCTCTGGCGGCTCTGGATGCGCAGACTCTGCGCACCCTCAAGCAAAAGGGCTTTTCCGACCGCCGCCTGGCCAAGCTGCTGCACACCAGCGACAAGGCCGTGCGCGAAGCACGCAAGGCGCTGAAGGTGCGTCCCGTGTTCAAGCGCGTGGACACCTGCGCGGCCGAGTTCGCTTCCAACACCGCATACATGTACTCCACGTATGACGAAGAGTGCGAAGCCGCTCCCACGGACAAGAAGAAGATCATGGTGCTGGGTGGTGGCCCGAACCGTATCGGCCAGGGCATCGAGTTCGACTATTGCTGCGTGCACGCCGCCATGGCCATGCGCGAAGATGGTTACGAAACCATCATGGTCAACTGCAACCCCGAGACCGTGTCCACCGACTACGACACTTCCGATCGCCTGTACTTCGAGCCCCTGACGCTGGAAGATGTGCTGGAAATCGTGGACGTGGAGCAGCCCGAAGGCGTGATCGTGCAGTACGGCGGCCAGACGCCTCTGAAGCTGGCTCTGGGCCTGGAGCGCGAAGGCGTGAAGATCATCGGCACCACGCCCGACATGATCGATGCCGCGGAGGACCGCGAGCGCTTCCAGAAGCTGCTCAACGAACTGGGTCTGCGCCAGCCTCCCAACGCCACTGCGCGTACCGAAGCCGAAGCCCTGGAAAAGGCTGCCGGCCTGGGTTACCCCCTGGTGGTGCGTCCTTCCTATGTGCTGGGCGGCCGTGCCATGGAAATCGTGCACGAGCAGCGCGACCTCGAGCGCTACATGCGCGAAGCCGTGAAGGTCTCCAACGACTCTCCCGTGCTGCTGGATCATTTCCTGTCCAACGCCATCGAGTGCGATGTGGACTGCGTGCGCGATAAGACCGGCGCTGTGTACATCGGCGGCGTGATGGAGCACATCGAGCAAGCTGGCGTTCACTCCGGTGACTCCGCCTGTTCGCTGCCTCCTTACTACCTGAAGGCCGAAACCGTCGCTGAAATCAAGCGCCAGACCGCAGCCATGGCCGAAGGCCTGCATGTGGTGGGCCTGATGAACGTGCAGTTCGCCATCAAGGAGGCTGACGGCCAGGACGTGATCTACGTGCTGGAAGTGAACCCCCGTGCCTCGCGCACCGTGCCCTTCGTCTCCAAGGCCACCGGCGTGCAACTGGCCAAGGTGGCTGCACGCTGCATGGCCGGCGACACGCTGGCCGAGCAGGGCATCACCAAGGAAGTCACACCGCCTTACTTCAGCGTCAAGGAAGCCGTATTCCCGTTCGTGAAGTTCCCTGGTGTGGACACCATTCTCGGCCCCGAGATGAAGTCCACCGGTGAAGTCATGGGCGTGGGCAAGACCTTTGGCGAAGCCTTTGTGAAGAGCCAGATGGGCGCCGGCGTGCACCTGCCTGCCGAAGGCAAGGTCTTCCTGTCGGTGAAGAACAACGACAAGACCCGTGCCGTGGCCGTGGCCAAGGAGCTGGTTGCCATGGGCTACAGCCTGTGCGCTACACGCGGTACAGCTGCAGCGATTGCTGAAGCTGGCCTGGAAGTGCAAGCGGTCAACAAGGTGACTGAAGGCCGTCCTCACATCGTGGACATGATCAAGAACGGCGAGATCGCCCTGGTCATCAACACCGTGGAAGAGCGTCGCAACGCCATCGCCGACTCGCGCCAGATCCGTACCAGCGCGCTGTTGGCACGTGTGACCACCTTCACCACCATCTTCGGCGCGGAAGCGGCCGTGGAAGGCATGAAGGCCATGCGCGGCAATCTGGACGTGCACTCGGTGCAAGAGCTGCATGCCATGCTGACCAAGGCCTGAAAAGCCTGACGCCCGAAGCAGCCCGCAAGGGCTGCCGGGTTTTTACCGCACTTGTGCCACGGCAAACACGGCATAATCTGCGGTAATGTATTTGAACCGCCGCGCGGCAACGTGCGGCGGTTTGCTTTTGGGGCACAGGCCCCTGTTTGACGTTGTCACTCAGGACTGTGCGAGAGGTGCCGCGCTTGGCGCGGCGTTTGCTGAATTTGGAGACTCGATCATGGCCACCATCCCAATCACCAAGCGCGGAGCAGAAAAGCTCAAAGTGGAACTGCAACGCCTGAAGACTGTGGATCGTCCCGCGGTCATTCAAGCCATTGCAGAGGCCCGTGCTCAGGGTGACCTGAGCGAAAACGCCGAATATGAATCCGCGAAGGAGCAGCAGGGCTTCATCGAAGGCCGCATCCTTGAGGTTGAGGGCAAGCTGTCTGCCGCGCAGGTCATCGACCCGACCGAGCTGGATGCTGGCGGTCGCGTGGTGTTCGGCGCGACCGTGGATCTGGAAGATGAAGACAGCGGCTCGCCCGTGACCTACCAGATCGTGGGCGAGGACGAGGCCGATCTCAAGCATGGCCTGATCAATGTGTCCAGCCCCATTGCCCGCGCCCTGATCGGCAAGGAAGAGGGCGATACCGCCGTGGTGCAGGCACCGGGCGGCGAGCGTCGCTATGAAATCGTGGGCGTAAAGTACGTGTAAGCACCCCCTGAGGCGCTGCGCGCCTTCCCCCTCTCTGCTGCGCGGAGGGGGACAACATCTTCGCTGCGGGGCTGCCCTTGCTTGATGTTTCTGGCCTGGGCGCTGCGCCGCGTTCAAGGATCCGTGACTATGTACGAGCGTTTGCCTGTTTTCCTGGCCGCTTTATGGTGGGGCAGTCTGTGCTCCATCGGCTTTGTGGCCGTACCCATGCTGTTTGCCCACCTGCCCACGCCGGCTCTGGCGGGCTTTATGGCGGCCAAGCTGTTCGCCGCGCAGACCTGGATTTCCATAGCATGTTGCGCTCTTCTGCTGGTGTTTTCAAAGCGAAAACATGCTGAAAAGATTGAGCAATGGGCGCAAGCAGCTATCGGTTTTGTTATCGCCGGCATGTTGCTGGCGCTGCTGGTGCAGTACGGCGTGTCGCCCAAGATCGTGGCGCGCGAGAACCTCAGGCTCTGGCATAGCGTGGGCACCGGCATGTATGCGCTGCAGTGGCTGTGCGCCGCCATCGTGCTGTGGCGTGTGGCGGGCGCGCGCAAGCCGGCTTGATCCAGTGCAAGCCCGCGCCAGCTGCGGGGAGTACACTGCCGAAGCCATGGAATCTCAAATCGTAAAAATCGACGCGACCGACTGGAGCCAGGTTCAGGGGCGCGATGAATGGACTGCTGCCGTCGAGGCAGGCAAGGTGCTGTACTTTCCGCAGCTGAGCTTTCAGCTGACCGAGCAGGAAAAAACCCTGCTGCGCCCCGATGTGCGTGATTCCAAGACGCGCAATATCAGCCTCAATGTGGATGGCTCGATCAAGGGCGTGGCTGGCGACGAGGCCACACAGAAGCAGGTGGCTGGCATGGTCGGACGCTTTCGCGACCAGGCCACGGCGCTGATCGCAGGCCTGTTTCCCGCCTATATGCCGGTGGTGCGCATGGCACCCACCAGCTACCGACCTTCGCAGGTGGAAACGCGGGCGCAGTCCTGGCGTGCGGACGACAAGCGCATGCATGTGGATGCCTTTCCTTCGCGGCCCAACTATGGCGAGCGCATTCTGCGCGTCTTCACCAATGTCAATCCGGATGGCCAGCCCCGGGTCTGGCGAGTAGGCGAGCCGTTCACCGATGTGGCCAAGCGTTTTGTGCCGCGTGCCAAGCCCTACAGCGCCTGGCAGGCCAAGGCTCTGGAGCTGCTGCATGTGACCAAGTCCTATCGCAGCGAATACGACCATTTGATGCTGCAGCTGCATGACGGCATGAAGGGCGATCCCGACTATCAGAAAAATGCTCCCCAGGAAACCGTGCCTTTCGCGGCAGGTTCCACCTGGGTGTGTTTCTCCGATCAGGCAGTGCATGCCGTCATGTCGGGGCAGTACATGCTGGAGCAGACCTTGTTCCTGCCGCCAGGCAGTGAATACAATCCCGCGGCCAGCCCGCTGTCCATTCTCTCGCGCATGAAGGGGCATCCGCTGGTCGATGCCAAATATCGCTGATCCATCGGTCAGGCGAGCACAAAAAAGGCGTTGAACCTCGCGGTCAACGCCTTTTGTTTTTGAGGCTGCAACTGCAGCCGTCCTTCAGCCCCAGGCCTTCTCGATCCACCTGGCGGGCTCAATATGGCGAAAGCGCTTGTTGCGGCGGCCTTCCAGGGCATCGGGGGGGTTCACCTCGCCGTGGAAGATCACGATGCGCGCATCGGCCGGCGGCACTGGCTCCTTCCAGTAGTTGCTTGGCCAGGTCGGAATGCAGTAGTACTTGAAGCTGGGGCACCAGGCTGCAGGCCAGTAGTCCAGCTTGCCCTGCTTGTGCAGAAAGTGCGACAGATACTCCTGCTCGTTGCGGTACTTGCCGCGCATCTCTTCGGTGTGCGCGCGGAAATGCTCCAGCACATCGGCATGGGCACCCAGCTCGAAGCGGTAGACCGATGAGTTGCCGACAATGCGTTCGCCAAAGCGCCAGAAACGCGGATAGTCGTGAATGATGCGGAAGTCGCCGGGCAGCGTGAAGAATTCGTCCAGGCTGCCCACAATCACCACGTCCAGGTCCAGGAACAGCGCCTGACCCTTGAGGCCATGCAGGTCGCGCTCGAAGGTGGTGAGCTTCTTCCAGGCGCCGTCACGCTGGCCGGGCGCCAGATGGATGTTCAGGTCGGGGATGGGAAAGCACTCCACTTCGGAGCGAATCCCCTCTGTGCTGTCGGTCAGGCAGACAAAGCGAAAATCTCCGCTGAGATGGCGGCGCACCATGGCATAGAGTCGGTTGACGTACTCCGGGCCGTATTTGGTGCCCCATTTCATGCAAAGAATATGGCGTGGCTGCTGTGTGGTCTGAACCATGGGTTGGCGGTCTCGGCGAGGAAATAAGGCGGATGGACGGGCAGACGGGGCTGATCGGCAGATCAGTCCTGACGGCCTTTCTTGACCGACTTCTGCTTGGGCTTGGCGCGCTTGATGGTGCCGCCGGCGGTCAGGCGCTGGTTGCCGAGCACGCGCAGTTGCTTGACTTCGGGCTTCTGGCCGGCGCGGCCGAACTTGAGCACCTTGACGTCGCGAGGACCGGGCATGCGGTCTTCGTCAAAGGCCTTTTCCTTTTCGGGAATCGGGCGCCACAGCACCAGCAGCTTGCCGATGTGCTGGATGGGAGCGGCGTTCAGCTCGTCGCAAAGTTGTTGATAGATCTGCTCGCGGGCTGCACGGTCGTCGCCGAAAACGCGGACCTTGATCAGACCATGGGCATTGAGTGCGGCATCCACTTCCTTCTGAACGGCAGTGGTCAGACCATCGCCACCGATGAGGACGACGGGGTCCAGATGGTGGGCTTCGGCGCGGTGTTCCCGGCGCTGCGCGGGAGTTAATTCAATTTGGGGCATACCCGTATTATCAAGGCTGCGAGAATTCAGGCATGAAAACCAAAACCAAAAGCAAGAAGGTCAATAAGAATTGGCTGCACGATCACATCAATGACCCGTATGTGAAAGCCGCCCAGAAGGACGGTTATCGTGCCCGCGCGGCCTACAAGCTCAAGGAAATCGACGAGTCGCTCAAACTGATTCAGCCCGGTCACACCGTGGTGGACCTGGGCTGCGCGCCCGGCGCCTGGAGCCAGTATGTGCGTCGTCGTCTCTCGCCCAGCGGTGCGGCCGTGGGCGAGCTCAACGGCCGCATCATCTCGCTGGACCTGTTGCCCATGGAGCCCATCGAGGGCGTGCATTACATCCAGGGCGACTTCCGCGAAGAGGCAGTGCTGGCGCAGCTGGAAGAAGCCATGGGCGGCGGCAAGGCCGACGTGGTGGTCTCGGACATGGCCCCCAATCTGTCGGGCCATGGCGCCACGGACGGGGCGCGGGTCGCGGTGCTCATCGAGATGGCCGTCGATTTCGCGATCAACAACATGAAGCCCGAGGGCGCGCTGGTGGTCAAGCTTTTCCACGGCAGCGGCTACAACGAGCTGGTGGATCTGTTCAAGCAGACCTTCAAGGTGGTCAAACCCATCAAGCCCAAGGCCTCGCGCGACCGGTCTGCCGAGATTTTCCTGGTAGGGATGGGGCTGAAGCAGGGCTCCTGATGCAGTTGCCGGCTTGCATAGGGGCATTTGACCTCATGCCTTGCTGCAGCAAGTCAGTGAAACTGATAGCGCAAAGCCCTGATAAAACACAGGCTTAGAGCCGATTGCCTGTCGGACCATAGCTTGCCTATGGCCGCTATAGGGGGAAATAGGCGTCCTGGGCGCTTGAAACACCTAAAATGAACCTCAACTAGGTCTGGAGTCCCCTCCGGGCCTTTACGTCTGAATATTCCATTGGAGCCCCGCTTGAACAATCAGTGGTTTTCAAAAGTCGCCGTCTGGCTGGTCATCGCCATGGTGCTGTTTACGGTGTTCAAACAGTTTGACACCCGAGGTGCTGGCGGTGCCTCTCATGTTGGCTACTCGGAATTCCTGGAGCAAGTGCGCAACAACCGTATCAAGAGCGCCACCATTCAGGAAGGTGCCGGCGGTACCGAGGTCGTAGCCACCACCACCGATGATCGCAAGATCCGCACTACAGCCACCTACCTGGATCGTGGTCTGGTGGGCGACCTGATCAATAACAACGTCAAGTTCGACGTCAAGCCACGTGAAGAAGGCTCGCTGCTCATGACGCTGCTCGTGAGCTGGGGCCCCATGCTGCTGTTGATCGGCGTATGGGTGTACTTCATGCGCCAGATGCAGGGCGGAGGCAAGGGCGGTGCCTTCAGCTTCGGCAAGTCCAAGGCACGCATGCTCGACGAGAACAGCAACACCGTCACCTTTGCCGACGTGGCTGGTGCCGATGAGGCCAAGGAAGAGGTCAAGGAAGTCGTGGACTTCCTCAAGGACCCCAACAAGTTCCAGAAGCTCGGCGGTCGTATTCCCCGTGGTCTGCTGCTGGTCGGCCCTCCCGGCACCGGCAAGACGCTGCTGGCCAAGTCGATTGCGGGCGAGGCCAAGGTGCCTTTCTTCTCGATCTCGGGTTCCGACTTCGTTGAAATGTTCGTTGGCGTGGGCGCTGCCCGCGTGCGCGACATGTTCGAAAACGCCAAGAAGAATGCACCCTGCATCATCTTCATCGACGAAATCGACGCCGTCGGTCGCCAGCGCGGTGCCGGCATGGGCGGCGGCAACGACGAGCGCGAGCAGACTCTGAACCAGATGCTGGTCGAGATGGATGGTTTCGAGACCAATCTCGGCGTGATCGTGGTGGCTGCAACCAACCGCCCCGACATCCTGGATGCCGCCTTGCTGCGTCCCGGTCGTTTCGACCGCCAGGTCTATGTGACGCTGCCCGATATCCGCGGCCGCGAGCAGATTCTCAATGTGCACATGCGCAAGATCCCCGTGGGCCAGGACGTGAACCCCGCCATCATCGCGCGCGGCACGCCCGGCATGTCGGGTGCCGATCTGGCCAATCTCTGCAACGAAGCAGCGCTGATGGCGGCTCGCCGCAATGCGCGCACCGTGGAGATGCAGGACTTCGAGAAGGCCAAGGACAAGATCATCATGGGCCCCGAGCGCAAGACCATGGTCATGCCCGAGGAAGAGCGCCGCAACACGGCCTACCATGAAGCCGGCCATGCCCTCATCGGCAAGCTGCTGCCCAAGTGCGATCCCGTGCACAAGGTCACCATCATCCCGCGCGGCCGCGCACTGGGCGTGACCATGAGCCTGCCCGAGAAGGACCGCTACTCCTATGACAAGGAGTACATGCTCAACCAGATCGCCATGCTGTTTGGTGGCCGTATCGCCGAAGAAGTGTTCATGAACCAGATGACGACTGGTGCGTCCAACGACTTCGAGCGCGCGACCCAGATCGCCCGCGACATGGTGACGCGCTACGGCATGAGCGATGCCCTGGGCACCATGGTCTATTCCGAGCAGGAAGGCGAACCTTTCCTGGGCCGTACCTTCAGCCGAGGCTCCAATCTGTCCGAGTCCACCATGCAGAAGGTGGACGACGAAGTGCGTCGCATCATCGACGAGCAATATGCGCTGGCACGCAAGCTGATCGAAGACAACAGCGACAAGATGCACGCCATGGCCAAGGCCATGCTGGACTGGGAAACGATCGACGCCGAACAGCTCAACGACATCATGGCTGGCAAGGAGCCTCGTCCTCCCAAGGACTGGACGCCTCGCAATCCGCCCTCGTCGGATGGCGGCAACTCCTCCGGAGGCAATCCCGCATCGAATGCTGAGCCTTCACCGACTACGGCTTAAGCGCCAAGTCTCCGCTGCAAAAGGTCCCTCAGGGGCCTTTTGTTTTTGTACTCTCAGATATCGGAAGATCTATGTCGCAACAGTGGCAAACCTCGCGTTTTCTCGTGCAGCTCGACAAGCCCCAGGTCATGGGCATCGTGAATGTGACCCCGGATTCCTTTTCTGACGGCGGCAAGCATGCCGGGGTATCCCAGGCCATGGCCCACGCAGAGCTGCTGCTGGCACAGGGCGCACATATTCTGGACATAGGCGGCGAGTCCACCAGGCCGGGCTCACCTGCAGTCAGCCTGGAGGACGAGCTGGCGCGTGTTCTGCCCGTGCTGCGCGAGGCCGTCAAGCTCGATGTGCCCATCTCCATCGATACCTACAAGCCCGAAGTCATGGCGGAAGCCCTGGATCTCGGAGCCGACATCATCAATGACATCTGGGCGCTGCGCCAGCCCGGCGCCTTCGAAGTGGTGAGCCGGCACGGCAGCTGCGGGGTGTGCCTGATGCATATGCACAAGACTCCGCAGGACATGCATCTCGAGCATATGCAGGGCAACGCCGTGGCGCAGGTGCGTGACTTTCTGCTGCAGGCGACGCAGCCCTTGCTCGACGCAGGCGTCGCACGCTCGCGCATCGCCTGGGATTACGGTATTGGCTTCGGCAAGAGCGTGGTACAAAATTTTGCCTTGCTTGCACATCAGCGTGAGCTGCTGGTCCTAGACTTCCCGCTGCTGGCAGGCTGGTCGCGCAAGGGTTCTCTGGGGCAGGTCAGCGGCCTGCCCGTGGATCAGCGCATGGTGCCCAGTGTGGCGGCGGCATTGCTGGCGGTCGAGCGAGGGGCCAGAATTGTGCGTGTCCACGACGTGAAGGACACGGTGGCCGCGCTGGCAGTCTGGCAGGCCATGCATGATGCGCAAGCACTGCAGGCCTGATGACAGAGTATTGAATCTAAAAAGGACAACGAAACTATGGCAAGACAGTACTTCGGCACCGACGGGATTCGCGGCACGGTGGGCAAGTCGCCCATCACGCCTGACTTTGCCCTGCGCCTGGCGCATGCCGTCGGGCGTGTGCTGCGTCGTACGCAGGAGCGTCCTCTGGTGCTGATCGGCAAGGACACCCGCATCTCCGGCTATATGCTGGAGAGCGCACTCGAATCGGGCTTCAACTCTGCCGGTGTCGATGTCATGCTGCTTGGCCCCCTGCCGACACCGGGCGTGGCCTATCTGACGCGTGCCCAGCGCGCCAGCCTGGGCGTGGTCATCAGCGCCAGCCACAACCCGTTCTACGACAACGGCATCAAGTTCTTCAGTGCCGAAGGCACCAAGCTGCCCGATTCCTGGGAAGAGGATGTGGAAGCCGCCCTCAAGGAAGACCCCGTCTGGGTGGATTCAGCCTCTTTGGGCAAGGCACGACGTCTGGCCGATGCCGCCGGCCGTTATATCGAGTTCTGCAAAAGCACTTTCGATCACAGCCTGTCGTTGCGGGGCCTGAAGATCGTAGTGGATGCGGCCCATGGCGCGGCCTATCAGATTGCTCCCAAGGTCTTTCACGAGCTAGGTGCCAATGTGGTGGAAATCGGCTGCTCCCCGGACGGCCTGAACATCAACGAGGGAGTTGGCGCGACCCATCCCGAAGCGCTGGTGAGGGCAGTGCGTGCCAACAATGCCGACTATGGCGTGGCGCTGGACGGCGATGCCGACCGTCTGCAACTGGTCGATGCGCAAGGCCGTCTCTACAACGGCGACGAGCTGCTCTATCTCATGGCGGCCGATCGTCTGGCTCGCGGCGACGTAGTCAGCGGCGTGGCGGGAACCCTGATGACCAATATGGCGGTGGAGCAGGCGCTCAAGGAGCAGGGCGTGGGTTTTGTCCGTGCCAAGGTGGGAGACCGCTATGTGCTGGAGGCGCTCAATGCCAAGGGCTGGCAGCTGGGCGGCGAAAGCTCGGGCCACCTGCTGGCGCTGGACAAGCACACGACCGGTGACGGCCTGGTCAGTGCACTGCAGGTGCTGCAGGCCTGCGTGCGCTCGAAGAAGACCATTGCCCAGTGGCTGGAGTCCGTGAAGCTGTTCCCCCAGGTCATGATCAATGTGCGCCTGCAGCCTGGCCAGGACTGGAAGAGCAACGCCAAGCTGCCAGGTGAGCAGGCAGCGGTCGAAAAGCTGCTGGGCAGCGACGGCCGTGTGCTGATCCGTCCCAGCGGTACCGAGCCCCTGGTGCGAGTCATGGTCGAGGCCAGGAGTGCGGACATGGCCAGCAACTGTGCCGAGCGTCTGGCCGAGGTGGTCAGGGCCAGCTGAAGCTGCGCAAACCCTGATGATTGTCATGAACAACGATGACAGTCATCTCTTGGTCATCTAATTGTCATAAACCATGGGCAGACTGCGGACATGCCCTCAGGGGCGCTTCAAGCTTTCGCAGGCTGCTGCCACATGTCCCAATCCGTATCTGCTTCCGACTCTTTTTTTTCCACTTCCATCACTTCATCTTCAGGGCAGGATCCGGTTGCAGTTTCCCCAGTGACCTCGCAGACCGATAGTCAGGCGCATGAGGCGGGACCTGCATCCCTGGGTCTGGCGCATATCTCGCTTGTGCCTCCCGTCACGACGGCGGTCGTCAACTCCACGAGCGAGCCGGCAGCAGTTGCGCAAGCCGGGGCGGCCGGGCACCATGGTGTGCCCGGTGCCGTTTCTGACGCTGCGACACCGGCCCCTGCCAAAGCGCCGCGCCGACGCCGAGCGGCGTCCAAGAACGAGGTAGCCATGCCGCCTGTGATCGAGCCGACTCTGGAGCTGCTGGACCGCGATCAAAGCATTCTGGTCTTCAATGAGCGCGTGCTGAACTGGGCCGAGCGCGAGGATGTGCCGCTGCTCGAGCGCCTGCGCTATCTGTGCATCGTGTCTTCCAATCTCGACGAGTGGTTCGAGGTGCGCTGTGCACCTCATGTCTCTGCCGCCAAGGTCGGGGATGAACAGGGGCCTTACTCGCGCGCCAGCTTCGAGCGACTGATGACCACGGCCCACGGCCTGGTGGCCAAGCAGTACCAGCTCTATAACCAGTCCATCATTCCCGCGTTCGACAAGCATGCGATTCGCCTGGTTTCTCACGGCGAGCGCAGCGTGGCGCAGCGCAAATGGGTGCGCGAGTACTTCATGCGCGAGGTGCAGCCCCTGCTGATGCCGGTGGGGCTGGATCCGTCGCATCCCTTCCCGCAGGTCGCCAACAAGGCGCTGAATTTCATCGTGCGCCTCAATGGCGTGGATGCCTTCGGGAGGGCCAATGAAGTGGCCATCGTCAAGGTGCCGCGTGCCTTGCCGCGCCTGATCCGCCTGCCCGAGAAGATCTCGGGCAAGCAAAAGCTGTTTGTCAGCATCTCCAGCGTGGTACGTGCCCATCTGGCCGAGCTGTTCCCTGGGCGCGAAGTGTCGGAGTTCTCGCAGTTCCGTGTCACCCGTCACTCCGATCTGGCCGTGGACGAGGACGATGTGGTGGATCTGCGCATGGCCCTGCGCCAGGGTCTGCACCACCGTCACTACGGCCAGGCCGTGCGTCTGGAGGTGTCCTCGTCCTGCTCTGTGGTGCTCTCTGACCTGCTGCTGGAGCAATACGGCCTGCCGGCCGAGGCGCTGTTCCGCGTCAAGGGGCCGGTGAATCTGGTGCGCCAGATGCAGCTGATCGATCTGGTCGACGACCCGGCCCTGCTGTTTCCCAAGTGGAAGCCGGCCTGGCCCACGCAGCTCGTGCCCGGCCGATCCATCCTGGCGCAGATGCGCAAGAGCGACATCATCATCCATCAGCCCTTCGAGAGCTTTGACGGCGTGCTGGAGTTGCTGCGCGAGGCCGTGAACGATCCGCAGGTGCTGGCCATCAAGCAGACCATCTACCGCACGGGCACCGACTCCGAGATCATGAGCCTGCTGGCCGAGGCCGTGAGCCGCGGCAAGGAGGTGCTGGCCGTGCTGGAGCTCAAGGCGCGCTTTGATGAAGAGGCCAATATCAACTGGGCGGAAAAGCTGGAATCGCTGGGCGTGCAGGTGGTGTACGGCGTGGTCGGCCTCAAGACCCACGCCAAGATGCTGCTCATCACGCGCCGTGAAAAGCGCAACAACCAGCTCAAGCGCTATGCCCATCTGTCCACAGGCAACTACAACGCCCGCAGCGCACGCCTTTACACCGACATCAGCCAGCTGACCTGCGATGACGAGATCACGGCCGATATGGATGCGGTATTTCGCCACCTGTCCAGCCATAACACCATGCCCAAGCTGCAAAAGCTGGTCATGGCGCCGTTCCATCTGCAAAACCGCATGCTGGAGCTGATCGGCCTGGTGGCCGCCGCAGCGGCGCGGGGCGAAAAGGCACGCATGGTGCTCAAGATGAATGCGCTGACCGACGAGCCCCTGATTCGCGCCCTGGTCGAGGCCGGTCGCAAGGGAGCACAGATCGATCTCATCGTGCGCGGCTCCTGCATGCTGCCGGCACAGCGCCCGGGCGTGACGGACAATATCCGCGTGCGCTCCATCATCGGCCGTTTTCTGGAGCATTCACGCGTCTTCTACTTTGCCTGGGGCCAGGAGGAAGAGCTGTTGCTGTCCAGTGCCGACTGGATGAATCGCAATATGCTCAGTCGCGTGGAGCTGGCCTGGCCGGTGCTGGACAAAAAGCTGCGCCAGCGCGTGATCGACGAGTGCCTGGTGGCCTATCTGGGCGACGACCGCGATGCCTGGACGCTGGACGCCTCGGGCATTTACCAAAAGCCCGCGCGTCCGCTGGAGGGCAAGGGTGCCCAGCAGGCCCTGATGGTGCGCTACGGCGGCAAGAGCGTTTGAATACTCTGAAAAGAGGAGCGTCTTGCGCCTGATATGCAATGTTTTCAGATATTTTTAGCATTGAAATCATTGTTTGGAAGGTGCTTGAAGCTATCTTTTTGAATGGCTCTGCAGAGCAAAAAAAGGGACTGCCTCGCAGTCCCTTTGTCTTTTGCAGGCTACGGCGGCCTGGCTGGTGACATCAGCGCAGCTGCAGCTTGAGGCTCCAGGGCGTCTTGCTCCAGGCCATGGCTTCCTCTTCGAGCAGGCGGGCGGACTGGGGGTAGGTCAGCATCCAGCCCGAAGGTGTGGAGAGCTTGCATTCCGAACCCGAACGCTTGATCTGCATGCCCTGCATGTCAGGGTCGCGGCGGGTATGGCTCAACTGCACGGCAATGCGCAGTGCCATCAGCGGCAGGGCCAGCTGCGGCTCCTCGATCGCGTCCTCCAGCTTGCGCAGCTTGCCCTGGTGACCCAGCACCAGCTGACAGATGCGCTGGCGCAGCTCAGGCTCCCAGGTGGCCAGGCCGCAATGCTCGACGATATAGGCGCCGTGGCGGTGATAGTTGCTCAGGGCCACGCGCATGCCGACCTCATGCAGCTGCGCGGCAATGGCCAGGGCCTGAGTGCTCAGCGGCGCGGTTTCTGCGGGCAGGATTTGCTGGCACAGCTGGGTGGCAATGCGCTGAACGCGCTGGGCATGGGGTACGTCCACGCCGAAGTCCAGTTGCAGCGCGCCGACTTCCGCCGCTTCCTTGTCGGCAGGGGGCTCATGGTCGAGCAGGTCGTGCAGGGCTCCCTGGCGCAGTGCACCCTGTGCAACTTCCAGCTCGGTAATGCCCAGCAGGTCGACCACGGCCATCATCACGCTGATGCCGCCTGCGACCACCGGGCGGCGATCTTCCTTGAGGCCCGGCATGCGCAGGCGCTCCACATGACCGATGTCCAGCAGCAGCTCATAGAGGTAGCGCAGCTTGGCGGGCGTGATCACCTGTCCGTCCAGGCCCTGGGCCGTGAGAGCGTCGGCCACGGCGTTGGCTGTGCCGGAGGAGGCATAGGCGCAGTCCCAGGCTGTGCCCGGGTAGGCGAACTGGGCCTGGGCCAGGCATTGCTTGGCGGCGGCAACGGCGGCCTGGAAGTTGGCCTTGCTCAGTGCGCCGTCGCTGAAGAAACGGCTGCTCCAGGAGACGCTGCCCAGTGCGAACGATGCCACTTGCAGAGGCTGGCTGTGCTGGCCGATGATGATTTCGGTGGAGCGACCGCCAATGTCGATGACCAGGCGTTTTTGCTGGCTGGGCGGCAGCGAGCTGGCCACGCCGCGATAGATGAGCCGGGCTTCTTCCTCGCCGGCAATGACTTCGATGGGAAAGCCCAGCAACTGGCTGCCACGCGTCACGAATTCGTCGGCATTCAATGCCTCGCGCAGGGTCTGGGTGGCTACAGCGCGGACATGCGAGGCATCAAAGCCCCTGAGGCGCTCGCCAAAGCGAGCCAGGCACTCCCAGCCGCGCTCCATGGCTTCGCGCGAGAGTTCCTGGCGTGAGTTCAGGCCATTGCCCTGGCGCACGGTTTCCTTGAGGTATTCCACACGCTCGATGCGTTGATGCGAGCCGATACGGCCTATTTCAAGGCGAAAGCTATTGGAGCCAAGGTCTACGGCGGCAAGCAGCGATTCAGGAGCCATTTCTGAGCCAATCAATGCGTTGTTGTTATGCGGGTTGGGGCACGGGCAGAGCATGAGCGTGATGGAACAGGCGACACATGCACCGGGCAGTGGAATATGCAATACGGGCCGTCATCAAGCTTGCGGGGCGCGGGGTTCAACCTCTGCCAAGTCAGGTATTTGCAGGTATTTGCCGAGTTGGGCCGCCAGAGTGCGCTCACGCTGTGTGACAGACTATGTCATACATTGCCGACGATCAGTCTCCAGCCTTGCGACAAGCTGTTACCCGGGCCGGGTCTGCGGGTCAAGGCTCAGCAGTTTGCGAATGAAATATGACACTCGCATGACCGCTTTGGAGCTCTTTCACTCGGTTGCGCCTTGAAATTTTCATGTCACGACCTTGTCATAAAAGGTTTTTAAAGTTCACTCCATCGAATCTTTCAACCCTAAGAGGTCGTTTCATGAAGTTGTCCTTGATTCACGTTCTGGTGGCTGGTGCTCTGTCTGCAGCGGGTATTGCCAACGCCAGCCAGGAAGCCACAGGTGCCGGTGCGAGCTTCCCGGCTCCTCTGTATTCCAAGTGGGCTGCCGACTATCACAAGGCCACTGGCGTCAAGATTAACTATCAGTCCGTGGGTTCCAGCGCCGGTGTCAAGCAGATCGAAGCCAAGACCGTGGACTTTGGTGCTTCCGATGAACCCCTGAAGGATGACGAACTGGCCAAGAAGGGTCTGGTTCAGTTCCCCACCGTGATCGGCGGCATTGTTCCCGTGGTCAACATCAAGGGCGTGGCTCCCGGCCAGCTGAAGCTGTCGGGCCAGGTGCTGGGCGATATCTACCTGGGCAAGATCTCCAAGTGGAACGACCCCGCCATCACGGCTCTGAACCCCGGTGTGGCACTGCCTGATGCCGCTATCGCTCCCGTGCGCCGCGCTGACGGCTCCGGCACCACCTTCGGCTTCACCAACTACCTCTCCAAGGTCAATGCCGAGTGGAAGGAAAAAGTGGGCGAGGGCAAGGCCGTGAACTGGCCCACCGGTGCCGGCGGCAAGGGTAACGAAGGCGTTGCCGCCTTTGTGGGTCGCCTGCCCAACTCCATCGGTTATGTCGAGTACGCCTATGTGAAGCAGAACAAGCTGACCTACACACAGCTGCAGAACAAGGAAGGCGCTTTTGTCTCTCCTGACGACGAGACCTTCAAGGCGGCTGCTGCTGGCGCTGACTGGGCCAAGAGCTTCTACCAGATCCTGACCAACCAGCCCGGCAAGAACGCCTGGCCCATCACCTCGGCAACCTTCATCCTGATGCACAAGACTCAGGAAAAGCCTGCTCAGGCCGCCACCTCGCTGAAGTTCTTCGACTGGGCTTACAAGCAGGGTGACAAGACTGCCGCCGATCTGGACTATGTGCCCATGCCCGACGCAGTCAAGAACGTGATCTACAAGTCCTGGAACGACATCAAGGACGCTTCGGGCAAGGTTGTTTCCAAGTAATTTCGTGTCATCAGTGAGCAGCGGGCTGCCGTGCCGGACGGTATGTTCGCTGCTTGTTTCAACCCTTTGCGAATAAAGGCGCTCACGTGTCCACTACGTCGCCCTCCAGTTCGCTGGCTGCAGCCCCCACCGATGCCGCCAAGCGACGCTCTCCCTCTCCGCCACGTGCTCCGATGATCTCGGGACGTATGGCGGATCGTTTGTTTGGTGGCCTGGCACGCAGCGCAGCAATTTTGACGCTGGTGCTGCTGCTGGCCATCATGGTTTCGCTGATCTTCGGTGCCTGGCCCGCCATCTCCGAATATGGTCTGAGCTTTCTGACCAGCAGTGTCTGGGACCCCGTGCAGGATCAATACGGCGGTCTGGTCATGATTTACGGCACGCTGGCCACTTCGGCCATCGCGCTCATCATTGCAGTGCCCGTGAGCTTCGGCATTGCCCTGTTTCTGACGGAGCTCTCGCCTGCCTGGCTCAAGCGCCCTCTGGGCACTGCCATCGAGTTGCTGGCCGCAGTTCCCTCCATTGTTTACGGCATGTGGGGCCTGATGGTGTTCGGCCCCGTGCTGGCCACCTATGTGCAGCAGCCTCTGCAGAACCTGCTGACCGGTGTGCCCTATCTGGGCGCTTTTGTCTCCGGCCCTCCCGTGGGTATCGGTATTTTGTCGGCCGGCATCATTCTGGCCATCATGATCATCCCCTTCATCGCCTCCGTGATGCGCGATGTGTTCGAAGTCACGCCGGCGCTGCTCAAGGAGTCGGCCTACGGTCTGGGCTCCACGACCTGGGAAGTGGTCTGGAAAGTGGTGCTGCCCTATACCAAGACCGGCGTGCTGGGCGGCGTCATGCTGGGCCTGGGCCGCGCACTGGGCGAGACCATGGCCGTGACCTTTGTGATCGGCAACATGAACCAGCTCAATTCCCTGTCCGTGTTCGAGGCTGCGAACAGCATCACCTCGGCGCTGGCCAATGAGTTTGCCGAAGCGGGCGAGGGCCTGCATCAGGCGTCGCTGATCTATCTGGGTCTGGTGCTGTTCTTCATCACCTTCGTGGTGCTGGCCTGCTCCAAGCTGCTGCTCAACCGTCTGCAGAAGAACGAAGGAGCCCGCTCATGAGCCCGACCTCCACCTCCACCAAAATGCTCGACGCAGCCGATCTGGCTGCGGTGCGTCAGGCCAAGTACAACAAGCGCAAGCGCCTCAATCAGGTCGCGCTGACCCTGTCCATGGCAGCCATGCTGTTTGGCGTGTTCTGGCTGGTCTGGATTCTCTGGGAAACCATTCGCCAGGGCCTGGGTGGTCTGAACTTCGCCCTGTTCTCGCAGATGACGCCTCCCCCCAACGAGGAGGGCGGTATTGCCAATGCCATCTGGGGTTCGCTGATGATGGTGGCGCTGGCCACTTTCGTGGGCACGCCAATCGGCGTGATGGCCGGGGTCTATCTGGCCGAGTACGACAAAAAAGGCTGGCTGGCTTCCACCACCCGCTTCGTCAACGACATTCTGCTGTCGGCCCCCTCCATCGTCATCGGTCTGTTTGTCTATACCGTGGTGGTGGTGCGCTTCAAGAGCTTCTCCGGCATGGCCGGCGTGATCGCGCTGGCGCTGATTGTGATTCCCGTGGTTATCCGCACCACGGAAAACATGCTGGTGCTGGTTCCATCCAGCCTGCGTGAAGCAGCTTATGCGCTGGGTACGCCCAAGTGGAAGGTCATCATCATGGTGACCTTGCGCGCAGCCCGCGCCGGCGTGATCACCGGTGTGCTGCTGGCAGTGGCCCGCATTGCTGGCGAGACCGCTCCGCTGCTGTTCACGGCGCTGAACAACCAGTTCTGGAATGCCGACATGAGCAAGCCCATGGCCAGCCTGCCGGTCACCATCTTCAAATTTGCCATGAGCCCGTATGAGAACTGGCAGCAACTGGCCTGGGCCGGTGTCTTCCTCATCACTGTGGCTGTGCTGGGTCTGAATATCCTGGCGCGTTTCATCACCCGCCAGAAATAATTCGAAAGTTCAAGATCATGACTGCAATCACTGCTCCCGCCAACATCAAGCTGGCCGTGCGCGACCTGAACTTCTACTACGGCAAGTTTCACGCGCTGAAGAACATCAACCTCGATATTCCCGAGAAGAAGGTCACGGCCTTCATCGGCCCCTCGGGCTGCGGCAAGTCCACGCTGCTGCGCACCTTCAACCGCATGTTCGAGCTCTATCCCGAGCAGCGCGCCGAAGGTCAGATCATGCTGGACGGTGACAATCTGCTGACCAGCAAGCAGGATGTGGCACTGATTCGTGCCAAGGTCGGCATGGTGTTCCAGAAGCCCACGCCGTTCCCCATGTCCATCTATGACAACATCGCTTTCGGCGTGAAGCTGTTCGAGAATCTCAACGCCTCGGACATGGACGACCGCGTGGAGTGGGCGCTGCGCAAGGCAGCACTGTGGAATGAAGTCAAGGACAAGCTGCAGCAAAGCGGCTCGGGCCTGTCGGGCGGTCAGCAGCAGCGTCTGTGCATCGCGCGCGGCATTGCCATCAAGCCCGAGGTACTGCTGCTGGACGAGCCCTGCTCGGCGCTGGACCCCATCTCCACGGCCAAGATCGAAGAGCTGATTGCGGAGCTGAAGAACGACTACACCGTGGTCATCGTGACACACAACATGCAGCAGGCCGCCCGTTGCAGCGACTACACGGCCTATATGTATCTGGGGGATCTGGTGGAGTTTGGCGACACCGAAAAAATGTTCTTCAAGCCCCAGCGCAAGGAAACGGAAGACTACATCACAGGCCGCTTCGGCTAAGGACTTAAAAATGACAGAAAAACATTTGTCCACGCAGTTCGACTCCGAACTCAATCGTGTCTCGGCACGCGTCATGGAGCTGGGCGGTCTGGTCGAGTCGCAGATCAGCAATGCCGTCTACGCACTGACCAGCTTCAGCACCGAGGCGGTTGAGCAGGTCATCAGCACCGAGCAGCGCGTCAACGCCATGGAGGTCGAGATCGACCATGAGCTGTCGTCCATCATTGCGCGCCGCCAGCCCACGGCCCGCGACCTGCGCCTGCTGATCGCCTTCTCCAAGGCAACGGCCAACCTGGAGCGCATGGGCGACGAAGCCTGCAAGATGGCCCGCATGGTCAAGTCCATCATCGAAAGCGGCGCTGCCCGTTCGCTGCCCAGCGGCGAGTTGCGCATGGCGGCACAGATGGCTTCCGAGCTGCTGCGCAAGACCCTGGATGCCTTCGCCCGACTGGACACCAAGGCGGCAGTGGCCATCTTGCGTGAAGACGACCTGATCGACGAAGAGTTCGACGGCTTTGTGCGCAAGCTCATCACCTACATGATGGAAGATCCGCGCACTATCTCCGCCAGCCTGGACCTGCTGTTCCTGGCCAAGGCCATCGAGCGTATCGGCGACCACTCCAAGAACGTGGCCGAGCTGATCATCTACCTGGTCGAGGGCAAGGATGTGCGCCATCAGACCATGGCTGAAATCGAATCTGCGGTGTTGTAAGACGGAGGCTACTCAGGGATGAAGAAGATGCCCATGGTCCTCATCGTGGAGGACGAACCTGCGATTGCAGAGTTGATCGCGGTCAATTTGAGGCATAACGGCTTCCAGCCCGTCTGGGCGGAAGACGGTGTTTCGGCGCAGCGCGAGCTTGATGCCGTGCTGCCCGACGTGATTTTGCTCGACTGGATGCTGCCCGGGGCCAGCGGTCTGTCTCTGGCCCGTAAATGGCGTGCCGACAGCCGCACCAAGGCCGTGCCCATTCTCATGCTGACGGCGCGTGGCGACGAGCCCGACAAGGTGGCGGGCCTGGATGCCGGTGCGGATGACTACATCACCAAGCCTTTCTCCACCCAGGAGCTGCTGGCCCGTATCCGTGCCGTGCTGCGCCGCCGTGCGCCTGAGCAGGTGCAGGACAAGGTCAGCATTGGCGAGCTGGTGCTGGATGCCGCAGCCCACCGCGTGAGCTGGCAGGGCGATCTGCTCAAGATCGGACCTACCGAGTTCAAGCTGCTCAACTATCTGATGAAGCACCCCGAGCGCGTGCACAGCCGTGCGCAGTTGCTCGACAAGGTCTGGGGCGATCATGTCTTCATTGAAGAGCGCACCGTGGACGTGCACGTCAAGCGCTTGCGAGAATCGTTGGGTGTGGCGGGTGTTCTGATTGAGACCGTGCGCGGTGCGGGCTACCGCTTCAGCGCCCAGGCCATGGCCTGACAGCACTTCCCCCCGAACCTCGGCCCGGCCTGGCTGGGTCGTCAAAAATCACAACTGAAAGCAAATATGGGGTGGCGTGGTTTTCGATTGTTGGCTTCTCAGGTCGCGGCAGCCGTAGTGGTATGGCTGCTGTGGGCCTATCTCGTTGCACCCGGTGCGACGGTGCTGCAGCAATGCGTGGCGGCCATGACGGGTGCCTTGATCGGCGGCTGGATATGGTGGCTGGTGGACAGCTGGAATGGCGCGCGGCTACTGCACTGGCTGCGCCAGTCGGAGCTGGGCGCGGTACCCAATCTGGCAGGGATCTGGGGCGAGGCCAGCGTGCGCATGCGCCGCTGGATTCGCCAGAGCGTGCAGCAGGTGCAGCAGGGCGACCAGCGGCTCAATGACATTCTGTCTGCCTTGCAGGCCAGTCCCAATGGTGTGGTGCTGCTCGATGCACAGGGCCGCATCGAATGGTGCAATCAGATTTCCGCCAAGCAGTTCGGCTTTGACGCCGAGCGCGATGTGCTGCAAAGCATCGGTAATCTGGTGCGAGATCCTCAGTTCAGTGCCTATTTTGCGGCGCAGGACTTCAGCCATGATCTGGTCATGCAGGGGCGCGAAAGCACACCTTCGCGGCCGGTCAAGCTGTCGGTGCAGCTCTACGGCTACGGTGAAGGGCGCAAGCTGCTGCTGGCGCGCGATGTGACGGCGCTGGAGCAGGCCGAGGCCATGCGCCGCGACTTCGTGGCCAATGTCTCGCACGAAATCCGCACGCCTCTGACCGTGCTGGCCGGTTTTGTCGAGACCCTGCAGAACCTGCCGCTCGAGGAAGACGAGCGCAGGCGCTATCTGGAGCTGATGGCCCAGCAGGCCGAGCGCATGCAGCATCTGGTGGAAGACCTGCTGACCTTGTCGCGCCTGGAGGGCAGCCCGCTGCCCAGCAACAATGACTGGGTGTCGGTGGCGCAGCTGCTCAATCGCTGTGAGAACGAGGCTCGTGGACTCTCCAATGCCTTGACGCGCAAGCAGGCCAAACCCCATGTGCTGAACTTTCCTGATGAGCAGGCGCTGCGGCAGGCCGGAGATCTGGCAGGTGCAAGCGCAGAACTGCACAGTGCGTTTTCCAATCTGCTGGCCAATGCCATGCGCTATACGCCGGCCGGCGGGCAGATCGATGTGCGCTGGCAACTGCTGCCCGATGGATCGGCCCGCTTTGCCGTCAAGGACTCAGGCCCCGGCATCGACGAAAAGCATGTGTCGCGCCTGACGGAGCGCTTTTATCGCGTGGATCGCAGCCGCTCACGCGATACGGGCGGCACCGGCCTGGGGCTGGCCATCGTCAAGCATGTGCTGCAGCGGCATGGCGCCAGGCTCAGTATTGAGAGTGAGCTGGGCAAGGGTTCGGAATTCGCCGTCACCTTCCCACCCAGCCGAGTGCGGGCGGCTGCTGAAGTACCCGCCAAGGCACTTTCTCATTAGGAGGCTCCAGGCTGGGTCTGCGGCTTTGGAGGTTGTATGGCCCTGTGCAAAATGCTGCTGAAGGCCATGGCCGTGACAAACAGGGCTGCCGCGCTGCAAACCCAGAAGGGCATGGGTGTGGCCTGCCAGTCCAGCCAGCCTTCGGCTGCTTGCCATCGGTAGGTCAGCCAGTAGCCAAGGCCCAGGCCGCCGCCCCATAGCAGCAGGCAATAGATCACCAGAGGCGCCACGGTCACGCGATAGCAGCGCAGCACGAAAATGCAATAGGTCTGCACGCAGTCCGCCACATGGTATGCAGCCACGCAGATCAGCAACCAGGACGTCACTGCCAGCACCCGCGGGGAGTCGGTGTAGATGTCTGCAATCCAGGTGCGAGCGATCAAGAGCGTAGCTGCTGTCGCAATACCGATGAGCAGAGCAAGCTTGAAACACTGTTGAATCAGCGTCCTGGCCTGGGCCTCATCACCGGCGCCGCGCCAGTAGCTGACGCGGGCGCTGGTGGCGATGGCCAGAGACAGCGGCACCATATAGCAGATGGCGGCCAGATTGGCGGCGATCTGGTGGCTGGCGGACGAGAGCGAGCCCTGCCTTGCCACATACAGGGCCATGAGGGTGAAGGAGGTGACTTCCACCAGAATGGCCAGGCCTGCAGGAACACCCAGGCGGCAGAAATGGCCAAGTTGCCGCCAGTCAGGGTGCTCCAGCTTCTGCCAAAGCGCCAGCGGAGCATAGAAATCCTGAGTGCGCATCAGCCACAGAGCCACGGCAAACATGGTGTAGTTGACCAGCAGCGTGGCCAGTGCGCAGCCCACTGCTCCGAGGGGAGCAAGACCCAGCCCGCCAAAGGTGAACCAGATGGACAAGGGGATCTTGATCAGCAGCGAGATGAGTTGCAGCCAGGTGACCAGCTTGGGGTGGCCTAGCGCCTGGTTGAGCGCGCTGTAGATACGAAACAGCAGCGCCGGAGGCAAGCCCCAGGCCAGTACGGCGAGATAGCGCTTGACCTCCAGTTGCAGCGCATCGGGCACGCCCGTCCAGTGCAGCAGTGCACCGGGCATGAGCAGCACCGCCATGCCGAGCACGCAGGCCAGCGCGCACAGATACATGGACTGGCGCAGCGATTGACCTATGGCCAGGGGCTGACCGGCGCCGCGCTGCTCGGACCACAAGGGCAGAAGAGCCTGAAAAATGCCCATCAGCGAGGCATAGACGCTGATGAAAATGGCCGACCCTACGGAGAGGGCGGCCACGGCATCGTTGGAATAGCGGCTGGCCACGATGGTGTCGGTGGTGCCAAAGGCCATGACGGCCAGCTGCCCGGCCAGCACGGTGCCCGCATGCCGTCCTATGTACTGCAATTCGCCCTTCATGGGGCTTTGGGGTCGGTGTACTTGAGCAGTACCAGGACTTCCTTTTGGCCTGCCAGACGGGTGATGCGGCTGACCTCGCTCCAGCCCTGGCGCAGCTTGCGATTGTGATCGCCTGCCCAGCGGTCTGCGTCGACCAGCGCCCAGCCGCAGTCGCCTGGATTGCTGCGACGCAATAGCGCCGTATCCACATGGGTGTAGTAGCGCACGGCCGCAATCTGCGAACGGCCCAGGCCGTAGGTCAGCACGCAGCTTGTGGCGCCGTTCTGCTTGAGTTCGCTGCCCAGCTGTGTCATCTGGAATTCATAGCTGCGAGCATGATCCAGCGGCTCCATCCAGAGTGTGGACAGCAAAACCCAGCTCAGTGTGGCGCCGCCGGCCGGGAGCACCAGGCTCTTCCAGATGGCTGCACGATTGCGCGAGGTGCGCCAGACCACCAGTACAAACCAGCCGGCCGTGGCGATCAGCGCCACGATGACGGTGAGCCAGGAGATGCTGGCCTCGAACTGCGGAGCCAGACGCGCAATATTGGCGGCGATCTTGGGCGGGAATCCAGTCTGAAACGCCAGCCAGACCACCCAGATGGCAATCGCGGATGCCGTAAAGAACAGCAGCGTGAACCAGTCGATCAGCGCGCTGATGCTGCGGCGGAATGTGGGCAGGGCGAAGGCGGCCAGGGTGGCAATGGCGGGAAGTCCCAGCAGCAGCGCACGATCGGCCGGGGTGCTGCTCAGGCAGGCAGCCACAGGGACTGTGGCAAACAGCAGGGCGATGGACAGATGCGGGTTGTGGCCGGGGCGTGCAATC
The DNA here is from genome assembly GCF_039581385.1 of Comamonas sp. A7-5. Lineage (NCBI taxonomy): Bacteria > Pseudomonadati > Pseudomonadota > Betaproteobacteria > Burkholderiales > Comamonadaceae > Comamonas > Comamonas sp. A7-5. The sequence goes on from NZ_JBCPWO010000019.1 coordinate 48,318, forward strand.
TGGCGGCGCCAGACCCACAGCGTCCACAAAGCCAGGGGCCAGGCGGGCCAGCAGAACCACAGCAGCAGTTGCAGCAGGGCATCCCAGTCCTTGAACGAGTCCACCAGATGCCAGACCCATTGATGCAAGGCCGTGGTCAGGCTGGCAGCGAGCACCGTGGCGGCTAGCCAGGCTGCGGCCCAGGTGCGGGCCTGACGGTGGGCGCGGCCGGGATTGTCGCCCCAGCTGCGCTGTGTGAAGGCGATCACGCTGCCGCCCAGTCCGAACAGTACGGAAAGAGTGGGTGCGCCGCTCAGGGCCAATCCCAGCAGGCCGAATAGCAGTGCAGCGGCTGACTTCCTGGGGTGATAGGCCATGGCCGCCGCTGCAAAAAACAGCAGCGCCGTGCAGCCCAGCTGCGTGACATAGCTGGTGGTTTCATGCGAGAGCTGGGCCAGGCCCAGGCAGGCAACCAGGGCCAGCAAAGCCGCATCGGCCATGGCGCGGGCATAGTCGATCAGCTGGGCTTCCCCGCCAAAGGCAAAGGCCACGGGCTGCGCCCCGGGGGTGCGTGCAAGGTAATAGGCTCCCCACCAGGTGGCGCCCAGGGTCACGATCAGCAAGGCGATGAAGGGCAGGCGCGCCGCCATCTCGGCGCCAAGCAGCCACTCGAAACCCTGCAAGGACAAGGCACCCAGCCAGTAGGGCAGCAGACCGTCCATGCTGGGAGCCAGGCCCGAGAGCTTGGGGGCTAGCCAGTCGGTCTTGCCCAGCGCCAGCTCGCGCATATAGCCAAAGGCCTCCATATCGTTGGAGCGCCAGGGGCCACGCATGACAAAGCCGGGAATCACATAGGCCAGGCACAGCAAAAGCAGGGCCCAGCGCGGCAGGCGGCGTACAGCGCTTTGGGCAACGATGGCAGGTGTGGGCTGGTTCACGCAGTCAATCCGGTAGCGGCTGTGCGAATTTGCACGGCCAGATCAGGCGAAAGCGCTTGAAGTCAAAGCGCTTGGTGCTCCGATGATAGGAGCATTGGGATTCCGTGGGGCGGCACCCAAAAAAGAAAAAGGCAGCACGGTTGCCCGGGCTGCCTTTTCAGCAAAAAAGTAAGAATTACTTCTTGCCGAAGCGGTTGCGGAACTTCTCCACGCGACCACCCATGTTGTCCACCGACTTTTGTGTGCCAGTGTAGAAGGGGTGCGATTCAGAAGTGGTATCCAGCTTGAACAGAGGGTACTCTTTACCTTCGAAGTTTTCGGTTTCCTTGGTGGAAACGCAAGAACGTGTCACGAACTTGAAGCCGTTGGACATGTCAACGAACAGAACTTCGCGGTAATTGGGGTGAATGCCTTCTTTCATGATCTTTCCTTTGGTCAAGTGCGGGAGCCGCACCAGCCTGTCCGGTGTACTTTCCGCATAAAAGCTCTCCATTATTGCACACAATGAGAAAACACCACCACATGCGTCCGCAGGCGGTGGTGTGCGGTCAGCTTGCAAACCATGACCAATAGCTTCGGTGGCAGGCCTGATCCAGGCAAGGCTGCATAGTTCTTCTAGCTGCAGCAGCCCGGTGCTTGGAGCCGGCTTGCGCATGCCGGAGCGCTTCCGGCTGCGGGAGCTTGATGTGGCTCAACTCCCGGCAGGTCGTGACTATGCAACAACTTCTGCAGCGCATAAGATGTTGCGTTATTGCCATGCAGCAAAAAGGGGCCGCTATGGTTGACCGCGAGGCCGAAGCTCAGTTCAGTTCCAGCCAGCAGCTTGATCAAGCTGTGCGTGCGATGTGGGCACAGCAGTGGCTGTCGGTTTCCCCCGAGTCCCAATGGCAGGCCTGGATGGATTGGGCCGGCAATCTCGCCATCAGCCCGGGAAAGCGTCTGGATCTGGCAAGGCTGGCGCTGGAGGAATGGGCCAGGCTTTGCTATGGCGGGCCGCAGACGCAGGAGGCGGAACGTCTCTTTCAGGCTCCTGAATGGAGGCAATGGCCGTTCGCGGTCATGAGTGCGGGATTTGTCGCCCAGCAACGCTGGTGGCAGGCTGCCACCCAAGGCGTTCCAGGTGTTGAAAAACATCACGAGCGTCTGGTCGGGTTCTGGAGCAGGCAGTGGCTGGAGATGCTTTCGCCAGCGAACTTTTTTGCCATCAACCCGATAGTTCTGGAACGTACCGCCAAAGAGGGCGGGGCGAATCTGGTGCGTGGCTTCCAGTACCTGATGGAAGATGTGCATGCGCAGCTCGCAAACAAGCCGCCTGCAGGTTGCGAGGGGTTTCAGGTGGGGCGCGATGTGGCCGTCACCGCTGGCAAGGTGGTGCTGCGCAACCAGCTGATGGAGCTGATCCAGTACGCGCCGACAACCGACAAGGTCCATCCCGAGCCGGTATTGATCATGCCGGCCTGGATCATGAAGTACTACATCCTGGATCTTTCGCCACACAATTCGCTGATCAAGTATCTGGTCGATCAGGGACATACGGTGTTCTGCGTCTCCTGGAGGAACCCCGATGCCGGAGATCGAGATCTGGGCATGGACGACTATGTCGAGCTGGGCTGGCGCGCTGCGCTGGATGTCGTCACGGCCATCGTGCCGGGGCAGAAGGTGCATGCCGCAGGCTATTGTCTGGGCGGAACCTTGCTGGCCATTGCGGCAGCCGCGATGGCGCGCGATGGAGACGAGCGTCTGGCATCGATGACCTTGCTGGCCGCGCAGACCGATTTCACCGAACCCGGCGAGCTGGCGCTGTTCATCGACGAAGCGCAGGTCAGCCTGCTTGAGGCCCAGATGGCCCAGCAAGGCTATCTGCGCGCCGATCAGATGGCGGGCGCATTCCTGATGCTGCGCTCCCATGATCTGCTGTGGTCGCGCATGGTCAATCAATACCTGCTGGGCGAGCGGGCACCGATGAGCGATCTCATGGCCTGGAATGCCGACGCCACGCGCATGCCTGCCAGGATGCACTCGCAATACCTGCGCCGTCTGTTTCTGAATAACGATCTCAGTGAAAGCCGCTATCCGGTCGATGGCAAGCCGGTCTCGCTCCTCAATCTGCAAGTGCCCATCTTCTGTGTGGGAACGCTCACCGATCATGTAGCGCCTTGGCAATCGGTATTCAAGCTGCACCACCACACTGCGGCTGAAATCACCTTTGTGCTGACGAGTGGCGGCCACAACGCCGGCATCGTCAGCGAGCCCAGCCATCCGCGACGCCGCTACCAGTTGCTCACGCGGTCTGTCGGCGCGCAGGACGTTGTCGCCCAGCAGTGGCAGCAAGAGGCCGAGCAGCGCCAGGGCTCCTGGTGGCCGGCATGGGACGAGTGGCTCAAAAACAGATCCGGCACACCGATAGCTCCGCCGCGCATGGGCGGCACGAGCGGCGGGCCCTTGTATGACGCTCCAGGCCAGTACGTGCTCGGGCATTGAGTTTTCAAAAGCCGTCTGGTCACGGTGATATGCCGGACGGTCCGCCAGCCTCTCGATAGGCACCACCATCACCATAGGGAGAACGATATGAGCATTCAAGCGACCCCCCTGAATCTGTTCAAGGCCAATGCCGAGCTGCAACTGCGCATCGCTCAGCTTATGCGTGAAAGTGGCCATCGCTGGCTGGCAGCCGCGCAGCAGACCAGTGCTGCAGGCATCAGTGAAACCACGGCGGAGCTGCAAAGCCTGCTGCGTGCCGAAGACTGGCAATCACTGGCCAGCCTGCCCGCTGAGGCTTTCATGCGCAGGCTCGAAGACCGCATGAGCGATGCCAAAAGCGCCAGCGATATCGCGATCAAGAACCAGCAGGCTTTTGCCAGCGGTCTGCAGCAGGCCCTGGAGGCCTGGCAAAAATCTGTGGCCGAGGCCCTGCGTGCCGACGGCGCGCCCAATCTGCCCGCTTTGCCACTGCAGGACATCTTCAAGCAATGGCTGTCTGCCTGGACGCCGGCCACTCAGGACCCCGCTCAGGCCAAGAGCGGCAAAGCAGCGCAGAAGTAGGCAATCGGCTGGCGCAGCTTCAGCCCAAGATGGCGACGCTGCCGCCTGCGGGCCGGCTGGTCAGCTGGCTCTCCATTGCAAAAAATCCGATGTTTTCGGCGTTTTGTGTTGATCCATAAAACGCTGGATGCTATTGTTTTTGAATCTTCTTGAGACAGAAGATTGTGACTTCGGGAGCACGACATGAGCAAACCCAGCGGGGTCGGTCCGTCGACCAACGGGACTGTTGATCCTTTTGCATGGTGGCGGGCCGCCGGGGCCTATGCGGTGGATGCCGCTCAACGTGCTGTGCTTTATGCCGACATCGAGCGGCAGGTGGGCGACCAGTACCGGACCCAGCGTGAGGCCAGGATGCCGAACGTGCTGCATTTCCCCGCGGAACTCGTGATGTCGGGGCTGGACCTCCCAAGACCTGTCAACTATGGCCTGGTGCGCATTCAGGCGTCCGAAGACCGGCCTGTCGACCCCGCCAAGCGTCCATTCGTCGTGATAGATCCACGCGCCGGGCATGGCCCGGGCATAGGTGGCTTCAAGCCCCACAGCGAGATCGGTGCTGCGCTGGAGGCTGGCCACCCTTGCTACTTCGTCGGTTTTCTGCCTGATCCCGTACCTGGTCAGACGGTGGAAGATGTGATGCGTGCCGAGGCAGCGTTCATGCGTCGCGTGGCCGAGCTTCACCCCGAGAGTGAGGGCAAGCCGGCGGTCATCGGCAACTGCCAGGCGGGCTGGCAGATCCTGATGACGGCCGCTGTCTGGCCCGAGCTGTTCGGGCCCATCATTGTTGCCGGAGCGCCCCTGTCGTACTGGGCTGGCGACAATCCCATGCGTTATTCGGGCGGGCTCCTCGGGGGCAGCTGGATGACGGCTCTTGCCAGCGATCTGGGTAACGGCCGCTTCGACGGCGCCCATCTGGTGCAGAACTTCGAGCAGCTCGATCCGGCCAACACGCTGTGGAGCAAGCAGTACAAGGTCTATGCGAATGCCGACACCGAAGCCGAGCGCTATATAGACTTCGAGAAATACTGGGGCGGCTATGTCTTTCTCAACGATGTGGAGATGCAGTACATCGTCGACAATCTGTTCATAGGCAACAGGCTGTCGACGGCCCAGTTGCTGACATCGGACGGGGTGCGCATCGATCTGCGCAATATCCGCTCGCCTATCCTGGTGTTCTGCTCCTATGGCGACAACATCACGCCGCCGGCCCAGGCTCTGGGCTGGATCACCGATTTGTACGCCAGCGACGACGACGTGCGCGCTCATGACCAGACCATCATCTTCAGCACGCACGACAGCATCGGTCATCTGGGCATCTTTGTTTCGGGTGCGGTCGGCAGCAAACAGCACCGCAAGTTCGCCAGTGCCATCGAGCAGATCAATCTGCTGCCGGCAGGCATTTACCGCGCCAGCGTGGACGATGCCACGAAGCAGGAGCAAAAGCTGCTCCATGATCCCTATCTGCTGAGCATCCGTGCCAGCGGCATCGATGAAGTGCGCGATATCGTCAAGCCCGATCCGGAGTCCGATCGCCGTTTTGACGCAGCGGCCCGCGTATCCGACATCAACCTGGCTCTGTATCGCAGCATATGGCAACCCTGGGTGCGTGCGCTGAGCACTTCCCAATCGGCGCACTGGTTGCAGACCTTGCATCCCATGCGCCTGCAATTCGAGGCCTGGAGCAGCCAGCACCCGCTGGCTTGCCTGATACGCAGCAGCGCCGAATACATACGCGAACATCGCCAGCCCGTGGATGAGGCCAATCCCTGGCTGCACATGCAGCAGCGGTGCTCGGCCGCACTGGATCGCGCTCTCGATGATTTCCGCGACCGGCGCGACCATATCTACGCCCTGTGGTTCGACATGCTCTATGGCTCGCCGCTCATGCAGGCGCTGGCTGGGCATGCTTATGGCGAGAGCGCGGCAGTGCGCCAGCATCCTGGCTCCACCCCCGAGCATCTGGCGCTGATGGCGGGCAGGCAGCGACAGATCGAGAGCAGTGTGGATCAGGGCGGCGTGCTCGAAGCCACGCTGCGCGGCTTGCTGAGCGTGCTGTCCCGGCGTCGCGCTGTGGACGAGCGCTACTACCACCTGGCTGCGCAATTGCTGGAGCAGCAAGCGCCTGGGCGCTGGAGTCTGGCCGAGCTGCGAGCCGCCATCCGCGAGCAGACCCTGGTGATGAGGCAATGCGGCAGCGCCGCCATCGAAGCCATTCCAGGCCTGCTGAAGAACACGCCTGCCGACACCATCCGCAAGGCCGGCGAAGCCATCACCCAGATGGCAGCCATCGATAAGGAACCCGGCGCAGAGGAGGATGCCGTGAGACATGCCTTGCATCAGGTGCAGGCCTTGTTCGAGCAGGCCGCACTGGCGCAGCAGCCCCGGATCCAGGAGCCTCTGGAGCTGGCGCCGGCTCCAGTGCAGACTCCTGCAGCTCCCCAGCGGGCTGCGGCTGCTGCGCGACGTAAACCGGCCGCACCACGCGGCAAGAAAGGAGTGCGATGAGTCAACCGAGCCCAGACATGACGCTGCAGCCGTTTGAGGGCATAAACGTCGGCGACAGCCTGCGCGTCACCGTCGCCTCCCGTGACGCGAGCACGCTGACGCTGCTCTGCGCCCACGATGCGCAGCCCCGGCAGCCAGCCTCGCAGCAAGCGGTTTCCATGCCATCAGGCGGCGCAGCGCAGCCGCTTGACGTTACCTCACATCACGGCCTGACCCGGCTGCTGGCGGCTGTCAAGGAACTGCCGCCGGTTCGCGTGGGGGTCGTCCATCCCTGCGATGCCACCAGCCTGTCCGCCGCGCTTGATGCGCATCGGCTGGGGCTGATCGAGCCGGTCCTGATCGCTCCGCGCGCCAGGCTCGAAGCGATTGCGCTGGCGCAGGGGTTCGAGCTGCAGGGCCTGCGCATCGAGGACGTGCCGCACAGTCATGCAGCCGCCGAGCGTGGTGCCAGACTTGCCACCAGCGGCGAAGTCGAGGCACTGATGAAAGGCAGTCTGCACACCGACGAGCTGATGGCGGCTGTTGTTGCCGGCAGTGCCGGGTTGCGCACCAAGAGGCGTGTCAGCCATTGCTTTGTGTTGCAGACGGCCAGCTACTCACGCCCCTTCATCGTCACCGACGCGGCCATCAACCTGGCCCCCGATCTGTTGCAGAAGGCCGATATCGCGCGCAATGCCATCGAGCTGGCACAGGTTCTGGGTGTGGCAAGGCCCAGGCTCGCCATCCTCGCCGCCGTCGAGACGGTCAACCCCAACATGCCCGCGACACTGGATGCTGCCGCACTGTGCAAGATGGCCGACCGGGGCCAGATCACAGGGGGCGTGCTGGACGGACCGCTGGCTTTCGACAATGCAGTCTCCATCGAGGCCGCGCGCACCAAGGGCATCACTTCGCCAGTGGCCGGTCAGGCCGACATCCTGCTGGTGCCCGATCTGGAAAGCGGCAATATGCTGGCCAAGCAGCTCATGTACCTGGGCGGCGCTGCCAGCGCAGGCATCGTGCTTGGCGCCAAGGTGCCCATCGTGCTGACCAGCCGCGCGGACTCGCGCGAATCCCGCATTGCATCCTGTGCGATTGCGCTGCTGCTCGCACATCACTACCGGCAGACGCCGCCCTGAAATACATGGCCGATGGCACCGGACTGGCAAACGCTGCAGTCTCTGTCCCGTCGGCAGACAAAGGCCCTGGCATGAGCAATTCCGTCATCATCGTCCTGAACTGCGGCTCCTCGAGCATCAAGTTCGCTGTATTCGAGGCCGCTCACCCGCTGCCGCGCAAGCCTCTGTGGAATGGCAAGGTGCAGGGGATTGGCGGGCCCGGTCCCGACTTCGGAGAAACCGGCGTCCAGCCCTTTGCGATCGAACTGGGCGCAGAGCATCCGTATCGCGATGCACTGCGCATCATTCGCAAGCGCCTCACGGCCCGGCTCGAGGACCGGCCCGTGGCGGCGATCGCTCATCGGGTGGTGCATGGCGGCAGCAAGTATTTCGAGTCCACCCGCATCGATGCAGGCGTGCTGCGAGACTTGCGCAGCTATGTGCCGCTGGCACCGCTGCATCAGCCGTTTGCGCTGGAGGCCATCGAGATCCTGTTGCGCGAGCGGCCCGACATCGTGCAGATTGCCTGCTTTGATACCGGCTTTCATCACAGCCTGCCCAAGGTCGAGCAGATCCTGCCACTACCCTACGAATGGTGGCAGCGCGGCGTTCGCCGCTATGGCTTTCACGGACTCTCGTATGCCTATATGGCGACCGCGCTGGCCGAGCGTCATGGCGACAGGGCCAGGGGCCGCACCATCGTCGCCCATCTGGGCAGCGGCGCCAGTCTGTGCGGCATGCAGCAGCTGCAAAGCGTGGCGACCACCATGGGCTTCTCGGCCCTGGATGGATTGATGATGGGCACCCGCACCGGGGCGTTGGACCCGGGGGCCGTGCTCTATCTGATGGAGATCGAGAAGCTGACGCTTCAGGAGGTCGGGCGTCTGCTCTATCACGACTCGGGGCTGCTGGGCGTGTCGGGCATCTCGTCCGAGCCGCGCGTGATCCTGCGCCATGTCCGGGATTCAGGTGAGGCTGGCGAGCGGGCGCGCATGGCGCTGGACCTCTTTGTACGCCGCATCGTGCGCGAGATCGGTTCTCTGGTCGCTGCGCTGGGCGGGCTGGACATGCTGGTGTTCACGGCGGGCATTGGCGAGCACAGCGAGGAGATTCGAGCCCGCATCTGCGCCGATCTGGCATGGCTGGGCCTTGGGCTGGATGAGCAGGCCAATGTAGCCCATGCACCGCTCATTTCATCTGCAGACAGCCGGGTACTGGTGGGAGTTGAGCCCACGAATGAGGAGTGGGTGGCCGCCCGCGATACGGTGCGAGTTCTCGCGGATTCATAGTCTTTTTGACGCGCATCGAGTGGCGGCAGGGCTTGAAGGCGCCATGCCGATATTCATGGCGGCACAGTGCTGAGGCTGGACGGTTGTGCGCCGGCTTCGCTCTCTTGCGCCGGACACTGCCTGGCCGCATCGATGCTCGCCTGGATGGCCGAGCGTGCCTGAGGGCTGTTCTTCCAGCAGCTGGAGCCGGTGAGGGCCGAGGCCTTGAGGTTGGAAGGAAAAAACTTTCAGCAGAAACCGGCAATACGCCCTCCATGGTTGCCGCGGCGCCCGGCCAGAACTCAGGCCATGCTCGACAAGGTTTTTCTGAACCGCATCAGCGACAGCCAGAACAGCACTGCGCCGATTCCCGCCAGCCACACAAAGGGCTTCCATACGGTTTCTATGCCGGCGCCGCGATACAGAATCGCCTGACCCAGCTCCACAAAGTGCGTGGTGGGTGCGAACAGCATCACATCCTGCACCAGCTGGGGCATGGATTCGCGGGGTGTCATGCCGCCAGACAGCAATTGCAGCGGCAGCAGCGTCAACACCATCAGCAGGCCGAACTGCGGCATGCTGCGCGCAACAGTGGCCAGAAAGATGCCCATGGCCGTGGTTGCGAACAGGCACAGGGCCGAGCCTGCCATGAACAGCAGCAGACTGCCTTCGATGGGCACCTTGAGCGCGCCGCGCACGACCAGATTGAGCGAGACACCTGCCGCCAGCAGCACCACGGCTCCCATGGACCAGACCTTGGCCAGCATGATCTCGGTAGGCGTCACGGGCATGACCAGCAGATGCTCGATGGTGCCGTGCTCGCGCTCGCGGATCAGCGCCGCGCCCGTGAGGATGATGGAGAGCATGGTGACGTTGTTGATGATCTGCATCAGTCCGCCGAACCAGATCTTGTTCAGCCCGGGGTTGAAGCGGGCGCGCAGCTCCAGGTCCACGGGCAGTGCGCTGGCTCCCCGGTGGCGCTGCACGAACTCGTTGACTTCGGCCAGCACGATCTGCTGCACGTATCCGCTGCCGGAGAACGCCTGGCTCATGCGCGTGGCATCCACGTTCAGCTGCAGCTCGGCCTTTCTGCCGGCCAGCACATCGCGCTGGAAGTTGGGAGGAATGGTCAGCGAGAAAGTGAAGTCGCCTGCATCCAGCCCAGGATCCACATGGCTGAAATCCACCATCTGCGGCGGCATGAACTGAGGCGGGTAGAACGCCGAGCTGATGCGTGCGGACAGCGGCGACTGGTCTTCGTCGACGATGGCAATCGGCGCCTTGTGCAGCGTATCGGGCATGGCCGTGGCCGCGGTGTACACCGAGGCCGTGAAGGTGTAGACGATGAGCACCAGCATCACCGGGTCGCGCCACAGGCTCCACAGTTCCTTGACGCCCAGGCGCCAGATATTCTTGAGGCTATGCAACATCGTAAAAGTCCAAGGTGTGCCGTGAAGCAGAAGACGCTCTGAACAAGCGCAGGCCCAACGCAGGGACACCGAGCCAGGGCCGCCCCGCAGCGAAGGTGTCGCCGGTTGCCCGCATGCCCCCCTCCCGCGCAGCGAGAGAGGGGGAAGGCGCGCAGCGACTCAGGGGGAGCTTCATTACTTCTCCTGCTTGGGCAGAGCCCAGATGGCCACGCCCATGATCACGGGAATGGCGATCAGCAGCGGCAGCAAGGTAGGCGCCAGATCGTGCAGGCCCAGCGCCTTGTTGAAGACGCCGCGGCTGATGGCGAACATATAGGTGGCCGGGTAGATCTCGCCAATCCAGCGGCCGGCGCCTTCGAGCGAGGACACCGGATCGGTCAGCCCCGAGAACTGCGTGGCCGGAATCAAGGTGCCCAGCATGGCAAAGAACATGGCGGCAATCTGGCTGCTGGTGACGGCAGAGGCCAGCAGCCCCATGCCTGTGGCAATGATGCTGAAGAGCAGGGCGGCCATGACGAGCAGGGGAAAGCTGCCGGTCATGGGCACACCGAACACGAATACCGCCATGGCGCACATCAGAAAGAAGTTCAGCATGGCCAGCACCACATAAGGCAGCTGCTTGCCCAGCAGAAACTCGATGCGGGTCACGGGAGTGACGTAGAGGTTGACGATGGAGCCCAGCTCTTTTTCGCGCACCACGGCCAGGGCCGTGAGCATGGCGGGCAGCATCATCAGCAGCAGCGGAATCACGGCCGGCACCATGGCGGGCAGGCTTTTCACATCGGGGTTGTAGCGAAAGCGGGTTTCCAGGCTGACCTGGCTGCCCAGCTGCACGCCCAGTCGCTCGCGCGCCTGCTGCACCAGCCACAGCTGGTGCATGGCCTGGACATAGCCTTTGACGGTCTCGCCGCGCTGGGGCATGGCGCCGTCAAACCAGGCGCCCACGGCAACCTTCGAGCCGCGCAGTACATCACGGCCAAAACCGGGTGGAATCTCGATGGCCAGCGCCAGCTCGCCGCTCTTCATGCGCCGGTCCAGGTCCGCGTAGTCCTGGATGGGAGGCATTTCAATGAAATAGCGCGAGCCTGCGAGATTGTTCACATAGTTCTGGCTGATGGTGCTCTGGTCGCGGTCGAGCACGGCAAACTTCAGGTCTTCGACGTCCATGCTGATGCCGAAGCCGATCACCACCATCAGCACCAGCGAGCCCACCAGAGCCAGGGTGGCGCGCACGGGATCGCGCTGCAGCTCCAGCGACTCGCGCCACAGATAGCTCCACAAGCGTTGCAGGCTGAAGCCAGGGCCTTTGTGCGCATCGGAAACAGGAGCTTGCTGCGCTTTATCTGTATTGGTATCAGATACTTTTGATGCTGAAGATAAGGCTGAGTCAGCGGTGGCAGCTTCTTTTTTGATATCAAGCACGGGCGCTGCCTCGCCCGAGGCCTCCACCAGATAGCCGATGAAGGCCTCCTCCAGGGTGGCCGCGCCGCGCTTGGCGGTCAGTGCTGCCGGCCTGTCGCTGTCCAGCACCTTGCCCGCATGCATCATGGACATGCGGTCGCAGCGCTCGGCTTCGTTCATGAAGTGCGTGGAGATGAAGATCGTCACCCGGTCGCGGCGCGAGAGCTCGATCAGCAAGCGCCAGAACTGATCGCGAGCCACGGGGTCCACGCCCGAAGTGGGCTCGTCGAGAATCAGCAGCTCCGGCTTGTGCACCATGGCCACGGCCAGAGACAAGCGCTGGCGCATACCCAGCGGAATATTGCCGGGCAGCGTCTCGCGCACTTCGGTGAGGCCGAAGCGGGTGAGCATTTCCTCGACCCGCGCGGGGATCTCGGCCGGATCCACGTGGAAGAGTTCGGCGTGCAGCACCAGGTTCTGCAGCACGGTCAGCTCGCCGTAGAGCGAGAAGGCCTGCGACATATAGCCCACGCGCCGGCGCGTGGCCACATCATGCGGATCAATCTTCTTGCCAAACAGCCAGGCATCGCCCTCGCTGGCAGGCAGCAGCCCGGTCAGCATCTTCATGGTGGTCGATTTGCCGCATCCGTTGGAGCCCAGAAAACCGAAGATCTCGCCACGACGAATGCGGAAATTCACGTGGTCCACGGCCACGAAATCGCCAAAGCGCATGGTGAGATCACGCGCCTCGATGGCGATGTCGTCATCGCTGGTCTGCAGCGGCGGGATCACCACGGCGGCATGGCCGCGCTTTTTTTCCTCGGGCAGCAGGGCGATGAAGGCGGCCTCCAGCGCCGGCATGCCGGTGCGCTCAAGCAACTCGGCGGGGGTGCCGGTGGCCAGAATCAGGCCGTCATCCATGGCAGCCAGCCAATCGAATCGCTGGGCCTCGTCCATATAGGCCGTGGCCACGATCACGCTCATCTGCGGGCGCTGGCCGCGGATGCGGTTGATCAGATCCCAGAACTGCGCGCGCGCCAGCGGATCCACGCCGGTCGTGGGCTCGTCGAGAATCAGCAGGTCGGGGTCGTGGATGAGGGCGCAGCACAGCGCCAGCTTCTGCTTCATGCCGCCCGAGAGCTTGCCGGCAGGGCGGGAGAGGAATTTCTGCAGTCCGGTGCTCTGGGTCAGATCGTCGATGCGCGCCCGGCGCTCGGCCGCGTCATGACCGAAAAGGCGCCCGAAGAACTGCAGATTCTCTTCCACCGACAGTGTGGGGTAGAGGTTCTTGCCCAGGCCCTGAGGCATGTAGGCAATGCGGGGGCAGACGGCATCGCGGTGCTTTTTGCTGCGCATGTCGCCGCCAAGCACCTGTATCTCGCCGCCCTGCAGGGCGCGCGCGCCGGCAATCAAAGACAACAGGCTTGACTTGCCCACGCCGTCAGGGCCGATCAGGCCGACCATGATGCCTGCAGGAATCTCCAGGCTCAGTCCGCGCAGCGCCTGCGTCTTGCCGTAGGCGAGCGTCACATTGCGCAAAGTGGCTACATGCTGGGTCATGGCAAATGGGGACGCAACGTTCAAGAGGCAGAAGCGTCGCCGGTGCGCAGTTCCAGCTTGGCCGGCCATTCGCGCTCTTTATCGAGCTTGATCCAGGCCACGCCGGGCAGGCCTGTCTTGACTTGAGCCAGGTGCTTTTGCAGCAGGTCCGGTGCAATACGTGCCTTGACGCGGAACATCAGCTTCTGTCTTTCGCTGGCCGTCTCCACGGTCTTGGGTGTGAATTGGGCGGTGCTGGCGACAAAGGACACCTGAGCCGGAATCACATATTGCGGAGCCGCATCCAGCACGATGCGCACCTCGGTGCCAAGGGCCACTCGGCCTGCCACGGTCTCGGGCAGGAAGAAGCTGATGTAGACGTCCGAGACATCCACCATGTTCAGCACCTTGCCGCCTGCGCTGATCACCTCGCCGGGCTGGGCCAGCCGGTATTGCACGCGGCCATCGCGCGGGGCGGTGAGCTCGCTGTCCTTCACATCGGCATCGATGCGCTGGACGGTGGCGGCAGCGGCCGTCACCGCCGATTCCGCACCTATGGTCTGGGCCTTGGCTGCGTCGATGGCCGCCTTGGCGGCCGTGGCCTGGGCCTGGGCGGCCTTGAGCGCGGCCTGGGCGCCACGCACGCGGGCCCGATCGTCGTCCAGCTCCTGCTCCGATGAAGCACCTTCGCGCGCCAGGGTCTCGGAGCGCTTGACGCGGCGCAGCGCTGCATCCAGTTCGGCCTCGCGCTGGGCCACCGTGGCCATGGTGGCCGCGTACTGGCTTTCGCGCAGCGCGATTTCGGCGCGAGCCGAGGTCACCGCATGAGAGGCGCGCTCGCGGCCCGCAATGGCTTCGCGCTGCTGAGCCTGCAGGCTTTCGATCTGCATGCGCGCCAGTGGCTGACCGGCTTTCACGAACTCGCCTTCCTGCACCAGGATTTCAGCGATGCGGCCGGCGTATTTGGTGGCAACGTCGATTTCGGTGGCTTCGATGCGGCCGTTGCCGCTGACCAGGCCTTCGGATGCCTGTGCGCTGCGCCATTGCTGCCAGCCATAGGCGCCCAGGGCGGCGGCGGCAACGATGAGCGCGGCGATGGTCAATTTCTTGTTCATGGGCATGGATTCGCAGTCAAGGTTGGAGGGCTGCAGGGCTGGGGGCTCTGTTCTGGCCTTGAGCCAAGTAGCCTCCACCCAAAGCGGCATAGAGAGCGACCTGGGTGGACAGCAGGGCCTCGCGGCCCTGAACCAGTTGCTGCTCGGCACTCAGCAGGTCGCGCTCGGCATCCAGCACATCGAGATAGGGCGAGGCTCCCTGGTCATAGCGCAGCCGGGCCAGTCGGGCGCGTTCCTTGAGTGCAGCGCGCTGATCGGTCAGCACCACGAGCTGCTGCTCGAGCATGGTGCGGCTGGACAGCGCGTCCAGCACTTCGCGCATTGCTGTCTCTATGGTTTTTTCGTACTGGACGACCGCCATATTCTGTCGCGCGGCCTGCAGATTCAGGTTGGCCTGGCGCTGGCCGCCGTCAAAGATCGGCAGCGAAATCGTGGGAGCAAACTGCCAGGCACGGCTGCCGCTTCTGAACAGACCGTCGAGTTCGGCGCTGGCCGTGCCCCAGCTGCCGGTCAGCGCGATACGGGGCAGAAACGCGGCGCGTGCGGCGGCCACATTGGCCTTGGCCGCCTGCAGCCCGTACTCGGCGGCAATGATGTCGGGGCGCTGTGTCAGCAGATCGGACGGCAGGCCTTCGGGAATCGGTTTCAGGATCCCGGCGGTGGAGCTGCTCTTTGGCAAGCGGTCTGCATCCATTCCCGTGAGCTGCTGCAGCGCATTGGCCTGCAGCGCGCGTTGCTGTGCCAGCTGGGTGCCTATGGCCTTGGCCTGGTGAACCAGAGTCTGTACCTGCGTGAGCGCATAGCGTGAAGTGGAGCCCACCTCGGTGCGGCGCTTGAAGATGCGCAGCGATTCCTCGCGGCTGGCAATCGTGCGCTGGGTCAGGGCCAGGCGCTCATCGAGGCTGCGCAGGGCCAGATAGTTCAGTGCCACCTGCTTGATGAGACTGGATTGAACCGCATGCTGCGTGGCATCCAGCGCCAGATAGTTGCCTAAAGCAGCCTCGCTGAGGCTTTTGACACGGCCCCAAAGATCGAGTTCCCAGCTGTTGAGGCCGACAAAGACTTGCTGATCGCCGGCGACGACGGAGCGGCCGCTGGCGTTGAGGTCGGCGGGAACACGTGCTCTGCCATGGCTGCTGCCCAGGCCAATGCTCGGCAGTCGAGCAGCACTCTGTATGTCATAGGCGGCCTGGGCCTCCTGCACACGCAGCAATGCAAGGCGCTGGTCCTGATTGTGGGCAAGAGCTGCGCGAATCAGCTCCTGCAGGTTTTGGTCAAGGTAGAAGTCTTGCCAGGCAATCGATGCCGTATTTGCTGGCGCAGCGTTCTCTTGTTTTTTTGTCCACTCCTGAGGCCACTTGTCCGGCAGCTTGGCCTGGGCCTGTGGCTGCAGCATCGGCACCGTCGGGCTGCAGGCTGCCAGCGCTGTCAGCAATGTGGCTGCCGCCAGCAGGCGCATCGGTGTAGTGTTGTAGGGTGGTGTGCGATTTGCTGAAGGGGCCATGAATGCAGAACCTGCAACTTGAAAGCTTTTGGCTTCCGGTTGTCGCAAGATTTGTATAGATGTGTATCCCTAGTATTGGGGGGCGGCTCGCAATTCAGTTTGAGCTAGGTCAAGCAATGGAGTCAAGCGCCAGAAACAACAAAGCCCCGCGAGGCGGGGCTTTGTTGTTTCGGTGCACGAAGGGTTTAGCCGCCGCGACGCATCATGTCGAAGAACTCCACATTGTTCTTGGTGGCCTTCATGTTCTTGATCATGAGTTCCATGGACTCGATCTCGTCCATGTTGTACATGAACTGACGCAGGATGCGGGTCTTCTGCAGGATCTCGGGAGGCAGCAGCAACTCTTCACGACGGGTGCCGCTCTTGTTGAGCTCGATGGCCGGGAAGACGCGCTTCTCGTAGAGGCGACGATTCAGGTGCAGTTCGCTGTTGCCCGTGCCCTTGAATTCTTCAAAGATCACTTCGTCCATGCGGCTGCCGGTGTCGACCAGTGCAGTGGCGATGATGGTCAGGGAGCCACCTTCTTCCACATTGCGGGCGGCGCCGAAGAAGCGCTTGGGGCGCTGCAGGGCGTTGGAGTCCACACCGCCGGACAGCACCTTACCCGACGAGGGCACGACGTTGTTGTAGGCGCGGGCCAGACGGGTGATGGAGTCCAGCAGGATGACCACATCCTTGCCCAGTTCCACCAGGCGCTTGGCGCGCTCGATCACCATTTCGGCGACATGCACGTGGCGGGTGGCAGGCTCGTCGAAGGTGGAGGCGATGATTTCGCCCTTGACCGAGCGCTGCATTTCCGTCACTTCTTCGGGGCGCTCGTCCACCAGCAGCACCATCAGGTGCACATCGGGGTGATTGGCGGTGATGGCGTGCGCAATGCTCTGCATCATCATGGTCTTGCCGCTCTTGGGCGGTGCCACGATCAGCGCGCGCTGGCCGCGGCCGATGGGGGCGATGATGTCGATGATGCGGCCGGTGATGTTCTCTTCGCCCTTGATGTCGCGCTCCAGGCGCATCTGTTCCTTGGGGAACAGAGGGGTCAGGTTTTCAAACAGAACCTTGTGCTTGTTTTGCTCGGGCGAATTGCCATTGACCTTGTCGAGCTTGGTCAGTGCGAAGTAGCGCTCGCCATCCTTGGGGATGCGCACTTCGCCTTCGATCATGTCGCCGGTGTGCAGGTTGAAGCGGCGCACCTGGCTGGGCGAGATATAGATATCGTCGGTGCTGGCGGTGTAGCTGGTATCGGGGCTACGCAGAAAGCCGAAGCCATCGGGCAGGATTTCCAGCACGCCGTCGGCGAAGACCTGTTCACCGGCCTTGGCGCGCTTTTTGATGATGGCGAACATCAGTTCCTGCTTGCGCATGCGACCGACATTTTCGATCTCAAGCGCTTCGGCCTGCTTCAAGACTTCAGACACGTGCAGTGCCTTGAGTTCATTAAGGTGCATGAAATGACTCCAAGCGTGGAGTGAGAATAACCAGGGGGGGAGGCGTAGAGCCTAACGAGACACTGTGAAAGTGGGCAGGCTTGCCTGAAGAAAATCCAGCGCGGTCCCATGCGGTTGCCGGCGGTTCATACATTATGACAGGAAAACTGGCGCAGCTTGCAAGCAATTTATCGAGGACTTGTCATCTGCAGCCTGTGCCGGGTCTGTAGCAGATGCAAATGGGGGTGGGCAGCGGGTGCCCAGAAGCAAACAGAGCTCCATTGGGAGCTCTGTTTGTTGAATGCATTAGATATGCTGGTCGAGGAAGGCGGACAGTTGCGTCTTGTTCAGCGCGCCAACCTTGGTGGCGGCCAGCTGGCCGTCCTTGAACAACATCAGTGTGGGAATGCCACGAATGCCGAACTTGGCAGGGATCTCACGGTTTTCGTCCACATTCATCTTGGCGATCTGCACCTTGCCTTTGTAGCCTTCGGCCACATCGTCCAAGATGGGGGCGATCATCTTGCAAGGGCCGCACCATTCAGCCCAGTAATCCACCAGCACGGTCGTGCCGGGTTGCAGTACGTCAGACTCAAAGCTTGCATCCGTGATGTGCTTGATCAATTCGCTGGCCATTTGTAGTCCTGGATTTTCTTGAATCAAAAAGGTAGGCGGTCTATTCGCCTAGTGAGTTGATTGTGACAGAAACTCATCTCCCGCCACGGTGTGTGGCTGGTTGTTTGCAGCTATCACGCTAATAGTGCCCGCAATATTGCAGAAATGCCGTCGGTGGTATTCTGCGCACCCTTTGGCGGCCGGTGGCTGCCGGCAGATTGAGGTGGTAGAAGTATGAGTGTCTCGGAGCCCTTGATGGCCGATTCCGAATGGGTCTGTGATGTGGCAGTGATCGGTGCCGGGCCTGCAGGCTTGATGGCGGCCGAGCAATTGGCAAAGGCCGGCTTGTCGGTCAGAGTGTTCGAGGCGAAAGCCTCGGCGGCTCGCAAATTCCTCATGGCCGGCAAAGGCGGTCTCAATCTTACGCACTCCGAGGAGTTTTCGAGCTTTGTCACTCGCTATGGCTGCCGCTCTGCAGATTTGACTCCCTGGCTCGAAAAGTGGGGTGCGAGCGAGCTTCAGGCCTGGGTCAAAGAGCTGGGCTTTGATACCTTTGTGGGGTCATCCGGAAGAGTGTTTCCTGCGGATATGAAGGCAGCGCCGCTGCTGCGTGCCTGGCTGGTGCGTATGAAGTCGCAGGGCGTGCAGTTTCATATGCGTCACCGCTGGGTCGGCTGGGCAGAGGATGGCAAGCCGGTTCTCCAGACAGAAAGTGCCAGGGTCAAGATTGGCTGCAAGGCTTTGGTGCTGGCGACGGGCGGCGGCAGCTGGGCGCGTCTGGGCTCGGATGGCGCTTGGGTTTCGCTGCTGCAGGACAGGGGGGTGGGCATTGCCCCGCTGCAGGCGGCCAACTGTGGCTTTGATGTGGGCTGGCCGCAAGGGCGTGAAGCCGGCTGGAGCGAGGTCTTTGCTCAGCGCTTTGCCGGGCAGCCGTTCAAGTCGGTGGTTTTGAAGTTTGCGGACGAGCAAGGTGCCGGCTTTGAGCGTCAGGGTGAATTTGTTGCGACGCAGACCGGGGTGGAGGGGAGCCTGATCTATGCTGTCTCCTCCCTGTTGCGGGACTGCATTGCCCGCCAGGGCGCTGCGTGCTTCGAGCTGGATCTGTTGCCGCAGTGGAGTGCGGAGCGTGTGCAGCAGGAGGTGATGCGGCCGCGCGGCTCGCGCAGTCTCAGCAGTCATCTCAAAGGGCGTCTGGGGCTTGATGGCATCAAGGCGGGTTTGCTGTATGAGGTGCTCGGCAAGGATGGCATGGCGGACATGAAGCGCCTGGCATCCACGATCAAGGCAGTGCCTTTGACGGTGATCGCACCGCGCCCCATTGATGAGGCCATCAGCACTGCAGGCGGAGTTCGTCTGGAGGCTCTGGATGCGGGAGGGATGTGTGCCGCTCTGCCCGGCGTCTTCTGTGCGGGAGAAATGCTGGACTGGGAGGCCCCCACGGGTGGTTATTTGCTCACGGCCTGTATGTCCTCTGGTGTTCATGTGGCCGAGGGGGTGCTGAACTTCCTGCAGGGTAACTGACTCGCGAGCTTGTGCTTGTCTGTGCGGCGGGGGGCTCAGCATTGAACTCTGGGGCGATCCCGTCCTGATGGCGGGTGCTCTTGCCTGCCGCAGCGCATAGGCAGGCTAGGGTTGGCGGCAACTCGGCCTTGCTGTTGGCCGGCGGCGGTCGGCATCGAGCTGGGCCCCGGAGCATGGCTGCCATGAAGATCTTCAATCCGAGGGGAAGGTCCTTGCCCACCGGGCGATGCAGGGGCTCCCGGAAATACCCGGACATGTGTCTGATTGACTCTTGAGTTGAGCTTTGTGACAGGATGGCTGTGTCTCAAGCCCTGCCTGGGGCCGGCTTTGGGTGGGCGGCCGCAAGTGGCGGGCGCCCCTCCTACGAGGCGAACTCTTGCTGTGGGACAGATGTCTTGAACCGGAGACATTACGCTGGCAACATTGCTCCATCGGTTGAGGAGTCGTGACGGATTTGCGTTGTTACCGGAAAAGGAGGTTGGACATGTTTTTCGGCAAGATCTTCGGTTTTGGACGTTCCGAACCGCGCTATATCCGCCGTACGCGTGCCTATCTGCAAGAGGCGCGCATGGCTGTTCTGGAGCACACTATCGCGGCGGAGTACTACCAGTCCTCCGCTCAGATGTACGCCGAACGTGCTGCGCGACTGGAAGATGAATTGCGAGCCTGGGAGCAGGGCGAGCAGCATATTCCCGTGGTGCCGCATCACTATCCCTATGTCCCTCACTCTGCACACAAGGCCGTCGCCGTAGATGCGCCGCCCGTGGGTGCTTCGGTGGGCGTGGTGAGAGCTGCCTGAGCGGAGAAAAGAAAAAGCCTGTATGAATGCATACAGGCTTTTGAATGGCTCCTCAACCTGGGCTCGAACCAGGGACCTACGGATTAACAGTCCGGCGCTCTACCGACTGAGCTATTGAGGAATATGTCGGTGTGACATGCCTTGAT
>NZ_JBCPWO010000002.1:0-578595 GCF_039581385.1 Comamonas sp. A7-5
GGGCGCTTCGAAACGAGGAGCGCTTGCCGCAGGGTGTCAAAGCATTCCAGCTACAAAAATACCGGAAACCCATAAAAAGAGAGCGCCAGGCGCTCTCTTTTTATTTCTGCATATTCGGTGCGTAGAAGCGCAGGATGCCGTTTTCATCCAGCCGCCGCGTCAGTTGCCGGCTGAACCAGAGATAGTGCAGGTGAGCCAGAGCCTCGCCCATGGCGAAAGTCATCTGGTGAGTGTCCAGTTGGCGTTTGAAGAGAATGGGAAGGATGTCGGCAGCGCTCAGCCCCTGTAGCCTGGAGGCCTGCATGATGTCGTTCAGACGTTCCTGATGATGGTCCAGCAGTTGCTGGACACGGATATGCAAGCCTGTAAAGGGTTTGCCATGCGAGGGCAGAACATAGGTGTTCTGTGGGAGAGCGAAGTAGCGCTTCAGCGATGTGAGAAACAGCTGCAGCGGGTTGGCTTCGGGCTCGGAAGAATGCACGCTGACATTGGCGGAAATACGGGGAAGCACCATGTCGCCGCTGATCAGTGTCTCGAGCTCGGCGCAGTAAAGCGCCATGTGCTCCGGCGCGTGACCATAGCCGGCAATGCACTGCCATGTGCGGCCGTTGATGTCGATCTCGTCGCCATCCATGATGCGGTGATAGATGTCGGGTATGGGGGCCACCAGGGAAGAGTAGTAGCTGCCACGGCCGCGGACATGGAGCAGAAATTCCTCATCTCTTTGTCCGTGCAGGCTGTAGAAGTCCGCACCGGATTCGCCGCCGAAGCCGTCCCTGTCTTTCATGGCGACGCGGGCGACGTTGTAATCGGTGGCGCTGATCCACAAGGGCGCGTTCCATTGCTGGCAGAGCCAGCCGGCCAGGCCGATATGGTCGGGGTGCATATGGGTGACGATGACGCGCAAAACGGGCAGGCCTTCCAGTTCGGCGGCGAAGATCTGCTCCCATTGCTCGCGCGCCTCGGTGCGATTGACGCAGCAGTCGATGACCGTCCAGCCCTCGCGTACCTGGCCATGCAGATCGGTCTGGCGATCACGCAGCAGCCAGAGGTTGATGTGATCGAGGGCAAACGGCAAGGTCATGCGGATCCACTTGACGCCGGGGGCCACTTCCAGAGTCTGGGCCGGACCGGGCAAGGTATCGCCGAGTGGGTAGTGAAGAGCGGATTCTTGGCTTGAGGTCATGGGGCGGTATTTCGTTTAGCATTGACGTTAACGTAAACGTCAGTTTTGTCAA
The DNA here is from genome assembly GCF_039581385.1 of Comamonas sp. A7-5. Classification (NCBI taxonomy): domain Bacteria; kingdom Pseudomonadati; phylum Pseudomonadota; class Betaproteobacteria; order Burkholderiales; family Comamonadaceae; genus Comamonas; species Comamonas sp. A7-5. The sequence goes on from NZ_JBCPWO010000002.1 coordinate 1,239, forward strand.
AGCATTTTAGAGATCAAGCCACCTCTGGCAGTCGCCTGTGCGATGCAAGACTTACAACCCCACAGAATCATGTCGACCATTTACACCATCAGTGACCTTGCCAAAGAGTTCGATCTCACGACCCGGGCCATCCGTTTTTATGAGGACATGGGCTTGCTGCAGCCGGAGCGCTCCGGCGCAGGCGGTCGCAATCGCGTGTATTCATCGAGAGACCGCGCACGTCTGCGCCTGACGCTGCGGGCCAAGCGCCTGGGACTGTCGCTGTCCGAGGCCAAGGAAATCATCGACATGTATGACAGCCCGCGTGATACGGGCGTGCAGCTGCGCAAGTTTCTCGACGTGCTGGCCATCCATCGCAAGCAGCTCGAAGCGCAGATGGCCGATCTGCAAGTGACTCTGGATGAGGTGCGAGAGCAGGAAAAAGAGGCCCGCACACTATTGAAAAGGAGCGAGAGCAAAAATGGCGCATAATTGACGTTTACGTAAACGTCAATTGCAAAGCTTTGCTGGAGAGTTGCCATGTCTGTTGCAGGTGTCACCGAGTCTCTGGATTTTGTTCATCGGGTGAAGCAGAGCTTTGCGAAGCAAGGCGCCATGGCCACGATTGGCGCGGAGCTGACCCTGGTGGAGCCAGGCGTTGTGGATATCTGCCTGGACTGGGCTCCAGGCCTGACGCAGCAGCATGGTTTTTTGCACGCCGGCATGGTATCCACCGCACTCGACTCGGCCTGCGGCTACGCGGGCCTGACGCTGATGCCGGCCGATGCGGCCGTGCTCACCATCGAATTCAAGATCAACCTGCTCGCTCCTGCCAAAGGCCAGCGCTTTCGCATGGAAGGCCGGGTCATCAAGCCCGGACGCACCATCACCGTATCCGAAGGCAAGGCATTTGCCATTGACCAGGGAAAAGAGAAACTGATTGCCACAATGGGCTGCACTCTGATGTGTGTGCAGAACCGTGAAGGCATACAACACTGACAAGACGATTCGTCAGACCCATATCTACAGGAGACAACCATGAGCCTTGCCAATCTGCCCGGACTGAACTTCCAGCTCGGTGAAGACATCGATGCGCTGCGTGATGCGGTGCGTGAATTCGCACAGAGCGAGATTGCTCCGCGTGCGGCCGAGATTGATCGCAGCGACCAGTTCCCCATGGACGTGTGGCGCAAGTTCGGCGAGCTGGGCGTGCTCGGCATTACCGTCCCCGAGCAGTACGGCGGCGCCGATATGGGCTATCTGGCGCATATGGTGGCCATGGAGGAAATATCGCGCGCCAGTGCCTCGGTGGGCCTGTCCTATGGCGCTCACAGCAATCTGTGCGTGAACCAGATCAATCGCAACGGCAGCGAGGCGCAGAAGGCCAAGTACCTGCCCAAGCTCATCAGCGGCGAGCATGTGGGAGCTCTGGCCATGAGCGAGCCCGGCGCCGGCTCTGACGTGATCAGCATGAAGCTCAAGGCCGAGGACAAGGGCGGCTACTACCTGCTCAACGGCAGCAAGATGTGGATCACCAACGGGCCCGACGCCGACACCCTGGTGGTCTATGCCAAGACCGAGCCGGAGATGGGCGCGCGCGGCGTGACGGCCTTTCTGATCGAAAAGGGCATGAAGGGCTTCTCGATCGCGCAAAAGCTCGACAAGCTGGGCATGCGCGGCAGCCACACGGGCGAGCTGGTGTTCCAGGATGTGGAAGTGCCGGCTGAAAACATTCTTGGCGGCCTGAACATGGGCGCCAAGGTATTGATGAGCGGCCTGGACTATGAGCGCGCCGTCTTGACCGGCGGCCCGCTGGGCATCATGCAGTCCGTCATGGACAATGTCGTCCCCTATATCCACGACCGCAAGCAGTTCGGCCAGAGCATCGGCGAGTTCCAGCTGATCCAGGGCAAGGTGGCGGACATGTACACCGTGCTGCAAGCAGGCCGCTCTTTTGCCTATACGGTCGCTAAAAACCTGGATCTTCTGGGAACCGATCATGTGCGCCAGGTTCGCAAGGACTGCGCCAGCGTGATCTTGTGGTGCGCCGAGAAGGCCACCTGGATGGCCGGCGAGGGCGTGCAAATCTATGGCGGCAATGGGTATATCAACGAGTATCCGCTCGGTCGTCTGTGGCGAGATGCGAAACTCTACGAGATTGGCGCTGGCACCAGCGAAATTCGCCGCATGCTCATAGGCCGCGAGCTGTTTGCTGAAACCTGCTGAAAAAGCAGGAGCTGCGCCGTTCTTTCAACCACAAAAAGAAGGATAGCTTCATGACAACGACCTCCATCGAAGAACTGTTTGTCCACAACCGCGAATGGGCAGACCAGATGGAGCGTGATCGTCCTGGTTTCTTTACCGGACTGATGGCGCAGCAAAAACCCAAGTACATGTGGATCGGCTGCTCGGACAGCCGCGTGCCAGCCAACCAGATCACGGGTCTGGAGCCTGGCGAGGTGTTCGTGCACCGCAACGTGGCCAACGTGGTGGTGCCCAGCGATCTGAACTGCCTGTCCACCATCCAGTACTCGGTCGATCATCTGAAGATCGAGCACCTGATGGTTGTGGGCCACTATGGCTGCGGCGGCGTGTATGCGGCACTGAACAATCTGCGCCTGGGTCTGGTGGACAACTGGACCCGCCACGTGCGCGACGTGCGCGACAAGCACATCAAGCTGCTGGAAGGCATCTCCACCCAGTTCCGCCACGATGTGCTGTGCGAACTCAACGCCATCGAGCAGGTGGTCAACGTGGCTCAGTCCACCGTGATGCAGGATGCCTGGGCCCGTGGCCAGAAGGTGACTCTGCACGGCTGGTGCTACAGCCTCAACAACGGCCACATCACCAACCTCGAAATGACCGTGCCTGGTGTGGGCGGCCTGGAGGATGTCTACAACAAGGCTGTCGAGAAGGTCGCTGCGCGCAAGCGCGACTGATCGCTGCCGCTGCGCAGTTGCAGTGCCCTCAAGCAGACCCAAGGCCTGTGCCGCTTGTTCCGCTTGAGAGTGCTGCTCACTTATCTGGAGCGACTGGCCCGCCATGTTTCCGCAACGACTGGACGCCCCCGAGGCCTATGCCATTGCGCAGGCCCTGATGCATGGCTACAACCAGCATTACCGCATGTTCAGTGCGGAAGCTGCCCGAGCCAAGCAGCGCTTCGAGACCATGGACTGGCCGGGCCAGCAGCAGGCTCAGCGTGAGCGCATAGAGTTCTACGACCGGCAGGTGCGTGCCTGCATCCAGAGGTTGGAAGAGGAGTTTGCCGCCAGCCTGCAGAGCATGGCTGTCTGGCAGCAGGTCAAGCTGCATTACATCGGCCTGATGGTCGATCATCTGCAGCCCGAGCTGGCCGAGACCTTCTTCAATTCGGTCACCACCAAAATTCTGCACCGCACCCATTTCCAGAACGACTTCATCTTCGTGCGTGCGGCCGTCAGCACCGAATACCTGGAAAACACCGCGCCGGGTGCCGTACCCATCTACCGCGCCTACTACCCCGGCAACCTCGCCCAGATCGAAGGCACGCTGCAGAGCCTGTTCGAGCAACTGCAGCTGCAATGCCGCTTCGAAGACCTGCAGCGCGACGTGTATCTGCTGGCCGAGCGCATACGCGAGAGACTGGCGGGCCTGACGCTCAGGGCCAACTTCCAGCTTCAGGTGCTGTCCAGCCTGTTCTATCGCAACAAGGGAGCGTACCTGGTCGGCAAGATCATTACCGGCTATACCGAGCTGCCGCTGGCGATTCCCATCCTGCATGGAGAAAAGGAGCAACTGATACTACATGCGGCCCTGTTTGGAGAGGACGATCTGCATGCGCTGTTCAGCTTTGCGCGCGCCTACTTCATGGTGGACATGGAAGTGCCCAGCGCCTATGTGAGCTTTCTGCGCAGCCTCATGCCGCGCAAGCCCAAGGCGGAAATCTATAACGCCCTGGGTCTGGCCAAGCAGGGCAAGACGCTGTTCTACCGCGACTTTCTGCATCATCTGCGCCATTCCAGCGATCAGCTGCGCATTGCGCCCGGCATCAAAGGCCTGGTCATGCTGGTGTTCGACCTGCCGAGCTTCCCCTATGTGTTCAAGCTCATCAAGGACCGCATCGCCAGCAGCAAGGATGTGTCGCGTCCTCAGGTCAAGGCCAAGTACCAACTGGTCAAAAAGCATGACCGCGGCGGTCGCATGGCGGACACCATGGAGTACAGCTTGGTGGCTTTTCCCAAGGAGCGCTTCAGCGATGAACTGCTGGCCGAGCTGCATGCCCAGGCTCCCGAGCAGATCGAGATCAGCGACCGCGACGGCGACGGGCAGATGGAAGTCATCATCAGCCATCTCTATATCGAGCGTCGCCTGGTGCCGCTGAATCTGTTCCTGATGGAGTGCCTGGCCGAGGCAGACACCAAGCCGGAGCGCCGCGCTGCCATGGAGAGGGCGATTCTCGAGTACGGCAATGCCATCAAGGATCTGGTCGCCACCAATATCTTTCCCGGCGACATGCTGTGGAAGAACTTCGGCGTCACGCGCGGCGGCAAGGTGGTGTTCTACGACTATGACGAGATCGAATACCTGACCGATTGCAATTTCCGCGAGGTGCCGCAGCCGCGAACCGAGGAAGAGGAGATGTCGGGCGACATCTGGTACTCGGTCGGCCCCAGGGATGTCTTTCCCGAGACCTTCGGGCCTTTTCTGCTGGGCCATCCGGCCGTGCGCGACATCTTCATGCGCCATCACGCCGATCTGCTTGAGGCCGAGTTCTGGCGCGGTCACCAGAGCCGCATCCGTGACGGTCATTTCCTTGACGTGTTCCCCTACGAGCGCAGCCGCTTTCTGCATGCCGGCGACGCAGGCCTGGACACGCAGCGTTTCGAGATTCCCGCCAATAGCCTCGCTTGAAGAGGCAGATCACATCCATCCATTTTTCAAGGAGACAAACCATGCATCAGGATCCCGTAGTCATCGTCAGCGCTGCCCGCACTCCCATGGGCGCGTTCCAGGGCGATTTTTCCGATCTGGCCGCCCATGACCTGGGGGGCGCAGCCATCAAGGCGGCAGTCGAGCGCGCCGGCATCCGGCCCGAGCTGGTGGAAGAAGTGCTGTTCGGCAACTGCCTGATGGCAGGCCAGGGCCAGGCTCCGGCCCGTCAGGCCGGCTTCAAGGGCGGCCTGCCGCAAAGCACAGGTGCCGTGACCCTGTCCAAGATGTGCGGCGCCGGCATGGAAGCCACCATCCTGGCGCACGACCAGCTCATCGCCGGCAGCCGCGAGGTGATGATTGCCGGCGGTATGGAGAGCATGACCAATGCCCCTTATCTGCTCAAGAAGGGGCGTGGCGGCTATCGCATGGGGCACGACAAGATCTTCGATCACATGATGCTCGACGGTCTGGAGGACGCCTATGAGGCCGGCCGCTCCATGGGCACCTTCGGTGAGGACTGCGCCGCCAAATACCAGTTCACGCGTGAAGCGCAGGACGCGTTTGCCATTGCCAGCGTGCAGCGCGCCCAGACAGCAGCGCAAAGCGGTGCTTTTGACGCCGAAATCACGCCCGTCACAGTCAAGACCCGCAAGGGTGACGTGACCGTCAGTGTTGACGAAGGCCCGGCCAAGGCCAAGCTGGACAAGATCTCCAGCCTCAAGCCAGCGTTCAAGAAGGACGGCACCATCACGGCCGCTTCCAGCTCCAGCATCAACGACGGCGCTGCCGCCATGGTGCTGATGCGCGAGTCCACGGCCAAGCAGCTGGGCTGCAAGCCGCTGGCGCGCATCGTCTCGCACGCGACCTTTGCACAGGCCCCCGAGTGGTTCACCACCGCACCCGTGGGCGCCACCGAAAAGGCGCTGAAGAAGGCCGGCTGGGCCGTGGAGGATGTGGACCTGTGGGAAATCAACGAAGCTTTTGCCGTGGTGCCCATGGCGCTGATGGCCGATCTCAAGGTCTCGCATGACAAGGTCAACGTGAATGGCGGTGCCTGTGCTCTCGGACACCCGATTGGCGCCAGCGGTGCGCGCATTCTGGTCACCCTGCTGCACGCGCTCAAGACACGCGGCAAGAAGAAGGGCCTGGCCACGCTGTGCATCGGCGGCGGCGAGGCCACGGCCATGGCAATTGAGCTGATCTGACGCCATTTGCTCAGAACCGTCACCGGTTTGCTCTACAGTGAACGCATGTTCAACGGATTGCACGCATTCGCGCTGAATGTGTGCAGCTCACATTGCGGAAATCATTCATGAGCGCAGACATTCACCACGACGAGAGCGAGACCATCAAGCCGCTGGAGCCGCAGCAGATTGATGCTTTCTGGGGCGATTTTTCCAACCAGCTGAGCCAGCTGGAGGAGCTCGATCGCCATGAGTTTGTGGAAAGCTCCAATGAGTTGCTGCACCAATATGCGCCGGGCCTGAGTCTGGAGCTGGAAGGCAAGCTCGGGGAGGCCGGCTCCCGTCTGGTGATCTCGGCCCATGGCAACACGGCGCAGTTCGAGAACGCCCAGGCACTGGTGCGCCAGGCGCCGCGTTTCGAGCATTACAGTGTGCAGGCGTTTCGCAGCCGCGCGCTGGGCAGCAACTTCGGCATGCGCATGGACGGCTTCGAGCTGGCCTGCTCCGATATCCGGGTGGGCTATTACGATGCGGGAGGCATCATAGGCCTCAAGCTCTCGTTCGAAAAGCCCATTGCCCGGGACATGGCCGAGCATGCGCAGCACATGGCTTTCATCATGCTGGACCACGTGCTGGGCGAGTGGGATTTTTCCGTACGCGTGGGTCCGGTCGAGTTTGCCTCCGAGGCTGCGGCCGATGTCTACGGCTCCGCTCTGCTGTCGGAGTTCCCGCCCCTGTTCGATGGCTTCATCCGCCAGCAACTGGGCCGCAGCTATGAATTCCCCAAGGAGGACAGCGACCGCTGGCTGTCGCTGGAAGTGCGCGCGCAGGATGCTGACGAGGAGGCACCGCCCGACATCCTGACCTTCCACGACGGTGCCAATGCCGTGGCCACGCGTGCCGATCTGTCGCATTTCATGGAATGGCGCTTCAATTTCTCCAGCCAGCAAGAGCTGGACGGGGTGCGTGACGCCCAGGATGCGCTGGATGAACAACTCAGCCGTGAACAGCGCGGCATTCTTGCCTTCTCGCGCGTGGAAAACATGAGTGCCCGCGTGGCCACCTACTATGTGGAAGATCCGGCCCATGCGGTGCAACTGGCCGGACAGCTGGGCAGACAGCATGTGCCCGAACTGGAGGGCGAGCTCAGCGTGAGCTTCGACCCTTCCTGGAACGAGTTCCTGTCACTGTACGCAGCCATCCACCGCAACGACCGTCCCGAGGAGGTCCTGGCTTCATGATCACTTCGCGCGAACAACTGCTGCAGTTGTACGACCCTCCTGCCGAGCGGGCGCTGCTCAAGCAGCAGTGGGAGCTGGATCGGCACTGCCTGCGCTTTATCGCGCTGTCGCCGTTTCTGGTCATGGCCACGGGCGGTCCAGGCGGCGCCTTGCTCGATGCCTCGCCACGAGGCGGCAAGCCCGGCTTCGTCAAGGCACCGGACGCCAATACCTTGCTCATTCCCGATGCGGGCGGCAACAACCGGCTGGACAGCCTGAGCAATCTGCTCGACGACCCGCGCCTGGGTTTGCTGTTCTTTGTGCCGGGCTTTGACGAAACCCTGCGCGTCAACGGCACAGCCCAGCTGCGTGACGAGGCGCATTACACGGCCTTGTTTGCCAGCGATCATTTCCGCCCCAAGCTGGTGATCGAAGTCCGTGTGCAGGAAGCCTATTTGCACTGTGCCAAGGCGCTGATGCGCTCCCGCCTGTGGAGCGAGGAGGCCAGGGTGGCGCGCAACGTCATGCCCACGCTCAATCAGATCATCCATGCCCAAATGGGACTGACCGCCCAGCCCGAGTCGCAGGAAAGCATGGTGGCCCGCTATGGCGCCATGATTGCTGCCGAGCAGACCAAGAAAAGTTGATAGCTTGCAGCGCTTGTCATGAAAGGATTTCCGATGAAAAACGTTTTGAAACCCAACATTTATAGGCGCAAACAGCTATGGCTTTGATACTGATTCTCGGCGCATCACGCGGTCTGGGGCGAGCCCTGGCCGAGGCCTATCTGGCACAGGGCCACCAGGTGATTGCCACCGTCCGCAAGGCTGAAGACATGGTCGACCTGCAGGCCCGCGGCGCCCGGGTGCTGCAGGTCGATCTGGCAGATCCTGCCAGCGTCAGCGGCCTGGCCTGGCAGCTCGACGGGGCCAGCATCGATATCGCGCTTTACGTGGCCGGTGTCTGGGACGGTCATGACGCAGGCGTGCCGCCTACTCAGCAGCAGTTCGATCTGGTGATGCACAGCAATGTGCTGGGCTTTATGCAGGCCCTGCCGCAGATTGCGCCCATGGTGCAGGAGGCTGGCGGCGTGATCGGCGCCTTCTCCAGCGGCATGTCCCTGCTGGCCGATGCGGACGAGAGCGCCTGGCTGTACCGCGTCAGCAAGGCTGCGCTCAATATGGCCGTGGTCTCGGCCTGCCGCCAATGGCCGGGCCTGACGCTGCTGGCGCTGGATCCGGGCTGGGTGCAGACCGAGATGGGCGGCGCTGCGGCCCCGCTGTCGGTGGCTCAAAGCGTGCAGGGGCTGATGCAGGCCCTGGCGCAGGTCAAGCCCGAAGACCGTGGTCAGCTGCTGCGCCACGACGGCAGATACATCAAGCTTCTAGACGCCTAGCCCAGGCTGAACAACGGGCATATAGCTATAAATATCGGAGACAACATGCTGCTGAATCAGGACCAGGAAATGATCCGCGACGCTTTGCGCGATTTTGTGCGCGAGCAGATCACACCCCATGCCGCGCGCTGGGACAAGGAGCACGAGTTCCCCAAGGACGTGCACCAGGGGCTGGCCGCGCTCGGTGCCTATGGCATCTGCGTGCCCGAGGAACTCGGCGGTGCGGGCCTGGACTATGTGAGCCTGGCCTTGGTGCTTGAGGAAATCGCCGCTGGCGATGGCGGCACCAGCACCGTCATCAGCGTGACCAATTGCCCGGTCAATGCCATCTTGATGAAGTACGGCAATGCCAGCCAGCAGGAGCAATGGCTGCGTCCGCTGGCGCAGGGCCAGATGCTGGGAGCCTTCTGCCTGACCGAGCCCCATGTGGGTTCAGATGCCTCGGCGCTGCGTACCACGGCCGTACGCGATGGCGGCGACTACGTCATCAACGGCGTCAAGCAGTTCATCACCAGCGGCAAGAATGGCGATGTAGCCATCGTCATCGCCGTCACCGACAAGACGGCGGGCAAGAAGGGCATGAGTGCCTTCATCGTGCCCACCGGCAATCCCGGCTACCAGGTGGCACGCCTCGAAGACAAGCTGGGCCAGCACAGCAGCGATACGGCGCAGATCAATTTCGAGAACTGTCGCATTCCCGCCGCGAACCTGATCGGGGCCGAGGGCGAGGGCTACAGGATTGCACTTTCCGCGCTGGAAGGCGGGCGTATCGGCATTGCCGCGCAAAGCGTGGGCATGGCGCGTGCGGCCTTTGAATGCGCGCTGCAATACAGCAAGGAACGCGAGAGCTTTGGTCAGCCCATCTTCAACCATCAGGCCGTGGGCTTCAGGCTTGCCGAATGCGCGACGCAGATCGAAGCGGCCCGGCAACTGATCTGGCATGCTGCCAGCCTGCGTGATGCGGGTCTTCCCTGCCTCAAGGAAGCAGCCATGGCCAAGCTCTTTGCCAGCGAGATGGCCGAGCGCGTATGCAGTGCCGCCATCCAGACCCTGGGCGGCTATGGCGTGGTGAGCGACTTTCCCGTGGAGCGCATCTATCGCGATGTGCGCGTATGCCAGATCTACGAAGGCACCAGCGATGTGCAGAAGATCCTTATTCAGCGGGCTCTTGCGACAAGTACTGGCTAAGCACAGGGCGGCGTGGCTCAGCTCTAGGACGAGCTGGGCTTTCTAAGCGCGAAATTGTCGACCGCGACACCCCAAGAGCCTCTGCTACTTCCTTCTGGGTCATGCCATCCTGACGCAAGCGAAGCGCCTCAGCAGCTTGCTCGGGTGACAACGCGGACTTACGGCCACCCCAGACAACCCCCCGCTTAATGGCTGCGACTTGACCAGCAATGGCCCGCTCTCGGATGATCCCCCGCTCCAATTGGGCAACAGCACCGAGGACTTGAACCATAAATAGCCCGATAGGACCGGTTGTATCCAGAGGCTCTGTGATCGACCGAATTGTCGCCCCAGACAGTTTGATCTTGTCCAAGATAGCAAGCAGATCCTTCAAAGAACGTGCAATGCGATCGAGCTTGTAAACAACAAGGCAATCGCCTTCTGTGAGCGAGGAGAGCAGCTTTTGCAGCTCAGGCCGCGAACCCACAGAACTAGTCTTCTCCTGGTAGATAACCTCTACGCCAGCCTTGTTTAGCGCGTCAATTTGCAGGTAGGTTTCCTGCTCTCTAGTGGAGACGCGAGCATATCCAATCAACACAGTTTTTCTCCTCTTTTGAACAAGGAGAAGTCTCTCAGGCCATGCGCAAACGTAAGCGCCAATGAGGTATACAGCTAGTCTTTTCATAGCAAGAGCGCGAAACTGTAGTTTCATCACAATCACTTGCATGGCTTCGGTATGCCTGACCTACTCTCGGTGACCAAAAAGAAAACGTCCTTGAAATGGGACAGGTAAGAAGTGACCACGGCAGCGCCAGGAGTCACCAAGTCATAAACGAGCTCAATAGCCTCACGCATGCTTGTCACATAGCCGAGCTGGACAGATGGCGGGACAGTGAAATCACCGAACTTTGTCCACCTGTTAGAGAACTTAGCGCCATCTTCAAAAGCCTTGGTGATGTATTTGCTGATGTAGCTGGCAATGCGCGCTGGTGAACGCTTGGAGGTACTCTTGCGACGCGCTACGTCGACATTGCCGCCCAGCTCTTTGGTAACAGAGCGCCAGATGGAGCGCAGCAAGTCAAAGCTTTTGATGCGCACGCCTTGATTGTTGGACAGGACAGTGGCAACGCGCCGGCAGGCCATGTGCACATGCCAGGCACCACGGTCTTGAGGTTCAAAGGCAGCGATGGCCACGAAGTCAGGTATGACGCGGTAGACACGGCGGACAAACTCTTTAAGGTGCTTTTTACAAAGCTCCAAATCGGTCTGATTTTCGCGATATGTGAGCGTCATAAGGGTATCGGCATTGGCGGCCTTGCAAAGCTGCCTGACGCGCGTTTTAGCCCTTCTGGCAGCCCTATGGCGGTTGATCTCTTCGCGCTCTTTAATCCGGTCTGGGTCATCTCGTTTTTCAAGGATGTGCTCTTTGAGGTTGCGCAGCACATCGTCGGGCATGCGGGAGGTATCCAGTTCGACCAGCTCCCATGCCTGAGAGACCACGGATTCCACGTGCCCGTTACCTAAATCAGTGGTTTTGACCTTGAAGCAGTTGGGAACGCTCTTGCGTTCATAAATGGTGTCGCCAATAATTCGAACTGTCATAAGCGCTCCTATCGCTTTTGGCATCTAAGGGCTTCAACCGGTGAGAGGGTTGAGGCCCTTTTTCTTTTCTAGCCGTGGTGATGTGCTGAAGTGTCAGAGGGATAAATCTAGGCGGCTGCGCCGCCAGCCCTGCTGGCATTGCGCGCCGCTGGGGAGAGACAGCGCCCGGTAGCCAACGCATGCTTGTGGCGAGGGCTGGGGCCCTACCGGCGGTGGCTCCGACGATTCGCAAAACCGCTGTGCGGTTTCACGAATCCTCAGAGCGGGGTTTTCTTGCTTGAGCGGCTTTGCTTTTTTGTTTTTTGGGGTGGGCATGCCAACATCCTCAGGGGTCTCTTTTTGGGGCGCTCTTTTCTCTCTCCTCCAGCCAGAACCTTGTTCTGACTGGAGGAGAGAGAAACCGCTGCATGCTTGAGCTGGCGGGGGGCTGTGCCGGAGGGCTGGCATCTCAATTTCCTGCCCAAGACGTTGTCTTGAGCAGGAAACCGAGATGCCCGCTTGTGCCTGATCGAAGAGGTGACGATGCCAGGGAGCTGTCACTTCAATTTCCCGCCCAAGACGTCGTCTTGAGCAGGAAACCGAAGTGCCGGCTTGTGCCTGATCAGGTAGCCCCATGGCGCAGCTATTGCCCATGTTCTTCTGACCCAACAAAACCCTGTTTTGCCGGGCCAGAAGAAGCGTCTGGCCAGCGTGATTCACGCGATCGCAGCGCCTCGACTATGAGCAGCCGGAGGGTGTACTCGAACGAGCGGTTTTCAACAATGGAGAGCCGTTTGACACGCTCAGCAACCGAAGCAGTGAGGCCAACAGATCGACGGAACGGGAATTTGCGACGGGCCATGGCTACTGCCCAAAGACGGAGCTAACAGCGGCATTGCGGGCAGCAAGGCGCTCTGCATAGCCCATGGGCTGATCGGCGGGCCGTGCAACTGGTGGAGGGGGCGTATGCACCACTGCAGGGGCCGGAGTGGGTTCATCAAACATGGCCTGCGAGCGGTTTGCGGCCGGGTCTTTCCAGTCCAAGAAGATGCCGTCTTTGACAATCTGCAGGCAGAGCTTTTGGGGCACATCCAGCGGAGTGGCATCTTGCGTGAAGCACTTGCATTCATCGCGCTTTTTGCTGTGCATGCAGGCCGCAGGGTATGGCGCGCGCATGGGGTTCGTGAGCTCGTCATAGCGCGGAGCGGTATACGCCAGACCTTGCACCCGGGGCATGAACTGATCCACGTACTCAGCAGTAGTCAGAGGGCGCTTGTCATTGGACTGGCCCTGATTAGGCCGCTGGGGGCCAAGGCTCATGCTTGGCATCAGGCTAGAGGACTTCGCGCCTTGCACGTTACCCGCACCGCGAACGGTCTTGAGATAGTAGATAGCGCCACCGATAAGCACGGGCACAAGAATGACAGCCGCGATGATGAAATAGAGCTGCTTTGGAAAGCGGAACTTGGCTGTATGAATGCTGGCGGACACGTACCAGTCATAAACCTCTTTGGGGTAACGCTGTAGGCTGACAGTAGCGGTCTTGCCTGAGGTAAGGCCCTCACATTTTTCATTGACGTTAGGCCACTCAAGAAGAGACACAATCTCAGCGCCGCTGCGACGCTTCACGTGACGATGCCAACCAGGGTCAGCAATCAATCTACGCACAAAGCTATCCATGTTTTTTGGATGCTGAGTGATCAGATAGAAGTCAAAACCACGATGGCGATGGGCCGCTAACTGCTGGATATGAGGTTGCGGAGCGCTGGCCGTAGCACCACGGGTAGGCATAACCTCATGGCATTCATCAATGATGAAAATCGTGCCGTCGGGTTCATCCTGCCACTTCTCAAATTCGATGGCTTTCCAGCCAAATTTGAGGCCCTCAGCCTTCAGCGTGATGCGGGGCTTGACCTGCTGATCTGCTGGATCAGTCCACAGATGGATGCACACAGGGCGACCTGTGGCTAGTTGAAGAGTACGCACCCAAAGCAGGGTAAGGAGAGTCTTGCCGGCACCCATGCCGCCCGTGGTCAAGTAGAGCATGACTACCCCCTTACTTGTTGTAGCCGATGCGCTTGATGGTCCCGTTCTTCATGCCATTGGCAATCAGCTTGACGGTGACCGTGCCAGTCAACAGCGAGAAGGACTCACCTATGCGTAGAAGGCCCAGGATTTTCTTGAGCTCGTCTGGCAGGCCTATCAAGGCCTCTTTGCCGTAGCTGGAGATCTCTTCAATGATGGAGCCGAAGCCTATGTACGAGATCAAGCCAATGCCCAGCGCGACGGCCACACGACCGACGACCGTGCCGATGATGCTGAGAAAAGCACCCCAGATAGACGTGATGAAGATAGGCATTTAAGTCCCCAGAATGCGCAGGCAGGTTGCACAGGTACTCAAGAACAGCAACATGCCCATGGCATTGAAATAGCGGCAGAACTCACTGAGCTTGAAGACAACGGTTTTGCCGAACACTTGCAGTGGCACATCAGCAGGGCACTGACCGTTACCGATGATGGAATCCACGGTGATATGGCCCTTGAGATCGATCTCCGTGCCATTGGCTGTCAGCACGTTTTCTTGAGGCTTTTTGGCATCCGCATCAAAGAGCCGCGACATGTCGTTTTCGATATCAAACATGGTGCAATTGCGCTTGTGCTGCTCTTGCAAGGCAGCGCACTGGAGCACATCACCGTCACAGCGGAAATTAGCCGAGCAGGAACCGGAGAACTGGCCCTTGCTCTCCTTGCACATGGCCAAGTCAGGCTGCTCTTTGCAGACCTCATCCTGCCCTTTGTCCTCTTTAGAACCATCAGGCTTAGTGACAGTGCACTTGCCATCCTTGCACTCGACCTTTGAGCCATCCTTGCCCTTGTCGGCACCATCTTTGGCAGGAACACAGGTATTGGTCTGCGTTGTGGACTGGACTTGACCAGAGGGGCACTGATTGCCCTTGCCCTCACACTCAGCGCGCTTTGTCGGGTCTTTTGGATCCTCGCAAGATCCGTCATCGCCTTTTTCATCAGGGATGCAGATGCCTTCAACATACTTGGAAGGACTGGAGCCAGAGGGGCAATTATTTTCTTTAGGGATGCAGACGCCGGGAGCGTACTTGGAGGCCTCATAGCCAACCGGGCAATCTTGCGGCTTGTCTTTGCCGCCTTCAGTACCTTCCCCACCACTGCCACCAGTTGAGGGGTCAGTGCAGGCCTCACCTGTAAATGTAGGATTCGACAAGTTGCAGACGGTAGAGCTGCTCTTGCCAATGCCAGCAATGCAGGAGGAGATAGTGCCGGTAGTCTGGCAACCCGTCATACAAGCATTACCGGACTGACCTAACTTGCTGGCAGCCCACTTGGCAGACTGAGGCCCAAAATCAGACTCCATGGAAGTGATACCGATGGACATGCCAGCGAGAGGGCCACAAATCTCATCTTTCTTCTTCACGCAAGCATTGCCTGACTCCAAATAGCCAGAGTTGCAAATACAAGCACCCCCTGAGGCAGTGGAGTTAACAGGGCAGGCAAGATCAAACCCATTCACCCAACCACCAACACCACCGTTCACAACACAGCCATTGGAGCGACCACCGTCCATGGTATAGGTACTTGTAAAGCCATAGCTAGGCGCCATCGCCTGACAGGCCGCTAGCGGCGTCGAGAAAAACGGCCCCTCTGAATTCCAGCCATATTTTTGATAAACAGGCGTGAGGGCCGCAGAAGCAACGCTAGCAGTGAATGCCAGGAATGCGAGAGCAATTAGGCGGAGCAAATGAGCCATAACGCCCCCATGTAGACAATCAAGCCAAGCAGTCCCATGTGACCTCCCTTGCATGTGCGCCCCGCCGTTCTCCGAATCGCCGCGACGCACATGCAAGGGTGCAGTTGCACCCTTGTTGACACAGTGGGGGACGGTTAGACCGAGCGCATGATCTTCCAGCCGCGGATAGCGATGGTCACGATCAGGTAGGCCGAACCCAGGATGCCGATGGGCGTCAACAGGCTCATCAGGAAGCCTTCGCCAGCGCTGACGTCAGGAGCAGCAGGAGCTGTCTGAGCCATCGCGTTTTGTGCAGCCAGCATCAATGTGACACCACCGGCTGCGAGCTTGGCGCCATGTCCACGCGCCTTGATCGCCAGTTGTTTGAGAGCATTACGAGTCATCTGTAGACCTTTCATCCGGGGAGTTGATAAAGCGCAGCAGGGCCCGGAACCCCCATGCAACGCAAAAAACCAGAGTGATCGGCGTCATCAGTGCGGAGGCTTCCTCAATCGACAGGTTGAGGATGGGCACATTGACCTCATGCACCACGGTGACGGTGCAGGCAGAGGGGCACTGGATGACTTGATCGGCCATCAGGAGGCCTTCAGGGCACGCTGACGAGCAGCGCGAATACGCATGGCGCGAACAGTGCGCTCAGCAAGGCGATCAGCCACAGCAGTGATAGCGCCAAGAATGAGATGGAAGGCCATCGCACCAGCAATACCGCCGAGAAACGCTATTTGCACGATGGTCCAAGCCATGTGCTGGAGTTGCTCTTCATTGAGTCCCATGGTCAGGCCTTAGCAGCAGCAGGAGGCTCAGCCTTGACGACACGGCCAGGAGTGGGCGCACCGGAAACAGGCGTGAGGTCAACAATGGCGGGCTTGATGCCGCGAGAGGCAAAGTCCACGCGCATGCCGTAAACCGGGGCATAGACACCGCGAGTGATCTTGCCCAGCAGAGGGGCAGGCACTTGCATCACACCCACCTGCATTTCCACGCCGTTTTCATCCAGCGTCATGCAGTCGATTTCTTGCATTTCATATGGCTTGCCGGACTTACCGACACCCTTGCGAATTTCTTGGACGATGAGCACACGAATGAACGCGGGCAGGGATGTAGCCTCAGCAACGGACATGGAAAACCTCTCTAGGTGACTGCCAATAGGTATCCCGGGCAGATCGGGCAAATGGCGCAACAGCGCTCTGAGCTACCCCGCACGCGAGGCAGCGCGGAGGGTTGTCAAAAGAGAGAGGGCAGGAAGTGAACGAAGAAGAAGCCCCAGAAGTCGCCCCAGTCTTCAACGACAGCAAAGGGGGAGTCCGCGACTAAACGAGGCAGGACAACCTCGCGCATAAACAAGATCACATTGAAGAGCATGCAAATCCAGAAGATGCGCATGCGAACCATGATGCGGAGGAAGTCGATCATGCGCAGACCCCCAAAAGCTTTGTGACGCTCAAACCGAAAGCCGCAACATTCAAGATCACAGCAACGAGCTGGACAAACAGCAGCTCAACGGCATAGCGGTTCGCGAATCGGTGCAATCTGGTGTCCCCCTGCTGACCACCGTTGATGGGAGCTACCACGCGCACATCAGCGCTTTCGTGGCCAGCAGGAGGACGTAATTCAGGTTTAGACATGTGGTAGCTCCTATGTGAAAATTAGCACCCAGAGTTAATGAACATTTGGTGCTAATTGGAGCGAAATTTACACCAGATGCTAATTATTTACAAGGGGTGTAAAGAATGAATATTTCCGAAACCATCGAACGAGCTGCAAAGATCGTCGGTAGCCAGAAAGCACTAGCAGAGCTACTAGGTGAGAAGGAGTCGAGCCTCAGTGCATTTAAGCGAGGCCGCCCATGCAGCTACAAGAAACATGCACAGATCGCAGCAGTGGCAGGAATGCATGAAGAAGCAAGGCGCATCGTGATTCAAGGGATGATCGACTCCCTCAGCGATGACGTGCCACACGAGGCCGAAGCAAAAGCCGGATTCATCGCCATGCTTAAGGCGTTCCCTGAATCCTGATCCAGCGGGCGCTGGCCTGATCTGAGTCAGGTGGCAAAAGCCCGCCGCTGTCAACTGTTGTGCACGAGGCTGTGGCACATCAGGGGACGGGCCGGTTGCCGATGTCACAAGGCCTGCTTAGGATGTGCTCAGTGTGGGGAGTTCCCCCAGGGGTTTCAACCATTTGCAGCAGGAGTCCGGCATGCCTTTTGCCCAGGTCAATGGTCAGAATATCTACTACGAGGACACGGGAGGGCGTGGCCCGGCCATTGTGTTCTCGCACGGCCTGCTCATGGATCACACCATGTTCGAGCCGCAGATACAGGCTTTGCAGGGGCAGTATCGCTGCATCAGCTGGGATGAGCGCGGCCACGGGCAGACCGCTGATCCCGAGCATTGCGAAGCGTTCAGCTACTATGACTCGGCCGACGATCTGGCGGCCTTGCTCAAATATCTGGGTGTGGAAAAAGCGGTGCTGGTGGGCATGTCGCAAGGCGGCTATCTGTCGCTGCGCTGCGCGCTGATTCATCCGGATGTCGTGGGTGCGCTGGTGCTGATAGACACCCAGGCCATGCTGGAAGACCCCGAGCAGATGCCGCACCACGAGGCCTTGCTCAAGGCCTGGATGGAGCATGGGCTGTCGGATGACATGGCCACCATCGTGGAGCACACGATTCTGGGCCAGGGCTGGCCCGGGGCTGCGCAGTGGCGCGCCAAATGGAAGCAGGCCTCGCCGATCAACCTGGGGCAGAGCTTTGCGACGCTGGCGCTGCGCGACGACATCAGCCCGCGCCTGGCCGAAATCAAGGTGCCCGCGCTGGTGATTCATGGCGACAAGGATGCTGCCATCGGTGTGGAGCGTGCGCGGGCCATGTTCAAGGGCTTGCCCCAGGCCCAGTGGGTGGATGTGGCCGGTGCAGGCCATGCAGCCAATCTCACGCACCCGGAACCCGTGAATGCGGCCATCAGGCAGTTTCTGGACGGCCTGCACTGAGAACTTAAACACGTTCTGAGGCTCTCAGGCCTCCCCGAGTTCGGCCATGCTGCGCTTGCGCAGCACCACGGTGATCTGGCCATTGGTCTCGATCGTGGCGCGCTCCACCTCATGCGCGTTGAGGCAGCCATTGGAGCGCAGGGCCGCCGCCAGGTCTTCGGCAGTGATCTGCTCCTGTGTCATCAGACTGGGTTGCACAATGCCCTGGTGAATCAGGACCTTGGGTTTGCCATTGACCAGTTTGCGCAGCCCCGCAAAGCGGTAGCTCAGGCGGGAGAGCAGTGCATGGCAGGCCAGCAGCGTGCCGGCACTGATCAGGCCGCCGATCAGCGAGTTGTCGCCTGCATTCATGGAGTTCTGTACTGCGTTGGAAAGAATCAGCAGCAGCACCAGGTCGAAAGGTGCGTACTGGCCGGTCTGGCGCCGGCCGGTCAGACGCAGAAACACCAGCAGAAACAGGTAGACGCTGACACCGCGAATCACGAACTCCCACCAGGGAGCAGCCATGGAGAACATAGGCAAACCTTTGAGCAGCGAGCTTTGGACTGCCGCTACTGTGCTCTGAGGCAACCGACTGCGCAAGCCGGCTTGCTCGTTGTTCGACTTGGTCGACAATGCAGCATTGCCAATCAAGACTGCCAAAGCTGTGAAAGAAGCCGAGAACAAGCGGGACTGTCCCTGTGGACGAAAGAATGCCAAGGGGGGGCTGCTGGCCTATGCCGATTGCTGCGGCCGCTATATCGATCACTGGGATGCCCGGCCCGCTCCCGATGCCGAGGCGCTGATGCGCTCGCGCTACACGGCCTTCGTGTCTGAGAATCAGGAATATTTGCAAGCCACCTGGCATGCCAGCCAGCGCCCGTCGCAGCTCGATTTCGATGCCGCCACCAAATGGCTGGGGCTGGATGTGAAGCAGTTTCAGTTGACCGGCGACGTTTCTGCAGAGGTCGAATTCGTCGCCCGCTATCGTCTGGCGGGTCGTGCCGTGCGCTTGCATGAGCGCAGCCGCTTTGTGCTTGAGGGTGGGCGCTGGTTCTACGTCGATGGCGACCAATTCTGAAGTCGATTCGGCGCAGTTGACCCGGCTGCAGGCCTGGTTGCGCCTGTTGCAGTCCCTGGCTTCGCGTGGCTCCTCCGAAATCGCCGCATTGCTGATTCCTGCCCTGCTGCTGTGGGTCAGTACCCGCAACAGCCCAGCCGTCAGCGTGGGGCTGGCCTGGTGGTGGGGGCTGATGATCGTCATGGCGCTGGGCTTTCTGCTGTTCCGCCGCAGCCTGCATCGTCAGTGGCGGTCGGCGCGCGACTGGGAGCCATCGCGACTGCAGGCGGCATTGACAGCCTGGCAGCGGCAACTGGCGCTGGCCGCGTTGATCAACGGCCTGCTTTGGGTCAGTGTGCTGGCCTTTACCTGGAGTGGCAGCCACAGCGAACTGCGCCTGCTGATCTATCTGGTGCTGCTGGGCGTGATGGCATCGGCGGCCACTTTTTTGGCGCCCGTGCCGCAGGTGTTTGCGGCCTTCATGGCGGGTATCTACTTGCCGATGTTGCTGTGCACGCTGCATTACTTTCCACACAAAGGCCCTTATCTGCTGCCGCTGCTGCTGCTGTACGGCGCCATACTGGTTCGCCACGCCTGGGGTGCGCGGCGTTTCGTGCAGCAGCAGATGGCGCACGAGCTGGAGCGTCAGGCACTGGCGGAGCGCTACCGCGAGGCCAAGGAGCAGGCAGAGAATGCGCTGGCCGAGAAAAACTGGTTCATTTCCGCCGCTAGCCATGATCTGCGGCAACCCCTGCATGCCATGGGCCTGATGCTGCAAGCCGCCCATCAGCGCAATCAGGATGACGAGCTGGCGCAGCTGCTGCAGGAAATGCAGGCCTGCACGCGCGATCTGGGCTCCATGTTCAACGATCTGATGGATCTGTCGCGACTTGAGGGCGACAGCTTCGCACCGCAATGGCAGGCGGTATCCATGAGTGCGGTGCTGGACGAAGCCCGGCGCCTGTTCGCGCGCGAGGCAGCGCAGCGCGGTCTGCGTCTGCGCGTGAGGCAGCCGGCTCATATGCCGGCACTGTGCACGGATGCGGTGCTGTTGCGGCAGATGGTTTTCAATCTGCTGCAAAACGCGCTGCGCTACACGGACCAAGGCGGGGTGCTGCTGGCGCTGCGGCACAGGCAGGGGCGCTGGCTTTTGCAGGTGTGGGACAGCGGTTGTGGCATGAGCGAGCAGGAATGCGCACAGGTCTTCATGCGTCACTATCGCAGCCCTGCGCGCCAGCAGCGCGATGCCAGGGATGGCGTGCCGGCGCCATTGCGCGGGCGTGGCCTGGGCTTGTCCGTGGTGGCGCTGGCGGCGCAGCGGCTGGGCGTGGAATGCGGGGTTCAGTCGCTGCCGGGCAAGGGTTCATGTTTCTGGCTGCGCTGGCCGCAGGATGCCGAGCAGTGGCAGACCTCGTCTGTGCTGCCGGCACCGCCGATATCGGCTGGGCCGCAGTGGTTTGCCCCCTTGCAGGGGCACTGTCTGGTCGTGGAAAACGATGCGCAGCTGGCCCCGGTGCTGGTGCAGATTTTGCAGAGCTGGGGTGTGCAGGTGCAAAGAGCGCGCAGCTTGCCTGAGGCGCAGCAACTGCTGGCCGATGGATTGCGGCCAGACTTTGTGTTGTGCGACCAGCGATTGAAGGATGGTGCAAGCGGGCTTGAGTGTTTGATGCAACTGCTGGACCAGCATCCGCAAGCCAGCGGTGCTTTGATGAGCGGCGATGAGGAGATGCTGGAGCAGGTCCAGGATCAGGGCTATCTGGCTCTGGCGACGCCCTTGCAGCCCGACCAGCTGCATGCGGTGCTGGCGCGCTGTATGGCGATCCGTCAGCCTTAGTCCAAGTCGACCTCGATGCCTCGCATGCGCGTGATCAGTGCCACGCGGTTGCTGGCGCCCAGGCGCTGAAGCAGGGCGGTGACATGTTCCTTGACCGTGTATTCGGACAGGTTCAGCGCCTGTGCAATGGCGCGATTGGGCTTGCCCTGCAGCAACAGGCTCAGCACCTGCGCCTGGCGGGCAGTGATGCCGAGCTCTCTGGCGCTCATATGCAGGATGCTGCCCGCGGTTGGTGCCGGAGGGGCGGTGGGGATGGGAGGCAGGGCCTCAAACCAGGTGCGGCCGCTCAGCAGGGCTTGCACTGCTGCCTGAAATTCGTGAGACGGGCTGCTTTTGTGCACAAAGCCATGCACACCTGCGGCTGCGGCCTTGCTGGCGATGGCCGGGTGCTTGTCGCCGCTGGTCACCAGAATGCGTGTGCCAGGAGCCAAGGCCAGGATGCTGTGCACAAATTCCAGTGATGCGCCGTCCTCCAGCCAGAAGTCCATCACGGTGATAACGGGTTCGCCCAGCGCAGCAATCATTGCCAGAGCCTCATTGCCGTGTGCCGCACAGCGCACCCGCTGCACGCCGGCGCTGGTCATCAGCACATGGGCTGCACCCTCCGCGACCAGCGGGTGATCATCCACCACCAGCGCATAGGGCTGTGCGCTCAGTTGAGTGGTGCTCAGGATTTGCAGTAGATCGGGCATGAGCGTTCCTTTGGGGCTTGGTAACAAAGACCCCTCCTCGGTAGGGAGTGATCTGCTCGCAAGCCTTCTGACAATGTCTGTAAGACGACGCTGCTTGTTATCTCAGTGTCGGGATATGGACATTTTCAACCAACATCAAGACCGAGGAGCAAGCCCGTGCCATCTCTTATGCAAATCACCCGTAGAACTGCAGCCTTGCTGCTGATTTCCACTCTGGCTGCCTGTGGCGGCGGTGGTGGTGGAGACGGAGGCAGCGGCGCAGGCTCAGGAGGCGGCTCCGAAGGTGGCGGCGGCAATACGGGAGGCGGGGACAACGGCGGCGGCAACAATGGTGGCGGTACTGGTGGCGGCACCGGCAATCAGGCCGTCACGGGAACCTACAAGATGGGCGGCCAGACGGCCACCAGCCATGCGCAGATGCTTGAAGCCGCCAACAGCATGGGGGCCGACGGCTATGCGCTGTTCAGCTCCCTGGCGGGCTCGGTCGGTTCGACCGGTTCGGAGATCGGCGACTTCTATCTCACGGATACCGCGCATGCCGGGCGCAAGTTCAGCTATGTCAATCCTGCGGCGCAGCCATCGCGCACCGCCTTTCTGGCACAGCTGAACCAACAGGGCAGCAGCGGCTATATGTACAAGTCCGATGCCATCTTCAATGATGTCAGCGACAACCGCAGCGTCTATGTCAAGGACAACAGCCGCAGCGACCAGTTCAGCTACAGAACGGTGACGCCCGTGGCCACGACCGCCGAAGCCTTTGCCGTGGAGCTCAACGGCCAGGGCGCCGAAGGCTATCGCTATCTGGGTCCCCAGATCGTCAACAACGAGTTGTTCAGCCTGTATGCCAAGCGCAATGACAGCGTCACCTATACCTATCAGGTCGACAAGCTCGGCAGCGCATCCTCGGCCGCCGATGCGGCAGCGATGAGAACGCGCCTGGCCCAAAAGGGTGCGGACGGCTGGTTCATCCGCGGCACGCAGGGGCTGGGCGGCGACCCGATGAACATGAACTATGTGGATGTCTTCGAGAAAAGCTCGGCACAGAATGGCGCCATCGAGTATCTGGTCGAGGCCTCGGCAAGCAGTGACTCGCTCACGACCCAGCTGAGCAATATGAATGCCAATGCGGCCAACGGCTTCTTCTACTTCAGCGGCATCATGACCGCAGACGGCAAGACCAGCACCATCTACGTCAAGAACAGCGCGTGGATGATCAATCCGCTGGCCGGAGTGACCTTCCCCTGAACCCGAAAAGGGCGTGAGCGCATAATCACGCCCTCCGTTTCTTGATACTAGGCGCCATTGGGCGCCTTTTTCGCATCCTCTGATGCGCTGGTAATGTTCCCATGACTGCTTTTGACGCTGTGCTTTTCGACTGTGATGGTGTGCTGGTGGACAGCGAATCCATCACCAATCGTGTGCTGTGCACCATGCTCAACGAATCTGGCTGGGCCATCAGCCAGGAACAGTGCACGCGCGACTTCATCGGCAAGACGGTGCGCAGCCAGGCGGCCGTGATCGAAGCCCATACCGGCAAGCCGCTGACCGATGCCTGGATGGCCGAGTTCTACGAGCGCCGCAATGCCGCCCTGCGTGCCGAGCTGGTGGCCATCGATGGCGCGCTGGAAGCGGTTAGGCGGATTCATGCGCTGTGCAACGGTCGCATTGCCTGCGCCTCGGGTGCGGACCGTGCCAAGGTGGAGATGCAGCTCGCCAAGGTGGGCATGGCGCCTTATTTCGAAGGTCATGTCTACAGCGGCCATGAAATGCCGCGCAGCAAGCCCTTCCCCGATGTGTATCTGGCTGCGGCCGAGGCACTGAAGGCCGATCCTGCCAAGTGCCTGGTGATCGAGGACACCATGACCGGGGTTCAGGCCGGCGTGGCCGCCGGTGCCACCGTCTGGGGCTATTTCCCGGCCGATCAGGGTCATGCTTCGGCAGAACAGTTGCTCGAGGCTGGCGCAGCCTGCGTGTTCGGCGACATGGGGGATCTGCCCGCCATGTTCGAGGCCGTGCGCAGGAGTGCCGCCAGCGCTTCGACCGGCGAAGACGACGAGCACGACCTGCGCTAAAGCGCGCTCAGTCCCAGATCGACAGCGCCTCGCGCAGCTGCTTCATGGGCTGATCGTCGATCACGCTGTTGTGCAGCAGGATCACGCGCTGTACGGGCCAGCTTTCGACCCGCTTCACCCAGCTGCGCACGGCGGTCCTGTCCCTGACCAGCAGGCGCACGGTGCGCGGCACGATCAGACGCTCATGTCCGCCCGTCAGGCCCAGATACATGCGTACCGGCAGGCTTAGCGGTCCCTGCCAGCATTGCAGCACGTCGGTGGCGATGAGGCTGCCGCTGGCCGGGTGGAACCACAGCGTCTCGTCGAGCATGGGAAGGCCGCCCAGCGGCAGGCATTGCAGCTCGCCTGCCCAGGGCGCTTCGGCATCTGATGGCAGGGGCTCCAGCAGCGGCAGATCAGGTCGCTTGCGCAGCACGCCCTGTGTGCCATAGATCCGGGCCTGTGGATAAAGCCTGGCCAGTTTGCCCACGAACAAGTGGTGCATGGCGCTGGGTGCGACGATGTGTTGCAGCGGTCCCAGGGCGTCGAGCGCAGCTTTCTGCCCGCCCGTCAGCGGCACTGCAGAGTGCGAGAACAGGCTGCCGTCGGCCAGCCGGATCACCGTCATGCGTGTGCTGACCTTCAGCCCTGCATTGCTGAAGTGATAGCTGAGTGCCCATACCCCATCAGCGATTGCCTGCCAGTTTTCTGAGGATTCCTGCATGGAGAGCTCCTTGCGTCAGGCGGCGCGCTGGCCGGCGGTTTTGCGGAATTCCGAAGGGGAGAGCCCTGTCCAGAGGCGAAAGGCGCGGATAAAGCTTTTGTCGTTGAGAAAGCCGCAGGCCTGGGCCACGCGCTTGATGGGGCGGCTGGTGCGCAGCAGCAGCGCAATCGCGCGTTCACGCCGGATATCGTCCTTGAGGGCCTGCAGCGAAATACCTTCTTCCTTGAGCTGGCGG
The DNA here is from genome assembly GCF_039581385.1 of Comamonas sp. A7-5. Classification (NCBI taxonomy): domain Bacteria; kingdom Pseudomonadati; phylum Pseudomonadota; class Betaproteobacteria; order Burkholderiales; family Comamonadaceae; genus Comamonas; species Comamonas sp. A7-5. The sequence goes on from NZ_JBCPWO010000002.1 coordinate 26,021, forward strand.
TGCAGGCTGCGCTGCGACAGATGCAGCTGGCGGGACAGCGTTTCAGCCGTCTGCTGTTCCTCCCCGCTGGCGGCCAGCAGATGGCGCACGCGCTGCACCAGAGTCTTCTCGCGTTGGTAGGGGCGCACCTGGATCGGCAAGGCACGCTGCAGCATCCGGTTGAGGGCGGCCTCGTCGCGCGCCAGCGGTGCCTGCAGCCAGCGTGCTTCAAACTGCAGACTGGCGACGGGGGCATCAAAAGCGATGCTGCCCGGTGCGAAAAGCACCTTGTAGACATCGGCATGCGCGGGCTCGGCAAACGGAAAGCTGGCATGCAGCAGGCTGATCGGTTCGTTGATCAACCAGCTGGCAAAGCCGTGGATATTGCGCAGCACCGATACCATGCAGAACTCGCGCATGGCGCCCAGTGGACGGCTTTCATGCAGGGTAAGGGTGGCAATGCCGGCCTGCTCGCTGAGCTGCAGCTGTATGTCCTGCGCAATCAGGCCGTGATGTCGGCACCAGCGCGCCAGCGCCAGGCCCAATTGCGGTGCGCTGATGCTGGCGCGGGCCAGCATGCCGTAGCTGCCCCAGGGCAGGCGACGCTCGAACCAGCCCAAGGCTTCATCGTCCAGCTCGCGCATGGCTGCATCGGATAGTGCCTCCATCTGCAGGGCCGTGATGCGCTCGTTGGCATCGTTAATCAGATCTGGCGGGATTTGTGCCTTTTCCAGAGCTCCTAGCGCTGACATCTGCCTGGCTTCATAAGCGCTGACAATGGCTTTGACAAACGCCATGGGGGTAATTGCCGGGTGCGATTTGAGCACGGAGCTGGCATGGTGCGGTAGTGGAGTCTTGACCAGAGAGGGGGTGAGCATTTGGCAATTATTGCAACCTTTGTGACCTCTTCTGGACAGGGCTTGCCCTTATTCTGAGGCGCAGAAAACGGTGCTGAATGGACGCTGCGCAGCCAGTTCGCAGGTGGCTGCCGGCACGCAAGGAGACACAAGACCATGCCATCGCAAGTGAACGCGCTGACCGCCAGCTATGCCAAGGGGCGCACGGATGTGCCGCTGATCGAGCAGACGATTGGCGATTTTTTTGCTGCAATGGCACAGCGCCAGGGCCCGCGTGACGCGCTGGTCAGCCGTCATCAGGGTCTGCGCTACAGCTATGCCCAGCTGCATGTGGCAGCGCGCCAGCTGGCCAGCGCGCTGCTGTCGCAAGGGCTGGTCAAAGGTGACCGGGTGGGTATCTGGAGCCATAACAACGCCGAGTGGGTGCTGATGCAGCTGGCCACGGCTCAGGTGGGCCTGGTGCTGGTCAATATCAACCCTGCCTATCGCACCGCCGAAGTCGAATATGCACTCAACAAGGTGGGTTGCAAGGCGCTGGTGTCCATGCCGCGCTTCAAGACCAGCGACTATCTGGGCATGCTGCGCGAGCTGGCGCCCGAGCTGACGAGCTGCGCGCCAGGTCAGTTGCAATCCAAACGCCTGCCGGCCTTGCGCACCGTGGTGTGGATTGATGCTACCGGCCCAGGTGCGGCCGGCTCAGGTGCGGCCGGCCCAGGTGCGGTGGATCTGGACGCCGAACAGCCCGGCATGCTGCGTTTTTCGCAGCTGATGGCGCAAGGAACCAGTGCGGATGAGCGCATTGATGCGATTGCGGCCACGCTCAGCAACCGCGACCCCATCAATATCCAGTTCACGAGCGGCACCACGGGCTTCCCCAAGGGGGCGACGCTGACACACCGCAACATCCTCAACAACGGCTTTTTCATTGGCGAATGCATGCGCCTCACGCCCGAGGACCGACTGTGCATTCCCGTGCCGCTGTATCACTGTTTCGGCATGGTGCTGGGCAATCTGGCCTGCTTCACCCATGGCTCGACCATTGTCTATCCCAATGATGGCTTTGACCCCATCACCGTGCTGGAGGCAGTGCAGGCCGAGAAATGCACGGGTCTGCACGGCGTGCCCACCATGTTCATCGCCGAGCTCGACCATCCGCGCTTTGCCGAGTTCGATCTGTCCACGCTGCGCACCGGCATCATGGCCGGCTCGCCCTGTCCCATCGAGGTGATGAAGCGTGTGGTGCGCGACATGCATCTGAGCGAAATCACCATCGCCTACGGCATGACCGAAACCAGTCCCGTGAGCTGCCAGAGCGATGCCGACACGCCGCTGGAAAAGCGCGTTGCCACCGTGGGCAAGGTGCAGCCGCATCTGGAGGTGAAGATCGTGGACCCGTCCACGGGCGAGATCATGCCGCCCGGCCTGTCGGGCGAGCTGTGCACGCGTGGCTATTCCGTCATGCACGGCTACTGGGAAGACGAGGCCCGAACCCGCGAGGCCATCGATGCCGAGCAGTGGATGCACACCGGCGATCTGGCGACCATGGATGCCGAAGGCTATGTGAATATCGTGGGCCGCATCAAAGACATGGTGATCCGTGGCGGCGAGAACATCTATCCGCGTGAGATCGAGGAATTCCTCTATCGCCATCCCAAGGTGCAGGATGTGCAGGTGGTGGGCGTGCCCGATGTGCGCTATGGCGAGGAGCTCTGTGCCTGGATCATTGTCAAGCCCGGTCTTGAGCTCGGCGAGGATGAGGTGCGCGACTTCTGCAAGGGGCAGATTGCGCACTACAAGGTGCCGCGCTATATCCGCTTTGTCCAGGCCTTCCCGATGACGGTGACGGGCAAGATCCAGAAGTTCAAGATTCGCGACGAGATGATCGAGTTGCTGGATCTGCGCGTGATCAAGACGGCCTGAATATGCGCTACCCCCTGAGCTGCTTCGCACCTTCCCTGCACCGGGTGCCCCCCAAGGGGGACGACGCCCGTGCCGCGAGGCGGCTCTTGCTGGGCGTCTCTGAATTAGTGGTTGGCGTGCGTGCTGGTCATGGGCAGACCGGCGGCGCGGCGGGCGACCGCGAGGCGCTTGCGCATGGCGATTTCCTGCATGTCCAGCTCGCTGACCAGGCTGCGCAGCGATTCGTCGTTGATGCGATGGGCCTGTCTTTCGGCGTAGTAAAAGTCCCGCTCGGCATGAATGCACTCGATGCGGGTTTCGATCTCCATCACATAGCGCAGCTTGCGCTGGCGCACGACTTCGGGTGCTTCGCGCAGCAGCTCTATGCTTTGCGCGGCGCCGCTGCCGTCGTCGAGCAACTGGATGCGGTTACGGTATTCCTGGGTCAGGTGGCCGTTGACCTCCTGGCGCATCGCCACCCATTCGGGGTCGCGGTGCTGCATTTCCTCCTCGCTCAGCGTGAGCTTGGCCATGGCCGCCATGCAGGCCTGTTCACGGGCCAGGCGCTCCTCGCGCACGGTGGGCGACTCTTCGTGCGGGGGCAGATGGCGCAGCACGATGGGCAGGCCCACGGCACCGATCACCAGTGTGAACAAAATGGTGCCGGTGGCGAGAAAGACCAGTATGTCGCGGCCCGGGAAGGGCTGGCCGTTGTTCAGCAGCATGGGCACGGACAGCGCACCGGCCAGCGTGACCGCGCCGCGAATGCCGGCCAGCGTGGTGGCCAGATTCAGCAGTGGCGAGGGACGCTCGGACATCTTGCCCTGCCGGTGGGCGCGCAGCAGCGAGCCATGCACACCCAGCACCAGCCAGATCCAGCGCATCAGCAGCAGCGCAAACGAAATCGCGGCCACATAGCCGACCAGAATCCACCAGTCATGGCCAGCCTGATGCAGCGGCACGCCGATGATGGATGGCAGCTGCAGGCCCAGCAGCAGGAAGATGGCTCCGTTGAAGGCAGCTTCCACCATGCTCCAGGTGCCTTCGGTCTGCAGGCGTTCGCTGATGTAGCTGCTGCGTTCCAGGTCGGCGAAATTGGTGGCGATGCCGGCGGCCACGGCAGCCAGAATGCCGGAGACACCGATTTTTTCGCCCACGATATAGGCGGCAAAAGGCAGCAGAACCAGCAGCAACACCATCTGCGTGGCAGCGACATCGCCCAGGCGGCGTGTGATGGTGCCGCGCGCATGGCTGAAGCCCCAGCCTATCAGCGCTCCCACACCCAGGCCGCCGACGGCCATCCAGGTGAATTCCTTGGCGACTTCGCCCCAGGAGAACATGCCGGTCAGCGTGGCTGCAATCGCAAATTTCAGCGCCACCAGGCCCGATGCGTCGTTGAGCAGCGACTCGCCCTCCAGCACATGCATGGTCTTCTCGGGCATGCCCAGATTGCGCGTGATGGCCGAAACGGCCACGGCATCGGTGGGCGAGATCACGGCGGCCAGGGCAAAGGCCACGGTCAGCGGAATCTCGGGAATCATCCAGTGGACGAGATAGCCCAGGCCCAGTACGGTGAACAGCACCAGGCCCAGGGCCAGCAGCAAGATCGGCTTGGCCAGTGCAAAGAATTCACGCTTGGGGATGCGCCAGCCGTCGGCGAACAGCAGCGGCGGAATGAAGAGCAACAGGAACAGCTCGGGGTCGAATGCGATGTGCAGGCCGGCTTGCGGCCAGGCAATCAGCGCACCCAGCGCGATCTGAATCAGAGGCAGGGGAATGGCCCGGATATAGCGGGCCACAATGCCTGTCAGCGCTCCCAGCAGCAAGACAAGCAGAACAGTTTCAACAGCGTGCATGAGGCATTTTCTTCAACTGCCGTGGCAGCGCTGTGTCTGAGCAAGAAAAAAACCAAGTTCTCACATCAGTTATCAAGCGGCAAAGTACGAGCCGTAACCCCTGAAACAGGCGTGTGCCAAGCTCGGGACGGCCAGCAAGGGCCGCCCCGCAGCGAGGTCGTCGCCCCCCTCGGGGGGAAGCGGCGCAGCCGCTCAGGGGGCAATCATTTTTTAAGAGGCAAGCGATGAGCATTCTGGGCACACAACTGAATCCGCGTTCGGCAGATTTCCTGGCCAACGCCGCAGCCATGCAGGCGCTGGTCAATGAGCTGCATGCACGCTGCGATCAGAACGCGCTGGGCGGCAATGAAGCCGCGCGCGCCAAGCATGTGGCGCGCGGCAAGCTGCTGCCGCGCGAGCGCGTGCAGCGGCTGCTGGACCCCGGCACGCCGTTTCTGGAGCTGTCGCCGCTGGCCGCGCTCAATATGTACAACAACGATGCACCGGGCGCCGGCGTGATTGTCGGCGTGGGTCGCGTCAGCGGCGTGGACTGCATGATCGTCTGCAACGATGCCACCGTGAAGGGCGGAACCTACTACCCGATGACGGTGAAAAAGCATCTGCGCGCGCAGGAAGTGGCCGCGCAGAACCGTCTGCCCTGCATCTATCTGGTGGACTCGGGCGGTGCCAACCTGCCCAATCAGGACGAGGTCTTCCCCGACCGCGAGCATTTCGGCCGCATCTTCTACAACCAGGCCAATATGAGCGCGCAGGGCATCGCCCAGATCGCCGTGGTCATGGGTTCGTGCACCGCAGGCGGCGCCTATGTGCCGGCCATGAGCGACGAGTCCATCATCGTCAAGAACCAGGGCACCATCTTTCTGGGCGGCCCTCCTCTGGTCAAGGCGGCCACCGGCGAGGTGGTCAGTGCCGAGGACCTGGGCGGCGGCGATGTGCACACACGCCTGTCGGGTGTGGCCGACCATCTGGCCGAGAACGATCTGCATGCACTGGCGCTGGCACGCCAGGCAGTGGCAAACCTGAACAAGGACAAGCCCCAGTCGCAGACCGACCATACGCCAGCGGCGCCGCTGTTCGAGAGCGAAGAGCTGTATGGCGTGATTCCCGTCGATACGCGCAAGCCCTTCGATGTGCGCGAGATCATCGCCCGCATCGTGGACGGCAGCCAGTTCGACGAGTTCAAGGCCCGCTTCGGCAATACCCTGGTCTGCGGCTTTGCGCGCATCGAGGGCATGCAGGTCGGCATCATCGCCAACAACGGCATTCTGTTTTCCGAGTCGGCCGTCAAGGGTGCACACTTCATCGAGCTGTGCTGCCAGCGCAAGGTGCCACTGGTGTTCCTGCAGAACATCACGGGCTTTATGGTCGGCCGCAAATACGAGAACGAAGGCATTGCCCGCCACGGCGCCAAGCTGGTCACGGCCGTGGCCACGGCAGCGGTGCCCAAGTTCACCATCATCATCGGTGGCAGCTTTGGCGCGGGCAATTACGGCATGTGCGGCCGCGCCTATTCGCCCCGCTTCCTCTGGATGTGGCCCAACGCGCGCATCAGCGTCATGGGCGGCGAGCAGGCGGCCAGCGTGCTGGCCACCGTCAAGCGCGACGGTATCGAAGCCAAGGGCGGCAACTGGAGTGCCGAAGAAGAGGAGCGCTTCAAGGCGCCCATCCGCCAGCAGTATGAAGACCAGGGACATCCCTATTACGCCACGGCGCGTCTCTGGGACGACGGCGTGATCGATCCCGCCGACACGCGCCGCGTGCTGGCGCTGGGCCTGGCTGCCGCGCGTAATGCGCCGATTGAAGACACGCGCTTCGGCGTATTCCGCATGTAAGCGGGCAGAGGCTGCCAGTCATGTCGCGTCGCCATTTCCTCAACTGCTTGCTGCCAGTCCTGCTGTCGGCTGCGTTGGCCATGCCCATGGTTGGTGCTGCCGAGCCAGCGGTGCAGCGCATGGATGCGCGCATTCCGGTCTGGGTGCCAGCAAGCGGCGATTCGCCTGCGCACAGCGCCGAGTTGGCAGGCCATGTCTATCGTCCGCAAGGGCAGGGTCCTTGGGGGCTGATCGTGCTTAGCCACGGAACACCCAGCGGCCAGGAGGCGCGCGACGCCATGACCGATCGCTACGGCCCGCAGGCGCGCGCTCTGGCCGAGCTGGGCTATGTGGTGGTGACGGGCTTGCGCCGCGGCTATGGCGCATCGGATGGCCCTCTGGCCGACCGCTACGGCAGCTGCGATGACCCCGACTACGTCCATGCGGCCCAGGAGGCAGCGCGCGATGTGGCGGCCATCATGACTTACGGGCAAAAGCTGCCCTATGTCGATGGCTCGCATGTGCTGCTGCTGGGAAAGTCCGCCGGCGGCTTTGCGTCGCTGGCGCTGGCGGCGCAGCAGCCCGCGGGCTTGCGCGGCGTCGTCAACTTTGCCGGTGGCCGCGGTTCGCAGCCGCAGATGCGTGAAAAAGCCGCGGTTTGCGGCGAGGCACAACTGCTCAAGACCGTGGCCGGCTTTGCCGCCACCAGCCGTGTGCCACAGCTGTGGATTTATGCCGAGAACGATAGCTACTTTCGCCCGCCGCTGGTGCGCAAGATGGCTGAAAGCTATCTGGCCGCAGGCCAGAACCTGAAACTGGTGTTTGCTCCATCCAGTGGCGCTGAGGGACACCAGTTCTTTGACCGTGCAGCCAATATCGGGCAATGGTTGCCGCAGGTCCGTGAATTCCTGATGCAGCAGCTGCCGGGTACGGCGGCTGCGCAACTGCAAAGCTCTAACTCACTGGGAGACAAGCCATGACTGCTTTGACTTTGACCGTGGACGGCGGCATCGCCCGCGTCACGCTGGCTCAGCCCGCCATTCGCAACGCCTTCAGCGATGCGGCGATTGCCGAGATCACCGCCGCCTTCATTCAGGTCGGCGAGCGTGCCGATGTGCGCGCCGTGGTGCTGGCCGCCGAAGGACCCGCATTCTGCGCGGGCGCGGACCTGAACTGGATGCGCCGCATGGCCGATTACTCGCGCGACGAAAACCGCGTCGATGCGGGCTTGCTGGCCGAGATGCTGCGCGTCATTTACGAATGCCCCAAACCCACGATTGCGCGTGTGCAGGGCGATGTCTATGCGGGCGGCATGGGCCTGGTGGCCTGCTGCGATATGGCGGTGGCGGCCGACACGGCGGGCTTTTGCCTCAGCGAGGTCAAGATCGGCCTGATTCCCGCCACCATCAGCCCCTATGTGATCCGCGCCATGGGTGCCAGGGCTGCGCACCGCTACTTTCTCACGGGCGAGCGCTTTTCGGCGCAGGAGGCGCATCGCATCGGTTATGTGCATGAGGTGGTCGATGCCGACGGGCTGGATGCCGTGGTCGACGGCTGGCTCAAGCATTTGCTGAGCGCCGGCCCCGCAGCTGTTCGGGCCTGCAAGCGCCTGGTGCTGGACATGGCCGAGCGCGAGATCAGCGAGCAGCTGATTGCGGCGACAGTGGAATCGATTGCCACCATCCGCGCCAGCAGCGAAGGCAAGGAAGGCGTGCAGGCCTTTCTCAACAAGCGCAAACCCAACTGGCTGCCTGGATGAGATGACAAACCTTGTGTCCGGGGCGCTTTAGAGTCAGGGCGAGACATAGGGAATGAACACCATGGATATCTGGCAAACCATCATCGACTGGCTGCACCGCATCGGCCTGCATATCGACCCCGAAACGGCCAGGGCCGTGGGCGATGCTGCCGGCCAGGTCACAGATGTGGCTGCCAGGGCCGGGCAAGCCGTGGGGCAGATGGACATGGCGTCCATGCTTGCGCTGGCCGCGGCTCTGGGCTGGGCCAGCGGCTTTCGCCTCTATGCCGTGGTGTTTGTCGTGGGCCTGCTGGGGGCAAGTGGTCTGATGCCGCTGCCCGGCGGTCTGCATGTGCTGCAGCATCCCATGGTGCTGGTCATCAGCGGCGGTCTGCTGTTCGTGGAGTTCTTTGCCGACAAGATTCCCGTGGTCGACTCGGTCTGGGACCTGTTCCAGAGCGTGCTGCGCATTCCCGCCGGGGCAGCGCTGGCGGCCTCGGTCTTTGCTGCCGACAGCACCACCATGGCCATGGCTGCCGCCTTGATGGGCGGAACGCTGGCCGCGACCAGCCAGGCGGCAAAGACCACGACGCGTGCCCTCATCAACACCTCGCCCGAACCGTTCTCCAACGTGGGAGCCAGTCTGGCTGAAGACACGGTGTCGCTGGGCGCCATCTGGCTGGCGCTGACCAATCCGCTGGTGTTTGCCGCCGTGCTGCTGGTCGTGGTGATTGCGATGTGGCTGGTGATCTGGGCGCTTTGGCGCTTTCTCAAGGCGATTTTTCGACGCCTGCGCGGCAGTGGTGAGGCGCAGGATCCATTGCAAAAAACATAGCTGCTTGCGTTTGATGGATATGCGCTGAGTGGTGATTTGACCGATAACCGGAGACGATATGTTCAAGAAAATTCTGATTGCGAATAGAGGTGAAATCGCCTGCCGCGTAGCCGCCACCGCCCGTCGCATGGGTGTGAAGACCGTGGCTGTGTATTCGGATGCCGATGCCAGGGCCAAGCATGTCGCGGCCTGCGACGAGGCCGTGCACATCGGCGGCAGCGCCCCCAAGGACAGCTATCTGCGCTGGGAGCGCATTCTGGAGGCGGCCCAGGCCACGGGTGCCGAAGCCATTCACCCCGGCTATGGCTTTCTCTCCGAGAACGAAGACTTTGCCAATGCCTGCGCGGCGGCCGGTCTGGTCTTCATCGGCCCGCCCGCCAGCGCGATCCGCGCCATGGGTCTCAAGGCCGAGTCCAAGCAGCTGATGGAAAAAGCCGGCGTGCCGCTGGTGCCCGGCTATCACGGTCACGACCAGAATCCCGAGCTGCTGCAGCAAGAGGCCGACCGCATCGGCTATCCCGTGCTCATCAAGGCCAGCGCGGGCGGCGGCGGCAAGGGCATGCGTCTGGTGGAAAAGAGCGAGGACTTTGCGGCTTCGCTGGAGTCCTGCAAGCGCGAGGCCATCAACAGCTTCGGCAACGATGCCGTGCTGATCGAGAAATACGTGCTGCGTCCGCGCCATATTGAGATTCAGGTGTTTGGTGACACGCAAGGCAACTGCGTCTATCTGTTCGAGCGAGACTGCTCGGTGCAGCGCCGTCACCAGAAGGTGCTTGAGGAAGCGCCGGCGCCGGGCATGACTGCCGCGCTGCGCCAGAAGATGGGCGAGGCTGCCGTGGCCGCCGCCAAGGCCGTGAACTATGTGGGCGCGGGCACGGTGGAGTTCATCGTCGAGCAGCCCGGTGGCTACGACCAGCCCGAAGCCATGAAGTTCTACTTCATGGAAATGAACACCCGGCTGCAGGTGGAGCACCCCGTGACCGAAGCCATCACCGGCGAGGACCTGGTGCGGTGGCAACTGCTGGTGGCTTCAGGACAGCCTTTGCCCAAGGCGCAGTCGGAGCTTCGTATCCAGGGGCATGCCATCGAGGCACGCATCTGCGCCGAGAACCCCGAAAACAACTTCCTGCCTGCCACCGGCCATCTGGCCGTCTATCGCAAGCCCGTGTGCAGCAGCTTCGAGATCAGCGATGTGCGAGTGGACGACGGCGTGCGCGAGGGCGATGCGATCAGCCCCTTCTACGACTCCATGATCGCCAAGCTCATCGTCCATGGCGAGGACCGTGCTCAGGCGCTGGCGCGTCTGGACGCGGCGCTGGCCCAGACCCATATCGTGGGCCTGACGACCAATGTGCAGTTTCTGCGCCAGGTGGTGAAGAGCCAGGCTTTCTCCAATGCCCTGCTCGATACCGCGCTGATCGAGCGTGAGCGCGAGGCCTTGTTCGGCAAGGATTTCGTGGGCCGCGACCTGGCCGTCGCCGCCGCCATGGCCTGGCAGCTGCAGGGCGAGCAGGCCGCGCAAGGTGCAGACCCCTTCAGCCGCCGCGACGGCTGGCGCATGTCGGGCCGCTATGTGCGCTCCTTCGGCTTTGCCTACCGCGGCGAGGACTTCACGGCCGGCCTGGCCTATGGCCGCGGCATGCAGGCGGCGCAGACCTATCAGCTCGGCATTGGCGAGGGCGAAGGCCGCAGCGATGCCGCGCTGCAGTGGCGCGCACTGGCCGACGGGCGGCTGGAGCTGGGCCTGGACGGCAAGCGCACGGTGGTCGTGGTCCATGCCCAGGGTGACCAGCTGTCCATCTTCACCGAGGCGGGCAGCACCCAGATCACCGTGGTCGATCAGCTGGCCCATGCCGGCGATACCGGCCATGAAGGCGGCCGCCTGACGGCGCCCATGCCGGGCAAGGTGGTGTCTTTCACGGTCAAGGCCGGCGACAAGGTCAGCAAGGGCCAGCCGCTGGCCGTGATGGAGGCCATGAAGATGGAGCACACGATTGCCGCTCCCGGCGATGGCGTGGTGCTGGAGCTGCTGTATGTTCCCGGCGACCAGGTCAGCGAAGGCGCGGAGCTGCTGCGCATCGAGGTGGCCGCCTGATCCGGCCAGGGTTGAACTGTTTAACAAAAAGAGCAGCTTGCGCTGGACTATCCATGAATTCAGTCACTTTCGACGATGAAATCAAGACAGGTAAAGCGCAAGAAGCTTCTTTTTTGATAGCGGTCCATTGGCCATCTGCGTCTGCAGCAGGAATGCCAAAGCGTTAGGCTTCGCATCTATGAAAGTCTTATTTTGCTGTGACGATACGCGGCCGGAGCCCTGGCTCAAAGGTTTGCACGACGCGCTGCCGGGCGCGGAGATTGCCATCTGGGAGCCGGGCGCGCCCCAGGCCGACTATGCACTGGTCTGGGCGCCGCCCCAGCAGTTCCTCGACGAGCAGGCGGCCGGACTGAAGGCCATGTTCAACATCGGCGCGGGCGTGGATGCCTTGCTGCCGCTGCGCATTCCCGCCGAGCTGCCCGTCTACCGCCTCGAAGATGCGGGCATGGCCGTGCAGATGGCCGAGTATGTGGCCCAGGCCGTGATCCGCTTCTTTCGCGGCCTCGATCAGTACGAGTCCGATATGGCGCAAGGCCTGTGGCAGCACCAGCGCAACCCCAGGCGGGTGGACTATCCCGTGGGCGTGATGGGCCTGGGCAAGATGGGCGAGCGCGTGGCCAGGGCGCTGACGGTGTTCGATTTCAAGGTCAATGGCTGGAGCCGCTCGCCGCGCGAGCTGCAGGGCGTTGAATGCTTCAGCGGCATGGACAGCCTGGACCGGTTTCTGTCCGAGACGCGCATTCTGGTCAATCTGCTGCCCCTGCACGACGAGACCCGCGACATCATCAACGCCCGAACGCTGGCGCTGCTGCAGCCCGGTGCCTATGTGATCAATGTGGGGCGCGGCGGCCATGTGGTCGATGCCGACCTGATTGCGCAGATCGAGTCCGGCCATGTCAGCGGCGCCATGCTGGATGTGTTCCGTGAGGAGCCGCTGCCCGAGAATCACCCGTTCTGGAAGCAATCCAGAATCATCCTCACCCCCCATACCTCGGCCCGCACGCTGGCGGCGGACAGCATTGCCCAGATCGTGGGCAAGGTCGCAGCCATGAGCCGGGGCGAGCCCGTCACAGGTCGGGTCGATCTGAGCAAGGGCTATTGATAGCAAGGAGACAAGAATGAAGTACCCCGCACGCGTCAAGATCATCGATGTGGGCCCGCGCGACGGCCTGCAGAACGAAAAGCAGCCTGTGCCTGCCGGCGTCAAGATCGAGCTGGTGCAGCGCCTGCAGGACGCAGGTCTCAAGGAGATCGAGGTCACCAGCTATGTGTCGCCCAAATGGGTGCCGCAAATGGCGGACAACGCCGAAGTCATGGCTGGCATAGCGCGCCGAGGCGGGGTGCGGTATTCGGTGCTCACGCCGAATCTCAAGGGCTTCGAGGCCGCGCTGGCCGGCAAGCCCGACGAGATCGTGGTGTTCGGTGCGGCCAGCGAGGCCTTCAGCCAGCGCAACATCAACTGCTCGATTGCCGAGAGCATCGAGCGCTTTGCGCCTGTGGTGCAGGCGGCCCTGGAGGCCGGCATTGCCGTGCGCGGCGCCATGAGCTGCACCGTGGGCTGCCCCTACGAGGGCGAGATCGCGCCCGAGAAGGTGGGCTATCTGGCCGGGCTCATGAAGAACATCGGCGTGCAGCGCGTGGATGTGGCCGACACCATCGGCGTGGGCACGCCCGTCAAGGTGCAAAAAGCGCTGGAAGCCACGCTGGCGCACTTCGATCTCGACCAGGTGTCCGGCCATTTCCACGATACCTATGGCCAGGCCCTGAGCAACACGCTGGCGGCGCTGGACCTGGGGGTCTGGAACTTCCAGTCATCGGTCGCTGGCCTTGGCGGCTGTCCCTATGCCAAGGGCGCCACGGGCAATGTGGCCACCGAAGACGTGATCTATCTGCTGCAGGGCATGGGCATAGAGACCGGCATCGACCTCGACAAGCTGATCGATGCGGGCCAGTTCATCAGCGAGCATCTGGGCCGCCCCACGCAGTCGCGCGTGGCCAAGGCCTTGCTGACCAAGCGCGCGGGCTGAGTCTCGGCTCGGCCCGGGCAGGCATGGGCGTTGTTACCATCGCCGCCATGCAAGCAAGATCACGTTTTTCGCTGGCCCTGTGTCTGGCGGCAGCTGCCCTGCTGGGTGGTTGTGCCGGCATGGATGCCCAGGAGTGCAGGGACACGGACTGGGCCTATCTGGGCCAGCTCGATGCCATGGACGGCAGGCTGGACCTGTCAACCCGCGCCAGACGGCATTTCAAGGCCTGCAAGGACCAGGGCGTGCAGATGGATGCACGGGCCTATCAGCAGGGCTGGCTGCGCGGCCTGCAGGATTTCTGCACCCCGGAAAGCGGCAAGGCCTATGCGGAAGCCGGCAGAAAGTTTCAGCCGGGCTATTGCCCGGCACCGCTGGAGGCGGCGTTTCTGCAAGGCTATGCGCCGGCGCGCGACCGCTATCAGGACAGACAGTCGGTGCTTGAGCTGGAGCGCCGCATCGAGGCCAAGAAAAAAGAGCTGCGCGAGGCGCGTGACGCCAAGAACAGTGCCGGACATATCGCCTATGTCCAGAAAGACCTGCGTGATTTGCAGCTGGAGCTGGTGCAGCTCAGGCTCAAGCTGGCACAGTAGGGGCCGTGGCGCTGCCGGATGGCGGCGCGATTTTCAGGAAAACATCATGTGTGGGTCAGAACTTCATGCGCTGCCGGAAGGCGTGCAGCGCGTCAGCCGCTTTTTGCAGGATGCCGGTCATCCGCATGCGCCGCAGATGCTGGACGGTGCGGCGCGTACCGCCCAGGAGGCCGCCGATCAGCTCAGCATTCTGGTCGGGCAGGTGGCCAAGAGCATCATCTTCAAGCGCAGGAGCGATGGCGCGGCCGTGCTGGTCGTGGCCTCGGGCGACAGGCGTGTCGATGAAAAGAAAGTGACGCAGCTGGTGGGCAAGGTCGGCCGCGCCGATGCGGATTTCGTCAAGTCCAGCACGGGTTTCTCGATTGGCGGCGTCAGCCCCGTGGCTCATGCCACCAAGGTCGTCACCTTGATGGATGCCGAATTGCAGCGTTTCGAGACGGTGTGGGCCGCAGCAGGCCATCCTCACGGCGTGTTTCCCGCATCGCCCGCGCAGCTGCAGGCGCTGACCGCAGCCCCCTGGTCGGACGTGGTGGAGCAGGCATGAGCACGGAACTTCTTCAGGAGCAGCAGGCACAGCAGGCCCAGCAACTGGCACAACTTGCCGCCAAGGCCGAGGTGGCCCTGGTCTGGGCAGAGGCCGACCAGCCCGTGGCTTCGCCCTGCATCAACGTCTGTCGCATGACGGTGGACCGCAGCCATTGCCAGGGCTGCTTCAGAACCATTGACGAGATTCGCGCCTGGTCGAAGGGCGATACCGAGCTGCGTCTGCAGATCTGGGGCCAACTGCTGCAGCGCGCCGGCCTCGAGGACCCGCGCAAAGCCGAGATCTGATCACTCTTTGAGGAGAGCCGACATGAAGCACATCACCTGTTATCTGGACTTTGTGTCGCCCTATGCATGGCTGGCGCTGGAGCAAATGCCCAAGGCGCTGCAAGGGCTCAGCTATCACGTTGATTACCGCCCGGTGCTGCTGGGTGCCTTGCTGCAAGGCAATGCCAACCCCGGACCGGCCGGCATTCCTGCCAAGCGCACCTGGACCTACCGCCATGTCACATGGCTTGGCCGGTCGCTGGGCATACCTCTGCAGATGCCGGCCCGGCATCCGTTCAAGCCGCTGCCGCTGCTGCGCCTGGCGCTGGCACATGGGCGTGACGGCAGCATCAACCGCTTTGTGGCGCAGGCCGTGATGCAGCATGTCTGGCAGGGCGGACATGAGGCCAATGATGCGCAGCGCCTGCAGCAACTGCGCGCGCAGTTGAAGGAGCAACTGCGCCAGGAAGAGGACAGTGCCGAGGTCAAACAATGGCTGCGCAGCAATACCGAACAGGCGCAGCAGGCCGGCGTATTCGGCGTGCCGGCATGGGTGGTGGACGAGCATGTTTTCTGGGGCCTTGATGCCTTGCCCATGCTGCAGGCCTATCTGCGTGGCGACGAGTGGTTTGCGCAGCAGTGGGAGACTACAGCCGGCATATCCTGGGGACTGGAATAGGGCTGCAGGTGTGGGGCCGGAGCCGGGATCGACACGCAGGACGGTGCTTTCTCTTTGGCATCGGCCATGGCGCCTAGGCGACGCCGGGCGTGGCGGGCCTTGCATAAGCTGGTGCGGTTTTCAAGACCATCAAGGAGACCCGCACCATGGATACCCAGCAGATGTTTTCGCTCAAGGGCCGCACGGCTCTTGTCACCGGTGGTTCGCGCGGTATCGGCCGCATGATCGCCGAAGGCTTTGTGCGCCAGGGCGCGCGCGTGTACATCTCGGCGCGCAAGGCCGAGGCCTGCGACCAGACGGCGCGCGAGCTGTCGGAGCTGGGCCACTGCGTTTCGCTGCCTGCCGACGTGTCCACCATGGACGGCGTGAAGTCGCTGGTCGATGCCTATGCGGCGCACGAAGATCAGCTGGGCATCCTAGTCAACAACGCGGGCGCGGCCTGGGGCGCGCCCTATGACGAATTTCCCGAAAGCGGCTGGGACAAGGTCGTGGACCTGAACATGAAGTCGCCCTTCTTCCTGACCCAGGCGCTCACGCCCATGCTGCGCAAGTCGGCCGCGGGCGCGCAGTTGGCCAAGGTCATCAACATCGCCTCCATCGACGGCGTCTCGGTCAACTCCTGGGAGACCTACTCCTACGCGGCCAGCAAGGCCGGCCTGATCCACCTGACCAAGCGCATGGCCCTGCGCCTGGCGCCCGAGCGCATCGTGGTCAGCGCCATCGCGCCCGGCCCGTTCGCCTCGGAGATGAACAAGAACGCGCGCGACCATGCGGACGAGGCCGCGGGGCGCGTGCCCCTGGGCCGCATCGGCGAGCCCGAGGATATGGCCGGCGCCGCCATCTTCCTGGCCTCGCGCGCCGGCGACTATGTGGTGGGCTCCACCCTGGTCGTGGATGGCGGCTGCGCCTGGGCGCGCTGAGCTCGCTCGAGCGCAGCCATTGCATAAAAAGATAGCTTCTACCGCTTGATGGACAAGTAGCTCAGATACAAAAGTATCTGAATTTCAATTCCAGAAAGCGAGAAAAGCTATTGTTTTTGAATCATCACTCCGACAAAAATAGATCCTTTCGAGGCCGCTCCCCTGCGCTCAGGGATGCCACTGCGTGGCGCGCACGGGGCTGGCGGCCGGTGTGGCGGAATTGCCTGCCAGCGCATAGGACAGCTTGTTGGCTGCGGCGATCACGGTCCGGGCCAGGGCTTCGAGCCTGGCCTCGGGCAGGCGCGATGCGGGGCCTGAGATGCAGACCGATCCCATGAGCCGCCAGTGCATGCCGAACACCGGCGCCGAGACCGTCGCCACACCTTGCTCGCGCTCGCCGATGGAGCAGTGGTAGCCCTTTTGGCGGATCTGCTCGTAGATCTCGCCGGGCTCGCCCGAGAACGCCAGGATGACGCGGCCCGGCGAGCCTTTGTCCAGTGGCAACCCCTCGCCCATGCGCGCATGGTGGCGCAGGGCCTGCGGCCCTTCCACGCGTACCAGGCAGGTACGCACATGGCCCTCGCGCACGTAGAAGGCGGCGCTCTCGCCGCTGAGTTGGGTGAGCTCGCGCAGCGCGGGCTCCAGCACGTTCTGCACATCGAAGCCGGCCTGGTAGCGCGCGCCCAGCCAGCCCGAGGAAGGGCCCAGCCGCCATTCCCCGTCCTCGCGCTGCACCATGTAGCCCGACTGGGCCAGCGTGCGCGCCAGCCGCAGCACCGTGGTCTTGTGCAGGCCGCAGCGCCGGCTGAGTTCGGCCAGCGAAAGATGGGATTCGCCCAGCGCAAAGGCCTCGAGCAGCTGCAGTGCGCGGGTGACGGCGATGACGCCGTCGCCGGACTTCTGTGCGGATTGGGTGGGGTTGCTCATGGTGCAATGCGTTTCATTCTGCGAAACAGCATTGTATGGGTTGAAACGTTTGCCTACAGTCGCCTCCAGCGGTCGGGGATTCCGGCCGCACGCATCAGAACACGCTTCAAAGCGACCAACAGGAGACAACAGATGAACTTTCGCCCGCTTTCGCGCGCCCTGCATGCCGCCGTGCTCGGCTTCGTGGCTGTAGTCACTCCCTTCGACAGCGCGCTGGCGCAGCCGGCCTATCCGGCCAAGCCGATCCGCCTGATCGTGCCGTTCCCGCCTGGCGGCGGCACGGACATGATTGCGCGCACCGTGGCCCAGAAGATGGCCGAGCAGAACAAGTGGAGCGTGGTGGTGGACAACCGCCCCGGCGCGGGCGGCAACCTGGGCGTGGATGCCGCAGCCAAGGCCGCGCCCGATGGCTACACCCTGGTCATGGGCCAGACCAGCAATCTCGCCATCAACCCCTGGCTCTACGCCAAGCTGCCCTACGACCCGATCAAGAGCCTGGCGCCCGTGGCCCTGGTGTCCTCGGCGCCCATCGTCATGGCCGCTCCCGCCAACACGCCCTACAAGACCTTTGCCGATCTGGTGACGGCGGCCAAGGCCAGGCCCGACGGCATCACCCTGGGCTATTCGGGGAACGGCACAGTGGCCCATCTGGCGGGCGAGCAGGCCCAGAAGATCTCGGGCATGAGCCTGCGCCATGTGCCCTACAAGGGAGCAGGCCAGGCCATGACGGACCTGGTGGGCGGACAGATCGACCTGTACATGTCCGCCATTCCCACGCTGCTTGGCCAGGTGCGCAACGGCAAGCTGCGGCCCATTGTCGTGACCTCGCTGGCGCGCTCCAGCCAGTTGCCCGACACGCCCACGCTGGCCGAGCTCGGCTACAAGGACTTCGAGGCCAGCTCCTGGTACGGCGTGCTGGCGCCTGCGGGCACGCCCGAGGCCATCGTGCAGCAGCTCAACAAGGCCATCAACCTGGCCCTGAAGCAGGCCGATGTGGTCGAGAAGCTGCGCTCCGAGGGCGGCGACGTGCTGGGCGGCACGCCCCAGGCCTTCGCCCAGCTGCTGCGCACCGAGGTGCCGCGCTGGGGCCGCATCGTCAAGGACTCGGGCGCCAGCCTGGACTGAGGCCGATCAGGCCAACGTGCCATCGCGCCGACAAAGCGCCCACCGAGCACACCTGCCGCGCCATGCCTGGTGCACATGCCTGGCATGTGCCCTTGCGGGCAGGACGCGGTGTGCCCTGCCACTCCTGCTCCTTCTTCACTTTCACCTCTGCAACCGGACCGAACCGCGGACCTAACCATCATGAGCCAACTTCCAGAAATCATCCGTGACTTCGAGCGCGTCAGCGCCGAGGTCGTCCAGAAGGCCTCGGGCTTTCAGGCCGCCATCCTGGCCGACGTGGCCGGCCGCCGCGGCACCATGAACGCACGCGTGGCACCCGTGCACCAGGACATGAAGCTCGCCGGCCCGGCCTTCACCGTCGAGGTGCGCCCCGGAGACAACCTGATGATCCACGCCGCCATCGCCCTGGCCAAGCCCGGCGATATCCTGGTCATCGACGGCAAGGGAGACCAGACTGCGGCCCTGATGGGTACGCTGATGCTCAGCGCCTGCAAGAAGAAAGGCCTTGGCGGCGTGATCGTGGATGGCGCGATCCGCGACAAGCTGGAGCTGCTGGAGCTGGGCTTTGCGGTGTTCAGCGCCGGCTTCAATCCTGCAGGTCCGACCAAGTTCGTGCCCGGTCGCATCAATCACCCCATCTCCTGCGGCGGTGCGATGGTGAACCCGGGCGACCTGGTGGTGGGCGACGCCGACGGCGTGGTCGTGATCGAGCGCGCCAAGGCGCCCGCCATGCTGGCGCTGGCCGACAGGAAAGTGGCCGACGAGGCCGCGCGCATCGAGGCCATCGCCCGCGGCGACACGGCCTCGAAGTGGCTGCCCGCCGCGCTGCGCGCGGCCGGCGTGCTCAAGGAAGGAGAGACGCTGTGAGCACCATCATCGTCACGGGCGCCGACCTGGCGCAGCAGGCACTGGATCTGCTGCAAGGCCACGACATAGTCTACGCGGGCAGGACGCCCACCGAGCAAGACCTGGTGGCCCTGTGCCGCCGGCATGATCCCGTCGCCATCATCGTGCGCTACGGCAAGGTGGGGGCCGCAGTCATGGATGCCGGACCTTCGCTCAAGGTGATTTCCAAGCACGGCAGCGGCACGGACACCATAGACAAGGCCGAGGCCGCGCAGCGCGGCATCGAGGTCGTGGCGGCGGCCGGCGCCAACGCGGCGGCCGTGGCCGAACAGGCCCTGGCCCTGCTGCTGGCCTGCGCCAAGTCGGTGGTGCAGCTGGACTCGCGCATGCACTCCGGCCATTGGGACAAGGCCACGCACAAAAGCCTGGAACTGGCCGGGCGCACCGTGGGCCTGGTCGGCCTGGGTGCCATAGGCCTGCGCTTTGCGAAGATGGCCGATGCACTGGGCATGCGTGTGATCGGCTTCGATCCCTTTGCAGGCCAGCTGCCCGGCTACGTGCAGGCCGTGGAGCTGGATACGCTGTGGCGCGAAAGCGATGCGATCTCGCTGCACTGCCCGCTGACCGACGACAACCGCAACCTGCTCAACGCCGCAACTCTGGCGTGCTGCAGGCGCGGCGTGATTGTGGTCAACACCGCGCGCGGCGGTCTCATCGACGAGGCCGCGCTGCTGGCCGCCGTCCAGCAAGGCCAGGTCAGCGCCGCAGGCCTGGACAGCTTTGCCGTTGAGCCCATGGCGGCTGGCCACCCGTTCCTGCACCAGCCGGGTTTCATCCTCAGCCCGCACATCGGCGGCGTGACCTCGGATGCCTATGTGAACATGGGAGTGGGAGCGGCGCGCAACGTGCTGGCGGTGCTGGAGCGCGCCAGCGTCTCCTGAGCCGGCGCCTGCCTTGCAAGGCCGATGAGACTGGCTGTGGGCTTTGCTGCGGGCGGGCGAGGCATCGATGCGGTGCGCTTTTTCCCGCCCTTGCGCGCGGTGGCATCCAGTTCTGCGGTGCTGGTCGTGGGGCGGGCCGCCGGTGAAAACCTTCGCCGACTGCATGGCGCAGGAGCGCAGGCAGCCCGGCCTCCTTGCGGTCGATATCTTTGGCGCGTGAAGGGGCGACGGCCGGCTCTCAGGCTGTGGCCTGCTTGGCGGCGCCGCGATAGCGTTCCAGCCAATGGGCATAGGGAGCGGGCAGCGTCCAGTCGGGACGGGCAACGCCCAGGCTTTGCGCCAGCTGGTAGGCGTAGTGCGGATTGGCCAGATGGGCGCGGCCGATCATCACCAGATCGACCTGGCCGTCGGCCACGATGCGCTCGGCAATCTGTGGATCATCCATGCCCCAACCTGAGGCCACGGGCAGGCCGGCGCTGCGGCTCACGCGCTGGGCGATGGGAGCGAGGAAGGCGGGCGTTCCCCAGGGAATCTTCACATCGGGAATCACGAAGTTGACGCTGACATTGAGCAGGTCCAGGCCGCGCTCGCGCATCTGGCGCGTCACGGCAATCGATTCCTCCAGGGTTTCTTCGTCGCGGCCGTCGTACTCGATGACGCCGAAACGCGCGGTCAGCGGCAGATGCTCGGGCCAGACCTCGCGCACCTTGGCCACGGTCTCCAGCAGAAAGCGGGCGCGGTTGCTGAAGCTGCCGCCATAGGCGTCGTCGCGCTGGTTGCTGTGGGGCGAGAAAAAGCTCTGGGCCAGATAGCCGTGGGCAAAGTGCAGCTCCAGCCATTCGAAGCCGGCCGCAAGCGCGCGGCGGGCCGCCGCTACAAAGTCGTCCTGCACGCGGGCGATGTCCGCAAGCGTCATGGCGCGAGGAACACGGGGCAGGCCGCCGCCAAAGGCGATTGCCGATGGCGCAATCGGCTGCCAGCCGCGGGCATCGCCTTCGGCAATATGGTCGTCGCCTTCCCAGGGATTGTTGGCGCTGGCCTTGCGTCCGGCATGGCCGATCTGGATGCCGGGCACGGCGCCTGCGGCTTTGATGCCGGCGGCAATGCGCGACATGCCGTCGATCTGGCCGTCATTCCACAGGCCGGTGCAGTCGGGCGAGATGCGGCCTTCGGGCGACACGCCCGTGGCTTCGACGATCACCAGCCCCGCGCCGCCGCGCGCCATGGAGGCGTAGTGGACCTGGTGCCAGTCATTGGTGAGACCGTCCACGGCGCTGTACTGGCACATCGGCGGAATGGCGATGCGGTTGCGCAGGGTCAGGCTTTTGAGTGTGAAAGGGGTAAAGAGTGCAGACATGCGAAGTATCGGTGGTGCGAATGGAATGAGCCAGCAGTCCTGCGGCAATGCAGGATGCAAAAGGTTTGATAGCGCCTGGCGCTTTTCATGGCCTGTTTTCAGCATGAAATCAAACTGAAATTCAATGAATGAAGGTGCTGACAGCTATCAAAAAATCAAGGGCATCAGGGCTCGGAAAGCGGCGGATACAGGCCCCGGGCAATGAGCTCGCTGGAGACGAAGTTTGCGGTGGTGCCCGTCATGTAGTCGGCGGGCCAGTGAATGCGGTGCATGCAGGGCTTCTGTCGAAGGGAATGGGGAAATGATGGGGGTTGTGGTGAAATAAATCCAATCGATATTTATGATTTGTGAAATCATGCCGACTGATATCAAGAGTCTGGACCTGAATCTGCTCAAAGCCCTGGATGCGCTGCTGGACGAGCGCAGCGTGACGCGCGCTGCCGAGCGTCTGGCGCTGACCCAGCCGGCGGTCAGCGGCATGCTGACGCGGCTGCGCGAGAGCTTCGACGATCCCTTGTTCGTGCGCACGCAGCGCGGCATAGCCCCCACGCTGCGCGCGCTGGCACTGGCAGGGCCGCTCAAGGAATTGCTGTGCAATGCCGAAGCGCTGTTGCGCCCCCAGGCCTTTGATCCGGCCACGGCGCATATGACGCTGCGCATTGCCGCCACGGATTACGCGCTGCAGGCGGTGGTGCTGCCGTTTCTGGCCGTGTTGCGCCAGCGCGCGCCCGGTCTGTGCGTGGCCGTGGTGCCGGCCCAGCATCTGCCGCTGCACGAGCGGCTGGAGCGCGGCGATATCGACCTGGCGCTGATCACGCCGGAGCGCACGGCTCCCGATCTGCATGCGCGCCGGCTGTTCGACGAACGCTATGTCTGCGTGATGCGCCAGGGCCATCCCGATGCGCGCCGGCGTGGCCTGTCACTGGAGCGCTTCTGCGCTCTGGATCATGCGCTGGTGTCCTATGACGGAGGCAGTTTTCATGGTGTGACGGACGAGGCGCTGGAGCGTCTGGGCCGCAAGCGGCGTGTGGCGCTGTCCGTGACCAGCTTTCTGGTGCTGCCCGAAATCCTGCGCAGCTGCGATCTGATTGCCGTCGTGCCCAGGCGGCTGGTCAAGCCCGACTCGGGGCTGGTGGTGCTGGAGCCGCCGCTGGAAATTCCGGGCTTTACCAAGACGGCCGCCTGGCATGCGCGCACCCATCGCTCTGCGGGGCACCAATGGTCACGGGAGCTGCTGTTCGAGCTGGCGCAGTCCGGCGGGCTGGACGTGGAATGAGCAAGGCCCGCAGAAACCGTGGAGGTCTCTGCGGGCCTAGGTGAGGGCAGATTCCTGCCGGGGCCTGGCATGGTGCCAAGCCATTCACATCATCAGTGGCCCGATGCGCCTGCGGCACCCAGACCGGTTTCCGAGCGCACTTGCTGCGCAGGGAACACGGCGCGCTCCTTGGCCGCCTGAGCGCTCTTGTCGAGCACGGAGAACAGCCACACGCCGAAGAAGCCGATTGCCATGGAGAACAGTGCGGGCGAGGCGTAGGGGAACCAGGCCGAGCCGGCGGGATGGCCCAGAGTCGCTTCCCACACCGAGGGCGAGACGATGGTCAGACCCACGGAGGAGACCAGGCCCATGAAGCCGCCGATGACGGCGCCCTTGGTGGTGCAGTTCTTCCACAGCACCGACAGCAGCAGCGGCGGGAAGTTGGCGGAAGCCGCCACGGCAAAGGCCAGCGAGACCATGAAGGCGATGTTCTGCTTCTCGAACACAATGCCCAGCAGCACGGCCACAAAGCCCAGGCACAGCGTGGTGATGCGCGAGACCTTGAGTTCGGAGGCGCTGTCGGCCTTGCCCTTCTTGATGACGGTGGCGTAGAGGTCGTGCGAGACGGCCGAGGCGCCGGACAGGGTCAGACCTGCGACCACGGCGAGAATCGTGGCAAAGGCCACGGCCGAGATGAAGCCGTAGAACACATCGCCGCCCACGGTCTTGGCCACCAGCACGGCCGCCATATTGGCCGTGCCTGCGCCGCCGTGGATCACGCCCTTGGCCGTGTCCGCCATTTCGGGGTTGGTGAGCACCAGGGTGATGGCGCCGAAGCCGATGATGAAGATCAGCACATAGAAGTAGCCGATCCAGGTCGTGGCCCAGAACACGCTCTTGCGTGCTTCCTTGGCGTCAGGCACGGTGAAGAAGCGCATCAGGATGTGGGGCAGGCCCAGCGTGCCGAACATCAGCGCCATGCCGAAGCTGATGGCGGAGATCGGGTCCTTGATGAAGCCGCCCGGTCCCATGATGGCCAGGCCGAGCTTTTCCGCAACGGATGGCTCTGCGCCGCCATTTGCGGCGATCTGGGTGCGCACCTTCACACCTTCGGCAAACAGTGCCTCGGGGCTGAAGCCGTACTTGGCCAGCACCATGAAGCCCATGAAGGTCACGCCGGCCAGCAGCAGGCAGGCCTTGATGATCTGCACCCAGGTGGTGGCCGTCATGCCGCCGAACAGCACATAGATCATCATCAGCGCGCCCACCAGTACCACCGCGATCCAGTAGTCCAGACCGAACAGCAGCTTGATGAGCTGGCCGGCGCCGACCATCTGGGCAATCAGATAGAAGGCCACCACGACCAGCGTGCCGCAGGAGGCAAAAATGCGGAACGGCGTCTGCGCAAAGCGGTAGCCGGCCACATCGGCAAAGGTGAAGCGGCCCAGATTGCGCAGGCGCTCGGCCAGCAGGAAGGTGAGCAGAGGCCAGCCGACCAGAAAGCCGATGGAGTAGATCAGGCCGTCATAGCCGCTGGCCATGACGGAGGCCGAGATGCCGAGGAAGGAGGCGGCGGACATATAGTCGCCCGCAATCGCCAGACCATTCTGAAAGCCGGTGATGCCGCCACCTGCGGTATAGAAATCGGAAGCCGACTTGGTGCGGCCCGCCGCCCATTTGGTGATCCACAGGGTTGCCACCACAAAGGCGGTGAACATGATGATGGCCGTCCAGTTGGTGGCCTGCTTGGCGGCGTTGCCGACGTCGCCGCCGGCGGCCAGCACGGGAGCTGTCGCGACCAGCGCCGCAGCGCCCGCCAGCCATTGGGAAGAGATGCGCTGCTTCATTGCTTGATGCCTTTGAGAATGTCGCGGGTGAGCTGATCAAACTCGTTGTTGGCGCGGCGCACATAGAGGCCGGTAATGATCACGGAAAAAATGATGACGCCCATGCCGATGGGAATGCCCAGCGTGGTCACTCCAGCGCCTATGGGCCGGGCCAGGAATTCCTTGTCGAATGCGATCAGCGCAACATAGCCGTAGTACACGATCAGCATCAGGACGGTCAGCGCCAGGCCGAGGCGATTGCGCTTGCGGCGCAGCTGCTGGTAGGCGGGGTTGCTTTGGATTGTCTCTATCACCGGGTCTCGCACAGCGTTGTCTCCTTTGAAGTTTTCCAGCCTGCCATCAGGTGCTCGGTGGCTTGCTTGCGATGCATTCTGAGAAGCCCGTCTGACCGTCTCCTTACTTACGATATCGGTGTTTGCCCCTGGTTTTTCACATCAAAAAAAAACCAATCCGGGTAAGTGCGGAGAGGGTCGGGTAATGCCCAGTCTTGAATTTTTGAGAAGCATTTTTTTGTAAGTTAGCGGTCAGTTGTCGCTTTGATATTGGGCAAACAGGTGAGTTGGCAGCGCCTGAAATTCCAAAACCTAGGAGACAAACATGGCCATCAATGCGACAGCACATATGGGAGGTAAATCGGCCCCAAGGCCGATGAGCCCGGAAGAGCGCAAAGTCATCTTTGCGTCTTCCCTCGGAACCGTTTTCGAGTGGTACGACTTCTATCTGTACGGATCTCTGGCAGCCATCATCGCCAAGCAGTTCTTCAGCGGTCTGGATGCGGGATCGGCCTTCATCTTCGCGTTGCTGGCCTTTGCGGCAGGCTTCATCGTGCGCCCCTTCGGCGCGCTGGTGTTCGGCCGTCTGGGCGACATGATCGGGCGCAAGTACACCTTCCTGGTGACGATCCTGATCATGGGCCTGTCCACCTTCATCGTCGGCATCTTGCCCAACTACGCCAGCATTGGCGTGGCCGCACCCGTCATCCTGATCGCGCTGCGCATGCTGCAAGGTCTGGCCCTGGGCGGTGAGTACGGCGGCGCTGCCACCTATGTGGCAGAGCATGCGCCGCATGGCAAGCGCGGTGCTTACACCTCGTGGATCCAGACCACGGCAACGCTGGGCCTGTTCCTGTCGCTGCTGGTGATTCTGGGTGTGCGTACCTCGATGGGCGAAGAGAAGTTTGCCGACTGGGGCTGGCGCATTCCCTTCCTGGTTTCCATTTTGCTGCTGGCCATCTCGGTCTGGATTCGCATGACGCTGTCCGAGTCTCCAGCCTTCCAGAAGATGAAGGCCGAGGGCAAGGTGTCCAAGGCGCCTCTGACTGAGTCGTTCGGTCAGTGGAAGAACCTCAAGATCGTGATTCTGGCGCTGGTCGGCCTGACTGCCGGCCAGGCTGTGGTCTGGTATACCGGCCAGTTCTATGCGCTGTTCTTTCTGACGCAGCAGCTCAAGGTCGATGCCGTGACGGCCAATCTGATGATTGCCGCCGCACTGCTGATCGGCACGCCTTTCTTTGTGATCTTCGGCACGCTGTCCGACAAGATCGGCCGCAAGCCCATCATCATGCTGGGCTGCATTCTGGCCGTGTTGACCTATTTCCCCGTCTTCAAGGCGCTGACCGAAGCTGCCAACCCCGATCTGGCTGCGGCTCAAGCCAAGAACAAGGTGGTCATCGTGGCCGATCCTGCGGAGTGCTCCTTCCAGTTCAACCCCACAGGTACGAGCAAGTTCACCAGCTCCTGCGACGTGGCCAAGCAGGTGCTGGCCGCGGGTTCCGTGAGCTATGAAAACGAAGATGCGCCAGCAGGCACGCAGGCCGTGATCCGTATCGGCGCGACCGAGATTCCTTCGTTCTCGCTCAAGGGCCTGAGCCCTGAAGACGCCAAGGCCAAGGACGGTGCGTTCAAGAAGACTGTGGCGGCAGAACTGGCCAAGGATGGCTATCCCACCAAGGCCGACCCCGCCAAGATGAACAAGGTCATGATGATCGTGATCCTGACCTATCTGGTGCTGCTGGTGACCATGGTCTACGGCCCCATCGCGGCCATGCTGGTGGAGCTGTTCCCGACACGCATCCGCTACACCTCGATGAGCTTGCCTTATCACATCGGCAACGGCTGGTTTGGCGGTCTGCTGCCCACCATGTCCTTCGCCATCGTGGCGCAGACCGGCAATATGTACAACGGTCTCTGGTACCCCATCATCATCGCTGGTGTGACGGCCGTGATCGGCACGCTGTTCGTGCCCGAAACCAAGGATCGCGACATCTACGCCGAAGACTGATGCCAGGCGCTGATGCTGCAATTTATGCAGCATCGCATCAAAGATCTGCAAGGCTTGTGCTTTGCAGGTCTTTTTTGTTTGCTTCAGCACTAGTGGGTTACAGCAGTGTGGCAACAAAGCATCATTGCGTTACTTTTTTGCGATGGAAATCATGCTTTTGAGAGGGGCCAACCTAGAATCACACCTAGCCGCGAGAGGGCCGACAACCTACAAGCCAATGCGGTGCAAAAAACACTATCCCAGGACATAGGAGCACTGAATGACCAAGATGACTCGCATCGCACTGGCCGCACTGGCTGTGATGGGCGCAACCACCGCAATGGCACAGAGCAGCGTGACGCTGTACGGCCGTATCAACACCACAGTCGAACGCCAGAAGGTGGGCGATGAGTCGGTGTCCGGCCTGTACAACAATGCTTCCCGCTGGGGCATTCGCGGTACCGAAGATCTGGGTGGCGGCCTGAAGGCTGGCTTCACCCTGGAGTCCGGCTTCAACTCCGACACCGGTACCGGTTCCGCCTGGACCCATCCCACCACCGGCATGTCCTTTGCGCGTCAGAGCGAAGTGAACCTGTCCGGCGGCTTCGGCATGATCCGTCTGGGCAACTTCGTTCCCGAGTCCTACTACGCAACTGCTGACTACATCAGCATGCACAACCACGACACCGGTTCTTCTTCCGATGCGCTGTACTACGATCCCGTCTGGTTTGGCGGTCTGAGCACCAAGAACAAGATCGGCTATCGCACCCCCAACATGGGCGGCCTGACGGTGGATGCCTCCGTGTCTATGCACGAGAAGGATCCCACGGTCGGTCCTCGCAAGAACGGCTACGATCTGGCTGCAAACTACGCCACCGGTCCTCTGCACCTGGGTGCCGGTTTCAGCAAGGTGGGCGACAACTGGCAAGCCGCACTGCGCGGTCTGTACACATTTGGTCAGTTCACGGTTGGCGCCTACTACCAGCGCAATGACCAAGACCTGATCGGCACACGCAACAACTTCCGCCTGTCCGGTATGTACACCATGGGTGCTTCCGAGTTCCACGTGAACGTTGGTCACGCCAACAAGTGGAGCAAGGTTGCCGACTCCGCAGCTACCCAGTGGACTCTGGGCTACAACTACAACCTGAGCAAGCGCTCCAAGGTTTACGGTTACTACACCCGTGTGAACAACGACAGCGGTGCTGCATATAACGCACCAGCTGGCAAGGACTTCAGCTCCATCGCCGTGGGTATCCGCCACAACTTCTAATTTGTGCACCGCGTAAGCGGTGTCTCCAGCAGCTGCAGCTGATAATGCAGACCATTACTCCAAGTTCATACCCCATGTCGCAAGGCATGGGGTTTTTTCTTATGTGCAGCCTGTCTGGCAGTAAGCCACGCGCAAACTCGCTCAGGCTCAATGGTCGTGCTGACTGGCGTGGCACGAGCGGCTGCACCAGCTGTTTATTCATAACACTCTGGAGACTGATATGTGGAAGCTGGCGATTGGTTTTGTGGTGTTTGCTGCCGTGGCGCTGTTTGTCATCATGAAGGCGGGCGACAAGGTGGATATGAGTGGAGAAAAGCATGGCGCGGATGCGATTCATGCACCGGCAGAGTCCAAATGAAGGCAGCAGCACTCGATCAAAGCCCCGCCAGCCGGGGCTTTTTTGCGCCGGCCCTGGCTGTACGCTGAAACGGTAATGCACATGCGCACCCAAGGCTCATGCCAGGACTGCCTAGAATGTTTGGCCTCCATAGAAAAGACCGCAGAACATGACGCAGGGCCTGATCCGTATCCGTGGTGCTCGCCAGCACAATCTTCGCAATCTGGACATCGATATCCGTACTGGTGAGCTGACCGTAGTCACCGGCCCCAGCGGCTCGGGCAAGTCCAGTCTGGTGTTCGACACGCTGTACGCCGAAGGTCAGCGCCGCTATGTCGAGACCTTCTCCGCCTATGCGCGCCAGTTCCTCGATCGCATGGACAAGCCGGCCGTGGACAAGGTCGAGGGTGTGCCGCCAGCGATTGCCATCGACCAGACCAATCCGGTGCGCAACTCGCGTTCCACCGTGGGCACGATGACGGAGATCAACGATCACCTCAAGCTGCTGTTTGCGCGCGCGGCCCAGTTGTTCGACAGCAGGACGGCCCTGCCGGTGCGCCACGATACGGCGGACAGCATTTATGCCGAATTGGCCCAGCGCTGCGAGGCCGCGGGCGATCCGCGCATTGCCATTACCTTCCCGGTGGAGCTGCCGGCCAATACCTCGGCCGAAGAGGTGGAGCAATGGCTGTCTGCCAGCGGCTTCACCAAGGTGCAGGCCGAGCGCGAAGTGGAGCGCGCTCACCCAGCAGCTGATGAGGTCGCCAAGGGCAAGAAAAAGGCCAAGCCAGCCCCCGAGAAGATCAAGGTGCTGGATGTGATTGCCGACCGCTTTCGCCTCGGCAAGGCCGAGCGGTCCCGCGCCATGGAGGCGATCGAGGTGGGCCTCAAGCGCGGCAGCGGCAGGCTCACGGTCTATGTGTTGCCCGAGAGCGGTGTTGAGGCGACCGAGCCCGAGCTGTGGAAGTTCTCGCTGGGTCTGCATTGCCCCGAGAGCAATCTGACTTACCAGGAGCCGATTCCCTCGCTGTTCTCGTTCAACTCCGCGGTGGGTGCCTGCGATGCCTGCCGTGGTTTCGGCCGAGTCATCGGGGTCGACTGGGGACTGGTGATTCCCAATGAAAAGCTCACCTTGCGCACCGGTGTCATCAAGCCGATCCAGACGCCAGCCTGGAAGGAGATTCAGGACGACCTGATGCGCCATTCCGAGGCCGAGGGCATTCCACGCGATACGGCCTGGTCCAAGCTGACCCGGGAGCAGAAGGACTGGGTGATCGAGGGCTCGCCCAACTGGAACGGCAAGTGGAGCCAGACCTGGTATGGCATTCGCCGCTTCTTCGAGTATCTCGAAAGCAAGGCCTACAAGATGCATATCCGGGTGCTGCTGTCCAAGTACCGCAGCTATACCGAATGCCCGACATGCGGAGGTGCGCGTCTCAAGACCGAAAGCCTGCTCTGGCGCATAGGAGGCAAGCAGGCTGCGGATGCCGTGCTGCCGCCCGGCGACGACAGCGGCAGATACCAGCGCTTCATGCCTCAGGCAGTGGGCTGGAGCCGAGAGCAGCTCGACAGCCTGCCTGGCCTGTGTCTGCACGATCTGATGCGCTTGCCGATCACGCGCCTGCGTGACTTCTTTGCGCAGCTGGCGCCAGACAGCGATGCCGTCAAAAATGATGGTGAAGCCCAGGCATTGAGGATGCTGCATGCAGAAGTCATGACGCGGCTGCAGTATCTGTGCGATGTGGGCATAGGCTATCTCACGCTGGACCGCCAGAGCCGCACGCTGAGCGGTGGCGAGGTGCAGCGCATCAATCTGACCACCGCTTTGGGCACTTCGCTGGTCAATACCTTGTTCGTGCTCGACGAGCCATCGATAGGTCTGCACCCGCGCGATATGGAGCGCATCACCGAAGCCATGCAGCGCCTGCGCGATGCGGGCAATACGCTGGTTGTGGTGGAGCATGACCCGGCCGTGATGTTTGCCGCCGACCGCATGATCGACATGGGGCCGGGCCCTGGCGCACGCGGCGGCCAGATCGTGTTCGACGGCACACCCGAGGATCTGCGCAAGGCCGATACCCTCACTGGCGCCTATCTGGGTGGGCGCAAGCAGGTGGGCTTCGGTCTCAAGCGCATGGTGACCGAGAGCACGCCGCGCCTGATTCTCGAAGGCGCACGCGAACACAATCTGCGCGATATCAACGTGGACTTTCCGCTGCAGCGCCTGGTCACGATCACCGGCGTGTCGGGCTCGGGCAAATCCACGCTGATCCAGGATGTGCTGGTGCCTGCGCTGATGCGCCATTTCGGCAAGCCTACCGATGCGGCGGGTGCGTTCGAGCGCCTGCTGGGCGCGGACCATCTGGCCGATGTGATGTTCGTGGACCAGTCGCCCATCGGCAAGACGGCGCGCTCCAACCCGGTCAGCTATGTGGGCGCCTGGGATGCGATCCGCGAGCTGTTCGCCGTCGCGCCGCTGTCGCGCCAGCGCGGCTACACGGCTGCCAAGTTCAGCTTCAACAGCGGCGACGGCCGCTGCCCGACCTGCGGCGGCTCGGGCTTCGAGCATGTGGAGATGCAGTTCCTCTCGGATGTCTATCTTCGCTGCCCGGACTGCAACGGCACGCGCTATCGCCCCGAGATTCTGGAAGTGAAAATCGAGCGCAACGGCCAGCCGCTGAATGTGGCCGATGTGCTGGAGCTCACTGTGGCCGAAGCCGCGCTGCTGTTTGCGCAGGACCGCGATGTGATCCGCGCTCTGCAGCCCATCGTCGATGTGGGTCTGGAATATGTGAAGCTGGGTCAGCCCGTGCCCACGCTGTCGGGCGGCGAGGCCCAGCGCTTGAAACTGGCAGGCTTCCTCGCGGAAGCGGCTCGCGCGCAAAGCAAGTCCAAGCAGTCGCTGGCCAAGAAAGGCACGCTGTTCCTGTTCGACGAGCCCACGACCGGCCTGCATTTCGAAGATATCGCCAAGCTCATGCGCGCATTGCGCAAGCTGCTCGAAGCCGGCCACTCGCTGATCGTCATCGAGCACAATCTGGACGTGATTCGCGCCAGCGACTGGCTGATCGATCTGGGCCCTGAAGGCGGTGATGGCGGCGGTCTGATCGTCGCTGAGGGCACGCCTGAGGAGGTGCGCCATGTGAAGGAGTCGCACACGGCCCAGGCCCTGCGCGAATACGACCTGGCCATGGGCGTGGGCGGCGAGGCGGTGCGCGAAGTCGCTCCCATGCTCTACAAGCCCCAGCGCAAGGCCCTGGCCGAAAAGGCGCCGCAGGCCAAGAACGCGATCGAGATCGTCAATGCCAAGGAACACAACCTCAAGTCCCTGAGCGTGGATGTGCCACGCGGCAAGTTCAATGTGGTGACCGGGGTGTCGGGTTCGGGCAAGTCCACGCTGGCTTTCGACATCCTGTTCAATGAAGGCCAGCGCCGCTATCTCGAATCGCTCAATGCCTATGCGCGTTCCATCGTGCAGCCTGCGGGACGTCCCGAGGTCGATGCGGTCTATGGCATACCGCCCACGGTGGCCATCGAGCAGCGCCTGTCGCGCGGCGGTCGCAAGTCCACGGTGGGCACGACCACCGAGGTCTGGCACTTTCTGCGCCTGCTCTATGTGAAGCTGGGCGTGCAGCACTGCATCCACGACGATGCCATCGTGCAGCCGCAGACCGAGGAAAGCATTGCCGCGCAGCTGATGACGAATTTCCGCGGCCAGACCATAGGCCTGCTGAGTCCGTTGGTCGTCAACCGCAAGGGCGTCTATACCGAGCTGGCCGACTGGGCCAGACCCAAGGGTTACACGCATCTGCGCGTGGACGGTGAGTTTCTGCCGACCACGGGCTTTCCGCGCATAGATCGCTTCAAGGAACACACCATCGAGCTGCCCGTGGCCAGCGTGACGGTGACCGCGGCCAACGAGAAGGAGTTGCGCGGCCATCTGCGCCAGGCGCTGGAAATCGGCAAGGGCGTGCTGCATGTGCTGTCCGGCATCGAGAACCTGGCCGACGCCATGCAGGGCGGCCGGAGCACGGCCGGCATCGGCGCGTTGCAGGTGTTCTCCACCCAGCGTGCCTGCCCGATCTGCGCCACCAGCTATGCCGAGCTGGACCCGCGTCTGTTCTCCTACAACAGCAAGCATGGCTGGTGCCCCGATTGCGTGGGCACGGGCGTGAAGCTGACCAAGGACCAGCGCAAGGTCTATGACGACACCTTGCTGGCCGACGACAACCGGGGTCGGGAGGTGAAGTTCGAGGGCCAGGAAGTGGAAGATCTGGCCGAGGTGGAATGCCCCAAGTGCCACGGCACACGTCTGAACCCCGTGGCGCGAGCCGTGAAGTTTCACGACGAGGCGATTACCGATATCGCCCAGCTGTCGGTCAGCGATGTGCGCCACTGGATACAGAGTCTTGAGCTTACGGGCCGCGAGGCCGATATTGCGCGCGACCTGATCCCCGAGATCCAGAGCCGTCTCGAATTCCTGGAAGAAGTCGGTCTCAACTATCTGACGCTGGACCGCGGCGCTCCCACCCTGAGCGGGGGCGAGGCCCAACGCATCCGCCTGGCCGCGCAGTTGGGAAGCAATCTGCAAGGTGTCTGCTATGTGCTGGATGAGCCCACCATCGGCCTGCATGCGCGCGACAACCAGATCCTGCTCAATGCCTTGCACAAGCTCGGCGACAAGGGCAACACGCTGGTGGTGGTGGAGCACGACGAAGACACGATTCGCCGCGCCGATCACGTGATCGACATCGGCCCCAGCGCCGGCATTCGCGGCGGCCGTCTGGTGGCCGAGGGCACGGTTGCCGACATCATGGCAGCCAAGGACTCGGTCACCGGGCGCTATCTGCTGCACGCCATGCGCCACCCTTTCAAGCCACGTCTGTGGGTGGGAGAAGGCGAGCCTCCGGTGCAGCCGACTGCTATTAATGCAGAAGCTTCTGACGCCGGAGATATGGAGGTTTCAGATAAAAAACCATCTAAAACCAAGAAAAAGAAAGCGGTAGCTGCTACTGAAAATGTGGTGCAGCAAGACAGCGATGCATTGCACTGGCTCACGGTGCTGGGCGCGAATCTGCACAATCTGCAGAATGTGGACGCGCGCGTTCCGCTCAAGCGCCTGGTGGGCGTGACCGGCGTTTCAGGCTCGGGCAAGTCCACGCTGGCGCGCGATGTGCTGCTGAGCAATGTGGCGGCCTGGGTGCAGCAGCGCTCCACCAAGGCCGGCCGCGATGCCATGGATGCCGGCAAGTCGCCGGCGCTCGTGGGCTGCAAGGGGCTCAAGGGCTTCGAAACCATCGATCGCGTGCTCGAAGTCGACCAGACTCCGATCGGCAAGACGCCGCGCTCCTGCCCCGCGACCTATATCGGCTTCTGGGACACGATTCGCAAGCTGTTCGCCGAGACTCTGGAGGCCAAGGCCCGCGGTTATGCGGCCGGCCGCTTCTCGTTCAATACCGGTGAAGGCCGTTGCCCGGCCTGCGAGGGGCAGGGCGTGCGCACCATCGAGATGAGCTTTCTGCCCGATGTGAAAGTGCCTTGCGAAGTTTGCCACGGCGCACGTTTCAACCCCGAGACGCTGGCCGTGAGCTGGCGCGGCAAGAGCATTGGCGATGTTCTGCAGATGGAGGTCGATGAGGCCGTGGAGTTCTTCGCCTCCATGCCCTCGATTGCCCATCCGCTGCAGTTGCTCAAAGACGTGGGTCTGGGCTATCTGACCCTGGGCCAGCCATCGCCCACGCTGTCGGGCGGCGAGGCACAGCGCATCAAGCTGGTGACCGAGCTGACCAAGGTGCGCGACGATATCGGCCGACGCGGACAGAAGGCTCCGCACACGCTGTATGTGCTGGACGAGCCCACCGTGGGCCTGCACATGGCCGATGTGGACAAGCTCATCCATGTGCTGCACCGCCTCGTCGATGGCGGCCACAGCGTGGTGGTCATCGAGCATGACCTCGACGTGATTGCCGAGGCGGACTGGATCATCGATCTGGGCCCCGAAGGCGGTAAGGACGGCGGGCGCATCGTGGCCACGGGAACTCCCGAGGAACTGGTGAAGATCGGCACCCACACCGGCAAGGCACTGGCGCCGGTGCTGGCGCGGTAGGAGGCGGCGCACACCATGTCCTTCTCGCGTGGCAGATTTCCTGCACCGGCTGAGCTGGCGGCCTCGCGTGTCGCGTGGATGGCGCAGATCGCGCGCCCACCGCTGCCGCCGGCGGTGCAGACCTGGATGACCTGGGCGCTTGGCTGGAAAGATGAGCTGCCGTGGTTGCAGCTTCCTGCATGGCGTGAAGGTGCGGGCAACCGGCTCGCGATGCAGCGTGCCACCGATGCGGCGGGGCTGTGGTCTCAGACTGGTGAGTACCGCTTTGGTCTGGATCTCAAGGCCAGCACGCCCGGTGATCTGCGCTGGATCGATGGTGCGGTGGCGGATGGCTGGAGCCCGCACTGGCTGGTGCTGACCCATGGCCTGGATGGCGACCCGCTGATCGGTGACATGAGCCGGCCCGAAGTGCCTGTGCTGTGGAAGTGGCATGACGAGCCGCACCGCGCGGCCAGGCTATTGTTCGCCTCGCTTGAGGAGTTGATGGCGCATGTGCAGGCCACGGCCGCCAAAGCGCCACTTGTGCCGCGTGAAACGCGCTCTTCCACTATCTTCTACACCGTGCGCCTGCTGGAGCTGGGGCCCGATCCGGCCAGGGTCATGCTGGCGCTCAGGAAAATCTTCACAACGATGTCTGCGCAGGAGCTGCTGAAACTCAAGACCCGGCTGCCGCTGACGCTGCTCGACGATAGCGTCAGCGTCTTGCAAAAGGACCGCCTGGTGCAGCATTTCGGGGGGCTGGGCGCGCGCGTGGAAGTGAGTGAACGTCGCTTGTAGCGCGCACGCAAGGGCGGCCGATACGGCGCATGCAGCGCGTCCTTCCAAAACACAATTCACCATCATCACACCTCACCCGCGCCATTTCTGCCAAGGCAGGTTCATGGTGTTCATGGGCAGCGGCACCGATTATTTGATCGAAAAAAAGGCCCGCGTGATGCACGCAGGCCTTGTGGTCCAGCACAGTCCGCTTTACTGGAAGCCCAGCGTGTGCGGCAGCCAGGTCGACAGCTCGGGGATGAAGGTCAGCAGGCACAGCACGACGAAGTGGGCCAGCAGGAACAGCGGCATCTCGCGCGTCAGATCGGTGATGGACACGCGCGTCGATACGGCCGTCACGAACAGCAGGCCGCCGACCGGCGGCGTGATCATGCCCAGCGTGAGGTTGACGATCACCACCATGGCGAAGTGCGTGGGATCGATGCCCAGGCTGAAGGCGATGGGCGCGAGAATGGGCACCAGAATCATCACGCCGGGCAGTGGCTCCATGAAGATGCCGAAGACCAGCAGCAGAATGTTCACGGCAATCAGGAACATGACGGGCGAGAGTTCCCAGCTCACGATCAGCTCGGACAGATACTGCGGAATGCCTTCCACCGTGAGCACCCAGGCAAAGGCGGCCGAGGTTGCCATCACCAGCAGCACCGAGGCCGTGAGCATGGCCGAGCGCGCCAGGATGCCGGGCAGGGCCGACCACCTGAGCGTGCGGTAAACCCATTTGCCGCAGACCAGGGCATAGAACACGGCCACGACGGAGGCTTCCGTGGGCGTGAAGATGCCGAAGCGGATGCCGACCACGATGAGCACGATGAGCATCAGCGCGGGGATCGCCTTGAAGCTGGTGCTCCACATCTCGCGAGCAGAGGGGCGCGGCTCGGTGCTGCGGTAGTCGCGCTTCTTGCAGACCCACCAGTTGACGGCCGCCATGGCCAGCGCGATCAGAATGCCGGGAATGAAGCCGGCCATGAACAGGCCGCCCACGGACACGTTCTCATCCTGCAGCGCATAGATGATCATGCTGACCGATGGCGGAATGATGGGGCCGACGATGGCGGTGCTGGCCGTCAGCGCGGCTGCATAGGGGCGGCTGTAGCCGGCCTTGTCCATCATCTTGACCATCATGGAGCCAGGTCCGGCTGCATCGGCCAGGGCCGAGCCCGAGATGCCCGAGAACATGGTCAGCGACAGCACATTGGCATAGCCCAGGCCGCCGCGCAGATGGCCGACGAACTGGGCGGCAAAGCGCAGCAGCACGGCCGTGAGCGCACCGCCCGACATCAGCTCTGCGGCCAGGATGAAGAAGGGCACGGCCATCAGCGGAAAGCTGTCGATGCCCGTGAACATTTCCTTGAAGACGATCAGCTGTGGATAACGTCCTCCCACGAAAACCGCCAGGGCTGCCGAGATGGCCAGCGCAAACGCCACCGGAAAGCCCAGCGTGAGCAGGGCGATGATGGCAACAAATAAAGTGATACCCATGATGTTTCAATCGATCAGAGATTCATGGCGCAGCGCATGAAACTGGCGCGCCCCAAGTGAGATACACCGAGGAAGGGCCGCCCCGCACCGAAGGTGTGTCTCCCTCCCGCGAAGCGAGAGAGGGGGAAGCAGCGAAGCTGCACAGGGGGTGTTTCATATAGACGCTGCAGCATCCGCATCCATTTCATCGGACTCGGCGAAGTTGCCAGCGGTGATGTAGCCGCGTGCGATGAACAGCAGATGGATCAGCATCAGCACAAAGCCCACGGGCATGGCCGCATAGATATAGGAGATCGGGATGTCCGTGGCCGCCGTGGTCTGAAAGCGCGTGGCGTACACATACTGCGAGGAGGTCACGGTCATCACGACAAAGAAGACCGCCAGGATCAGCACGACAAAGCCGCGCATGGCCTGTGCCTTGCGGGCGCTCACGCTGCGGTGCAGATTGTCGATGGCCACATGGCCGCCAAAGCGCAGCACCAGGCCTGCGCCCAGGAAAGTGACCCAGATCATCATGTGGCGGGCCACTTCTTCGGCCCAGACGATGGAGTCGCCCGTGGTGTAGCGCAGCACCACGTTGGCAAAGACGATGCAGGCCATGGCCAGCAGCAGCAAGATCAGCAGCCAGCGATTGCCGGCCACGAGAATGCGTTCGATACGATCAAGCATAGGAGTGGGGGTGAGCAGGCGCAGCGGCACGGAACGCCGCAAGAGCTGGCTGCATCACAAAGTTGAGAGCTGCATCATCATCGGCAGGAATTGGCGCAAGTCCATTCGTGCTGACCGCAGCCGGGCAAGGACCGGCCTTGCCCAGGAGGGAGAAAAATGCATAGGTCCGTCTCCGAGGAGACAGGCCCATGTTGGCAGTGCTTACTTGACGGCGGTGATGGAGTCCAGCGTCTTCTGGCCGAACTTCTTGGCGTATTCCTTGTACGCGGGCTCCAGCGCTGTGCGGAAGGCGGTCTGGTCGACCTTCTCCACGACCTTCATGCCGTTGGCCTTGGCTTCTTCCACGCCCTTCTTCTCCACGTTGTCCACAAAGGCGCGAGAGGCCAGAGCACCCTTCTTGGCAGCTTCGGTGAAGGCGGTCTTCTGGGCGGCGTTCAGCGATCCCCAGAACGAGGGCGACACGATCAGGGCCATGGGGGCGTAGACGTGGGAGGTAAGGGTCAGGTGCTTTTGCACCTGCCACAGCTTGGCGGACACCAGCACGGAGATGGGGTTCTCCTGGCCGTCAATCGTGCCTTGCTGCAGCGCACCGATGACTTCGGGCCAGGACATGGGAGTGGGCGAGGCACCCAGGGTGCGGAAGGCCGTGATGTGCACGGGGTTCTCGGTCACGCGGATCTTCAGGCCCTTGAGGTCGGGCACGCCATTGACGGCATGCTTGTTGTTGCTCAGATGGCGAAAGCCCTGCTCGCCCCAGGCCAGCGCGATCAGACCGCGCTTCTGGAACTTGGCCAGCAGCTCCTGACCGAAGGCACCGTCCATCACGGCACGTGCGTGCTGGGTGTCGCGGAACAGGAAGGGGATGTCCACCACGCCCACATCGGGCACGAAGTTGCTCAGCGCTCCCGTGGAGACGATGGCGGCTTCCACGGTGCCCAGCTGCAGGCCTTCGATCAGCTCACGCTCGCCGCCCAGCGCGGAGGCGGGGAACTGCTTGAACTTGTAGGCACCGTTGGTGCCTTTTTCCACGCCTTCGGCCCAGGCGTTGGCGGCAGCGCCGTAGTGGGAGTTGACGGCCAGCGCATAGCCGATCTTGACTTCCTTGCCCTGGGCAAATGCAGTGCCTGCGCTCAGGGCGGCTGTTGCTGCCACGGCCGTGGCGACGAAGGTGCGGCGAATCATGCGCATGGTGTTGGTCTCTCAGAAATGTTTTGAAATGAATCAAAAATTGTAGTGAGTGCCAACCGTGGGTTTTTACGCATCCGGGGGTCGTCTTGTACGGGTGGATGCATCGTGTTTGGCGATGGATGGGCGTCAAAAAAGGCCTCCGTGCCGGCAAGCACGGAGGCCTTTGAAAATGAGAGCTGCTTGCGCTTGTTGTCAAACGATTTCAGATTGTTTTGATATTGAAATCATTAAGCAAAGAGCGGTTGCAGCTACTATTTTTGCTGAGCCAGCAGCAGCTCTGCGAGCTGAACAAAGCCGTCGCCGCGCTCGGCCGTGGTCACATGGCGCGGCAGATGCCTGAGCTGGGGCACGAAGCGCGCGATATTGGCCACGCCCACGCTGTGGGGCATGTGCTCGAACATCTGCTGGTCGTTGGTCGAGTCGCCGATATACACCCAGCGCGTCAGCGTGGCGTCCAGATCGATGTCGAACAGCTCGCGAGTGATCCAGCGTGCGCCTTCGAGCTTGTTGTGCTCGCCGAACCAGCCGTTGATGTGGATGGAGCTGACGGTGGCATTCATGCCGGCTGCCTTCATGATGGCCACGCACTGGTCGATCTGTGCCTGCGGCATGTGCGTGAACTCGCTGTGGTCCACGGCGATATCGCATTCGCGGCCGGCCGAGTCCGTGGCGCGTTTGGCGCCGGGCACGGTGGCCTCGATCTGCTCGAGCACCTGCTGCATGCGGGCAAAGTTGCGGGCGCGCTCGTCGGCAGATTGCTGGTAGAGCTTGTCCAGGCTGCCCTCGGCATTGCGGCGCAGGGCCACGGCTCCGTTCTCGGCCACGATGGCGTCCACGGGCCAGGCCGATGCAAACGGCACGCTCCAGCCCACGGGGCGGCCGGTGATGGGCACGACCTTCAGGCCCGCATCCTTGAGGCGCGCAATCGCGGCCACCACATGCTCGGGCACCACGCCGTCGGTGGTCAGCGTGTCGTCGATATCGGTCAGCACGCCCAGCAGCTTGGCAGGTGTCCGCAGTTCAGACAAAGGGCGCAGAAATTCTTGGCTCACAACAAACTCTCTCGATGTTGATCCTCGCCTGAGGCTAGCGCGGTCCAACTCAGAGACATCGAGCAAGAGCCGCCTCGCAGCGAGGATGTCGTCCCCCTCCGGCGAAGCCAGAGAGGGGGAAGGCGCGAAGCGCCTCAGGGGGTGATCACGCTCAGTTCGCTGAGCCCAGTGCCAGGCCCGCATGCTCGCGCAGCGGGTGGAAGTGGATCTTGGGGAAACGCTCCTGCGCCAGGCGCACGTCATAGGGGCTGGTGCACAGATAGGCCAGGGTGTCGGCCGCATCATGTGCCAGACGCATGGGGTAGGCGTTCTCGAACTCGCGCAGCTCGGCGGGCGAGTCAGCCGTGATCCAGCGCGCCCCGGTGTACTGGCAGCCTTCCAAGCGCACGTCGCAGTCGTACTCGGTCTTTAGGCGGTGCTGCACCACTTCGAACTGCAGCTGACCCACGGCGCCCAGCAGCATATTGCCGCCGACATCGGGCTTGAAGACCTGGATCGCGCCTTCCTCGCCCAGCTGCATCAGGCCTTGCTGCAGCTGCTTGGTGCGCAGCGGGTTCTTGAGCACCACGGTCATGAACATTTCGGGTGCGAAGAAGGGCAGGCCGGTGAACTGCAGGCTGGGGCCGTCGGTGATGGAGTCGCCCAGCTGCACGCCGCCGTGAATCGTGAAGCCGATGATGTCGCCAGCATAGGCCTCGTCAACGGCCTCGCGGCGCTGGCTCATGAAGGTCACCACGGACGTGGGGCGCAGCTCCTTGCCGGTGCGCTGCACCTTCATCTTCATGCCGGGCGTGTACTTGCCGCTGGCCACGCGCACGAAGGCGATGCGGTCGCGGTGGTTGGCATCCATGTTCGCCTGCACCTTGAACACCACGCCTGCGAAGGTCTTGTCTTCAGGGTTAATGGTGACTTCTTCGCGCTGGCGGTTCACTTCGGTGAAGGCGACGCGCGGGCCGGGCGGGGGCGACATGTCGACCACGGCGTTCAGCACTTCCATCACACCGAAGTTGTTCACGCCGGAGCCGAAGAACACGGGGGTCAGCTTGCCTTCCAGAAACGCCTGGTGATCCCATTCGGCCGATGCGCCCTGGGCCAGTTCCATGCTCTCGATGGCATCGTCGTAGGCCTGGCCGAAGCGGGCACGCAGCCTGTCGACTTCCGTCAGCGGGATGACTTCGAAGTCTTCGGGGCGCTTCTCGCTGCCGGCGGCAAACACCGTCATGCTCTGTGTCTGCAGATTGATGATGCCGCCGAAGCTCTTGCCCTGGCCCACGGGCCAGGTGATGGGGCAGCAGGGCATGCCCAGCTCGCGCTCGACTTCGTCCATGATGTCCAGCGGGTCGCGCACTTCACGGTCGAACTTGTTGACGAAGGAGATGATGGGGGTGTTGCGCTGGCGGCAGACCTCGATCAGGCGGCGGGTCTGCGATTCCACGCCGTTGGCCGCGTCGATCACCATCAGCGCCGAGTCCACGGCCGTCAGCACGCGGTAGGTATCTTCCGAGAAGTCCTTGTGGCCGGGAGTGTCGAGCAGGTTGATCACATGGTCGCGGTAGCTCATCTGCATCACCGACGAGGCCACCGAGATGCCGCGCTGCTTTTCGATTTCCATCCAGTCGGAGGTGGCGTGGCGCGAAGCCTTGCGGCCCTTGACGGCGCCGGCAATCTGGATCGCGCCCGAGAACAGCAGCAGCTTTTCGGTCAGCGTGGTCTTACCCGCGTCCGGGTGGGAGATGATGGCGAACGTACGACGGCGCCGGGTTTCTGGGGCGTATGACACAGTATTGAGAGCTGTAAATACAGCCGGAGAACGCCGGCTGTGACAACAAAAGGTGCGGCGGTCCGTTTGCCGCACCAGGCCCGCACCCATGCAGGGCAGACCTGTGAATAAGTCTTGAGGGCGCTTATTTTAACGGCAGGGCCAATTCATGGAGATGCTCCGGCAAATGCGGGGCGGGCGACGCCATTGCCCAAGGCCGCTGGCTCCGGCAACTGGCAGATGCGGAGCACAATAGCAGCCTAGTCTCCGGTCCTTATTTGCCCCTCATGAACAGCGCCCCGCAGGATGTGAACACCTCCTTGCCCATCCAGCCTCCAGCCTCTGCCGCCCCGGTATGGATCAAGCGCGGCACGCCCGAGTACCGGCGGGTCAGCGTGGCGCTGTTCCTGGCGGGGTTTGCCACCTTCTCCTTGCTGTACTGCGTGCAGCCGCTGCTGCCCGAGCTGGCCCACAGCTTTGCCGTCAGTCCGGCCCAGAGCGCGCTGGCGCTGTCGGTATCCACGGCCTGCCTGGCCGGCTCCATCGTGCTGGCGGGGGCCTTGTCCGAAGGACTGGGGCGGCGCAAGCTGATGTTCATCTCCATGGCCCTGGCGGCGCTGTGCAATCTGCTGGCTTCGTTCATGCCGCAGTGGCATGCGCTGCTGGCCGCACGCGCGCTGGAAGGCTTGCTGCTGGGCGGCGTGCCTGCCGTGGCCATGGCCTATCTGTCCGAGGAGATCGACCCGCCCGGCCTGGGCTTTGCCATGGGCCTGTATGTGGGCGGCACGGCGCTGGGCGGCATGCTGGGCCGGGTCGGCATGAGTGCGATGACCGAGTTCTGGGGCTGGCGCCACGCCATGGCTGCACTGTCGGTGCTTGACCTGCTGGCCGCCCTTGGCTTTGTCTGGCTGCTACCCAACTCGCGCAACTTCATCAAGAAGACCGGGCTGGGTGCCCGGTATCACCTGCAGGCCTGGGGCCGGCATCTGCGCCACCCGGGCCTGCCGCTGCTGTTTTTGATCGCCTTCGGCCTGATGGGCGTGTTTGTCAGCATCTACAACTATGCCGGCTTTCTGCTCAGCGCATCGCCCTATGGTCTGAGCCAGTTGCAGATCAGCCATATCTTCTACGCCTATCTGCTGGGCACGGCGGCGTCGCCGATTGCCGGGGGGCTGGCCGACAGGCTGGGCCGCGGCCCGGTGCTGGTCGCTGGCACTTTGCTGATGGCCGCAGGCGTGGTGCTGACCCTGTTGCAGCCGCTGGCCGTCATCGTGGCCGGCATCGTCCTGCTGACGGCAGGGTTCTTCATCGCGCATTCGGTGGCCAGCGGCTGGGTGGGGCGGCTGGCCACGCAGTCCAAGGGGCACGCATCATCGCTATACCTCTGGGGCTATTACATGGGCTCCAGCGTACTGGGGGCCGGGGCGGGCTGGTTCTGGTCGCGCTGGGGCTGGACGGGCGTCGGCTTCGTGGCCTTGGCTGTGCTGGCGCTGGTCATCGTGCTGGCCTTGCGCGTTCAGTGGCTGGCCGGGGTTGCGGCCGCGAATCGAGCCGCTTCTTGATGCCGTCTTGATATCGGCAAGGCCAATCTCTACCCGTTCTTGACGGGCGAATTCCTACAGTTCCTCCATCGCAATCAAGCCGCGTGAACGGCTTGCGGGAGGAATGAAATGACCATCACCTGGATCGAAGCCCTGGCCGCCCTGACGGCGCTGGGGCTGTTTGCCTATTTGGGCTATGCGCTGCTG
Source organism: Comamonas sp. A7-5 (assembly GCF_039581385.1). Lineage (NCBI taxonomy): Bacteria > Pseudomonadati > Pseudomonadota > Betaproteobacteria > Burkholderiales > Comamonadaceae > Comamonas > Comamonas sp. A7-5. Next base: position 69,062 of record NZ_JBCPWO010000002.1, read on the forward strand.
CGCCCCGAGAAATTCTGAAGGGGCCGCCATGCAAGTGCTGCAAGACCTGATTTTTGTGAGCCTGACAGTGGTCTGCTTTGTCGGACTGCTGGGCTTTGTGCGCGCCCTGGCGCGTCTGTGAAAGGGGTGGATCATGTGGTTACCCTGGATGGAATTTGCCGCCGTGCTGACGGCGGCAACCTTGCTGACCATACCCATGGGCCAATGGCTGGCACGCTGCTTTACCAGCGAGCGTCATGGCTGGCTGGAGCGCCTGAGCTACCGGGTCATGGGCGTGAACCCGCAGGAGCGCATGGGCTGGCAGCGCTATGGCACCGCTATGGTGCTGAGCAATGCGCTGATGATGCTGCTGGGTTATCTGCTGCTGCGTCTGCAGGGCGCACTGCCGCTGAACCCGCTGGAGATCGCGGCGCAGGCGCCCGACCTGGCCTTCAACACCGCAGCCTCCTTCATCACCAATACCAACTGGCAGGCCTACTCGGGTGAGAACAGCCTGAGCAATGCGACACAGATGGTGGTCATCACCTTTCTGATGTTTGCCGGTGCCACCACGGGTGTTGCTGCCGGTGCCGGCTTTGTGCGCGGCCTGGCGCGCTCAAGCGCACAGGATATCGGCAACTTCTGGGTCGATTTCGTGCGCGTGTTCTGGCGCGTGCTGCTGCCGCTTTCCTTCATCATGGCCCTGGTCTATGTCTGGCAGGGCATTCCGCAGACCCTGCACGCCGAGGCCGTGGCGACGACGCTCGAAGGGGGCCGACAGCAGCTGCTGATGGGGCCCGTGGCCAGCCTGGAGAGCATCAAGCATCTGGGCACGAATGGCGGCGGCTTCTTCGGCATGAATGCAGCCCACCCCTTCGAGAACCCGACGCCGCTGACCAACCTGCTGCACATCCTCTCGATGCTGCTGATCCCGGCCGGCATGACCTATGCCTTCGGCTCCATGCTGCTGCGCCGCAAGCAGGGCTGGGTGCTGTTTGCTGCCTGCATGGTGATGTTCGTCGGCTTTCTGAGCCTGGTGTTTGTGGCCGAGCAAAACGGCAGCCAGTTGCTGGCGCGCGCCGGAGCCGATCAGCAATACAGCCTGACCCAGAGCGGCGGCAATATGGAGGGCAAGGAGCTGCGCTTCGGCATTGCCGATACAGCCTTGTTCGTGGCTACCACCACCGCGGCCACCACGGGTTCGGTCAATGCCATGCATGATTCGCTGACCCCGCTGGGCTCCATCACGCCGCTGGCGCAGATGATGCTCAACTGCGTCTTCGGCGGCGACGGCGTGGGACTGATCAACCTGATTCAGTACGCCATCCTCACGGTGTTTCTGGCCGGCATGATGATTGGTCGTACCCCTGAATTCCTGGGCAAGAAGATCGAGGTGCGCGAGATCAAGCTGGTCATGCTTGCGGTACTGGTGCCGCCGGCCTGCATTCTGGGCTTCACGGCGCTGGCCGCGCTCTGGCCGGATGCCGCAGCCAGTCTCAACAACCGCGGCCCGCATGGCTTCTCGGAGATTCTCTACGCCTATGCCTCGGCCACGGCCAACAACGGCTCGGCCTTTGCGGGGCTCAATGCCAACACGCCGTTCTTCAACACCACCACGGGACTGGCCATGTTGGCGGGGCGCTTTCTGACGCTTGTGCCCATGCTGGCCGTGGCTGGCAGCCTGGCTGCCAAGGCCACCGTGCCTCCGGGCCCGGGCACTTTCCCCACGGCCACGCCGCTGTTCATGGGCCTGCTGGTGTTTGTGGTGCTGGTGGTGGGCGGGTTGACCTTTTTGCCGGCGCTGGCTCTGGGGCCCGTGATCGAGCACCTGCAAATGCTTGTGGCTCAGCTGTACGCCTGACGCCTTCTTCCAATTGATGCCAATGGTCTGCAGTCCATGCACGGCTTCAGACCAGGGAGCAAATCATGAAAACATCGACTCAAACTCTTTGCGCTTCAGTGCTGCCAAGCCATGCACAAGCGCAGCCCGAGGCGCAATCCGCCTCCTGGCCACATCTGCTGGGCTCCAGCGTGCGCGCCGCCCTGCTGGTGATGGTGGTCTCCGGCATTGCCTATCCCTTGCTGACCACGGGTGTGGCGCAGGCACTGTTCCCGCATGCAGCCAATGGCAGCCTGATCGAACGCCAGGGCCGGATCGTGGGCTCGGCCCTGATCGGTCAGCAATTCACCGGGCCGCAGTACTTCCATGGCCGTCCCAGCGCCACAGTCGCTCCCGATCCGAGTCAGGAGGGGGCAAATATTGCTGCTCCCTACAACGCCGGCCTGTCCGGTGCCAGCAACCAGGGGGCAACGCACAAGGACTTGTCCGAAGCCGTGGCGCAGCGTGTCGCACAGTACCGCGCCGATAACGGTCTGGCCGCAGACCTGGCGGTGCCGGTGGATGCGGTCACGGCGTCGGCATCGGGCCTGGACCCGCATATCTCTATGGCCAATGCGCTGCTGCAACTGCCGCGTGTGGCGAGGGCGCGAGGGCTCTCGCCAGACCTGGTGCAGCCATTGCTGGCGCAGAAAACAGAGCAGCGCACGCTGGGCCTGCTGGGCGAGCCGCGCGTGAACGTGCTGCAACTCAATCTGGCGCTGGATGCCTTGCAACCCGCCAACAGCGCCGCGAAGGAGTAAGCCATGAGCGCAAGAAAAATGACGGCAGGCCGCAGCCTGCTTGACGCCGCGTTGGTGAAGTCGGCGCTCTGGGATGCGCTGCGCAAGCTCTCGCCACGCACGCAGTGGGCCAACCCGGTGATGTTTGTGGTGTATCTGGGTGCGATCCTGAGCAGTCTGTTGTGGTGGCAGAGCCTGATGGAGCCGGGCAGCGAGAACAGCGGCTTTGTCCTGGCGATTGCGCTGTGGTTGTGGTTCACCGTGCTGTTTGCCAACTTTGCCGAGGCATTGGCCGAGGGCCGCAGCCGCGCCCAGGCCGCCAGCCTGCGCGGCATGAAGCGCGATACGGTGGCCAAGCTGCTGCAGCAACCGCATTTCGGCAGCTCATGGATTCCCATGCGCGCCAGCGAACTGCGCAAGGGCGTGGTCATCTTCGTGGAAGCCGGCGACACGATTGCGCTTGACGGCACGGTGATAGAAGGCGTTGCTTCGGTGGACGAAAGCGCGATCACAGGCGAATCGGCCCCCGTGATCCGCGAGGCCGGAGGCGACTTCTCGTCGGTGACCGGCGGCACGCGCGTGCTGTCGGACTGGCTGGTGGTGGAAGTCACGGTCAATCCTGGCGAGTCGTTTCTCGATCGCATGATCTCCATGGTCGAGTCGGCCAAGCGCCAGAAGACTCCCAATGAGCTGGCTCTGACGATCTTGCTCGTGGGGCTGACGCTGGTCTTTTTGCTGGTCATCGTCACGCTGTGGCCCTTCTCGGCCTTTGCGGTGTCACAGGCCGGAACGGGCTCGGTGGTCGGCATTGCCGTGCTGATTGCGCTGCTGGTCTGCCTGATTCCGACCACGATTGGCGGCCTGCTGTCGGCCATTGGTGTGGCCGGCATGAGCCGCATGATGCAGGCCAATGTCATTGCGACTTCGGGCCGGGCCGTTGAGGCTGCCGGCGATGTGGACGTGCTGCTGCTGGACAAGACCGGCACCATTACCCTGGGCAACCGCCAGGCCTGCGAGTTTCTGCCGGCCCCCGGAACGAGCGCCGCGCAGCTGGCCGAAGCCGCACAGCTCTCGTCTCTGGCAGATGAGACACCTGAAGGCCGCAGCGTGGTGGCTCTGGCCAGGGAGCGCCATGGCTTGCCTGATCGCAGCAGTGCGGATTTTCCGGGCGAGTTCGTACCCTTTACCGCTCAGACGCGTATGAGCGGGGTGGATCTGCAGAGCCCGCAAGGCTTGCGCAGCTTGCGCAAGGGCGCTGCCGATGCCGTGCGCCGGCATGTCGAGGCGCTGGGAGGCAGCTTCCCGGCTCAGGTGCAACTGTCCGTGGACAATGTCTCGCGCAAGGGCAGCACGCCTTTGGTGGTGGCCGATGGCGCCAAGGTTCTGGGTGTGATCGAACTCAAGGACATCGTCAAGCCGGGCATGCGCGAGCGCTTTGCCGAGCTGCGCCGCATGGGCATAAAGACGGTGATGGTGACGGGCGACAACCCGCTGACGGCTGCCGCCATTGCCGCCGAAGCCGGGGTGGATGATTACCTAGCCGAAGCCAGGCCCGAAGACAAGCTGCAGCTGATCCGCTCGCACCAGGCGGCGGGCCGCCTGGTGGCCATGACGGGGGACGGCACCAACGATGCTCCGGCCCTGGCCCAGGCCGATGTGGCCGTGGCCATGAACAGCGGCACCCAGGCTGCCAAAGAGGCCGGCAATATGGTGGACCTGGACTCCAACCCCACCAAGCTGATCGAGGTGGTGGAAACCGGCAAGCAGATGCTGATGACGCGCGGTGCGTTGACCACCTTCAGCATTGCCAATGATGTGGCCAAGTATTTCGCCATCATTCCAGCCGCCTTTGTGGGCACTTATCCGCAACTGGCCTCGCTCAACGTGATGCAGCTGCACAGCGCCGATTCCGCCATCCTGAGCGCCGTGATCTTCAATGCACTGATCATCATCGCCCTGGTGCCGCTGGCCTTGCGTGGTGTGCAGTATCGCGCCGTGGGTGCGGCCCTGCTGCTGCGCCGAAACCTGCTGATCTATGGCATGGGCGGGCTGATCGTGCCGTTTGTTGGCATCAAGCTCATCGACATGCTGCTGGCCGTTCTGGGCCTCGTCTAAGTCATATCCAGGCCTTGCTTTCTCGTTTCTCGGGCTTGTCCGCGTTCTCTGCGGGCGCGGCAAGTCTGATCTGTTTGCTTCACCATCATGCGTCTCTCCCATCTCCAAAAACCATTTCACGCCTCGCGCTCCTGGGTCATCGGCTCTGCGTTGCTGATGCTTGCCTTGAGCTGTGCAAAGCCCTCTGCTGCCGAGGAAACAAAAGCGCAATCTGCTTCTGAAAGCTCAGCTCCTGCGCAGGCCGACAACAGGTCTTCCCTGACCGGCTCGCTGAGCCTGATCAGTGACTACCGCTTTCGCGGCATCTCGCAGACCTGGCAAGGTGCGGCCGTGCAGGGCGCAGTGGAACTGGCCTTGCCCAAGGGCTTTTATCTGGGCACGTCGCTGTCCAATGTCTCTACCAACAGCTACGGCCGGGGCCAGGGGCTGGAGCACGATATCTATGGTGGCTGGCGCGGCGAGCTCGTGCCTGACTGGTTGCTGGATGCCGGGCTTTTGCAGTACCGCTATCCCGGCGCACGCCTGGGCGCAAGCGATGGCAGCAGCAAACGCTTTGACACCACCGAGCTCTATCTGGGAGCGACTCATGGTGGTCTGAGCATCAAATGGTCCGTGGCACTGACGCCTTATTTCGGCCTGGGCGAGAGTACCGCCGACTCGGCGTTCGCCACTGCGCTGCAGCCGGCAGGCAGCAGCCGCGGCAGCCAGTATCTGGATCTGAACTATCAGCATCCGCTGGGCGATCTCGCCACCTTGGGCCTGCATGGCGGCTATACCTGGGTGCGCAATTACAGCGATGTCTCCTATGCCGACTGGCGCATCTCGCTATCCAGGGCCTGGGGCCCATGGACTGCATCGCTTGCGTACGCGGGTACCTCGGCCGATGCCAGGTACTACAGCGCCGTCAACAGCCGTGGCCAATGGCGTGATCTGGCACGCAGCGGCTGGCTGCTGGGCCTGAGTGCCGGGTTCTGACCGGACTTGAGTGATACGCTGATCGCCTGATGCCTTCATCCACACCATCCTCCGCCGCGCAGCGCCCCGACCCCGATGCGCTGGTCGCTCAACTGCAGGCAGATCGGCAGCGCGCCCATCTCGGCAAGCTGCGCATCTACTTTGGCTCCAATGCCGGAGTGGGCAAGACCTATTCCATGCTGGCGGCCGCGCAGCGCGAGCGGCAGGCCGGGCGCAAGGTTCTGGTGGGGCTGGTGGAGACGCATGGCCGTGCCGAGACCGAGCAGCAGTTGCACGACCTGGAGCTGCTGTCGCGGCGCACGCTGGCCTACCAGGGCAGGCAGCTGGACGAGTTCGATCTGGATGCAGCTCTGGCACGCCGCCCGGAGGTGCTGCTGCTCGACGAGCTGGCGCACAGCAATGTGAGCGGCTCACGCCATCCCAAGCGCTGGCAGGATGTGCAGGAGCTGCTGGAGGCGGGTATCGAGGTGTGGACCACGCTCAACGTTCAGCATCTGGAAAGCCTGAACGATGTGGTGGGCGGCATTGTGGGCATACAGGTCCATGAGACCGTGCCCGACCATATCTTTGACGATGCCGACGAGGTCATCGTGGTCGACATCCCGCCAGAGGAACTGCTCAAGCGCCTCAAGTCGGGCAAGGTCTATCCGCTGGAGCAGGCCGAGCGGGCCTCGCGAAATTTCTTTCGCCAGGGCAATTTGCTGGCGCTGCGCGAGCTGGCCTTGCGCCGCACGGCCGATCGTGTCGATGAGGACATGCGTGACTACCGCCGCGAGCGCTCCATCGGCGATGTCTGGCCCACGCGCGAGCGCCTGCTGGTGGGCGTGGGCGGCCGCGCCGGTGACGATGCCCTGGTGCGCCAGGTGGCGCGCCTGGCCAGGCGGCTGGAGGCCGACTGGGTGGTGGTCTATGTGGATGCGCCGGAGCGCCAGCATCGGCCTCGGGCAGCGCAGGAGGCCGTGCTCAAGACCCTGGCGCTGGCGGCGCGTCTGGGCGCGGAAACGGCCACCATCCCCGGCGCCCATGTGGCCCAGGCTCTGGTGGACTTTGCGCGTGAGCGCAATGCCAGTCATCTGGTGCTGGCGCGTGTGCATGAACCTTTGAGCCGCTGGCTGCGCTGGCGTGCCCCCAGCCTGTCCGAACAGATCGCTGCGCTGGATCCTGGCCTGGACGTGCTGCTGCTGTCCGTCAAGCAAAGCAAGAACGAGAGCACCTTGCGATTGCCGGCGGCGCGTGAAAAGAACATTCCGTGGAAGGGCTATGCGGGTGTGACCCTGGCTTGCCTGGCCGCTACAGCGGTGGCGGAGCTGCTGCTGCGAGTGTTCGATCCTGCCAATGTCGTCATGCTTTTCCTGCTGGTGGTGGTGCTGTCCGCCGTACGCTGGGGACGCGGCCCCGGAGCATGGGCGGCCCTGCTGTCGGTGCTGCTGTTCGATTTCTACTTTGTGCCGCCGCGCAACTCCTTCAGCGTCAACGATACGCAATACCTGTTCACCTTCAGCCTGATGCTGGGTGTGGCCCTGGTCTGCGGCCAGCTCACGGCGCGGCTGCGCCACGAGGCACGCGTGGCCGCAGAGCGCGAAAGGCGGGCCGGCGCGCTGGCCAGGCTGGCGCGTGACCTGTCGGGTGCGCTGACGCAGGAGCAGGTCACGCAGATCGCGCTGACTACGATTTCAGGCGTTTTCGATGCCCAGACCGGGCTGCTGGTGCCCGATGCCGATGAGCGCTTGCAGCCGGCGCCTGGCAGCGAAGCTCAGATCGACACCAGCGTGGGTCGCTGGAGCATGGAGCATGGCCAGATGGCCGGCCATGGAACCGATACCCTGGCAGCTGCGCCGGCACTTTATGTGCCGCTGATGGCACCTGTGCGCTCGCGCGGCGTGCTGGTACTGCAGTTGCGTGCGCCGCAACGATTGCGAGTGCCCGAGGAGCGCCGTCTGCTTGAAGCCTGTGCCAGCCAGATTGCCCTGGCATTGGAGCGTGTGCATTTTGTGGAGGTGGCGCAGCAGACCCAGATCGCCATGGAGGGCGAGCGCATGCGCAACACCTTGCTCTCGGCCGTCTCGCATGATCTGCGCACGCCGCTGACGGGCATCCTGGGCGCGGCCCAGGCGGCCTTGCCACATGCGCCGCAGGGGCCGGCGCATCACATGCTGGTGCAGATTCGCAATCAGGCACAGGCGCTGCAGCAACTGGTGGACAACCTGCTGGCCATGGCGCGCCTGCAGCAAGGCGGCGTACAGCTCAAGCGCGAATGGCTGCCGGTGGACGAGCTGGTGGGCAGCGCGCTGGCGCAGATGCGCGAGCGACTGGCCGCTCATGCGCTGCAGACCTCGCTGCCGGCCGATCTGCCCTTGCTGCAGCTCGATGCCGTGCTGATGGAGCGTGTGCTGGTCAATCTGCTGGACAACGCCATCAAGTACACGCCCGAAGGCACGACGATTACCGTGGCAGCCAGCGTGGCCGATGGCGACTGCGTGCTGAGCGTGCAGGACGCAGGGCCGGGCCTGCCCGTGCATCTGTCAGCTGAGCAACTGTTCGAGCCCTTCACGCGTGGGCAGGCGGAGAGTGCCGTGTTCGGCATGGGGCTCGGCCTGGCTCTGGCTCAGCGCATTGTGCAAGCCCATGGCGGCAGATTGCGGGTTGCACAGGCAGAGCCCGGTCCGGGCACCGTCTTCAGCGTACACCTGCCCGTGCCCGAGCAGCCGGCGATGGACGAATGAGCCGACAATCCCGTGCATCACATGCAAATCCGAACATGACAAGCGCCGCACCCCGCATCTTGCTGATTGAAGACGACGCCAGCATCCGCCGCTTTGTGCGCCTGGCATTGGAGGACGAAGGCTGGCAGGTGTTCGAGTCAGAAACCGCCAGGCGCGGCCTGATCGAGGCCGCCAGCCGCCAGCCCGACGCCGTGGTGCTGGACCTGGGGCTGCCCGATGCCGATGGCAAGACCGTGATTGCCGAGCTGCGCGCCTGGAGCCAGTTACCGATTTTGATTCTGTCCGCGCGCGAGCGGGAAGAGGACAAGGTGGCGGCGCTGGACGCCGGGGCCGATGACTACCTGACCAAGCCCTTCGGCGTGCCCGAGCTGCTGGCCAGGCTGCGCGTGATGCTGCGCCGCCGCCAGCAGGCATCGGCGGCAGACAAGCCCGGCAGCTGTGCGCGTTTCGGCGCGGTGGTGGTGGATCTGGCGGCGCACGATGTCAGGCGCGACGGTGTGGCCGTGCACCTGACGCCCATAGAGTTCCGCCTGCTGGCGGCCCTGATTGCCGGCCATGGCAAGGTGCTGACGCATCGCCAGTTGCTGCTGCAGGTCTGGGGCGCTGAATATCTGGACCGCCCCCACTATCTGCGCGTGCACATGGCCAATCTGCGCCAGAAGATAGAGCTCGATCCGGCCCAGCCCCGGCATCTGGTAACCGAGTTGCAAGTCGGTTATCGCTTGGTGGGCCTGGAAGGCTGATTCCTTTATAATCGCCGTCCATCCGAGGAGCGTTGCAGCGTTCCCCCGGCCAGCCATGAGCTGGTCTGCGCGGGGCGTGAGGCTCGGATTTCATCCCGCAACGACGCTCGCCCACGCTTTCTGTGCGGTGAGCCGGTTTATTCCCCCTCTGCTGCAGAACGTGGTTTTTCATTCAAGATTTGGAGAAAACCATGAACGCTGCCGTGCGCTTCAACCCCGCTGATTCGGCCATTACCGATATTTCCCTGGCTGCCTGGGGTCGCAAGGAAATCAGGATCGCCGAAACCGAAATGCCCGGTCTGATGGCTGTGCGTGAAGAGTTCGCCGCTGCCCAGCCCCTGAAGGGCGCGCGCATCACGGGCTCGCTGCACATGACCATCCAGACGGCCGTGCTGATCGAGACGCTGACGGCACTGGGCGCACAAGTGCGCTGGGCCTCGTGCAACATCTTCTCGACCCAGGACCACGCAGCTGCCGCCATCGCCGAAACCGGCGTGCCTGTCTACGCCATCAAGGGCGAGTCGCTGGAGGACTACTGGAACTACACCCACTCCATCTTTGAATTCGGCGCTGCCGGCACCGAAGGCGAAGGCCCCAACATGATCCTGGACGACGGCGGCGACGCCACCATGCTCATGCACCTGGGCAAGCGCGCCGAGAAGGACCTGTCCGTGCTGGCCAACCCCGGTTCGGAAGAAGAACGCATCGTCTTCGCCGCCATCAAGGCCAAGCTGGCCGTGGACCCCACCTGGTACAGCCGCAAGTCGGCCCAGATCATGGGCGTGACCGAAGAGACCACCACCGGCGTGCACCGCCTCAACGAAATGTCGGCCAAGGGCACGCTGCTGTTCCGCGCCATCAACGTCAACGACTCGGTGACCAAGTCCAAGTTCGACAACCTGTACGGCTGCCGCGAATCGCTGGTGGACGGCATCAAGCGCGCCACCGACGTGATGATCGCCGGCAAGGTGGCTTGCGTGGCCGGCTATGGTGACGTGGGCAAGGGCTCGGCCCAGGCGCTGCGCGCACTGTCGGCCCAGGTCTGGGTGACCGAGATCGACCCCATCAACGCCCTGCAGGCCGCCATGGAAGGCTACAAGGTCGTGACCATGGAATATGCTGCCGACAAGGCCGATATCTTCGTGACCACCACCGGCAACAAGGACATCATCCGCCACGAGCACATGGTTGCCATGAAGGATCAGGCCATCGTCTGCAACATCGGTCACTTCGACAACGAAATCGATGTGGCTTCGATCGAGAAGTACAAGTGGGAAGAAGTGAAGCCCCAGGTGGATCAGATCGAGTTCCCCGACGGCAAGAAGATCACCCTGCTGGCCAAGGGCCGTCTGGTGAACCTGGGCTGCGCCACCGGCCACCCCAGCTTCGTGATGTCCAACTCCTTCGCCAACCAGACCCTGGCGCAGATCGAGCTGTTCACCCGCCCCGACGCCTACGAAGTGGGCAAGGTCTATGTGCTGCCCAAGATCCTGGACGAAAAGGTCGCCCGCCTGCACCTGAAGAAGGTCGGCGCCATGCTGACCGAACTGAGCGACGAGCAGGCCGCTTATATCGGCGTGAGCAAGCAAGGCCCTTACAAGCCTGAAACGTATCGCTATTAACTCCCCCTGAGGCGCTTTGCGCCTTCCCCCTCTCTGGCTTCGCCGGATGGGGACGACAGCCTCGCTGGGGCAGCCCTTGCTGCGAGGCGGCTCTTGCTCGCTGTCCCTTGTTTGGTGTGCGCCAGTATTGGGGTTGTGTTGATTTATTTGATAGCTTCTTGCGCTTGTCGTACCTTGATTTCAGATGAATTTCTGTCTGAAACTAAGACAGGGTAAGCGCAGGAAGCTATTAAAAAACAGATTTTCTTGCCTGCAGCGTATGGCTGCGGTTGATTTCAAAGGAAGCGACGCTATGCGCGCAGATGTTTTTTTGGTTGAAGCAGGTCATGCTGCCACCCGTTCCCAGGCCCAGCGCCTGATTGCCTCGGGTGTGGAGTGGCGCCTGACGCCGCTGGCGCCATGGAAGAAAGTGGCCAAGAACGGCGATGACATTCCTGCCGGTGCCGAGCTGCAGCTGCTGGACGCCGCCGAGGCCAAATACATCTCGCGCGGCGGGCTCAAGCTCGAGGGCGCGCTGGCCGCGACCGGCCTCAGCGTCAAGGGCTTGCGCTGCCTGGATGTGGGCCAGAGCACGGGCGGCTTCACCGATTGCCTGCTGCAGGCCGGTGCGACCCAGGTCATCGGCCTCGACGTGGGCCACGGCCAGTTGCATGAGCGCCTGAAAAATGACGAACGCGTGGTCTGCGTCGAGGGCTTCAACGCCCGCGCGCTGACGCCCGAGCTGCTGGAGAAGGCCTGCGACGAGGCGCTGTGCGAAGTCATCGAGGAAGAAGAGGACAACGACACCCAGCCCATCGCTCCCTATGCCTGGATGCGCAACGGCGGTCAGGTCGATGAAGACTATGACGACAGCGACGATGCCAAGGAACAGGATGTCGAGAGCTTCAAGGCCGAGCGCGCCGCCAAGGCCAAGGCCCGGGCCGAAGGTCTGGCTCCGGTGGAGTTGCGCCGCAAGCCCGGCACCGAAAATATCGACATCAGCCCGGCCTTTGATTTCGTGACCGGCGATCTGTCCTTCATCTCGCTGACCCTGGTGCTGCCTGCCGTGGTGCAGCTGCTCAAGCCCCATGGCCAGCTGCTGATGCTGGTCAAGCCCCAGTTCGAGCTGCAGCCCGGCCAGATCGGCAAGGGCGGCATCGTGCGCGACACGGCCTTGTACGCCGAGGTCGAAAAACGCATTCGCGACTGCCTCGGAGATCTGGGGCTGAGCGTCAAGCAGTGGCTGGACTCGTCCATTGAAGGCGGCGACGGCAATCACGAATTCTTTGTCTGGGCCCAGCAGGGCGCCGAAGTCAAGGCTCCGGCCCCCGCTGCTGCCGACGAGGTCGCTGCGGCCAGGCCGGCCGTCAAGGCAGCCGCCAAGCGCCCTTCGCGTGCCGATATCAAGGCCCAGCGCGCCAAGCAGGAGCTGTATGAAGACCCCGAGGTGGCCAGCTTCGGCCAGCCCGGCCCGGCCCGCAGCAAGCAGAAAAAGCGCAACGAACGTTGAGCGTTGAGTAAAAAGCGTGGCGGGTGCCGAGCCTTCGACGCCCGCACATGATCCAGGATTCAGAGACATAGACCGCCATGAGCTTTCCCGTCAGCTTCGAGTTTTTCCCCACCAAGACGCCCGAGGGCGCTGCCAAGCATGTGGGCGTGCGCCAGGCCCTGTATGCGCGCAAGCCCGAGTTCTGCTCCGTGACCTATGGCGCGGGTGGCTCCACTCAGGCCGGCACCTTCACCATGGTGCGCGACATTCAGAACGAGGGTGTGGGCGCGGCCTCGCACTTCTCCTGCATCGGCGCCACGCATGAAAAAGTGCGCGCCGAGCTGAACGAACTCAAGGCCATGGGCGTCAAGCGCATCGTCGCCTTGCGCGGCGACCTGCCCAGCGGCTACGGCCTGGGCGGCGAGTTCCAGTACGCCAGCGATCTGGTGGCTTTCGTGCGCCAGGAGTTCGGCGACTGGTTTCACATCGAAGTGGCCGCCTATCCCGAAACTCACCCCCAAGCAAAGTCCCCTCGCAGCGATCTGGACGCATTTGTTGCTAAAGTGCGCGCTGGTGCAGATTCCGCCATCACGCAATACTTCTACAATGCCGACGCATACATGCGCTTTGTCGATGAGGTGAGGGCCCTGGGGCTCGACGTGCCGGTCGTGCCAGGAATCATGCCGATTACCAGCTCTACGCAGCTGATGCGCTTCTCGGATGCGTGTGGTGCCGAGATTCCGCGCTGGATTCGTCTGCGTCTGCAGGCGTTCGGAGATGACACCGCTTCCATTCGTGCGTTCGGTCTGGATGTCGTGACTCATCTATGCGAGCAGTTGCGCAGCCAGGGTGCTCCCGGGCTGCACTTCTATACGATGAACCAGAGCGTCGCCACTCTGGAGATCTGCGACCGTCTGGGCCTGTAAGCCAAAAGCTTGCCGGCCGCGAGGCGGCCGGTCTTGGGCGGCTCTCACTTGAGCTTTCAAGGAGATTGCGCCCGTGCAACCGAAATTTTGGCGCTTGCGTTGTTGTCAGTGGATAGGTCTTGCCGTCGTCACCGCGACCATGGCCGGCTGTGCTCCGCTGCAGGAAAAGTCCGAGGAACAGTCCCCCGTCGTTCAGAGCCAGCCCCGAAAAAAGGGCGCGCAGCCCACGGTCTCCGGCCCCCTGCTGCCCGACGCCTATGCGCGCAGCAACTATCGCGACAAAGGCCTGGGCGTCAAGGCCAACAAGCCTGCGGATGCCGACAAGGCAGACCTGCCCGAAGACAGCAGCAAGTACGAGCTGAGCCCTCCGCGAGAAAGCGACCAGGAGGGCCTGGCCTCCTGGTATGGCGGGCAGTTCCACGGCCGCAAGACGGCCAGCGGCGAGCGCTTTGACAGCATGGACATGACGGCAGCGCACAAGACCCTGCCTTTCGGAACGCGCGTTTGCGTGCGCAGCTCCGTGACCGGCAAGAGCGTGGTGGTGCGTATCAATGACCGCGGCCCCTTTGCGCCGGGTCGCATCATCGACCTGAGCAAGGCCGCGGCCCAGGAGCTGGGCATGCTGGGCCTGGGCATCAAGCCCGTGGAGCTGTGGCAGCTGGACGCCGATGAGGACGAGTGCCCGGCCACGCTCAATGCTTCGAGCAAGAAGCGCCATCCCAGTGTGGCGCAGGGCGCTGCCGCCTCCAAGACGCGCGCAGCGTCCGCGAATCAGCCCGCGCGCAAGGTTTCCCAGACCGCCAAGCGCAAGCGCTGAACCATTGTTGCTGTTGAAGGGGTGCAGCCGGTGAAGCTGGCGCGCCCGGACTGCAGAGGGCCGGCAAGGGCCGGCCTACAGCCGCGTAGTTAGCCGCCAGACTCCAGCGTAAAGCCTGCATTGCTGTCCTGACCCAGCAGCTTGACCAGCTGCGGCATGGCGGGCTTGAGCTGATCCTTGAGATTGAATGGCGGGTTGATCAGAAACATGCCGCTGGCAGGCAGGCCGCCGCGTTCGGAGGTCTTGTTGCTCTTGACCGTGAGCGTTGCATGCAACCAGCTCTTGCCGGCCTTGGTTGCCATGGTCTTGAGCCGCTTGGGCAGATCGTGGGCTTCGGGGCGCGGGATGATGGGGTACCAGACGGCGTAAGTGCCTGTGGGAAAGCGCTTGAGACCGTCCGCCGCCATGTCCAGCACGCGGCCGTAGTCGGTCTTCAATTCGTAGCTTGGATCGCAGAGCAGCAAGGCGCGGCGCGATGGCGGAGGCAGGAATTTCTTCACGCCTTCGAAACCATCCTCGTGCAGGATGGCGACCTGGCGCCTGACTTCCAGCTGGGCCATGTTGCCGGTCAGAGAGCGCATGTCCGTGGGGTGCAGTTCAAAGGCCTTGAGACGGTCATGACCGCGCAGCAGCGCCTGGGTGATGAAGGGCGAGCCGGGATAGTTGCGGATGGCATTGCCCTGGTTGAAGCGACGCACCATCTGAAGATAGTCCTGCAGCACCGGGGCCAGCTCGGCCTCCTTGGCGGCAGCCAGGCGCAGCACGCCTTCCTCGGCCTCGCCGCTCTTGCTGGCGTAGTCGCCGTCCAGGCGGTACAGGCCGGCGCCGCCGTGGGTGTCGAGCACCGTCAGCGCAGCCTCTTTTTGCGTGAGGTATTGCACGGTGGCAATCAGAACGGTGTGCTTGAGCACATCGGCGTGATTGCCTGCATGGAAGGCGTGGCGGTAACTGAACATAGAAATGGATGGTAACCAGCAGGGCAAGAGGGGAACAGCACTTTTTACCCTGTGGTCTTTAAAGGCTGTCGGCGCCTGGATGCAGAGGGAGAAACAGGCACTAGGGGCTGTTTCACAACAGGCTGCTGCACGAAAACACGCAGATTCTGGCGTTTTTGTATAATGGCGGGCTTCGCAGCGATTTTATGGTTCCCGCGGCGAAGGCTTGGTCCAAGTTTAAATTGGTCCGAGTAACCCCGCCTAAGAGGCTTCCTTTAAAAGACCTGTCTTTTTCAAGAAGAAGCACCGACCGCGGAAAAGGGACCGCCAAACCTTCTTGAAAGAGAAAACTCATGTCTACATTCAGCGCAAAGCCCGCTGAGGTGCAACACGAGTGGTTTGTGATTGACGCCACCGATAAGGTGCTCGGACGTGTCGCCAGCGAAGTGGCACTCCGTCTGCGCGGCAAGCACAAGGCCATTTACACACCTCACGTTGACACCGGTGACTACATCGTCATCATCAACGCCTCCAAGCTCAAGGTCACTGGTACCAAGAACCTGGACAAGGTGTACTACCGTCACTCCGGTTTCCCCGGCGGCATCACTGCCACCAACTTCCGCGACCTGCAAGCCAAGTTCCCTGGCCGTGCTCTCGAGAAGGCCGTCAAGGGCATGCTGCCCAAGGGTCCTCTGGGCTACGCCATGATCAAGAAGCTGAAGGTTTACGGCGGTGCTGAGCACCCCCATACCGCACAGCAGCCTAAGGCTCTGGAAATCTAAGGAGACCTAGATGATTGGTGATTGGAACAATGGCACAGGCCGTCGCAAGTCCAGCGTCGCTCGCGTGTTTCTGAAGAAGGGCTCCGGCAAGATTACTGTGAATGGCAAGGACATTCAGCAGTACTTCGGTCGCGAAACCTCCATCATGATCGCAAAGCAACCCCTGGTTCTGACTGAGAACCTGGAGACTTTCGACATTCAAGTGAACGTCCATGGCGGCGGCGAATCCGGTCAAGCCGGTGCAACCCGTCACGGCATCACCCGTGCCCTGATCGACTATGACGCAGCTCTGAAGCCTGCACTGAGCCAAGCCGGCTTCGTGACTCGCGACGCTCGTGAAGTCGAACGTAAGAAGGTCGGTCTGCACTCCGCACGCCGCGCCAAGCAGTTCTCGAAGCGTTAATCCGTTTCCCCTGCAGGAAAGACTCTGCGGAGTCTTTTCAAGAAAAGCCGCCTCGAATGCAAATTCCTGGCGGTTTTTTCATGGGCGGTCGCAGCCTTGTCCAGCGCTTGCGCAAAGCCCCCACTTGCACTGGCGACAAAGAGATACGGCCGGTATTCCCGAGCCCCTTGCTGTACCATTTCAGGCAATCAAGAAACTACGGAGTAATGCCATGAGCGCCGTTGCTGAAACCACGACCACCGAAATGCCTTCCCCCATCGTCTTCACCGACAGCGCTGCTGCCAAGGTGGCCGACCTGATTGCCGAAGAAGGCAATCCCGATCTGAAGCTGCGCGTTTTTGTGCAAGGTGGTGGCTGCTCCGGTTTTCAGTACGGTTTCACCTTCGACGAGATCACCAATGACGACGACACCACCATGACCAAGAACGGTGTCTCGCTGCTGATCGACTCCATGAGCTATCAATACCTGGTGGGTGCCGAGATCGACTACAAGGAAGACCTGCAAGGCGCTCAGTTCGTGATCAAGAACCCCAATGCCTCGACCACCTGCGGCTGCGGCTCCAGCTTCTCGGTCTGAGTGAAATGATTGTCCGCGCGCCGGCCGCTTTGGTCTGGCGCTCGCATATTGCTTAAGCCGCTGCTTGTCAGCGGCTTTTTTGTTGCCTTGCCGACTCGTTCCGGAGCTGCCCATGGGTGAGATGCCCACCGCGCACCATAGTGCCCCCCATAAAGAAAGACTGCTTTGGCTGGTGGCCATAGGCTTTTTCATGCAGTCGCTGGACGCGACCATTCTCAACACGGCGTTGCCGGCCATGGCGACCGAGCTGGGCGAGAGCCCGATGAAGATGCAGTCCGTCATCGTGGCCTATGCGCTGACCACGGCCATGCTGATCCCGGCCACGGGCTGGGTGGCCGACCGCTTTGGCACGCGGCGTGTCTACGGCTGGGCGATAGGCCTGTTTGTGCTGGGCTCGGTGCTGTGCGCACTCTCGCCCAGCCTGCCGTTTCTGATCGCGGCACGCGTGGTGCAGGGCGTGGGCGGGGCCATGATGCTGCCGGTGGGGCGGCTGGCCGTGCTGCGTACCTATCCGCGCGGCGAGTTCATTCGTGCCATGAGCTTCATCGCCATTCCGGGCCAGGTCGGGCCGTTGCTGGGGCCTACCCTGGGCGGCTGGATGGTGGAGTACGCCAGCTGGCACTGGATCTTCTGGATCAATGTGCCCGTGGGACTGATCGGACTGTGGGCCACCTGGCGCTGGTTTCCGCGCAGTGCACCCGTGCCCGTGCACCGCTTTGACGGCAAGGGCTATGCCATGCTGGCCTTCGGCATGGTGGCCATTTCCATCGCGCTGGACGGCCTGTCCGGCATGGGGCTGGGCATGGCGCTGGTGGTGGTGCTCATGGTGTTCGGCCTGGCCAGTCTGGCCAGCTACTGGATGCATGCGCTGCGCGTGGATGAGCCGCTGTTTGCGCCGGGCCTGTTCAAGGTGCGCTCGCTGCGCGTGGGCCTGCTGGGCAATCTGTTCACCCGCTTCGGCAGCGGTGCCGCGCCGTTCCTGATCCCGCTGATGCTGCAGGTCGGCCTCAAGATGTCGCCCATGAACGCGGGCCTGATGATGCTGGCTACCGTCACCGGCAGCATGCTGGTCAAGCGCATTGCCGTGCGCACGGTGCAGCGCTTTGGCTACAAGCGCGTGCTGCAGGTCAATTCGGTGATGCTGGCGGTGATGCTGGCCTCCTTCGGGCTGGTGGTGCCTGGAACGCCGGTCTGGCTGCTGCTGGTGCAGCTGTTCATCTTCGGCGGCTTCAACTCCATGCAGTTCTCGGCCATGAATTCGGTCACGCTCAAGGACATGGAGGGCGAGTCTGCGAGCAGCGGCAACAGCCTGCTGTCCATGGTGCAGATGCTGGCCATGAGCATGGGCGTGGCACTGGCCGGAGCCCTGCTGACGGGCTTCAGCGATATGTGGCCGACGCACAGCGACGAGCGCATGCAGGCCATTCGCGCCACCTTTGTGACGGTGGCATTGATGACGCTGGCGGCGACGCTGGTGTTCAGCCAGCTCGATGCCGACGAGCCGGTGCGCCCGGCTCCGGATGGTGGCGATGCCTGAAAATTTGATAGCTTATAGCGCTTGTCAATAAAAGATTTCAGATTGTTTTCAATTTGAAGTCGTTTATTGGAGGGTGCTAATAGCTATTGATAGAGGAGCTCTACTCGGCTCTCGCTTCCTGGGATTTACCCGTAGGCTGCCGGGTTTTGTACGGGTTCACCCTTGATTTTGGTCACGGATATATGACGCGCTACATAGCCCCTATGAGCGCGTCTGTATGAGAAGCTGCCCATGCAGGCGTAGCCTTCGATCTTGACGAATGCTGCGTTTGGAATGCATCTTGCATGCAGGCATTCAATCTCACCCTGTCCCACGATCATGAGCACCAGTCAGAACTCTCAACCGATACGCTTCTTCCACCGCGGCGAGGTGGTGGAAGTGCAAGGCCCGCACCCCACACGCTCCGTGCTCCAATGGCTGCGCGAGGATGCCCATTGCACCGGCACCAAGGAAGGCTGCAACGAAGGCGACTGCGGTGCCTGCACGGTAGTCATCGGCGAGCTGGCCGAAGCCGGCGATACCGAGGCCGTCAACGGCCTGCGCCTGCAGACCGTCAATGCCTGCATTCAGTTTCTGCCCAGCCTGCATGGCAAGGCCTTGTTCACGGTGGAAGACCTCAAGAGCCAGTGCGCGGGCAAGTCTGCCTGCGCCGGCAAGCCCGCAGGCCCGCAAAGCCTGCATCCGGTACAGCAGGCCATGGTGGAGTGCCATGGTTCGCAATGCGGCTTCTGCACGCCCGGCATCGTGATGACGCTGTGGTCGGCCTATGAGCATCACCAGCAGCAGGGCAGCGAGCCCACGCGCCAGCAACTGGCCGACGAACTCTCGGGCAATCTGTGCCGCTGCACGGGCTACCGCCCGATTCTCGATGCCGGTCAGCGCATGTTCGACCTGCCTGCGGTGCGGCTGGATACGGCGCCCGTGGTGGCTGCGCTGCAAGGCCTGCAGGCCGGCAATGCAGGGCTGAACTATGCGGCGCCCCAGGGCCTGCGCACGGACTTCTTCCATGCTCCGCGCACGCTGGCGGATCTGGCCGGTCTGTGCGAGGCCAAGCCCAAGGCCCGCATCGTGGCAGGCTCCACCGATGTGGGACTCTGGGTCAACAAGCAGTTCCGCGATCTGGGCGACATGATTTACGTCGGCGACGTGGCCGAGATGAAGCGCATTGAAGTGCGGCCCGACGCCGAGGGTGGCGAACTGTACATCGGCGCCGGGGCTTCGCTGGAATCGGCCTGGAGCGCGCTGGTGCAGCGCTGGCCCAGTCTGACCGATGTCTGGCTGCGCTTTGCTTCCACGCCCATCCGCCACGCGGGAACCATGGGCGGCAATGTGGCCAATGGTTCGCCTATCGGCGATTCGCCACCGGTGCTGATGGCGCTGGATGCCCAGATCGAGCTGCGCAAGGGCGAGCGCGTGCGCCGCATGCCGCTGACGGATTTCTATCTGGACTATATGAAGAACCAGCTGGAGGCGGGCGAGTTCGTGCAGGCCCTGGCTGTGCCGCTGGCGGCCATGCAGCGCCAGGTGCGCGGCTACAAGATCAGCAAGCGCTTCGACTGCGATATCTCTGCCCTGTGCGCCGGCTTTGCCATTGAGCTCGATGGCGAGATCGTGCAATCCATCAGGCTGGCTTTTGGCGGCATGGCCGCCACGGTCAAAAGAGCGGCGGCAGCCGAAGCGGCCCTGCTGGGCAAGCCCTGGAGCCTTGAAAATGTGAAGGCCGCGCAGGCCGCGCTGGCCCAGGATTTCAAGCCCATGAGCGATATGCGCGCCAGCGCCGATTACCGCCTCAAGGTGGCGCAGAACCTGATCCAGCGTCTGTGGCTGGAAACGCGCGCCGATCAGCCGCAGGGCACTGATGCGACCAGTGTCTGGAGCGTGATGCCCCACGTCGTTCCCGCCGCCGTGGAGCAAGGAGTCTGAAATGAACAACCCCCTTGAATTGACGAATGAACTGGTGGCGGAAGCCTTTGCCGATTACCGCAAGAATCAGGCCTATCGCATTGACGAAGTGACCGAGGCCAAGGCCCATGATCAGGGCGCACGCGTGGGCGTCAGCCGCAAGCACGAGTCCGCACACCTGCATGTGGCCGGCGAGGCCGCCTATATCGACGACCTGCCCGAGCTGGAAGGCACGCTGCATTGTGCGCTGGGGCTCTCGCCCGTGGCCCACGGCCGTTTGACGGCGCTGGCGCTGGAGGCCGTGCGGGCCATGCCCGAAGTGGTGGACGTGATCACGGCAGCCGACATCCCCGGTGTCAACGACTGCGGCTCCATCATTCATGACGACCCGATTCTGTGCGACGGCGAAATCCGCTACGTAGGCCAGCCCCTGTTCGCCGTGATTGCCCGCTCGCGCGATGCGGCAAGACGTGCGGCCGCCCTGGCCAAGGCAGCGGCCACCATCAGCGAGCTGCCGCCCGTGCTGACACCGCGCAAGGCCCATGAGCTGGGGCAGTATGTGATGCCGCCCATGCACCTGGAGCGCAGCACGCGGGAAGGCGGCGCGCGCGCCGCCATGGATGCCGCGCCGCACCGCCTCAAGGGTTCCTTCGATGTGGGCGGGCAGGAGCAGTTCTATCTGGAAGGGCAGATCAGCTATGCCACGCCCAAGGAAGACGGGGCTGTGCACATTCATTGCTCCACCCAGCATCCCAGCGAGATGCAGCATCTGGTGGCTCATGCTCTGGGCGTGGCTTCGCACAGCGTGCATGTGGAATGCCGGCGCATGGGGGGCGGCTTCGGCGGCAAGGAATCGCAGTCGGCGCTGTTCGCCTGCGTGGCGGCCGTGGCGGCAACCAGGCTGCAGAAACCGGTCAAGCTGCGTCTGGACCGCGACGACGACTTCATGATTACCGGTCGCCGTCACTGCTTCTGGTATGAGTACGAAGTGGGCTATGACGATGAAGGCCGCGTGCTGGGAGCCGAGATCTCCATGGTCTCGCGCGCCGGTCACTCTGCCGATCTGTCGGCGCCCGTGATGACGCGTGCGCTCTGCCATTTCGACAATACCTACTGGCTGCCCGATGTGCTCATGCATGGCTATATGGGCAAGACCAATACCCAGAGCAATACGGCTTTCCGTGGCTTTGGCGGACCTCAGGGCGCGATTGCCATCGAGAACATTTTGGATACGGTGGCGCGCAGCCTGGGGCGCGATCCGCTCGATGTGCGGCGCGTCAACTTCTACGGCAAGGGCGAGCGAAACATCACGCCCTATGAGCAGGTCGTGACCGATAACGTGATTCACGAGCTGGTGGCCGAGCTGGAGGAGTCCAGCGACTACCGTGCGCGCCGTGCGGCCGTGAATGCCTTCAACGCCGGCAGTGCCGTGCTCAAGCGCGGCCTGGCGCTGACGCCGCTGAAGTTCGGCATCTCCTTCAATGTGGCCCACTTCAACCAGGCCGGCGCACTGGTCCATATCTATACCGATGGCTCGATTCTCGTGAACCATGGCGGCACCGAAATGGGCCAGGGCCTGAACACCAAGGTGGCGCAGGTGGTGGCGCATGAGCTGGGCGTGGCATTCGAGAATGTGCGCGTGACGGCCACCGATACCAGCAAGGTGGCCAACACCTCGGCCACGGCGGCTTCGACGGGAGCCGACCTCAACGGTAAGGCCGCACAGGATGCCGCACGCCAGCTGCGCGAGCGTCTGGCCGAATGCGCCGCACGCCTGCATGGCGGCGATGCCCATGACGTGCGCTTTGCCAACAATGCGGTGCAGGTCAACGGCCAGAATGTGCCGTTTGCCGAGCTGGTGCGCGCAGCCTATCTGCAGCGTGTTCAGCTGTGGTCGGATGGCTTCTATGCCACGCCCGGCCTGCACTGGGACGGCAAGCGCATGAAGGGTCACCCCTTCTTCTACTTTGCCTATGGCGCGGCCGTCAGCGAAGTGGTCATCGATACGCTGACGGGCGAATGGAAGCTGCTGCGCGCCGATGTGCTGCATGACGTGGGCCGCTCGCTGAACCCGGCCGTCGATGTGGGCCAGGTGGAGGGGGCCTTCATTCAGGGCATGGGCTGGCTGACCACCGAGGAACTGGTCTGGCATCCGCAAACCGGAAAGCTCACGACCCACGCGCCCAGCACCTACAAGATTCCTACTGCCAATGACTGCCCGCCGGTCTTCAATGTGCGCCTGTTCGAGGGCGATAACTATGAAGACTCCATCCACCGCAGCAAGGCCGTGGGCGAGCCCCCGCTGCTGCTGCCGTTCTCGGTGTTCTTCGCGATTCGCGATGCGGTGTCGGCTGCCGGCGAGCATCGCATGAACCCTCCTCTGCAGGCGCCTGCCACGTCAGAGGCCATCCTGCGAGCAGTGGAAGCCGTTCAAGGGCACACTGGCTAGTTTTTCCTCACAGGTGTTGTCGCCTTGCGGGGCGGCAGCCATTCTGAGTCATGGCTGTTTGCCGCGGGGCAAGGCCATGTGCTGCGCCGTCCATTTGGCGGCGCAGGACCGGGCGCGTTCCTCGCGTTGCGCCTCGCATGCAAAACAACACGGAGACTATGCAATGAACTGGACAGAGCGGATATTCAAACTCAGGGAGCACAACACCAATGTGCGCACCGAACTGGTCGCAGGACTGACGACCTTTCTTTCAATGGCCTACATCATGTTCGTCAACCCCTCCATTCTGGG
Source organism: Comamonas sp. A7-5 (assembly GCF_039581385.1). Lineage (NCBI taxonomy): Bacteria > Pseudomonadati > Pseudomonadota > Betaproteobacteria > Burkholderiales > Comamonadaceae > Comamonas > Comamonas sp. A7-5. Next base: position 91,925 of record NZ_JBCPWO010000002.1, read on the forward strand.
GGATGCGGGCATGCCCAAGGGCTCGGTCTTTGTCGCCACCTGCCTGATCGCAGCGCTGGGCTCGACCATCATGGCGCTGTATGCCAACTACCCGATTGCGCTGGCGCCGGGCATGGGGCTGAACGCCTATTTTGCCTACGTGGTGGTGCTCAAGATGGGCTATACGTGGGAGGCTGCCCTGGGGGCGGTGTTCGTCTCGGGATGTCTGTTCCTGATCTGCACCATGCTGGGCCTGCGTGAGCTCATCATCAAGGGCATACCGCAGTCCATACGCGTTTCCATCACCGTGGGTCTGGGTCTTTTCCTGGCGCTGATCGCGCTCAAGACCGCCGGTGTGGTCGCTGCCGACCAGAACACCTATGTGACGCTGGGCGATCTGCACAAGCCCGAGGTCATCATGGCGCTGCTGGGCTTTTTGCTGATCGTGGTGCTGGACCGTCTCAAGGTGCCGGGCGCCTTGCTGATCGGCATCCTGGCCGTGACGGTGGCCTCGTTCTTCTTCGGCGGCAATACCTTCCACGGCATCTTCTCGGCACCTCCCTCCATCGAGCCCACCTTCATGAAGCTCGACATCAAGACGGCGCTGACCACGGGCTTCCTCAACGTGGTGCTGGTGTTCTTCCTGGTGGAACTGTTTGATGCCACCGGCACGCTGATGGGCGTGGCGCGTCGCGCCGGCCTGCTGGTGCCTGAGCGCATGGGGCGTTTCAACCGCTCGCTGCTGGCCGATTCGGGCGCGATTTTTGTGGGCTCCATCCTGGGTACCTCCAGCACCACCGCCTATGTGGAGAGCGCTGCCGGTGTGCAGGCCGGCGGCCGTACCGGTCTGACGGCTCTCACGGTTGCCATGCTGTTCCTGGCTTGCTTGTTCATCGCGCCGCTGGCCGGTGTGGTGCCCGGCTATGCCACTGCGCCTGCGCTGCTGTTCGTGGCCTGCCTGATGCTGCGTGACCTGACGGAAGTGCAGTGGGATGAAACCACCGAAGCCATACCGGCAGTCGTCACCGCGCTGATGATGCCTTTCACCTACTCCATCGCCAACGGTCTGGCCTTCGGCTTCATCACCTATGCCGTACTCAAGCTTTGCACTGGCAAGGTCAAGGAGGTGCACTGGATCATGTGGGTGATTGCTGCCCTGTTCCTGTTCAAGTTCATCTACGTCGGCGGTCACTGAGCGCCCATACGCCGATCAAGCCTGGCAGTAATCTGTGCCGGGCCATGTCAGTCGGAGGAGAGGCCGGCTGACATGGCTCGCTGGAGCGTGCCAGGCATGAAATCACAGATGCGACAAGCAGTCCGGCTTCTGGTGGGGTCGGGCTGTTTTGCATTGTGAGTGGCAAGACATTTGCAAGCATGTCATCCGAGCATGTGTTGACAGCTAGACACCCAGGCCCCAGGTGGCCGGCCATTTCCCCAAGCTTCAACAACATTGATTTCATGAGCATATTGCTGAATCAAAGCTTGTTGCGCGCTTTGCGGGTGGCGGAATTCAACTCGTGCCGTCTTAAGTGCTTGGCAGCACAGTGAAATTCATGCGAGGCCGGTGAGCTGACTCCGGCGCTCGGATGAGTTGGTTGTTTCCAAATTTGAAATCAATATTTTTTGATCGATCGACTGCTCCCTAGCATCCGTCCCATTGCATACATGGGAGATGGAAGTGGACAAGCGTCGATTCCTGCTGGCAGGGCCTTCATTGCTGGCAGTGACTGCCATGGGCACCACCGGTGTTGCACGTGCTGCGGCAGACGCCAGGACCAGGCTGGTTGTCGCCGATCAGAGCGAGCTGATTCGTCATCTGCTGGATGCCAGCGGTGAGCGCAAGAAGACCGGCTTTCAGCTGGAGCTGCCCAATTTTGCCGGCGGTCCGGCCATTTTCGAGGCCATCCGCGCCGGGGCACTGGACATGGCTTATGTGGGAGATACGCCTCCCATACAGGCGCGGGCCGCAGGCGTGAACCTGCCCATCATCGCGACCTTCACCCGAGCCAGGGCGGAATATCGTTTGCTCCAGCATGCCGGAGCCGGGGTGGAGCGCCTGAGCGATCTGCGCGGCAAGCGCGTGAGCTATGTGGAAGGCTCGGGGCGCCAGGTGTTCCTCATCGAGGCGCTGAACCGGGCGGGCCTGACGCTCAAGGATGTCACGCTGGTGCATCTGCGCGTGGCCGAGCTCAACGATGCCTTGCGCGCCCGTGCCGTCGATGTCGCCACCATTTCCGAGCCGCATGTCACGCGACTGTCCAGGCAGGTTGGAGCGCGCGTGGTGCCCGATCCACTGGAGCGGCAACTGCTGCCGTCCACCTCCTATATCTATGCCCGCCCGGATGTGCTGGCCGATCCGCAAAAGGCAGAAGCCATCCGCGAATTCCTGGCCTCCTTCGTGCGTGCGGGGCGCTGGAGCAATACCCATCGCAAGGAATGGGGGCAGCATTACCTGCGCAACTTCCAGCGCCTCGATGCCGAGAGCGCGGCGGCCATCCAGGCGGCGCAGGCTCCGCTGGAGTTCCAGACGGCGGCACAGGCCCAGCCCCATCATCAGAAACTCATCGACATCCTGCACAGCGCAGGCAGTCTGCCCCGGCGCCTGGATGCCAGGGATTCCTTTGTGGCGAGCTATGACGGCGTGATCGTCGCCAATCGCTGAGGAGTGGCCGTGATGACACCGATTCCTCTGGAAGCGCGCTTGGCCGGCTGGCAGTCTCAGACTGGATCGCCGCTCGCCGCGCCAGACCGCAAAGCCCCGGCGCTGGTGCCGGCCCGCCTGTCGCCGGGCATGCTGCTGGCCGGGCCCGTCCTGCTGCTGCTGTTGTGGGAGGCTGCATCGCGCCTGGGTTATCTCTCGCCCGAGACGCTGACCGCACCGTCGCAGGCTCTGCGTACCGGCTACGAAATGGTGCTCGATGGCAGCCTGCTGCCGCATCTGCTGGCTTCGGCCGGGCGCGCCTACACGGGACTGTTTCTGGGCATTGTGGTGGGAGTGTTGCTGGCGCTGGCCGCCGGACTGAGCCGCAGCGGCGAGGCCCTGATCGATGGCCTGGTGCAAATCAAGCGGGCCGTTCCCACGCTGGCGCTGATCCCGCTGGCCATCATCTGGCTGGGCATAGGCGAGGCGATGAAGGTCTTCCTCATCTTTACCGCAGTGTTGATTCCCATCTACATCAACACCCATGCAGCGCTGCGCAGCATCGACATCGGCCATGTGGAGCTGGCTCAGACGCTGGGACTGTCGCGTGCCGAATTCATTCGCAAGGTGGCGCTGCCGGGTGCCTTTCCGGGCTTTTTTGTCGGCCTGCGCATGGCGGTCTCGCTGTGCTGGACGGCGCTGGTGGTGCTGGAGCTGATCAACACGCAGACCGGTATCGGCTATCTGATGAACCGTGCGCGCGACTGGGGGCAGACCGATGTGATCGTGGTGGGAATCCTGATCTACGCGCTGCTGGGTCTGCTGTCCGACGCCGCAGTGCGGCGCCTGGAGGCACATGTGCTGTCCTATCGGAGGTCGCTGGGATCATGAGCAATCCATCATTGACCGGTGCCGTGCAACTGCGCTGCTTCAGTCGCAGCTTCCATGGCAAGCAGGTGCTCGACGACCTCCATCTCGATATCACCCCCGGGCAGTTCGTGGCATTGCTGGGGGAGTCGGGCTCGGGCAAGACCACGCTGTTGCGGGCCCTGGCCGGCCTCGATGCCGAGGCCCGGAGTTCGGGGGCGGCGCTGGCCCATGGCAATGTCTCAGTGCTGTTCCAGGACTCGCGCCTGCTGCCCTGGCTGACGGTGCTGGACAACCTGACGCTGGGGCTGGATGCGCAGGCGGCCCGGCCCGCCGCAGTGCAATTACTGCGCGAGGTGGGCCTGGAAGACAAGGCCGCGGTCTGGCCCGCCACCCTGTCCGGTGGGCAAAAGCAAAGAGCGGCACTGGCTCGCTCCTTGCTGCGCGAGCCGCATGTGCTGCTGGCCGACGAGCCTTTTGGCGCCCTGGATGCGCTGACCCGCATGCGCATGCAAGGCCTTTTGCGGCGCATGGTGGAGCGCATACGCCCGACGGTGATCCTGGTGACCCACGATGTGGACGAATCCCTGCTGCTGGCAGACCGGATTCTGGTGCTCAGGGACGGAAAGATCGCCGAAGACCATGCGCTGGATCTGACCCATCCGCGGCGACCCGATCACCCCGCTTTCATGCAGCTGCGCGCGACCTTGCTGCGCAGTCTGGGTGTGGAAGCCGAACTTGTCTGAAAGAAGCCTTGCCATGACACGACAACTACACCTGAACCTGTTTCTGATGACACGAGGCCACCACGAAGGTGCCTGGCGTCACCCCGGAGCCAATCGCAAGGCGCTGACCGATCTGGAGCTCTATGTGGATGCGGCCCGCATCGCCGAGGCCGCGAAGTTCGATGCCGTGTTTCTGGCCGACGGGCTGGTCGGGCCCGACAACGGGCAGATGGCTTCTTCAGGCCAGCTCGAGCCGCTGCTGCTGCTGGCTGCACTGGCGCAGCATACCGAGCGTATCGGGCTGATCGGCACGGCTTCCACCACCTACAGCCTGCCCTATACGCTGGCGCGGCAGTTCGCCACGTTGGACCATCTCTCCAAGGGCCGGGCTGGCTGGAATATCGTGACCTCCTGGCTGCCCCGGGCCGGAGAAAACTACGGGTTGCAAGAGAACGTGGAGCATGCCGAGCGCTACCGCATCGCCGACGAGTTCGTGGCCGCAGTGGATGCGCTATGGCGCAGCTTTCCGGGCGGGGCAGTGGTGGACGATGCCGAATCGGGCCAGTTCCTGGACATAGGCCAGGTGCGCCCCGTCAACTATGCGGGAACACATATCCGTACGCGTGGACCGCTGAATGTGCCGGGCAGCCCCCAGGGCCGTCCAGTGCTGGTGCAGGCCGGGCAGTCCGAAACGGGCCGGGCCTTTGCCGCGCAATGGGCCGAGGCCATTTTCACGGCGCATGGCAGCAAGGAGTCGGCGCAAGGCTTTTATGCCGATATCAAGGGACAGGCGAAATCCCTGGGGCGCAGGGCCGAGGACATTGTGATTCTGCCGGGCATCAGTGCCGCGATCGGCTCCACGGAGTACGAAGCCCGTCAGGTGTGGGAGGAGCTCGACAGCCTGACCAGCATCGACGTGGGGCTGGGGCGCCTGTCGGCCCGCTTTGGCGGCCATGATTTCAGCGGCCTGCCGCTGGACCGACGGCTCACGCGCGACGACTTTCCGGACCCCGCGCTGGTGGAGGCTTCCAGGAGCCGCGCCATAGGCTATGTGGAGACCACGCTGCGCGACGGGCTCACGCTGCGTCAGCTGCTCAAGCGGCTGGCTGGCGCGCGCGGGCATCTGGCAATTGCCGGCACGCCCGAGCAGGTGGCGGACACGATTGAAGACTGGTTCCGCACGGGTGCCGCCGATGGCTTCAATGTGATGCCACCGGTCATCACGCAGCAGCTGGAGCTGTTTGCCAGCGAGGTCGTGCCCATCTTGCGCAAGCGCGGGCTGTTTCGCAGCGACTACCAGAGCAGCACACTGCGCGGCCATTTCGGCTTGCCTGATCTGCCTGTGGTGCAGCACAAGGCGCAGGCGGATGCCGCAGTAGCGGCCTGAGCCTGCAGCGGGCCGGCGGCCGCGCTTTCAAGCGGGGTGGATGGCGCCCAGAATGCGTGGGCCGCTGGCGCCTGTCACGCTGGCCAGATTGCCGGGCAGGCCCAGCAGGCATTGACGTGCCAGCCAGGCAAAGGCGGCTGCTTCCACTTCCAGCGGGGGCAGGCCGAGCTCTGCCGTGGAGGCTACCTTCACCCCCGGCAGCAGGGCGGCAAGGCGCTGCATCAGATGGGTGTTCAGTGCGCCGCCGCCGCAGACCAGCAGTTCGGTGCCGTCCTTGCCGAAACGCTGCACGGCGTGGGCGCAGCTGGCGGCCGTGAATTCGGTCAGGGTCGCCTGTACATCGGCCGCGGCGGCCTGGGCCGCATGCTGCTGCAGATGCCGCTCCAGCCACTCGGCGTGAAACAGATCGCGCCCCGTGCTCTTGGGCGGCTGCTGGGCCAGATAGGGATCGCCCAGCATGGCGGCCAGCAGCTCGGGCAGGACCTTGCCGCTGGCGGCCCAGCGGCCGCCTTCGTCATAGCTCCTGCCGGTATGACGCAGGCACCAGCCGTCCATGAGCGCATTGCCGGTGCCGGTGTCGAAGCCGAGCACCGAGCCGTCGGCACCCAGCACACTGAGATTGGCAATGCCACCGATATTGAGTACCAGCGCGGTTTCAGCGGGCCTGCCGAACACGCTTTGGTGAAAGGCCGGCACCAGCGGCGCCCCCTGGCCGCCTGCCGCCACATCACGGCTGCGCAGGTCGGCGACGACGGTGATGCCGGTCAGCTCGGCCAGCAGGGCGGGGCTGTTGAGCTGCAGCGTATAGCCCGTGCCATCGAACATCTGCGGACGGTGGCGCACGGTCTGGCCATGGGCGCCTATGGCCGCGATCTGCCAGGCCTCGATACCGGCTGCAGTCAGCAGTTGCCACACCACCTGTGCATAGTGGCGCACCAGTGCATTGGCGGCCAGGGCGGCGCGATGCAGCTCGTCCTGGCCGCCAGCGGTGTTGAGAGCCAGCAGCTCGGCGCGCAATGCCGCATCGAAGCCGCAGCTGGCATGTTGCAGCACTCGCGTGCCCTGGCTGAAGTCCACGAGAACCCCGTCGACGCCGTCCAGCGATGTACCGGACATCAGGCCGATATAGAGGTTGCTTTGAGCGGCTTGTTCAATGGCATTGGGCATGGCAGATCAGAGGGTTGGCGTGCGGTTCACTATCTTAGCTGTAGCGTTTGCGGCTTTCCTGGCGGTCGCTGCAAACGATCCTGATGCGGAAATGAAAAAGGGCTGCAATTTGCAGCCCTCAGGTTGTGTCGCAGCGGTGGATCAGCGCGTGCTGGCCAAGGCGAACGACTGCGTGCCGGCGTTGAGTTCGATGCGCATCTGCGCTGCCTGCTGCTCGAAGGCCGGGCGGGCGGCCTTGGAGATGGGCTGGGCGGCATCGGTGATCTGGGCAATGGTCAGCGGGTCGCGCTGCTCGCCCTTCTCGCGGAATTCGAAGTGCAGATGAGGGCCGGTGGCCCAGCCCGTGGAGCCCACGGCACCGATGATGTCGCCCTGGTCCACGCGCTGACCGTGCTTGACGTCGATGCGGCTCAGGTGGGCGTAGACGGTGGTGTGCTGGTTGGCGTGATCGACGAAGATCACATTGCCGTAACCGTTTTGCACGCCGGCAAAGGACACGACGCCGTCGCCCACGGTACGCACCTTGGTGCCCGTGGGGGCCGCGAAGTCGGTGCCCAGGTGAGCGCGCCAGGTTTTATGAATGGGGTGGACGCGCATGGAAAAACCGCTGCTGATGCGCGAGAACTCCACGGGATAGTTCAGATAGGCCTGGCGCAGGCTCTTGCCGTCCAGCGTGTAGTAGGCGCCCTTCTTGCCTGCTTCCTGGAACCACATGGCCTGGTGCGACTTGCCATTGTTGTAGAACTCGGTGCTCAGCACGCGGCCGGCGCGCAGTGGCTCGCCATCGGCTTCCAGCGATTCATAGACCACGGCAAAGCGGTCGCCCTTGCGCAGGCCGCGGCGGAAGTCCAGCTCGCCCTGGAAGATGTCGGCCATCTGCATGGAGATGCTGTCGGGAATGTCGGAGGCATCCGTGGCGGCAAAGAAGGAGGAGCGAATCACGCCGCCGGCCAGACGCGGGCTGGCCGTGAGTTTGCCGGTCTCGATCTTGGATTGCAGCTTGCCATCCACGCGCTCCACAGTCAGGCGCTGAAAGCTGCCGTCTTCGCTGGGAGCCCAGCGCACGGTCAGCTGGCTCAGTTGCTGGTCGGGCGTGGTCTCTGCTGACACCAGGCGGCCGGCGCGGCCCAGCACGTTCTGGCGCACGGCTTCGTTGCTGCGCATAAAGGCTGCGGCCTGCGGGTCGGCAATGCCAAGGCGCTGCAGCAGCGACTCGGTAGTGTCGTTGCTGCGGGTGTATTCGGAACGGTATAGGGAGAAGGACTGCAGATCCGTCAGATCGGCCAGATCCTGGCCGGCGGCCAGGGAGGTGACGGGTTCGGTCAGTGTACGTACGGGAAGGTCGGCGGGGTCGGGACCCAGGCTGGCCACTGCGAAGGCGCCGCTGCCACCGGTCAGCAAAACAGTCGCCAGCGCCGCCGTGGCGCGCTTGGGGTGTTTTTGCAGAGCCGATGTCAGCCGCGCAAGCAGAGCACCGCCGGCATTTTTCAAGCCAGTCATCAAAACATCAAATCCTTGGGAAAGCGTGTCGGTGGAGTTGGTATTTGTTACGACTGACACGTCTCCAGCAGCTCTACCGTGCCATAAGTCCATCCAAAGAGGTCTTTATGAGGGAGCAGTCTAGAATTGACCGTAACACCAAACCTCCAAGTATATCGGCCGCGTCCTACCTCGCCTGCCGAAAAACCCTTATGAATCAATCTGCTGTTACAAGTTTTCCCGTGACCGACAGAGTGAACCAGGCGCTGGAAGTCACTCTGCGTGGAGTCGATGAGCTGCTGCCCAAGGACGAGTGGGTCCAGAAACTGGCCAGGTCCGAAGCCACCGGCGTGCCCCTGCGCATCAAGCTGGGTCTGGACCCGACAGCCCCCGACATTCACCTGGGCCATACCGTGGTGCTCAACAAGATGCGCCAGCTGCAGGATCTGGGCCATCAGGTGATCTTCCTGATTGGTGACTTCACGACGCTGATCGGCGACCCTTCGGGCCGCAACTCCACACGCCCGCCGCTGACGGCCGAGCAGATCAAGGTCAATGCAGAGACCTATTACACCCAGGCCGCCAAGGTGCTGGACCCGGCCAGGACCGAGGTGCGCTACAACAGCGAGTGGTGCGACCAACTGGGCGCGCGCGGCATGATCCAGCTGTCGGCCAAGTACACGGTGGCGCGCATGATGGAGCGCAACGACTTCCATACGCGTTTCACCGACGGCAGCTCCATCAGCCTGCACGAGTTTCTCTACCCGCTGCTGCAGGGCTATGACTCGGTGGCGCTCAAGTCCGACCTGGAGCTGGGCGGCACCGATCAGAAGTTCAATCTGATGATGGGCAGGCATCTGCAGGCCGAGTACGGTCAGGAGCAGCAGTGCGTGCTCACAATGCCGCTGCTGGTGGGCCTGGACGGCGTGCACAAGATGTCCAAGTCCAAGAACAACTACATCGGTATCACCGAGGACGCCAACACCATGTTCGCCAAGGTGCTGTCGATCTCGGACGAGCTGATGTGGGACTGGTACACCCTGCTGTCCTTCAAGAGCCTGGCTGATATCGCCGCGCTCAAGGCCGAGATCGAGGCCGGCGGCAATCCCAAGCATGCCAAGGTGGCGCTGGCCAAGGAGATCACCGCGCGCTTCCACAGCGCCGAAGCCGCCGATGCGGCCGAGCAGGATTTCATCAACCGCTCCAAGGGCGGCATTCCCGATGACATCCCTGAAATCAGCCTGTCCGGCGCTCCGCTGGGCATTGGTGCGCTGGTCAAGCAGGCCAATCTGGCTGCATCGACCGGCGAAGCCAACCGCCTGATCGATGGCGGCGGCGTGCGCGTCGACGGCAACGTCATCAGCGACCGTGCACTGAAGCTGGACGCCGGCATCTTTGTGCTGCAGGTGGGCAAGCGCAAGTTTGCGCGTGTCACGCTGAGCTGAGCGCCCTGGGGCGCTTTGCCCCATTCGCCTCTTTGCGCTTGGCGCCACAGGACAAGGCCTTTGCCGTTGTGGCGCGGCCTAAAGAGGTGACAGTAAAAATGAGAGCTGTTTACGCTTGATACATCTGCGTTTCAAATCACTTTGTATTTGAAATCGATGCAGGTCATGCGTGAATAGCTCTTTTTTTATTGAGTGGGCTCGCTCGCGCCCTGCATGGCGTCGCGCGTCTGGCGGGCTTGTTCCATCAGCCACTGACAGAAGGCCTGCACTTCGGGCCGCTCGCTGCTGCGCGGGCCTTGCAGCAGCCAGTACGACAGCGGCGAGGCCAGGCGACGCTCGGGCAATACCTCGATCAAGGTGCCGGCCGCCAGTGCATCGGCTACCAGCGGCAGGCGCGCGATGGCCAGACCCTGGCCCGCCAGCGCGGCCTGCACGATCTGGTGGGCGTAGTTGAAGTACAGCCAGCGCGGCGGCTGCAGCTGGTCGCAGCCGTTGGCGGCAAACCAGCGCTGCCAGCTCAGCCACTCCAGCTGGGGCATGCGGTGTACGTCGCCGGTTTCAATCAAGGTGTAGCGGGCCGCATCGGCGGGGCTGTGCACGGCGGGGCCGCTCCTGAGCAGGGCTGGGCTTGCGACCAGCACCAGTTCTTCGCCAAACAGGGCCTTTGCCGCGGCATCGGCGACGCCGGCGCTGTAGCGTATGGCTAGGTCCACATCGGTGGTCTCCAGATCCACCACGGCGTCGCCCGTGTCTATGCGAATGTCGATATCGGGATAGGCGCGCTGGAAAGCCTCCAGGCGCGGAATCAGCCACATGGCGGCAAAGCTGGCCCAGGTGGTGATGGCCACGCTCTTGCGGCCCACGGTCTGGCGGATCTGGCGCACGGTGGCATCGATCGACTCCAATGCAGGCTGCACGGCATGCAGCAGCTGGGCGCCGGCACCCGTCAGTTCCACGGCGCGCGAATGGCGCAGAAACAGCGGGATGCCCACCTCGTCTTCCAGCGACTGGATCTGGCGGCTGACGGCAGACTGGGTCAGTGCCAGCTCGTCCGCCGCGGCTCGAAAGTTCAGGTGCCGGGCCACGGCCAGAAAGGCGCGCAGATGGCCGGCACCGATGGCGCGGGTGCGAAGCAGCGGAGTGGGGCTGGTGGTGGCATGAGGCATGGCAGGGCAAGCATAAGGTGTTTGCAGCGACTGTTGCCTGCGCTTGCAGTTGCCGACCGCGGCTATGGGTCGATAATCAGGCGGTTTTCATCCTATAAATCAATATGACTGCACCTCTGGACATCGTCGTCATGGCTGCCGGCAAAGGCACCCGCATGAAAAGCCGCCATCCCAAGGTGCTGCAAAAGCTGGCCGGTCGTGCCCTGTTGCAGCATGTGCTGGACACCGCTGCGCAGCTCAAGGCGCGCTCGGCCGTGGTAGTGACGGGTCATGGCGCAGCGGAAGTGGAAGCTGCCATCGCCGCTGCCAATGGCGTGGATCGCGCGGATGGCACCCATGGTGCAATGGACCTGAAGTTTGTGCGCCAGGAGCCCCAGCTGGGAACCGGCCATGCCGTGCAGCAGGCCGTGCCTGCGCTCAAGGAAGATGGTCTGGTCGTGGTGCTGTCGGGTGATGTGCCGCTGACCCGGGCCGACACGCTGCAAGGTCTGCTCGATGCCGCAGGCAGCGACAAGATGGCGCTGCTCACCGTGACCATGCCCGATCCCACGGGCTATGGCCGCATCGTGCGAAACGATGCAGGCACGGTGCAGCGCATCGTCGAGCAGAAAGATGCCAGCGAGGCCGAGCGCGCCATCACCGAGATCTACAGCGGCATCATGGCCGTGCCAGCCAGGCATCTGACGGCCTGGCTTGCCAAGCTCGACAACAACAATGCCCAGGGCGAGTATTACCTGACCGATATCGTCGCCATGGCCGTGGCCGACGGAGTGCCCGTGGTGGGCCACCGCATTGCCGATGTCCTGCAGGTGGCGGGCGTCAACAGCCCGCTGCAACTGGCAGAGCTGGAGCGCGCTCACCAGTTGCGCCAGGCGCGCGAGCTGATGGAGCAGGGCGTGCGCATGGCCGATCCTGCGCGCTTCGACCTGCGTGACGATGCGCGCGGCACCAAGGCCAGCCTGAGCTGCGGCCAGGATGTGGAAATCGACGTGAACTGCATCTTTGCCGGCAAGGTGACGATTGGCGCCGGCGCGAGGATCGGCGCCAACTGCCACCTCAGCAATGTGAGCATTGCCGAAGATGCCGTGATCCACCCCTTCACGCACATCGATGGCGAGAAGGCCGGTGTGGAAGTGGGCCAGGGCGCGCTGGTCGGCCCGTTTGCCCGCCTGCGCCCCGGCGCCAAGCTGGGCCGCGAAGTGCATATCGGCAACTTCGTGGAAGTGAAGAACTCCGTCCTGGCCGACGGTGCCAAGGCCAATCACCTGGCCTATCTGGGCGACGCCACGGTGGGCGAGCGCGTGAACTATGGTGCAGGCAGCATCACCGCCAACTATGACGGCGTGAACAAGCACCGTACCGTGATCGAGGCCGATGTGCATATCGGCAGCAACTGCGTGCTGGTGGCTCCGGTGACGATTGCCGCTGGCGGCACCGTGGGCGGTGGCTCCACCGTGACCAAGAATACGGAGGCTGGTGCCTTGACGGTAGGACGTGGCAGGCAGGTCAGCATCAGCAACTGGAAGCGCCCTGAAAAGCTGCCAAAAGCCTGATGGAACAAGCGCAGCAAGCTTTGGAGAGCATGGCGCCTCAGTCCCTGGGCGAAGCGCTGGCGCTGCTGGCCAGGCGCGAGGCCGAACTGTCCGCCTTGCGCACGGCGCAGCAGGAATGGATGCATGCCGTCTCGCATGATTTGCGGGCGCCGCTGCGCCATCTGCTGGCTTTCAATCCGCTGGTTGCCGAGCTGCTGCAGTCCGCCAGTCCCGGTGCCGAAGACCTGGAGGAAGCGCGAAGCTTCCTCCAGACCATGGATCAGTCCGCCCAGCGCATGGCGGCCATGTTCGACGGCTTGCTGAAGCTGAATCGGGCCCAGAGCCATGTGCTGAAGCCGCAGCTCGTGGACTTGCTGGCCTTGCTGGGAAGTCTGAGCCAGCGTCTGCAGGCAGGCGCGCAAGGCCGACGCATAGAGTGGTGTCTGCCTGCTGCAGCCCCCATGCTGCAGGCGGATCCGCATCTGCTGGAGCAGGCTTTGGATGCAGCTCTCGCCAATGCCGTCAAGTTCACGCGGGCCGTGCCGCTGGCGCGCATCCAGGTCGATGTGCAGCGTGACGGGCAGGGGGGCTGCTTCATCACCGTGGCCGACAACGGCGCCGGCTTCGAGCAGGCGCGGTCAGGCAAGCTGTTTGGCGTCTTTCAGCGCATGCATCGCGAGGCCGAGTTCGAGGGCCTAGGCATCGGCCTGGCGCTGGTGCGCGATATCTGCCGCCGCCATGGCGGCGAGGCGGAAATCCAGGCCCAGCTCAATGCAGGATGCCAGTTGCAGATGCATTGGCCCACCTGCCTGCCCTGAGTGCTCAGACCACGTTGCGGTCCAGGCTTTCCTGCTCGGCACTCGCTGGGCTGATTCGCGTGGATTCCGGTCGCATGGGCATGGTCGATGGACTGTGCTGTCGCTCGGGTTGCTGCGTGGCATCCATCACCTGGTCGCGCCCGCCGCTCTTGGCGCTGTAAAGCGCACTGTCGGCCGCTTTTATCCATTCGGACACCGAGCCAAAACCTTCATCGGCTGCAGCAACGCCGATACTCGCACTGATGTGCAGCTGTGGATATTCGCGAATGCGTATCTGAGCAATTTTTTCGCAAATACGCATGGCGACCGAATATGCCTCCTTGGCCGTGGTGTGCTTGCAAAGCACGGTGAATTCATCACCGCCGTAGCGCCCAGCAATATCGTTGCTGCGCAGGCTGTTTCTAATCGCCAGCCCGATCATTTTCAAAACATCGTCGCCCACAATATGGCCGTACAGATCATTCACGCTTTTGAAACGGTCAATGTCAATCACCAGCAGGCAGGTCTGCTCCTTGACGGTGCGGTGCTGATGCAGCGCGGCACGGGCTTTTTTCCACCAGTAATCGCGGCTGTATACCGTGGTCAGAGGATCAATGCGTCCCAGTAACTTGAGCTGCAGGTTCTGCCTGGCCAGAGTCTTGAGCATTCGGCTGTTGGACCAGCTTGCATAGGCGCTGTGCAGGATGATCAGCGGCAGCAGGCTGAGCTGTACCGCCAGTGGCGCGCCCCATTGCGGGGTGGGCGTTATGGCGATGCTCATGAAAAGCATGCCGCACAGCAGCGCGATCAGGGAGGGCAGCCAGCGGCGCTTCAAACCGGTATAGAAGCGGTCGGCCACGCCGATGGCCAGAATGCAGATGCTGGGCAGCAGGCTCCAGTGCATCAGAGAAATCCAGCAGCCGACGATCAGCGCATCTATCAGAGAATTGAAATACTCCGCATGGAACTGATCCTGTTGCCGGCTTGAATGCAAAAAAGCAATATGCGGCCATACCAGCGCACTGACCGTCGTGAATGCCCACCAGGCGAGATTGGTCGGGAGATATGACAGGCTCGCAGCCACCACCGCTCCGCCCAGTGCCATATAAGAGGCGCGCAGAGGGTAGGTCCGGCGGTGAATATCTCGATGCAAGGGCATCTGGTGGAGTTGGCTTAAGTCAAGGTTGCGAGAATAATCTAATTAATACAATTTGTATCAAATATTGAGGGGCTTGCGCGGCATCCGCACCACACATGGCGGTTCAAAAATAAAGGCGTGCAAGTCCCTAATGATTGGGGGCTGGCAAGGGCAGTTCGGTACTGAATTTGGCGCGCTTGATGCTGAAGAAGGCTTTGACATTGCGCACATTGGCATCCTGAGTGAACAGCTTCTGGCTCAATGCCAGGTAGGCAGGCATATCGATGGTGGCAATGATGAGGATGAAGTCGGGGCCGGGAGAGACGCGCCAGCATTGCTGCACGCCGGGTTCGGCCACGGCTTTGTGCTCGAATTGCAGCAGTGAGCTGCTGTCCTGCCGGTCCAGCGAGACTTCCACAATGGCCTGCAGGCCATGGCCTGTGAGGCGGGCGATGTGTTCGCTGCTCAGGATGGCGACTTGTTTCTCGATCAGACCCAGCTCCTGCAGGCGCTTGACGCGACGCAGGCAGGTAGGGGCAGATAGCTCGAGATGCCGGGCCAGGGCCTGGTTGCTCAGGCTGGCATCCAGCTGCAATTGCTGCAGTAGTTGCAAGTCGGTGTCATCCAGATTGATGGAATTTTCATTCATTTATATGAATTTTATTGAATAAATAATCAATATTCCGATTCGATGAAATTTTCAGTCATTTGGCTGTTTTTATTGATTGAAAATTTTTTATTGCAACCGTTAGCATGCTCGATCAAACAACCTAAGGTGTACCTCTATGTGTGGCATTGTTGCTGCGGTGTCTCATCGCAATATCGTTCCGGTTCTGGTCCAGGGTCTGCAGCGACTGGAGTATCGCGGCTATGACTCCTGTGGTGTGGCTGTACAGGCAGCGGATGCCAGCGGCTTGAGCCTGGGATTGCAGCGTGCGCGCTCTACAGCCCGCGTGGCCGAGCTGATGGAGCAGGTCAAGACCGAGCATGTGGAAGGTTTCACCGGCATTGCCCATACCCGCTGGGCCACCCACGGCGAGCCTGCCGTACGCAATGCCCATCCCCACTTCAGCCATGGTCCCGGCATCTCGCCCGTGGCCGATGCCGATGCGCCGGCCCGCGTGGCCCTGGTGCACAACGGCATCATCGAGAACTACGAAGCCCTGCGTGCCGAGCTGCAGGCCAAGGGCTATGTATTTGCCAGCCAGACCGACACCGAGGTCATTGCTCACCTGGTGGACAGTCTCTACAACGGCGATCTTTTCGAGGCCGTGCAAGCCGCAACGGCTCGCCTGCATGGCGCCTACGCGATTGGCGTGATGCACCGGGATGAACCTCGCCGTGTGGTGGGCGCTCGTGCCGGCTCGCCGCTGATTCTGGGTGTGGGCAAGGACGGCGCGGAACATTTCCTGGCCAGCGATGCAATGGCGCTGGCGGGTGTGACCGACCAGATCGTGTACCTGGAAGAGGGCGATCTGATCGATCTGCAGCCGGGACGCTACTGGGTCATCAGCAAGAGCGGTGAGCGCCTGACAGAGCAGCAGCGCCCGGTCAAAACCGTGATGGCGCACAGCGGCGCAGCCGAACTGGGCCCTTATCGCCATTACATGCAAAAGGAAATCTTCGAGCAGCCGCGCGCTTTGGGCGATACGCTGGAAGGCCTGAAGAACATTGCCCCCGAGCTGTTTGACGGGGTCACTTCGGAAGGCAAGACCGGCGCGGCGGCCTGGCGAGTATTCAAGGAGATCGACCGGGTCCTGATTCTGGCCTGCGGCACCAGCTATTACAGCGGCTGCACGGCCAAGTACTGGATAGAGGCGATTGCCGGCATCCCCTGCAATGTGGAGGTGGCCAGCGAGTACCGCTATCGCACCAGTGTGCCCGATCCCAAGACACTGATCGTGACCATCAGCCAGTCGGGCGAGACGGCCGATACATTGGCGGCCCTGCGCCATGCCCAGAGCCTGGGCATGAAGCACAGCCTGACCATCTGCAATGTGGCCACCAGCGCCATGGTGCGCGAGTGCGAGCTGGCCTATATCACGCGCGCCGGCGTGGAAATCGGCGTGGCTTCGACCAAGGCCTTCACGACGCAGCTTGCGGGTCTGTTCCTGCTGACGCTGGCGCTGGCACAGTCCAAGGGGCGTCTCACGGAAGAGAAGGAGCAGCAATATCTGACGGCCATGCGCCACCTTCCCGTGGCCCTGCAATCCGTGCTGGCGCTGGAGCCGCAAATCATCAGCTGGGCTGAAGACTTCGCAAAAAAGGAAAACGCACTGTTCCTGGGTCGCGGCATTCACTATCCCATCGCACTGGAAGGTGCACTCAAGCTCAAGGAAATCAGCTACATCCACGCAGAGGCCTATCCCGCCGGAGAGCTCAAGCATGGCCCGCTGGCACTGGTGGACAGCCAGATGCCTGTGGTCACCGTGGCACCCAACGACGAACTGCTGGAAAAGCTCAAGAGCAATATGCAGGAAGTGCGTGCCCGCGGCGGCGTCCTTTATGTGCTGGCCGATGCCAAGACCAATATCGAAAGCAGCGAAGGCATGCATGTAATTCGCATGCCCGAGAACTATGGTGCCCTGAGCCCCATCCTGCACGTGGTGCCACTGCAGCTGCTGGCCTATCACACGGCGGTGGCACGCGGCACCGATGTGGACAAGCCGCGCAACCTGGCCAAGTCGGTCACGGTGGAATAAGCCAGTTGCTTCGTGCCACGAAAAAGCGCTCCATGGGAGCGCTTTTTCGTCTCTGGCATGGCAGGTGGATGGCTGGCTTCAGCGCTGGCTAGACTCCTGCCGCTTTGAAGACCCGGCGCAGTACCTGCATGGGCAGAAACTTCACGCGGCGGCGTTTGAGTTCATGTCGGTAGAGGCGCTCCCTCTCAATGAAGTTGATTTTTTCTTTCATTGCGATGTGTCTGGATGGCTAACCCGACTAATCTAACAGCGTAGTGCGCATTTTTCGTAACACCCTGTCAGAGGGATTCGACATCCACATCCCGGCGCTGAATCCCGCATGTCCTGGCATGCATGCAGCCATCCTGGCTCGCCCATGACAAACGCCCCTTTCGGGGCGTTTGTGCAGAGCGATTTTGCTTACATATTATTGGGCAGCATGGTCACGATCTGAGGGAAGAACCACAGTATGACCAGTGCCAGCACCATCAGCAGGAAGTACGGTGCGCAGACGCGGGCCAGATAGGTAATCTGCTTACCCGTCATGCCCTGCAGCACGAACAGGTTGAATCCCACCGGTGGCGTGATCTGAGCGGTTTCCACCGTGATCACGAGGAAGATGCCGAACCACAGGGGGTCGATTCCTGCGGCCTGGATGATGGGCAGAACCACGCTGGAGGTCAGCACAATGGTGGAGATGCCGTCCAGAAAGCAGCCGATGAGAATGTAGAACAGCCCCAGCACCACAATCAGCATGGCGGGCGACAGGTTCAGGCTGCCCACGTATTCGGCCAGCTGGCGTGGCAGTCCGATATAGCCCATGGACAAGGTCATGAAGGCTGCACCGGCGAGGATCAGCGCAATCATGCAGTACAGGCGGGTTGCTCCGAACAGCGATTCCTTGAAGTTCTTCCAGGTCAGGGCTCCTTGCAGAGCCGACAGAATCAGCGCTCCCATCACGCCTATGCCGGCCGCTTCGGTCGCCGTGGCAATGCCGCTGTAGATGCTGGCAATCACGCCCGAGATCAGCAGCACGACGGGGATCAGGTGGCGCGACTCGTAGACTTTCTGCTTGAAGCTCATGGTGCTGTCGGCCTTGGGCACCTTGTCCGGGTTCATCAGGGCCCAGACCATGATCCAGCCGCTGAACATCAGTGCCAGCATGATGCCTGGCAGCACGCCTGCCATGAAGAGCTTGGAGATCGACAGCTCGGCAGATACGCCGTAGACGATCAAGATGATGGAGGGCGGGATCAGGAGGCCCAGTGTGGCGGGGCCGCCCAGCGAGCCGATCACCATGTTCTCGGGATAGCCGCGTTTGCGCAGCTCGGGCACATTCATCTTGCCCACGGTTGCGCAGGTGGCGGCCGAGGAGCCGGACACTGCCGCAAAGATCGTGCAGCCTATGACATTGGTGTGCAGCAGGCGGCCCGGCAGTGCATTGACCCAGGGCGCCAGACCGCGAAACATGCTCTCGGACAGATTGGTGCGGTAGAGAATCTCGCCCATCCAGACAAACAGTGGCAAAGCCGTCAAGGTCCAGCTGCTGGCAGAGCCCCAGATGGTCATGGCCATGGCATCGCCCGCAGCGCGCGCGGTGAAGAATTCCATGCCGAACCAGGCAACGCCCGCCAGCGTCAGTCCGACCCAGACACCGCCGCCAAGCAGGACCAGCAGCACCACGATCAGTGCAATGCTTGCGGTGATTTCATTCATGAGGGACTCCCTCCTTCTCTACCGCCTTGCGTTTGCCCAGCAGCTCCAGCACCAGTTCGTCGCAGAACGCGATGAAGAAAACAATCGTGCCCAGAGCCATGAAGATCTGGGGAATCCACAGCGGTGTGGCGTCTATGCCCACGGAGATGTCTTCGATCTCCCAGGACTGCCAGACCAGGCGCGTGGAATAGAAAGCCAGAAAGGCCGAAAGAATGGTGGCGATGCCCAGGGCGGTCAGTTCCAGGGCCATGTAGGCTTGGCCCTTGAGCGCACCCAGCAGCAGGGTGACGCGGATATGTTCACCTTTCTTCAAGGTGCTGGCCAGGGCCATGAAGCCGGCGCCCGCCATGGCGTAGCCTGCGTAGGCATCGGTGCCCGGGGCGCTGAAGCCAAAGAGTCGGCTGGTGATGGTCAGCAGCACCATCGCCAGCACGCCGATCATGGCGATGCCGGCAAGCCAGGCACTGCCGTCATAGAGGCCGTTGAGTAACTTGCGCATGCTTGTCTTCCTGAGGGGATGAGGTCATCGGCCGCCCGCCCCCAAATGCCAGGAGCGGGCGAACCGATGCAATCTGCGCCTTACTTGCCAGCCTTGTAGCCGTCGAGAATGGCCTGGCCGTCAGCACCGGCCTTGTCCGTCCATTCCTTGATCACGGTCGCGCCGATCTTGCTCAGGTCTGCCTTGAGCTGGGCGGAGGGCTGCTCGACCTGCATGCCGCCTTGCTTGAGGGCGGCAATCGAGCGTGCATCCACTTCCCTGGACTCTTTCCAGCCGCGCTGCTCGGCAGCGGCGGCGGCCTTGAGCACGGCCTCCTGCGTGCTCTTGTCCAGCGCGCCAAAGGCCTTCTTGCTCACGGTCACGGCATTCTTGGGAATCCAGGCCTGCACGTTGTAGTAGTACTTCAGGCTTTCAAACAGCTTGTTGTCGGCACCGGTTGCGCTGGAGGTGATCAGGCCATCCACCACGCCGGTCGCCAGAGCCTGGGACAGCTCGGCCTCCTGCACGGTCACGGGCTGGGCGCCGATCAGTTCGCCAATGCGGGCGGTAGTGGGGGAGTACACGCGCCACTTCATGCCCTTGAGATCGGCCGCGGAATTGACGGGCTTTTTGGTGTAGATCCCCTGGGGAGGCCAGGCCACGGAATACAGCAGCACCTGTCCCTGCTTGTCCAGCAGCTTTTGCAGCGCGGGTTTCTGAGCCTGATAGAGCTTGTAGGCCTCGTCATAGTTGCTCACCAGGAACGGGAGCCCGTCGGCGCCGAAGATCTGTGACTCATTCTGAAAGCTCACCAGAAAGAATTCGCCCATCTGTGCGTTGCCGGTTTGCACGGCACGCTTGATTTCGGGCATCTTGAACAGCGATGCACCAAAGTGTGGCGTGATCTTGAGCTTGCCGCCCGTGGCAGCATCCACATCCTTCACGAACAGTTCGTTGTTCTTGGAGTGAAAGTTTCCAGGCCCGTATGCGGTGGCGAAATCCCACTTGGTTTGTGCCATGGCATGACCGGCAATGCCGATGCCGGCGAGCAAGGTTGCGGTGGCGCAGAAAATGCGACGCTTCATGAGAACTCCTCGGATAAGAGATGCGGACGAATGAACTCAGGCAAGAGTTGTGCCAAAAGTAGCATTTGTCTCAACAAACATCTATGAGGGATTTCAACGAGTTTCAAAGAAACGTAGGGTATTTTGTTGCTTTGTTCCTATTGAAAATAGCATTTTGTTGAACAAGATCCCTCAAGGGGCCTTGATCCCCGCCTCTGCCAGACGCCGGGCATAGGCGGCCAGAATGATGCGTTCCGAATGCACCAGGTAGGCACTGAGCTCCTGTGCCGCCTCCGCAGGCCTGCCGGCTTCGAAGATCTGCAGAATCTTCAGGTTCATGCCCACATAGGGTGCATGCAGAAAATGCGGGTCGCGCAGCAGGCCGAAGGCCAGACGCAGCTCCGCCAGCAGATGCGAGAACATCTCGTTGAGGCGTTCGCTGTCGGCCAGGGCCACGATGGCTTTGTGAAACGCCATATTGGCTGTGCCCACCTCGGACCAGTCCTCCGCCTCGCTGTGCCGCTGGCCGCTTTCCACGGCCTCGCGCATCCGCGTCAGTGCAGGGTGCATGGGGTAAGCCTGTGCAAGGGCCTGGCACTCGATCATGCGCCGCACGCGATAGATGTCGATGATGGACGCCATGCTGGGCACGGCCACCGATACGCCCTTGTTGGGCTCGTGTACCAGCAGACCTTCCTTGGTCAGCATGCGGAACACCTCGCGCAAGGTGTTGCGCGAAATATCCAGCGCTTCGCTGAGTGCCGCTTCGGACAGTCGCTGGCCCGGGCTCAGCACGCCCTTGACCAGCTGGCTGCGTATTTCCTCGGCGATGCGTTCGGTCAGGTTCTGGACCTCTGCTGCGACTTTCATGGCGTTCCCTTTTGGCTGTCGCCAGAGTGTAGCCATCGTTCTGTTGACTCAGAGAAGTTCAAAAGAGTGGTGCGACCTAGGGTTTGCTCTATTACAAAGTCTATTTGTTCTGCAAACAATTTCATTTGTGGAATCAATCTAAATAGATTGTTCAACAATTTGAGGAATGAAGCAGATCTGAAACAGAGCTGATCAGCCTTCTTCAAAAGAGCTGGGCGGGGTTGCCGATAGCGTTCCCGTCTTTGGTAGAGCCCGCCGCGCAGCGGATCAGGGCGTGATTTCCGGAGGCTTCCATGCCTGTAGACGTAAACCTGTGGCCGCTGATCGGCGTGCTCATCATCATTGCCGGCTTCGCGCTGCGCTTTAATCCCATGCTGGTGGTCATCGTGACCGCCATCGGCACAGCCTTTGCGGCGGGCTTTCCGCTGGACAAGGTTCTGGCCGCCATCGGGACCGGCTTCATCAAGACCCGCAACCTGCCGCTCATCATCTTGCTGCCGCTGGCCGTGATCGGCCTGCTGGAGCGCCATGGCCTGCGTCAGCACGCACAGAACTGGATCAGCTCCATCAAGTCGGCCACAGCCGGGCGCCTGCTGATCGTCTACCTGGCCGCGCGTCAGCTCACGGCAGCCATCGGCCTGACCAGCCTCGGCGGGCATCCCCAGATGGTGCGTCCGCTGCTGGCTCCCATGGCCGAAGGCGCGACGGAAAACCGCTACGGCAAGCTGTCGGGCAAGGTGCGCGAGAAGCTGCGCGCCATGTCTGCTGCCACGGACAACGTGGGCCTGTTCTTTGGTGAAGACATCTTCGTGGCCTTCGGTGCGATCGTGCTGATGACCACCTTCCTGAAGGAGGCGGGTATCGAGGTCGAGCCGATTCATGTCGCGCTGTGGGGCATTCCTACGGCCATCTCGGCCTTTGCCATCCATGCCTTCCGCCTGCATCGCCTGGACAAGCAGCTGGCGCGTGAAATTGCTGTGGAAAAGAAAGTTGCCCAGGGAGAGTCGGCATGACCATCACCATTCAATACCTGTACTACCTCGTCGGCCTGGTGCTGGCGGTGACGGCCGTGATGACGCTGCGCGACGGCAGCAACCCGCGCCGTTTCTCGGCGGGCCTGTTCTGGGCGCTGTATGCGCTGGTGTTCCTCGTCGGTGATCTGCTGCCGCCCGTATGGGTGGGAGCGGTCGCGGTCGTCATGGCCCTGATTGCCGGTTTCGGCGGCGTGATGGGCGGCAAGCATCAGCCACGCACCGATGCGCAATACCTGGAAAGTGCCAAGCGCCTGGGCAACAAGCTGTTCGTGCCGGCGCTGGCCATCCCGCTGATCACCATGGTGGGTACGCTGTCGGCCAAGCATCTGGTCTTTGGCGGCACTCCCCTGATCGACCCCAAGAACAGCACGCTGGTCAGCCTGGGCATCGGCTGCGTGATTGCGCTGGTGCTGGCCTGCAAGATGACACGCGAGACTCCCATGCAGGGCCTGCGCGAGTCGCACCGCCTGATCGACGCGCTGGGCTGGGCCCTGGTGCTGCCCCAGATGCTGGGCATGCTGGGCCTGGTGTTCTCGGATGCCGGCGTGGGCAAGGCCGTGGCCTATGTGACCACCACCTACATCAACATGGATGTGCGCTTTGTGGCCGTGGCAGTGTATGTGATCGGCATGGCGCTGTTCACGGTCATCATGGGCAATGGCTTTGCGGCCTTTCCGGTGATGACGGGCGGTGTGGGCGTGCCCGTGCTGGTTGGCGTCTACCATGGTGACCCGGCCGTGATGGCGGCAGTCGGCATGCTGTCGGGCTACTGCGGCACCTTGCTGACGCCCATGGCGGCCAACTTCAACCTGGTGCCCGCAGCACTGCTGGAAATTGACAAAAATGCCGTCATCCGTGCGCAGGTTCCCACGGCGATCACCTTGCTGATCGTGAATGTGTTCCTGCTCAACTTCCTGATGTTCCGTTAAGAGAGAGTTGCCATGACTGAGGCTGCCCACCGAATCCTGCTGACCGGCTTCGAGCCCTTCGACAAAGACAGCGTCAACCCCTCGTGGGAAGTGGCGCGCGCGCTGGACGGCGAGCTGATTGCGGACGGTGTGGTGCATGCCGTGCAACTGCCTTGCGTGTTCGGCGCGGCCATGGTGGTGCTCGACGAGGCGCTGGCCCGGCTGCAGCCCTCGCTCATCATCAGCCTGGGGCTGGCTGGCGGGCGCAGCGAAATCACGCCTGAGCGCGTGGCCATCAATATCGACGATGCCCGCATTCCCGACAACGCGGGCCATCAGCCCGTCGATCAGTCCGTGGTGCGCGATGCGCCCGCGGCCTACTTCTCGACCCTGCCCATCAAGGCCATAGTGCGCCATCTGCGCGATGCGGGCATTCCGGCTTCGGTATCGAACACGGCGGGTACTTTTGTCTGCAACCATGTGTTCTATGCCCTGATGCACAGGCTGTCTCGCCGTGCGGGCCCCGGCGTGCGCGGCGGCTTTATTCACATACCCGCGCTGCCGCAGCAGGCGGCACGCCAGCCCGGCATGGCCAGCATGGCGCTGGAAACGCAGATTCAGGGCATACGCACAGCCATTCATACGGCCATGACGGTGCAGCAGGATTTGCAGGAACACGCAGGTCAGCTGCATTGAGGCTGACCGGGAGACGAATGATGAAAATGGATTTGAACAGCGATCTGGGCGAGAGCTTCGGCGCCTGGCGCATGGGCGACGATGCAGCCATGCTGGACATCGTCAGCAGCGCCAATGTGGCTTGCGGCTTTCATGCCGGCGACCCGGCCGGGATGCTGACCACGCTCAGGGCCGCCAAGGCGCGCGGCGTGGTCGTCGGCGCACATGTGGCCTACCGCGACCTGTCGGGTTTCGGGCGTCGCAACATGGATGTGGCCAGCGGCGATCTGGTGGCCGACGTGATCTACCAGATCGGCGCCCTGCAAGGTCTGGCGCAGGCGGCCGGCACCAGCGTCCAGTATGTCAAGCCGCACGGCGCGCTCTACAACACCATTGCCCAGGACAAGCGCCAGGCCATGGATGTGATCAATGCCATCAAGGCCATCAATCCCAAGCTGGTGCTGATGGCTCTGGCAGGTGCGCCCCTGATTGAATGGGCCCGCGATGCGGGCCTCTGCGTGGTGGCCGAGGCCTTTGCCGATCGCGGCTATACGCCCGACGGCGCCCTGGTCTCGCGCCGCGAACCAGGTGCCGTGCTGCACGACGAAAACCTGATCGCCCAGCGCATGCTGACCCTGGTGCGCGAGGGCGTGATTGAGGCCGTGGACGGCAGCCTGGTGCGCGTGGAGGCAGACTCCATCTGTGTGCACGGCGACAGTCCCGGTGCCGTGGCCATTGCGCGCAACATCCGCCAGCGTTTCGAGCAGGAGGGTGTGCAGATCGCTTCCTTTGTGGAAACAGCACCATGAGTTCCATGCGCTTTTTGCCCGTCAACCGCCAGGCCATTCTGGTGGAGCTCGCCGACCTGCAGCAGACGCTGGTGCTGCTGGGTGCCTTGCAGGCCCAGCCCATAGAAGGCGTGCAGGAGCTGGTGCCTGCCGCGCGTACCATTCTTGTGCAGTTTGCGCCCCATATCATCGGCGCGGCGCAACTGGTGAGGCGCATTGCTGACTGCGATCTCAGCGGCAGCGTGCAGCGCTCGGATGTGCTGGTGCAGATTCCCGTGCGCTATGACGGCGAAGATCTGGCCGAAGTCGCGCAGATACTGGGCATCACGGCCGAGGAAGTGGTGCGCCGCCACACCGGCAGCGAATGGTCGGTGGCCTTTACCGGCTTCGCGCCGGGCTTTGCCTATCTGAGCGGCGGTGACCCCGTCTTCAACGTGCCACGCCGTGCCACGCCGCGAACCAAGGTTCCGGCCGGTGCAGTGGCGCTGGCCGGCAGCTTCAGCGCAGTCTATCCACAGGCCAGCCCGGGCGGTTGGCAGATCATTGGCGTCACCGATGCTGCCATGTGGGATCTGGCGCGCGATCTGCCGGCTTTGCTGCAGCCCGGCTACCGCGTGCAGTTTGTCGATGCTGCTACTCAAAAAGTAGCTGCTGGCGATTTATCTGGTTCGATTTCAGATGGAAAAGTATCTGAGATCAAGAGCGAACAGGCGCAAGCAGCTACGAGTTTCAATGGCTGCGCCTTGCGTGTGCGCGCCACGGGTCTGCTCACGATGTTCCAGGACATGGGGCGCCACGGCCAGGCCGGGCAGGGCGTTTCTGCCTCCGGTGCCATGGATCAGGCCGCGTTCAAGATGGCCAACCGGCTTGTCGGCAATGCCAGCCAGCTGCCGGTGCTGGAGACAGTAGGTGGCGGCCTGTCGCTGCAAAGCGTGGGCGAGAACGTCGTTGCAGTGACGGGCGCGGATGCGCCCATCAGCATCACCACGGCCGACGGGCGCCGCTGGCCTGCGCCGCGCCAGGCCGCGATTGCGCTGGCCGATGGCGACACGCTGAGCCTTGCCCAACCCGTCGCCGGTGCCCGCTGCTATGTGGCGGTGCGCGGCGGCTATGAGGTGGCTCCCGTGCTGGGCAGCGCTTCGACGGACACCCTGGCCCATGTCGGCCCGCCCGCTCTGCACAGCGGCCAGTTGCTGGCGGTGCAGCCGCCTCGCCATGCCGTGGTGGCCGAGCTGGCCCTGCCTGCGCAGGACCTGCCTGCCCCAGACGGCGAGGTGGTGCTGGATGTGGAGCTGGGCCCGCGCACCGACTGGTTCACGCCCGAAGCCGTGGCCTTGCTGGCTGCCCAGCGCTGGCAGGTCACGCCCCAGTCCAACCGCGTGGGCTTGCGCCTTGCCGGCGAACAGGCGCTGACGCGCGCCGTGACCAGCGAGCTGCCCAGCGAAGGCACGCCGCTGGGGGCCATCCAGGTTCCCGCCAGTGGCCAGCCCGTGCTGTTTCTGGCCGATCACCCCTTGACCGGCGGCTATCCCGTCATCGGTTGCGTGGCACCCCATCATCTGGATCTTGCGGGGCAGATTCCCGTAGGTGCCTGGATTCGTTTTAACCCCATCCGCGCCTTTGCAGAGCTGGTGCCTGCAAGCGCGCAATGAGGAGTGAGTTGATGAAAAAAGTTCTGATTGCCAACCGTGGAGAGATCGCCGTGCGCATCGCGCGAGCCTGCGCGGATTACGGAGTGAAGTCCGTCGCCGTCTATGCCGATGCCGATATCGATGCCCTGCATGTGCGCCGCGCCGATGAAGCCTATGGCCTCGATGGCGACAAGCCCGCCGACACCTATCTGAACATCGCCAAGCTGATTGCGATCGCCAGGCGTTCGGGCGCCGACGCCGTCCATCCCGGCTATGGCTTTCTGTCCGAGAGCGAAGCCTTTGCACAGGCCGTGCTGGATGCGGGTCTGATCTGGATCGGCCCGCGCCCCGACACCATTGCCAAGCTGGGCGACAAGGTCGAGGCGCGCAAGATTGCGCTGCAGGTCGGAGCGCCGCTGGTGGCTGGCACGCCGGATCCCGTCAAGGATGCCGACGAAGTGCTGGCCTTTGCCCAGCAGCATGGCCTGCCCATCATCATCAAGGCTGCTTTTGGTGGCGGTGGCCGTGGCATGAAGATCGCTTGGCGCATGGACGAAGTGGCCGAGCTGTATGCCTCTGCCGTGCGCGAGGCCGTGACGGCTTTCGGCCGTGGTGAATGCTTTGTGGAACAGTTCCTCGACAAGCCGCGCCATATCGAAGCGCAGGTGATTGCCGACACGCATGGCAATGTGGTGGTGCTGGGCACGCGCGACTGTTCGCTGCAGCGCCGCAACCAGAAGCTGGTGGAAGAAGCGCCCGCACCCTTCATCACCGAGGCGCAGCGTGAACGCATTCACAGCGCAGCCAAGGCCATCTGTGCGCAGGCAGGCTATATCAGCGCCGGAACCGTGGAATTTCTGCTCAGCGGCAATGGCGCCATTTCCTTCCTCGAGGTCAATACCCGCTTGCAGGTCGAGCACACCGTGACCGAGGAAACCACGGGCATCGATCTGGTGCAGGAACAGCTGCGTGTGGCCGACGGCTTGCCGCTGTCTTTCACGCAGACTCCGGCACCACGGGCCCATTCCATCGAGTTCCGCATCAATGCCGAAGATGTGGGGCGCGGCTTTCTGCCCACACCGGGTCTGATCACGCGCTTTGCCCCTCCTTCGGGGCCGGGCGTGCGACTCGATTCGGGCGTCGAAACCGGCTCGGTGATCCCCGGCACGTTCGACTCCATGATGGCCAAGCTCATCGTCACCGGCGCCACGCGTGAGCAGGCCCTGGCCCGTGCTCGACGTGCGCTGGCCGAGTTCCGCATCGAGGGCGTGGCTTCGGTGCTGCCCTTCCACAAGGCCGTGCTGAATCAGGCCGACTTTGTGGGGACTGCGGGCTTCAATGTCCACACCCGCTGGATCGAGACCGAGTTTGCCGAGCCGCTGGCAGCGGCTGCTCGCGCCGAACCTGTGGCTGATACCAGCCTGCTGCGCACGGCCATCGAGATCGACGGCCGCCGCGTGCAGCTGGGCCTGCCCGCCATGCTGCTGCAAGGTCTGTCCGCGCCGGCGACTGGCGTGTCTCAGGCAGCCGCGCAGCAAAGCGTGGACCCTGAGGCGGTCATCTCGCCGATTGCCGGCAATCTGCATGCCTGGAAGGTCGCCGATGGCGACGAGGTCAAGGAAGGCGATGTGATCGCCGTGATGGAAGCCATGAAAATGGAAATGCAGGTCTCGGCCCACAAGAGCGGTCGTGTCACATTGGCCGCACAGGCAGGCTCTGCGCAGACCTTGGGCGCCGTGATCGCGCATATCCGATAGGCATAGCCAGCCCCGCTCGAAGCGCGACCTCTGTGTCGCGCTTTGTTTTTCTAGCCTCGCTTCACGCAGCTCATGGCCATGGCTACCAGTGCGTCGAGAAACTCGGGTGAGCGGGCCTGCTCCGGCACATCGTGCACGGCGCTGTGAATGATCTCGCGCAGGCCCTGGCCCAGCAGATAGGCAGCCAGTGGCAGGTTGTCGGTCTGTACCTGCGAGCCATGCATCTGCAGCAGTGGCAGCCAGGTGGTGTTGATGAATTCCTCCCGGCTGGCCTGCGGTGCATGCCACAGGCCCAGATGCAAGGCCGTGCGATAGCGCGTGTGGAAAGCATGGCTGAGCTGATGCAGGCGCTGCTCGACCCGAATCATGTTCGCAAAGATCTGGCGCAATATGGCTTCGAGCGACAGGCCCTGCAACTGCTCGCGCATCTGGAAAAGCTGCTCGGATTCCTGATCGAGCAGGCGTTCATACACTGCCGCAATCATGGATTCCTTGTTGGGAAAGTATTGGTAGATGGAGCCCACGGCAGCACCCGATACTTCTGCAATGCGATTGACCGTGAGAGCGTCCTCGCCCTCTTTTTCGAGAAGGCGCAAACAGGCTTCGGCAATGGCATCAACCAGCGCTCTGGAGCGCGCCTGCACAGGCTGTTTGCGCGGTTGCGGCAACTGGTCCTTGGGGCGTGGGGTGGTGGGCGCTTCCATGAAATGCAAGTCCTGTCTTCGGTTTATCTGTTGGCGCTGATTTTTGCTTTTTCCATCAATGACTTGCGATG
This sequence comes from Comamonas sp. A7-5, assembly GCF_039581385.1. Lineage (NCBI taxonomy): Bacteria > Pseudomonadati > Pseudomonadota > Betaproteobacteria > Burkholderiales > Comamonadaceae > Comamonas > Comamonas sp. A7-5. The sequence continues at coordinate 120,625 of NZ_JBCPWO010000002.1, forward strand.
TCTTTGAGGGAGCTGGAATGCGAGTGGAAAAATGCACTCCCTCTGCCTAGACTTTGTACCAGGCTGCTCACCATCCTAGCGCTAAGGAGCGGCCCGACAGAGCCTGAGGCAGACGCGGTGGAGGAGACAGAAGCGCTGCACTCGGGCGAGACATTCCATAGAGGAGAAAGCCCATGTCATCCCCCATCTCGGTTCAGATTCTCGGCCCGCGCATCGGAGCCGAAGTGCTGAAGCTTGACCTGGCAGACCCGTTGTCTGCGCAAACCTTGCAGGAGTTGGAAGCCGCCCTGCTCAGACATGAAGCACTGGTGCTGCATGTGCCCGATATGACGCCCGACCAGCATCTGGCGATTGCCCGGCATTTTGGCGAGGCCGAAGTCCATACCTTCTATCCCAATCTGGGCCAGGGCTATGAGCAGATCACAGTCATAGACTCCAAGCTCGGCGACCGCGCCGATATGTGGCACCACGACGAAAGCTTTCTGCCCAGTCCGCCCATCGTCACCATGACCCATGCGCGCATCCTGCCGCCCACGGGTGGAGATACCTGCTGGATCAGCATGACCAGTGCCTACGATGCGCTGTCGCCGCAGATGAAGCAGTACCTCGATGGTCTGAGTGCCTGGCATGACATGAACAGCCCCATGACGGCGGCGCTGCAGCATGGAGTCTGCACGCACGAGCGCTATGTGGAAGTGGTCGCGCAAAACCGTCGCCAGTTGCACCCCATGGTGAGAGTGCATCCGCTCACGGGGCGCAAGGCGCTCTACGTCAGCCCCACCTATGTCACGCATATAGATGGTCTGCCACAGGCTGAAAGCCGTGCCATCCTGGCCTATCTGCATGCGCACTGCATGCAGGTGGAGTTCCTGTTCAAGCACCGCTGGGTACTGGGCGATATGGTGATCTGGGACAACCGCAGCGTGGTGCACAACGCCATCATGGACTATGCGCCGCACCAGCGTCGCATGCACCGTGCATCGGTGTTTGCACGCCAGGGCGCTGCCGCCCAGAAGCACAACGGACAGGAGGCAGCATGCGCCACGACGGACTGAACCGGGAACTGCTGTCCAGATACGCGCCGCGCCCGGGCCGCAAGCCGCTGCTGCCAGCGCTCGGTGATCGCCAGCAGCTTGCGCTGCTGTGCCGCGTGCTCTCGCGCGAAGGCTATAACGACCATATCGCGGGCCACATCACGCTGCGCCTGGATGACGGCAGCTATCTGGCCAATCCCTGGGAGCTGACCTGGAGCGAGCTGACGGCCTCGGACATCCTGAGGCTGGATGCGCAAGGCCAGGTGATCGAGGGCGACTGGAACATCACTCCGGCCATCCGGCTGCACATGGACGTGCATGAAAAGCGCCACGATGTGCGCGTGGTCATCCACAACCATCCCGAATGGAGCTCGGTCTGGTCCGCCACGGGCAAGGTGCCGCCGGTCTATGACCAGACCTCGGCCCTGGTCGATACCGACCCCGTGGTCTATGACGAATACCGGGGCACGGTGGAGCAGCGCGAGCTGGGCAATGCCGTGGCCAGAGCATTGGGCCAGCAGAGCAAATGGGCGCTGCTGGCCAATCATGGTGCGCTGGTGGTGGGCGAGAGCATTCGACAGGCGCATCTGCGTGCCATCACGCTGGAGTGGCGCTGCCGCCTGGCCTGGCGGGTGCAGGTGCTCGGTGGCGGCACCCCCTTGAGCGATGCCGTGATCCAGGCGACCGGAGCGCGCACCGACCTCAACGGCTTTCCCTTCCTCTGGGAAGCCATGTGCCGCGAGGAAATCCGCCGAGACCCCAGCGTGCTGGACTAAGCCCGCTCTGGCTTCCCGCCCGCTGAGAGCGGGAAGCCAGGACTGCATCGATCTGCCGAAAGCTCTCTTATGTCCATTCATGAATCACCGCTCCCGCAGCGTCCCCGGCTGCTGCTGCACACGACGCTGACGCCAGCCATGCGCGAGAGACTGCAGCTGCAGTTCGAGCTGCTAGACGCGGCTGCGCTTGAAATCTCCCGCAGCAGCTCGCTGTCCGGCCAGGTGCGCGCCATGCTGTGCAATGCGCAGTCCGTCATCGGCAGCGAGCAGTTGCTGCAGTGGCCTGCACTGGAGCTGATCGTGGTCATTGGCGTGGGGATGGACGGCATCGATCTCGACGCCGCAGAGCAGATGGGCATCCAGGTGTGCAATACGCCAGCTATCTCTGCCGAAGATATCGCCGATCACACGCTGGCTTTGCTGCTGGCTACCACGCGCGAGATTGTGCAGGCCAATGAGTTTGTGCGACATGGTCGCTGGCTGCGGGGACGGTATCCACCCACCTTGCGCTTTTCGGGGCAGCGCATGGGCATCGTCGGCCTGGGGCGCATCGGCCGTGCTGTGGCCAGGCGGTCGCAGGCCTTTGATATGTCGATTGCCTATACGGGGCGTGCTCCCAAGAACGATGTGCCGTACCGCTGGTGCGGCAGTGTGCTGGAGCTGGCCGCAGATGTGGATTTTCTCGTGCTCTGCGCCAGCGGCGGGCCTGCAACCCGGGGGCTGATCGATGCCGAAGTGCTGCAGGCCCTGGGGCCGCAGGGCGTGCTGGTGAATGTGGGGCGTGGCTCCATCGTGGATGAAAAGGCGCTTCGGCAGGCGTTGCAGGAGCGCACGATTGCGGCTGCGGCGCTCGATGTGTTCGTGCATGAGCCGCAAGTGCCCGAAGCCTTGATGGATCTGCCCAATACGGTGCTGACGCCGCATATGGCAAGTTCCACACGGCATGGCCTGCAGGCCATGCTTGCGCAGGCCGAGTCGTACCTGCTCAAGCACTTCGGACTGCCCGAAATCACAGATTGAACCGCCGCATGTTTGCACCCTTGCTGCAGAGGTTTTTGCCGGGGGGTTGACCTTTACATGATGTCAATCTCTACAGTGGCCTTCAACGTGAATGGAGAACGCGATGAATGCACTGACCAAAAGCGGAGCCTTTGAGCTGTCTGTGGAAGGAATGACCTGCGCTTCCTGCGTGGGCCGGGTGGAGCGGGCGCTCAAGAAAGTGCCCGGTGTGCAGGAGGCCGTGGTCAATCTGGCCACGGAAAAAGCCAGCCTCACCGTGGCCGATCCGGCGCAGGCTGCGGCCATCCTGCCGCAGGCCGTGGCGGCGATTGAAAAAGCAGGTTATGCAGTACCCGCGCAAAGCGTGGACTTGCAGGTGGGCGGCATGACCTGCGCGTCCTGTGTGGGCCGCGTGGAGCGGGCGCTCAAGAAAGTGCCCGGAGTGCAGGATGCGGTGGTGAATCTTGCGACCGAGCGTGCCAGCGTGCAGCTGCAGGGCAGCGTGGATGTGAGCAGCTTGATTGCAGCGATAGAAAAGGCCGGCTATGAAGCCCAACCCGTGCTGCACAACGTTGCCGCAACCGGGGAGGACGCCGCAGCCCAGCGCCAGGCGCAGGAGCGCGAGTCGCTCAAGCGCTCGCTGATCTTTGCGACCGTGTTCGCACTGCCCGTGTTTCTGCTGGAAATGGGCGGTCACATGGTGCCCGCATTCCACCACTGGATTGCGGGCAGTATCGGCACGCAGAACAGCTGGTATATCCAGTTTGCGCTGACGGCCGTGGTGCTGTTCGGGCCGGGTCGGCGCTTCTTCGATAAAGGCGTGCCCGCCCTGCTGCGCGCTGCGCCCGACATGAATTCGCTGGTCGCCGTGGGCACCTCGGCGGCGTTTGCCTATTCGGTGGTCGCGACCTTTGTGCCGCAATGGCTGCCTGCAGGCACCGTGAATGTGTACTTCGAAGCCGCGGCCGTTATCGTGGCGCTGATCCTGCTGGGCCGCTTTCTGGAGGCGCGTGCCAAGGGCAATACCTCGGAGGCCATTCGCCGCCTGGTGCAGTTGCAGGCCAAGACGGCGCGCGTGCGCAAGGGCGGCCTGGTCCAGGAAGTCGATATCGCCCAGGTGCGTGCCGGCGATGTGATCGACGTGCGCCCCGGCGAGCGCATTCCCGTCGATGGCGAGGTCATCGAAGGCCGCAGCTTTGTCGACGAATCCATGATCAGCGGCGAGCCCGTTCCGGTCGAGAAGGCGGAAGGCGCCGAAGTGGTGGGCGGCACGGTCAATCAGAATGGCGCGTTGGCTTTCAGAGCCACCAAGGTGGGCGCCGATACGCTGCTGGCGCAGATCATCCGCATGGTGGAGCAGGCCCAGGGCAGCAAGCTGCCGATCCAGGCGCTGGTGGACAAGATCACCATGTGGTTTGTGCCGGCCGTCATGGCGGCGGCCCTGCTGACTTTTGTGATCTGGCTGGTCTGGGGTCCCGATCCTGCGCTGAGCTTTGCCCTGGTCAATGCGGTGGCCGTGCTCATCATTGCCTGCCCCTGTGCCATGGGGCTGGCCACGCCGACTTCCATCATGGTGGGCACCGGCCGTGCCGCGCAAATGGGAGTGTTGCTGCGCAAGGGCGAGGCACTGCAGCAACTCAAGGATGCCAGGGTGGTGGCGGTGGACAAGACCGGCACGCTGACCCGTGGCCGTCCCGAGCTGACCGACCTGGTGCTGGCCGACGGCTTTGAGCGCGGCGCGGTGCTGGCGCAGGTGGCTGCCGTGGAAGACCGCAGCGAGCATCCGATTGCGCGCGCCATTGTCGATGCGGCCAAGGCCGAGGGGCTGGAGGTTCCGGCCATCAGCGACTTCGCATCGGTGACCGGTTTCGGCGTGCGTGCCCTGGTGCTTGGCGATCAGGTGGAGATCGGTGCAGACCGCTTCATGCGCGAACTCGGCCTGAGCGTTGAGGGCTTTGCGGCCGAGGCCGAGCGCCTGGGCAGCGAAGGCAAGACGCCGCTGTATGCCGCCATCGGCGGCAAGGTGGCAGCCATGATTGCCGTAGCCGATCCCATCAAGCCCAGCACCAAGCCCGCGATCGATGCCCTGCACGCACTGGGCCTGAAGGTGGCCATGATTACCGGCGACAACCGCCACACGGCCGAGGCGATTGCCCGGCAGCTGGGCATTGACGAGGTGGTGGCCGAGGTCCTGCCAGGCGGCAAGGTCGAGAGCGTGAAGCGCCTCAAGGCCGAACATGGCACGCTGGCCTATGTGGGCGACGGCATCAACGACGCGCCGGCCCTGGCCGAGGCCGATGTGGGCATCGCCATAGGCACGGGCACCGATATCGCGATCGAGGCGGCCGATGTGGTGCTGATGTCGGGCGATCTTTCGGGCGTGCCGAATGCGATTGCGCTGTCCAAGGCCACCATGAAGAACATCGGCGAGAACCTGTTCTGGGCCTTTGCCTACAACGTGGCGCTGATACCGGTGGCGGCAGGTCTGCTCTATCCGTTCAACGGCATGTTGCTGTCGCCGGTGTTTGCGGCCGGAGCCATGGCGCTTTCGAGCGTATTCGTGCTTTCCAACGCGCTGCGGCTCAAGCGCTTCAAACCGGCTCTCTGAAAAGAGGGCATGGGGTGGGCGCCGGAAGATGTTCTGACGTTTGCCCCTGACCTGGGGCTATTGCTTGGGCAGTTGCGGCACATCCACGAAATCGTCGAGGCTCAGGCCTTTTTCCTGCAGCAGGGCTTCGAGCACGGGCTTGAGCCGGCCCAGGCTGGCTTCCACGGTTTCGCGCACGGTATCGACTACCACCTGGGTGCTGCGTTCGATCTCGATATTGACCAGATCGCCGACCTTCTTGTTGCCGAACACCGTCATGCGCAGGGTTTCGGGAATCAGCCAGACCTCGAACCAGCCTTCCTTGCGATTTACCTCGGCCACCGTCAGGCTGGCGCCGTTGACGGCGATATAGCCCTTGGCAAACACATAGGGGCGAAAGGCCTCGGGAATGCCGAAGCGGATCTTGTGGTTGGTCTCGGTCTGCATCACCTCCAGCAGCGGCGCCATGAAGTCCACATGGCCCGACAAGGGGTGGCCGCCAATCTCGGCACCGTCCCTGGCGGCGCGCTCCACATTGAGCGTGTCGCCGGCCTTGCAGCTGCCCAGCGTGGTGATGTTCAGGCTTTGCAGCATCACATCAAAGCTGGCGCTGGTGGGCGAGAGGTTTTCGGTCACCGTCAGGCAGACGCCGTCATGCGAGACGCTGGCGCCAATGGCCAGGTCCTGGCAGAAGCCTTCGGGGAACTCCATGATGAAGGTGCGCAGGCCGTCCTGGTCGCGCAGCGCGGCAATCTTTGCCACGGCCTGAATGATGCCGGTAAACACGGGGCAGACTCTCTTATCAACAGGCGGGCGCCGGGCGCTGGCCTTGGGTCAAAACGGCTATTTTGCCTGTTTGCCCGGTAACCCGGCCAGCGTCTAGGCGAAGGTCGGCCGGCCTTCCCAGAAGCCGCTGATCAGCGCCTCGGGCTTTTTGAGCGCACGCACCCAGGCGCAGTCGGGCCAGGCTTGCATCTGTACATTCATGCCGGCAAACACTCCATAGCCCGGGCCGGCCGCGATCTCGCCATCAGCCTGCAGGGTCTCGCCGCTGCGGATGCTGCAGGCCGCGCGGATATCGCCCTGTGCCTTGATACCCCAGCCGGCCTGAATATGGTTGCCGCACAGAATGCCGTCGTTGCCGGCAATGCCATGGCCTACATCGAGCAGGCCCTGCACCTCGATGGCGCCGCCTGCCTTCAGGCCCTTGCCGCAGTGCATATCGCCTTGCACCTGCACTTCCTGGCCGATATGGGCATTGCCCTTGAGCTTCACGTGGCTGCCGCCGCGCAGTTCCCAGCCGCAGCGCAGGTCTTCGGCGCGCAGCTCGCCCTCGACTTCCACGCTCCAGGCCGCCTTGATGCTGCCGCCGGCCTGGAGCAATTCACCGGCGAAGATGGCGCCGCCGCATTGAATCTCTTCGCCCGCTTCCAGCTTGCCCGCGCGTATTCCGCCGCCCGCCTCCAGGCTGCGGCCCACCAGCAACTGGCCGGGGACGCGCACATCGCCGTGCACGATCAGGGTGCCGGCATAGACGAAGTTGTCGGCCTCCAGGTGCTCGAGCTCCAGCACGCTGTTGGTGGAGCCGAAGTTCTCCAGCAGCCAGCGTGCATCTTCCACGCGGCCGGCGGCCACCTGGGTGTCCATGGCGGCCTGGTAGTCGCCGCCGGCCAGGTTGTTGCGCACAAACCAGCGGTAGCCCATGGCACATGGGTTTTTGCCGCGCAAGAAATTTTGAGTGAGTTCCATGTCCATGGCTGACCTCCGGATCGTCCTTTGAGCAAGATGCGGTGCGCGTGACAGTACGGACGCCTTAGGCGTGGACGTACCTCTCCCATGCACCAGGGAAATGCTGTTTGGGAAGGCCGTGCGGAGGATGTGAGCTGTGTGCTTCAAGCCATCCGCACGGCGGCGGAAAGCATGGCCGTGACACCGCTCAGGCTCACGAATGCGGTGGGAATGCCATGGCGGCGGGTGTGCAGCGCACGCAGCACGCAGGCACGCGCCGGCAGCTCTGCAGCAAGGGCAGAGCGGCGCAGGCGGGCAGCGGTGGACAGGTGCAGGCAGGCCATGGCTAAGAAGATGTCTGAGCCCCGATTATGCCGCGCGGCCCGGGCCGGTGCAGATGACCCCCTGCTTGTCCGTTGTTTCATGGCGCTGTGCATGGCCGGGCGCCGCGCAAGGGCCGCCCCGCAGCGTCGGTGCCGTCCCCTCCGGCGAAGCCAGAGAGGGGGAAGACGCGAAGCGGCACAGAGGGTGCTTTATCTCAGCGGCTTTGCGCGGCGGCCTGGCACAAGCGCTCTACGGCCTGCGCGATCTGCGGCACCTCGGGCGCGGCAAACGACATGCGCAGCGTGTGCAGGTCGGGATCGGCAGGATAGAAGGCCTTGCCAGGCACATAGATCACGCCCCGGGCCACGGCGGCGTCGAAGAGCTTTTGCGGATCTATGCTGCGGTCCAGCTCGGCCCAGACGAACATGCCGCCCGCGGGGCGCGAGCAGCGTATGCCGCTGTCCGGTGCAGCGTTCAGGCCCTGGACCAGGGCCTGCATGCGGCGCTGGTATTCCTGGCGTGCGCGCTGCACGGTGGCCGGGTAGCGGCCGCTGGCCAGATAGAAGGCAGCGACCGACTGCGTCAGCGGCGAGGTGCACAGATCGGCCGTCTGCTTGGCCACCGTGCAGCGGCGCAGCAGCGGTGCGTCGGCCAGCATCCAGCCCACGCGCAGCGCGGGGGCCACGGTCTTGGACAGGCTGGACAGATAGATGACGGGGTTGGAGCCGGGCTCGGCCAGCCGCTCGCCCGCGGCACGCACGGTGCCCGGCATGGCTTGGTGGATGCCGCTGGGTTCGTCGAAGCGCAGCTCGCCATAGGGATCGTCCTCGACCACCCAGAAGCCGTGTTGCCGGGCCAGTTGCACCAGGGCCTCGCGGCGTTCCTGCGCCAGCAGCGTGCCGCGCGGGTTGGAGAAGTTTGGCACGGTGTAGAGCAGCTTGGGGCGCTGGCCGGCCGGCAGTGTGTCCAGCAAATCGGCCAGGGCCTCGGTCTGCAGGCCTTGTTCGTCCATGGGAATGGGCAGGATGCGCGCCTGGGCAAGACGCAGGGCCTGCAGCGTGGCGGGATAGGCAGGCACCTCGACCAGCACCGTGTCGCCGGGCTCGACGAGCACGCGCACCAGCAGGTCAAAGGCCTGCTGCGATCCGGTGGTCACGAGGATGTCGGCGGCCGTCGCCTGCATGCCGCGCTCGCGCGCCTGCTGCGCCAGGGCCTCGCGCAGTTCGCCCAGGCCTTCGGTGGCGCCATACTGCAGCGCGCCGGGGCCCTGGGCCATGGCCTGCTGTGCAGCCTGGGCCAGGCCCTCGGCATCGAAGAGGCTTGGCGATGGATAGCCGCCGGCCAGCGAGATCATGCCGGGGCGCGAGAGATAGGGAAACAGCTCGCGTATCGGCGATCCCGCAGGCTCGGCAAACACCGCTGCAAAGGGCGCCAGTGTGCTGTCCCGACTCATGCTGTCGCTCCCGACAGCATTGCGAGAACCTGGGCCCTGGATTGCTGCTCGGAGGCCTCGTACAGGGCGATTTCATCATGCACGCGCGCGCCCAGCGCGCTTTCGAAGACCTGCTGCGCGGCATGGGCCTGGTATTGCTTTTGCTCCTCGCCGCCGAGGTTGGACTGGAAGATGCCGGCCGCGCTCACGGGTAGAAAATCTTCATAGGTAATCGGCTCGGCCTGCACCAGACCCCGGTCGATCAGTGCTTCCAGGTCTGCACCGGCAGGGCTTTGAGCAAGCGAGGCCTGAGCCTGCCCGGTCAGGCGGTAGCGGTAGAAGGCCAGGCCCTGGCGGCGCAATTGTTCGTGCGTATCGGGAAACTGCGTGAAGACCTGCTGCAGGCGGTGTGCATAGTCGGGCGCGGCGCTGCCCGCGCTGTCTATGCCGCGCACCAGGCCCAGCAGCTCGTCGTACAGGGCGCGGCCCTTGCGTGTCAGCGCGACACCGCGCTGCTCGATCTCGCCAAAGCGCGCGGTATGGGCGCCGGAACTGTCCGCGTTGGCGTCGGCATCGGTAAAGCGCACGGCCTCCTTGAGTGCCTTGAAGCTGGTCTGGCGCAGCAGGATGGGGCAGGCGCGCTGTGGCGGGCCTTCGACCACGTCCTTGGCATCCATGCCGCGCGTGGGCATATCGGCCTGGGCCATGTCTATGTCCAGCGTGCGTGGCGTCAGATGGTTGATGTGCGGGCCCTTGAAGCACACCACATCGGCCACCAGGCGGTGGGCTTGCTGCAGGGCCTTGTAGGTGGCGGCATCCACGGTGGCGTCGCTGTGCCAGCGGAAGGTCTCCAGGGCCTGCTGCACAAAGGCGTCGGCGTCGCTGCTGTCCAGGCCTCCGTCACGCTCGGCCTGGGCAATGAGCTCCAGTGCGCGTGGCGTGAAGATGCTGCGGCGCTCGAGGATCTCGGCGGCCTGCGCGCGCAGCGCTGCATCGGCAATCAGCTCCAGGCGCAGCAGCGAGGTGAAGACGCGAAACGGGTTGGCCAGCAGTGCCTCGTCGTGCACGGGGCGAAAGGCCGTGGAGTGCACGGGAACGCCGGCCACCGAGAGGTCGTAATAGCCCACGGGCTCCATGCCCATCACGGCGAACAGGCGGCGCAGCGTAGCCAGTTCCTCGGCCGTGCCCACGCGGATGGCGCCATGGCGCTCCACATCCAGGCGTTCGAGCTCGCCGCTTTTGCCCATGCGCTGGCGCATCTCGGGGTCGGCCTGCAGCGCCACGGCGTTGACATCGGCCACAAGGTCGATCAGGGTGCCGTATTGCGGCACTTCCTTGCGGTACATCTCGGACATGGCACGCGAGAAGCGCGTGCGGATCTCGTTGACGCTGACAAAGCGGGCTGCGGTGGAAGAGGCGTGGGGCGTGGCGCTCATTACAAAACAGAAGGGCAGGGGTTCGTGGGATGGCCGCGCCGCTGGCGGGGCCGCAGGAATATGCAGCATGTTCTGCGTCGTCATGACTTTGGTCAAACGATAATCCGGCCTGCAGGTCATACCCGGACGGAATGAACCTGCATCCGAATCCCTCCCACATCCTTGCCGCCATGCAGTTATCCCGTCGCTTTCTGCCCCCCATGTCCCTGCTCTGCGCCTTCGAGGCCTCGGCGCGGCACCAGAGCTTTACCGCGGCGGCCGCCGAGCTGCATCTGACGCAAAGCGCCGTCAGCCGCCAGATCCGCGCGCTGGAGGAGCGCCTGGGCACCGAGCTGTTCGTGCGCGAGCGCCAGACCGTGCGCCTGAGCGCTGCGGGCCAGGCCTATGCGCAGGAGATACGCGCTGCCCTGGCGCGCATCTCCAATGCCACGCTGGGCTTTCGCACCAATCCGCAGGGCGGCAGCCTGAACCTGGCCATCCTGCCGACCTTCGGCACGCGCTGGCTGGCGCCACGGCTGCCGCAGTTCTTCAGCGCTCATCCGGGCATCACCATCAATCTGACAACGCGGCTGTCGCAGTTCGATTTCCAGCTCGAGGCCGTCGATGCGGCCATTCATTTCGGCTTGCCGAACTGGCCGGGCGCGGAGCTGGAGTTCCTCATGAGTGAGACCGTGGTGCCGGCCTGCAGCCCCGATGTGGCGGCCCGCCATGGTTTTGCCCGGCCCCAGGACCTGCTGCGCGCGCCGCTGCTGCATCTGGCTTCGCGCCCCGACGCCTGGCAGCGCTGGTTCGGCAGCCAGGGCTGCCAGGGCGGCGATATGCAGGGCATGCTGTTCGATCAGTTCGCCACGGCGGCGCAGGCGGCAATTGCTGGCGTGGGCGTGGCGCTGCTGCCCAAGTTTTTGATCCAGCGCGAGCTGCAGACCGGCGATCTGGTCCAGGCCCTGCCGCAGCTGCCCGAGGTGGAAAGTGCTGAGCGTTACTACCTGGCCTGGCCGACCAGCCGCTCGGCCTATCCGCCGCTGCAGGCTTTCCAGGGCTGGCTCAAGCAGGTCGCGCAGGAGTTTGCTTGCTCTGTGCAGCTGTAATAAAAAAGGAGCTGTCAGCGCAGCTCCTTCAATGAATTCAGCTATGAATATGCCTGAAATGATTGCTCAAAAAGCGCAACTAGCTATCAATAAAGCATGACTCCAGGTGCAGGCTTGCGGTCGTTTCAGCTGTTGTAGGCTTCCAGCGGCTTGTCATTGGGCACTTGCAGCAACTGCTTGAGCGTCTCGCTCATGGGCAGGTTCAGCGGCATTTCCTTGGGTGGAATGGGCTGCATAAACCACTTGTCGTAGATCTTCGCCACCTCGCCGGACTTCATCATGCGCACCAGGGCATCGTCCACGGCCTTCTTGAAGCCGGGATCGTCCTTGCGCATCAGCAGCGCGATGGGCTCCGATCCCAGCGCCTCGCCCACGATCTTGTAGCCCCTGGGGTCCTTGGAGTTGGCGATCACGCCGGCCAGCAGATTGTCGTCAAGCACAAAAGCATCCGCGCGGCCCGACTCCAGCATCAGAAAACTCTCGAAATGGTCCTTGCCCAGCTGGGTCGGCAGCTTGACATTGTTGTCATGGCTGTATTTGCGCAGCAGCTGCACGGCGGTGGTCCCCGCCGAAGCTGCCACGGTCTTGCCGTCCAGCTGCTTGAACGAGGTCACGGGAGAGTCTGCGCGCACGGCCATGCGCACCTGGCTGACATAGGTGGTGACGGCAAACGAGACCTGCTTCTGGCGGCTGAGGTTGTTGGTCGTGGGGCCGCAGCCCAGATCCACCGTGCCGTTCTGCACCAGAGGCATGGTGTTCTGCGCGGTGATGGCCATGTATTCGATCTTGGCGCTGGGCGCGATCTGGGCCAGCACCTTTTCGCACAACTCCACGTGGTAGCCGGTGAAGCGGTGGTTGGCGCCTATGGCATAGGCCATGGGGGCCGAGCTTTCGCGCACGCCTATGACCACCTTGCCGGTCTTTTGCAGCTTTTCCAGCGTGCTGCCGGAGGCGGTCTGGGCCTGGACGCCGGAGGCGGCCATGGCGGCTACAAGGGCGGTACATGCCAGCGTTATGTTCGCGGTCATCAGGCGCATGGGGGAAGTCTCCTCGGGAAGTGGGCGTATCGAAAACGCAATGCAATTGTTGTGCGCTCGTCCATGGTGCCGCGCATTGCCTGCAGCCCATGAATCGGCAAGACCCGTTGCCGGAGCGGCCTGTTTGTCAAGATCCTGCATCAACTATCCGGCAAATGGCAGCGGTTTCATAACGATGAAACGGAAGAAGGTCATGCTTGCGGCGTATGACCCGGCAGCGCGTGTCCAGGTGCGGCAGCCGGCGTGGCAAAGCCATAGCGGGAGGGCTGACCGGGCTTTTTGGGTAATATCTGCGCCTGTTGCACAGGCCCGCGCGCATCGCTTGCGGCGCGTCCAGCCTTGTGCCGCCAGGGCCGGCCGTGTCGCTGCCGCCTGGTCCGGCTCCGTTTTCGGTTCGCGCAGCGCCGCCCGCAAGGGCGCCACAGAATGACTCTGCATGCGTGAACCTGTTTTGAGACAGACTCCATGACTGCCAATACCCCCCCCTCATTCCTGAGCCGCATCGCCATCGCGATCGGCAGTTTCTTTGCCATTCTCGGTAACGGTCGCCTGGCCGCCGACGTGAGTCGTGTGCGCGCCGGTGAGGCTTTTGCCGCCGACGTCGCCCCCAGGGAAGTACGCGTGGAAGTGCCGGTCGAGAAGATCGTCGAGGTTCGCGTCGAAGTGCCGGTCGAAAAAATCGTGGAAAAGACCGTCGAGAAGCGCGTCGAGGTTCCGGTCGAGAAGCTGATCGAAAAAACCGTCGAAGTGGAAAAGCTCGTCGCCACCGACAGCGCCGCCCTGCAACTGCTGGGCCTGATGCAGCGCGAGGCCCGTTTTGTGGACTTCATCCAGGAAGACGTCACGCCCTATACCGATGCCGAGATCGGCGCGGCCGCGCGCGTGGTGCATGAGGGCTGCCGCAAGGTGCTGCGCGAGCATTTCACGCTCTCCCCCGTTTGCAGCGAAGCCGAAGGCTCGCGCATCACTTTGCAGGCCGGTTTTGACGCTGCTGCCGTGCGACTGACGGGCAATGTGGTCGGCCAGCCGCCGTTTACCGGCACGCTGTCCCATCGCGGCTGGCTGGTGACGCAGGTCAAGCTGCCCCAGCTCACCGACATTCAGGCCGCCAAGGTCATCGCCCAAGCCGAAGTGGAGCTGTGATCCATGAATATGTTTGCCTCCATCGCCGCATCGGGTGCGGCCAGTCAAGCTGCGAGCACTCCTGATTCCGTGGCTGCCGCTGCTCAGCCACAAAGCATTGCAGGCCAGGCCGACGCCCCGTCTGCCGGCGCTAGCTACAGCATCGGCATCGATCTGGGCACCACCCACTGCGCGCTGTCCTATGTGAACAAGACCGCCAGCGATGGCGAGAAGGTGGTGCAGGGCGTGCTGGACATTCCCCAGCTCACGGCTCCCGGCAGTGTCGAGGCCAGGCCACTGCTGCCGTCCTTTCTCTATCTGCCGCACGAAAGCGAGCTGACCGAAGCCGAGCGCAGCTTGCCCGGTGCACCCGGCGACTTCATCACCGGCGAATTCGCCCGCATCCGCGGCGCAGCCACGCCCATCCGTCTGGTCAGCAGCGCCAAGAGCTGGCTCTGCCACCCCGGCGTCGATCGCCGCGCAGGCATTCTCCCCGCCGATGCACCCGAGGAAGTCAGCCGCATTTCGCCGCTGACCGCTTCAACCCGCTATCTCGAGCATCTGCGCCGCGCCTGGGAGCAGGCCCATCCCGAGGCCCCGTTTGCCCAGCAGGACATCACCGTCACCATCCCCGCATCGTTCGACCCCGCCGCGCGCGAGTTGACGGCCGAGGCCTGCAGGGCCGCGGGCTTTGCCAGGCTGACACTGCTCGAAGAACCTCAAGCCGCGCTTTACAGCTGGATCCAGGCCAGTGGCGGCCAGTGGCGCAAGCAGGTCAAGCATGGCGACATCATCCTCGTCGTGGACGTGGGCGGCGGCACCACCGACCTCTCGCTGATCGCCGTGCTGGAGCGCGATGGCAATCTGGAGCTGCAGCGCATTGCCGTGGGCGAACACATTCTGCTGGGCGGCGACAACATGGACCTGGCCCTGGCCTACGGCGTTGCACGCAAGCTGGCGGCCGAAGGCAAGCAGCTCGATGCTTGGCAAACCCGGGCGCTGGCCCATGGCTGCCGCGCAGCCAAGGAGCAATTGCTGGCCGACGCCAATTTGCAGGCCGTGCCCGTGGTTGTGCCCAGCCGGGGCAGCAAGCTCATCGGCGGCAGCATCCGTACCGAAGTCACGCGTGATGAAGTGCTGGCCATGCTGGTCGAGGGCTTTTTCCCCAAGGTGGCCGTCAGCGACAAGCCCAAGACCCGCGCGCGCGGCGCGCTCACGCAGCTGGGCCTGCCCTATGCGCAAGATGCCGCCGTCACACGCCACCTGGCGGCCTTTCTGAGCCGCCAGGTTCATGCGCTGGCCGAGATCGAGGGCCTGAGGGGCGATCAGATCGACGGCTCCACCTTTTTGCATCCCACGGCCATCCTGTTCAACGGCGGCGTGCTCAAGGCGCCCCAGATCGAGCAGCGCATCCTGGAAGTCATCAACGGCTGGCTGGACGACGAGGCCTGCGAGCCTGCGCGTCTGCTGGACGGCGCCAACCTCGATCTGGCCGTGGCCCGCGGTGCGGCCTATTACGGCCATATCGCCACCAGCGGCCGCGGCGTGCGCATTCGCGGCGGAACGGCTCAGTCCTATTACGTGGGTGTGGAGAGCAATATGCCCGCCATCCCCGGCATGGAGCCGCCCCAGTCCGCCCTGTGCCTGGCACCGTTCGGCATGGAGGAGGGCACGGAAGTCGCTCTGCCTGACGAGGAGTTCGGCCTGGTCGTGGGCGAGCCCGTGCGTCTGCGCTTCTTTGGCTCGTCCGTGCGCCGCACCGACCAGGTCGGCACTATGCTGGACTTCTGGTCGCCCGAAGAGCTGGTGGAGCTGCAGGAGATCGAGCTGAATCTGCCCGCCGCCGGCCGCGCTGCCGGCGAGGTGGTGCCCGTGACCCTGGAGGCGCGCGTGACCGATATCGGCACCCTGGAGCTCAATGCCGTGCCCGTGGGCGGCAGCGAGCGCTGGAAGGTGGAGTTCGATGTGCGCGCGGAGACCTCTGTGGAGGCTGCCGAGTAAGGCCGTTGAGTCGCTTGACGGCGAAAGCCCGCTGGCCGATTGGTTGGCGGGCTTTTTTTGTTCTCTCTTTCGTTCTCTTGTTTGTGGCTGCACTTCTGGCCGAGACCCGCCCTCTGTCCGTGACAAAGGCATGTCACAAAAAGGCTCAGCCCCAATCACGCCAGGCGCAAGATCATGAAGCTCTTCTTTTGAGAAGCAGGGCGCGCACCATGCCCACCAGCAACATGGCACGCGCCCCACTCAAGCAGAGGTCTAGAACGCGTGGCGCAGACCCACGTTCAGGCTGCTGGCATCCTGCCCATAGCCCACGCCACCCTTGAAGTTGTAGCCATAGGCCACGCCGGATCCGTTGTCGATGCGTGTGTAGGTAGCGTAGAGCTTGGTGCGTTTGCTCAGGTGGTGGTTGTAGCCAAGAATCCACTGGCGCGCACTGCTGCCGGGCACATGGCTCCATCGGCTGGCCCAGCCGTAGCCCAGGGCAAGCTCCGAAGCGCCAACCCGGTAGGCCGCAGTCACGCGCGCAGCGTCACGCGTGCCGCAGCCGGCACCGCCATTGCTGCACAGCGAGCCCGAGCCGTTGTCCGAGCGCTGGTAGTAGGCACCGATCTGCAGCGCATTCCAGATGTAGTGGCCGCGCAGGGCAAACTGCCTGTCGTCGCCCAGCTGGGTAAAGCCCGCGCCCAGGGCCAAGGGGCCGCGTTCCCAGTTGGCATAGAGGTCGTAGCCGTTCTTCTGCACGGCACCTGTCGTCTTTTCGTGTAGCGATGCCTGAGCCTCCAATGTCAGCCCGGCCATCACAGGGCTGCGATAGGCGATCTTGTTGGTGTTGCGCATCACGTAGTCGTAGAGCGCATCGGCGATGGAGCCGGTATCGTGGTTGGGCTCATCCAGTGCACCATAGTCGGCAATGCCGAAATAGGTGGCAGCACCAAAACGGCCCAGACGCAGCTTGCCCAGACTGCCCGAGAGGTTGACTTCGCTCTGGCGCTGAAAGGCCAGGGCGCCGGTGCTGCCGGTACCGGCGCCGGTATCGGATTCGAAGCCGGATTCGAGCTGGAAGCCGGCCTTGAGGCCGCCGCCCAGGTCTTCGCTGCCTACAAAGCCAAAGCGCGAGTTGTTGTTGAAGAGCCCGGTCAGGCTGCTGCCTCCGACCTTCTGATGCTCGACCGAGGTATTGAGGCGGCCATAGATCTGCACGCTGCTTTGTGCGAGCGCGACGGAAGCTCCGGCGGTGGCCAGAGCGGCGAGGAGGACACGAGACACAGTTGTTGTTTTGACTGGCATGTAGCGACTAGCCTTCGATCTTTGCTATGAAACTTGCGCGAATCTGCGCGCTTGTTACAAGGCAAGTCCCGTGCCAGCCACCGTGCACTGCTTTGGACAGTTGTCGTCGCAGCAGCCGCTCATCCCGGCAGGCGGTTCGGGCATCCGGCTCTTGTTACGATCGGCGACAGAGTTTTACGTGTTTCCGCCTCAGCCCATGCATTCATCTCGCCCCACCTACGCCGTCGGCATCGACCTGGGCACCAGTCACACGGTCGTGGCAAGCGTTGCGCTGGACGCTGCGACAAGCGATATCGCGCTGCTCGATATTGCCCAGCGCAGCACGGCAGGCGAGGTCGTGGCCCAGCCGCTGCTGCCTTCGGTGCGTTACCAGGCCGCCCAGGGCGAGCTGGGCGAGGCCTGGCGCCAGCCCTGGCCGCCGCAGGGCGCGGATGAAGCGGTGCCTGCCGTCATCGGCCGCTGGGCGCGAGATCTGGGCGCTGCCGTGCCGGGGCGGCTGGTGGCCAGTGCCAAAAGCTGGCTCTCGCATACCGGCGTGGATCGCACAGCCGCCATCCTGCCATGGGGGGCTGGCGAGGACGTGGCCAAGGTATCGCCGCTGGCGGCCTCAAGCTCCTATCTGGCCCATGTGAAAGCGGCATGGGACCAGGCCCGTCCAGAAGCGCCACTGCACCAGCAAAGCGTGGTGCTGACGGTACCAGCCTCGTTCGACGAAGGTGCACGTGCACTGACGCTGGAGGCCGCGCAGATGGCGGGTCTGCCGCGCGTGCAGCTGCTGGAGGAACCCAAGGCTGCGTTTCACGACTGGCTGGTGCTGCAGGGCGATGAGCTGGCTGCGCAACTGGCGGACAGCCGACTGGTGCTGGTGGTTGATGTGGGCGGAGGGACTACCGATCTGACGCTGATTCGCGTGGATGCATCGGCCGATGGCAGCCTGCCCACGCTGACGCGCACGGCCGTCGGCGAGCACCTGATGCTGGGCGGCGACAACATGGACCTGGCGCTGGCCCATCAGCTTGAGCCGGCTTTTGCGCACAAGGCGCCAGACCAGGGACAGAGGCTGTCCGCACAGCGCTTTGCCCAGCTGGTGCAGCGCTGTCGCATGGCCAAGGAGCAGTTGCTGGTGCAGAACGCGCCCGAGCAGATCGGCATCACCTTGCTCGGGGGCGGCAGCAAGCTGATGGCGGCGACTCAAAGCGTCACGCTGACTCGTGAGCAGGTGCTGCAGTCGGTGGTCGAGGGCTTTTTGCCGGTCGCGCAGATCAGCGATATGCCCGCCAGGCGGCAAGGCGCGCTGCGCGGCTTTGGCCTGCCCTATCCGGCCGATGCGGCCATCAGTCGTCATCTGGCGCATTTTCTCGCCCAGCATGCGAGTGGGGGCCTGCCCGATGCCGTGCTGCTCAACGGCGGCGTGTTCCATGCCCATGCCATGGTTCAGCGTCTGACGCAATTGCTTGGCCGCTGGCGCGGCAGCCCGGTGCGTGTGTTGCACAACCCGCACCCGGACTGGGCCGTGGCGCGCGGTGCGGCAGCCTACGGGCTGGCACGCCATCAGGCCGAGCTGGCGGTGGCACAGATTGCTGCGCCCAACCCGCCCGAAGCACAGGCCGGGCAGGCGTCGGCAGCGATCAAGACCATGGTGCCGCGCATTGGTGGCGGTTCGGCACGCAGCTACTGGCTGCTGCTGCCGGGCAAGAAGGGCGAGGCGCCCCAAGGCCTGTGCCTGCTGCCGCGTGGCACGGAGGAGGGCGTGCGCATGGTGCTCTCTGGCCGGCGCTTTGCGCTCAAGCTGGGCCAGGCCGTGCGCTTCAATGTATTGGCCAACAGCCTGAGCCATGTGCCAGCTCAGGCCGGCCAGATTGCACCTTTGATCGGCGAGGGCTGGGTGGAGCTGCCGCCCCTGGCCACGGTGCTGCCCGCGCCCGAAGGCCGGGCTGCTGCCCAGGTCGAGGTGCAGTTGCAGGTCTGCATGAGCGAGGTCGGCACGCTGGAAGTGCGCTGCGTGGCCGTGCAGGATGCGGGCCGGTCCTGGCTGCTGCCCTTTGCCGTGCGTGGTGCTGCAGCTTCTGAAACCATCGCTGACAACGTAGACGCACAAAGCGCCGAGGGCCGGAAACTTTCAAATTCTTTGATGGCCAGGCTGCCCGAAGCCGTGGTGCTGGTGGATCGCATCTTCGGCACGCAGGCGCAGGAAGTGACGGCCCGGGAAGTGCGCCAGCTGCGCCAGTCGCTCGAAAGAATCCTCGGCCCGCGCGAGGGCTGGGAACTGGGCCTGCTGCGTGCGCTGTTCGATGCGCTGCTGGCCCGTGCCAGGCGCCGCCGCCGCACGGCCGACCATGAGCGTGTCTGGCTCAATCTCGCAGGCTGGTGTCTGCGCCCCGGCGTGGGTGCGAAACTCGATGGCTGGCGCATAGACCAGGTCTGGGCCTTGTATGGCCAGGGTCTGGGTCATGCCAAAGAGGCCGCCAATTGGACGGAGTGGTGGGTGTTCTGGCGTCGCGTGGCCGCGGGTCTGAACGAGGCCCGGCAGATGGAGCTGCTTGAAGACGTGGCCGGCCATATGCACAAGGCCGTGCAGCAGAACACGCGCGGCAAATCCAGCCATGGCAGCTACGACGACATGCTGCGCCTGTTTGCGGCCATGGAGGCCGTGCCCTGGCAGTACCGCCAGGAAATGGGGCAGTGGATGCTGCAGCGCCTCAGGCGCGAGGATGAAACCGTGCAGACCTGGTGGGCCATAGGCCGCCTGGCGGCACGCCAGTCGCTGGCCGCCAACGCCCATCTGGTGATGCCGCCCGACGCGGCGCTGGAGTTCCTGAACGCCACGCTGGCCCAGGACTGGCGCAAGAACGAAACCGCGATGTTTGCCGCCGTGCAGATGGCCCGCATGACGGGCGACCGCGCGCGCGATCTGCCCGATGCCGTCAGGGCGCAGGTGCTGGAGAAGATGCGCAGCAGCGGTGCGCCCGAGCGCTGGCTGACCATGGTCGAGCAGGTGGTGCAGATGGAAGCCGAGGATCAAAGGCGCAGTCTGGGCGACAGCCTGCCGCCGGGGCTGGTGCTGATTTGAAGAGGCCGTGCCGCCGCAGCCAGGCTTTGGGTCACTGCATTTGCAGGAGGCAGCCCCTGCCAAACACGATGGCCGAACAGTGAGTGCTGTTCAGGCCGCCCGGCGAGCGATGCAAGAATGGTCTGTTGCATGGACGACAGGCCGGCGTGGAGGGCTGGCAGCATCCATGTCCACCACCACAGGAAGTTATTGCCATGAAGTTTGAAGAAGCTGCGCGCACCGAGATGGCGCGAAACGCTGTTTTTATCTCTGCAAACCAACGCCGCTCGCTGCTGTTGGCAGCGGTGGCTGCCGTGATGGTGGCGGCTCCTCTGACGCAAGCACTGGCGCAGGGCGGCAACTGGCCTGCCAAGCCGATTACCTTTGTCGTGCCCCAGGCACCGGGCGGTGCTAACGATGTGATTGCGCGTGCCGTGGCGCAGGGGCTGGAGAATTCGCTGGGCCAGCCCGTCATCGTGGAAAACCGCGCCGGAGCCAATGGCAATCTGGGCACCGGGCAGGTGGCGCGCAGCGCGGCCGACGGCTACACCTTTCTCGTGACGGCGCAAAGCGCCTACACCATCAATCCAGCGCTGTATTCCAGGGTGCCGTTCGATCCCATCAAGGACTTCACTCCCGTGATGCAGCTGGCCGTCGCGCCTTATCTGCTGGTGGTGAATCCGAACTTCCCCGCCAGGAATCTGGACGAACTGGTGGCCTATGCCCAGGCGCATCCGGGCAAGGTGGAATACGCTTCTGCCGGCAACGGCACGCTCAACCATCTGCTGGGCGAGATGCTGAAAAAGCAGAAGAACGTGAGCCTGCTGCATGTGCCCTACAAAGGGGCTTCGGCCGCTGCCACCGATGTGGTGGCTGGCCAGTTGCCGATGACCTTTGGCAGCTTTCCCGGCGTGATGCCGTTTGTCAGCAGCGGCAAGCTGCGCGTGCTGGGCGTGGCGTCCGACAGGCCGACCTCGCTGGCGCCCGAGATCCCCGTGCTGGGCAAGGGCCTGGCCGTGACCAGCTGGTACGGCTTGTTTGCACCGGCCGGTACGCCGCAGCCGGTGGTGGACAAGCTTTATAAGGCCGTCAAGACAGTGCTCGCCAGGCCCGAGATGGCCGAACGCCTCAAGACCCTGGGCGCAGAGCGCGTGGAGTCCACGCCGCAAAGCTTCAAGGCCATGCTGCCGGCCGAGCTGGCGTACTGGAAGCAGGTGGTCAAGGACTCCGGCGCGCATATCGACTGAGGGGACGACAGCTTGTTGATACGTCTGGCCGCTGCCGGGCCCTTTCGTCGCTCACGGGCGGGCTTGACCCTGCTCATTGCGGCGGTCATTGCCATCGGGCTGGCCTCACGCCGGGGCTATGTGCCCTTTCCCGCCGTGCTGGGCAACTATCCGGGCGATGCGCTCTGGGCTTGGGTAGTGCTGCTGTGCGTGGCCTGGCTGCGGCCGGCCATCACGCGCGGCAAGCTCATGGCCTGTTCCCTGGTCATCGCCTTTGCCATCGAGTTCCTGCAGCTCTATCAGGCCCCCTGGATGCAGGCCCTGCGTGCCAACAAGCTGGCCTATCTGGTGCTGGGCAATGGCTTCGACCCCCTGGATCTGCTGGCCTACGTCGTGGGAATCGGTGTGGGCGCCATGGTGGACCGGCTCTGGCAGAGGCGGCAGCGTCGCCTTGCCTGAGATGGCATGAAATGTGCTGATCATTCATGGCATCAACATGACGACAAGCACTACCCCATGAAAACGCCTCTGCACTATCTGGTGGCTGCAAGGCAAAGCGAGATTGCCGAGCTGGAGCAGATCAGCCGCGCCAGCAGCCTGGTGGCGAGCATGTCCGAGCTCGTCCATGCGCTGCAAAAAGAGCGCGGGCTCTCGAATATCTTTCTGGTCAGCAGCGGAGCACAGGCGCAGCAGAGCCTGTCCGATCATGGCCGGCATGTGGACCGGGTCATGGAGCGAGTCTGCCTGGCGCTTGAAGAGCTGGGCGCGCGGGCACCGGGCGCGCATGGCGCTCGCTTGTTCAATGCGATCGCCAACGCGCTGCAAGGCTTTGAAGCCCTGCCGCTGCTGCGCCACCGGCGCGATGCGCTGCAGCTCAGTGCCGAGGATTGCACACAGGCGTTGATCCGCATGATTGCGGCCTGCCTGACCGTGGTGTTCGAGGCAGCGGACAGCGCTTGCGATCCCGATATCGCGAAACTGCTGGTGGCGCTGTTTCATTTCATGCAGGGCAAGGAGCTGGCGGGCCAGGAGCGCGCCACGGGGGTTGCGGCGTTTACCGCAGGGGTCGGCAGGACGGAGCGTCAGCGCCATTGGCTGCATCTGATCGAGTCGCAGGAGCGCTGCTTTCAGGTGTTTGCGGATTTCGCGAGCCCCTCGGGGATGGATCGCTGGCAGCAGCAATGCGGGGCCTGCCCCGATATGACGGTGATCGAGAGGCTGCGTCGAATGGGCTGCACGGCGGGGGACGGCGTGCTGCTGGACCGTAGCCTGAGCTCACCGTGGTTCGAGGCCTGTTCCAGCCGGCTCGATGCCATGCACCAGATTGAGGCATTTCTGGTCCATGAGCTGCAGGAGCAATGCCTGTGCAAGCTTGAGCAGGCCCGTACAGCGCTCTGTCAGCAACTGGCGCTGCTGGAGATGCAGCCGCAGCCTGGGACTCGTGCCGAAGCGGCTGCGGCCTTTCTGGGGGCCACGCAGTCAGCCGCCTCCTTGCCTGCGGAGGGTGCGTACGGGTTGCAGCTCGAGAAAAGCATTGTCTTGCTGGTGCAGGAGCAGTCCATGCGCTTGCAGGACATGCAGACCGAGATCGACAAGGCGCGCGCCACGCTCAAGGAGCGCAAGACTATAGAGCGGGCCAAGGGCGTGCTCATGAACTACCGCCAGCTCAGTGAGGGCGATGCCTACAAGCTGATCCGCCAGACGGCTATGAACCAGAACCGGCGCATGCTGGATGTGGCCGAGGCCATTCTGGCCACGGTGGACTTGCTGCCGGGTAGCACCAATTCATAGCCTTGGCCGCGCGGTGTTTGTTGCGCTGCACCAAATATGGGCCAAAACCGGAGGCGCAAAGCCTGCTCCGTCTCTGATCAAGGTCTGGCATGGTTTGTGCATGACTGTTGATGTCAAGCAGACCAAAGGCGGTCGCGCTTAAAGCGTTATTACGAGTGACCTGGGACAACGGCGTCCTTTTCTCCTCACACCCGAGGAGGGAAGGGCGCCTTTTTGTTTTCCGGATCGCCTTCACCACGATTCTTGATGGAGTTTTCTCATGAGCCAGTGCCTCCCTTCGTCTACTGCTCCCACGCCGGAGCCCGTATCTGCCGGTGGCCGGCGTGAGTTTCTGCGCGTGGCTGGCGCCGCCGCCCTCTATGGCTCGCTGGGTCACCATGGCGCCTGGGCCGCAGGCTCCGATGCGCCGGAGAAGAAAGAAGTCAAGATAGGCTTCATCCCGCTGACCGATTGCGCCAGCGTGGTCATGGCCTCGGTGCTGGGCTTCGATCAGAAATACGGCGTGAAGATTGTCCCCAGCAAGGAGGCGAGCTGGGCCGGCGTGCGCGACAAGCTGGTCAACGGCGAGCTGGACTTCGCCCATGTGCTCTACGGCCTGGTCTATGGCCTGCATCTGGGTGTGGGGGGGCCAAAGAAGGACATGGCCGTGCTCATGAGCCTGAACAACAACGGCCAGGCGATCACGCTGTCCAAGGCCCTTGCCGACAAGGGCGCAGTGGACGGAGCCAGCCTGGCCAAGGTCATGGCCAGGGAAAAGCGCGAATACACGTTTGCCGGTACCTTCCCCACCGGTACCCACGCCATGTGGATGCATTACTGGCTGGCGGCTGCGGGCATCAATCCGTTATCCGAGGCCAAGCTGATCACCGTGCCGCCGCCCCAGATGGTGGCCAATATGCGCGTGGGCAATATGGATGGCTTCTGCGTGGGGGAACCCTGGAACCATCGCGCCATCATGGACGGCATCGGTATTACGGCCAACACCACGCAGGACATCTGGAAGGATCACCCCGAGAAGGTGCTGGGCACCACGGGCGAGTTCGCGCAGAAGAATCCCAACACCTGCCGCGCCGTGATGATGGCGATTCTTGAGGCCGGCCGCTGGATTGACGCCAGCCTGCAGAACAAGACGAAGATGGCCGAGACCGTGGCCCAGAAGTCGTACATCAACACCAGTGTGGACGCCATCAACCAGCGCATTCTGGGCCGCTACCAGAACGGCCTGGGCAAGACCTGGGACGACCCCAACCACATGAAGTTCTTCAATGACGGGGCCGTGAACTTCCCCTATCTGTCGGACGGCATGTGGTTTCTCACCCAGCACAAGCGCTGGGGTCTGCTCAAGGCCCATCCCGACTATCTGGCCGTGGCCAAGCAGATCAACCGCATCGACCTCTACCAGCAGGCGGCAAGCCAGCTCAAGGTCAGCGTGCCCAAGGATGTGCTACGCACCAGCAAGCTGATCGACGGCGTGGTCTGGGACGGCAAGAACCCTGCCCAGTATGCCGACAGCTTCAAGATCAAGGCCTGAGGCCGCCATCCGACAGGAGAGACATCATGGTCAGTGCCGTACTTCACGCGCCGCTCGAACTCGATCCCCCGCACGATCCGCAACTGGCAGCCCAGGCGGCCAATGATGCGCTGCTCGAAACCTCAAAAGAGATAGCTGCTGGCGCAGAACTTGTAAAGGCTGAAGTGCAAAAAGATATCAAACCCAAAGCGATGGTCACGGCTCCGGTTGCGGTGGCACCCAGTCGCTTGCGCCAATGGGCTGAACAGCTATTTGCTCAGGCCCTGCCGCCGCTTCTGGGGCTGGCGCTGCTGGTCGGGCTGTGGTCGCTGGTATCGAGCAGCACCGGCAAGAGCATTCCTACCCCGGCCGAGACCTGGGAACAGGCCTTGCAGGTGTTCAGCGATCCCTTCTACCGCAACGGACCCAATGACCAGGGCGTGGGCTGGAATGTGCTGTCCTCGCTGCAGCGCGTGGCTCTGGGTTTCGGTCTGGCGGCACTGGTCGGCATCCCTTTGGGCTTCGTGATCGGGCGCTTCAGCTTTCTGTCGCGCATGTTCAATCCCTTGATCAGCCTGCTGCGCCCGGTCTCGCCGCTGGCATGGCTGCCGATCGGCCTGCTGGTGTTCAAGGGCGCCAATCCGGCGGCCATCTGGACCATCTTCATCTGCTCGATCTGGCCCATGGTCATCAACACCGCCGTAGGCGTGCAGCGTGTGCCCCAGGACTATATGAATGTGGCGCGCGTGCTCAATCTGTCGGAGTGGAAGATCGCCACCACCATTCTGTTTCCTGCCGTGCTGCCCTATATGTTGACGGGCGTGCGCCTGGCCGTGGGCACGGCCTGGCTGGTGATCGTGGCCGCCGAGATGCTGACGGGCGGAGTAGGCATAGGTTTCTGGGTCTGGGACGAGTGGAACAACCTCAACGTCAAGAACATCATCATCGCCATCTTCGTGATCGGCATCGTGGGCCTGGTGCTGGAGTGGGCCCTGGTCAAGCTGGCTTCGGCCTTTACGTTCGAAGAGGTCAAGACTTAACCCACCCCTGAGCCGCGCCTTCGGGCGCGTCACCCCCTCAAGGGGGGCACCACCGGTGGCCCGGCAAAGCCGGCGCCACGGTGGCCTCGGAAAAAAGCAAGGAGTACCTCATGCATACATCTCTCAGCACCAAGTACATCGAGATCCACGGGGTGGAGCAGACCTTCAAGACCGCCAAGGGCCTGTTTCCCGCGCTGCGTGACATCAATCTGAACATTGCCAAGGGCGAGTTCGTCAGCCTCATCGGGCATTCGGGCTGCGGCAAGTCGACGCTGCTCAATCTGATTGCCGGCCTGACCATTCCCACGGGCGGTGCATTGCTGTGCGCCAACAAGGAAATCAAGGGCCCTGGCCCCGAGCGTGCGGTGGTCTTTCAGAACCATTCGCTGCTGCCCTGGCTGAGCTGCTGGGGCAATGTGCACCTGGCCGTGGAGCGTGTCTTCGGCAAGCGCGAAAGCAAGGCACAGCTGGCGCAGCGCACCGATGCGGCGCTGGCCATGGTGGGCCTCAGCCATGCGGCGCAAAAGCGCCCCGGCGAAATCTCGGGCGGCATGAAGCAGCGCGTGGGCATTGCGCGTGCCCTGTCCATGGAGCCCCAGGTGCTGCTCATGGACGAGCCCTTCGGTGCCCTCGATGCCCTGACGCGTGCCAAGCTGCAGGACGAGTTGCTGGAGATCGTGGCTCGGACCCAGAGCACGGTGGTGATGGTCACGCACGATGTGGATGAGGCCGTACTGCTGTCCGACAAGATCGTGATGATGACCAACGGTCCCGCTGCCACGATTGGCGAGGTGCTGCATGTGGCACTGCCACGCCCGCGCAGCCGGGTGGAGCTGGCCGAGGATGCCCAGTATCAAAGCTACCGCAAGGCGGTGATCGACTTCCTCTACACGCGTCAGGGCCACGTGGAGAAGGCGGCCTGAGTCCTGGCCTCGATGTCTGCTGCATGGCGCCTTGGGGCGCCATGTTTGTTTGGTGCACAGCAAAGCGGCAAACAGGCACAAAGATGGTGCATCTCTTTCCTGCCTGCCGCATTCCGCGAGACGACAGAGCTGGCACGGCAATTGCATGTCCTCAATCGTGGCCAAGGTCGGCCACAGGGTGATGGTGCAAGGCTGGACCAGAACCCAAAAGACAAAGACGTCTACATGCTCATGCAAGTCATGAAGCATGCAGACGTCTTTTTTGTTGCCGGGCCGTTTCAGGACACAAGCGCCTTTTTGGAGGTGCTGCTGCCAAATGCAGCGGTTCTGCGCGGAAGGCCTTTTTCGCAAGCCCACGGGGACTCAGATGAAAAAATCCAAACTGGTCATGATTGGTAACGGAATGGCGGGCGTGCGCGCGCTGGAAGAGCTGCTGGCCATTGCCCCCGATCTGTACGACATCACGGTCTTCGGCGCCGAGCCGCATCCCAACTACAACCGCATTCTGCTGTCGCCCGTGCTCGCCGGCGAGCAGACGCTCGGCGATATCGTGCTCAACGACTGGTCCTGGTACCAGGACCACCATATCCTGCTGCACGCCGGCTATACCGTGACGGCCGTGGACCGAGCCCGGCGCATGGTACATGCGGTCAATGCCCTGGGTGAGACCGCCAGCGCCGAGTACGACCGCCTGATCATGGCGACAGGCTCCAAGCCCTTCATCCTGCCCATTCCCGGCAAGGACCTGGAGGGCGTGCTGGCCTACCGCGACATCGCCGACACCGAGGCCATGATCGAGGCGGCCAAGACACTCAGGCATGCAGTGGTGATCGGCGGTGGCCTGCTAGGACTGGAAGCGGCCAACGGCCTCATGAAGCGCGGCATGCAGGTCACCGTGGTGCATGTCGGCGACTGGCTGATGGAGCGCCAGCTCGACGATCAGGCGGGCCGCATGCTGCAGAAATCGCTGGCCGAGCGCGGCATGCAGTTCTGCATGCAGGCGCAGACGCAGGAGCTGCTGGGCGACGCCGGCGGCCGCGTGCGCGCCGTGCGTTTCAAGGATGGCAGCGAGATCCCGGCCGAACTGGTGGTGATGGCCGTGGGCATTCGTCCCAGCACCGAACTGGCCGAGTCCATGCATCTGCATGTGAACCGCGGCATCGTGGTCAGCGATACGCTGCAGACCGTGACCGATCCGCGCATCTATGCCGTGGGCGAATGCGCGGCACACCGAGGCATTGCCTACGGACTGGTAGCGCCCCTGTTCGAGCAGGGCAAGGTGCTGGCCAACCATCTGGCGGAGTTCGGCATCGGTCGCTACCTGGGTTCGCTGACCTCGACCAAGCTCAAGGTCACGGGCATCGATCTGTTCTCTGCAGGCGATTTCCAGGGCGGCGGCGATACCGAGGAAATTCTCATGAGCGACCCCTATGCGGGGGTCTACAAGAAGCTGGTCATCAAGGACGACAAACTGATTGGTGCCTGCCTGTACGGCGACACGGTGGACGGCAGCTGGTACTTCAAGCTGCTGCGCGAGGGCCGCAGCGTGGCCGATATCCGCGACAAGCTGATGTTTGGCGAATCCAATCTCGGCGACACCGGCCACCAGGGGCAGAGCAAAGCTGCGGCCATGGCCGACGGCGACGAGGTCTGCGGCTGCAACGGCGT
Organism: Comamonas sp. A7-5; assembly: GCF_039581385.1. NCBI lineage: Bacteria > Pseudomonadati > Pseudomonadota > Betaproteobacteria > Burkholderiales > Comamonadaceae > Comamonas > Comamonas sp. A7-5. Next base: position 148,680 of record NZ_JBCPWO010000002.1, read on the forward strand.
GACCAAGGGCGCGATCTGCAAGGCCATCAAGGACAAGGGCCTGTTCACGCTCGACGATGTGCGCAAGCACACCAAGGCCAGTGCCAGCTGCGGCTCCTGCACGGGACTGGTGGAGCAAATCATCATGTTCACGGCCGGCGGTGACTACTCGGCGGCCCCCAAGACCAAGGCCATGTGCGGCTGCACCGACCACGGGCACCAGGCCGTGCGCGACGCCATTCGCGAACACAGGCTGCTGAGCACCGATGCGGTGTTCCGCTTCATGGAGTGGCGCACGCCCAATGGCTGTGCCTCCTGCCGCCCGGCCGTCAACTACTATCTTGTAAGCACCTGGCCCAAGGAGGCCAGGGACGACCCGCAAAGCCGCTTCATCAACGAACGCAGCCACGCCAATATCCAGAAGGACGGCAGCTACAGCGTGATTCCGCGCATGTGGGGCGGCGAGACCACGGCCTCCGAGCTGCGCCGCATTGCCGATGTGGTGGACAAATACCAGATCCCCACCGTGAAGGTCACGGGCGGCCAGCGCATCGATCTGCTGGGCGTGAAGAAGGAGGATCTGCAGGCCGTCTGGAACGATATAGGCATGCCCTGCGGCCATGCCTATGCCAAGGCGCTGCGCACGGTCAAGACCTGTGTGGGCAGCGAATGGTGCCGCATGGGCACGCAGGACAGCACCCAGATGGGTAAGGACCTGGAGCGCGCCATGTGGCGCATGTACGCCCCGCACAAGGTGAAGTTCGCCGTCAGCGGCTGCCCGCGCAACTGCGCGGAGTCCGGCATCAAGGATGTGGGAATCATCGGTGTGGACTCGGGCTGGGAGATGTATGTGGGCGGCAACGGCGGCATCAAGACCGAGGTGGCGCATTTCTTCACCAAGCTCAAGACCGCCGAAGAGGTGATGGAGTACACGGGCGCCTTCATGCAGCTGTACCGGCTGGAAGGCTGGTATCTGGAGCGCACGGTGCACTACATCAATCGCGTGGGTCTGGACTATGTCAAGCGCCGCATTCTCGACGATGCCGAGGGCCGCAGGGCGCTGTGGGAGCAGCTGCAGTTTGCACTGGATGGCGAGCCCGATCCCTGGTTCGAAACCGACAAGGCATCCGTGGATACGCGCCAGTTTCAGGCTCTTCCTGCTGATGTGTCAGCTATTGCTTGAAACCGAGAACCTCTTTCAATTTTTCAGCAATTTACGAACCTGGCGCGGCATAGCCAAGGGACGGCGAGCAAGGGCCTGGGCGGCCCCGCCGCCCCGCAGTGAGGCCGTCGTCCCCCTCCCGCGAAGCGAGAGAGGGGGAAGCCGCAAAGCGGCTCAGGGGGAGCTTAGGAGATGTAAATGAGCGAATGGATTTCTATCTGCACGATGGACGACATCCCCGTGCTGGGGGCCCGCCGCGTGGCGCGGGCCAAAGGTCTGGATGTGGCCGTGTTCCGCAATGCCGACGACGAGGTGTTCGCGCTGCTGGACCGCTGCCCGCACAAGGGCGGACCGCTGTCGCAAGGCATTGTGTTCGGGCGCAGCGTGGCCTGCCCGCTGCACAACTGGACGATTGCGCTCAGCACCGGCGAGGCAGCGGCGCCAGATGAGGGCTGCACGCCTTATTTCAGCGTGCGTGTGCAGGACGGCGAGGTGCAGCTGCGCGCCGACGAACTGGCCAGCCGTGCCCTGGAGCAGACCCGCCCGCATGCCGGTCCTGCGCATTGCGCAGCCAGGTCCGGCTGTGCTGCGGCCTAGCGTCTGATAGTTATGAATCGAGTAGCAGCATGCGCTTGATAGCCGGGCGCTGCGGCGCAATTTCACTGAAAGTCTGCCATGCATGAGACCCGATCCACCTGTCCCTATTGCGGCGTCGGCTGCGGACTCGCCTTCGGCGGTCCGCGTTGCGGCGGCCCGCGTAGGAGTGAATCTGAACGCCGCCGCCTCTCTCTGGTGACGCCATGAAAGAAACCAAGTCCACATGTCCCTATTGCGGTGTCGGCTGCGGCGTGGTCATCGAGTCCGATGGCCTGCAGATTACCGGCGTGCGCGGCGATCCCGAGCATCCTGCCAACTTCGGCCGTCTGTGCACCAAGGGCAGCACCCTGCATCTGACGGCCGCGCCCGCCTATGCCCAGCAGGCCCGTCTGCTGCAGCCCATGCGCAGGCTGCAGCGGACATCCGCGCCGCAGGTCGCGAGCTGGGATCAGGCCCTGGACGAGCTGGCGGCGCGCATTGCCGGCATTCGCGCCGCCCATGGGCCCGATGCACTGGGCTTCTATCTCAGTGGCCAGTTGCTGACCGAGGACTACTACGTCTTCAACAAGCTGGTCAAAGGCTTGTTGGGCACCAACAATCTCGACACCAATTCGCGCCTGTGCATGAGCAGCGCCGTGGCCGGCTACAAGGCCACGCTGGGCGCCGATGCACCACCGGCCTGCTATGAGGACATAGATCTGGCCGGCTGCCTGTTCATCACGGGCAGCAATATGGCCTGGGCGCATCCCATCCTGTTCCGGCGTGTGGAGGAGGCCAGGGCCCGCAATCCGCAGCTCAGGATCATCGTGGCCGATCCGCGCCGCACCGAGACCGCCGAGCTGGCCGATCTTTATCTGCCGCTGCAGCCGGGCAGCGATGTGATGCTGTTTCATGGCCTGCTGCACATCATGCTGTGGGAGGGCTGGACGGACAGCGCCTTCATCGCGCAGCACACCAGCGGCTTTGCACAGCTCAAGGAGCTGGTGCGCGAAGCCACGCCAGAGAAGGTCGCCGCCGTCTGCGGCCTGCCCGTGGCGGACCTGTACCGGGCGGCGCGCTGGATGGCACTGGGTGGTGCCGAGGAGCCGACGGACGCGCGTCGTCCATCGCTCAGCCTGTACTGCCAGGGCCTGAACCAAAGCCGCAGCGGCACGGCCAATAATGCTGCGCTGATCAATCTGCATCTGGCGACAGGCCAGATCGGCAGGCCTGGCGCCGGGCCTCTGTCGTTGACGGGCCAGCCCAATGCCATGGGCGGGCGCGAGGTGGGCGGACTGTCCAATCTGCTGAGCGCGCATCGCGATCTTTCCAACGCAGGGCACAGGGCCGAAGTGGCGCAGCTATGGGGTGTGGAGTCGATTCCCGCGCAGCCCGGCAAGTCCGCGCTGGAGATGTTCGAGGCTGCCGCCGACGGGCAGATCAAGGCCTTGTGGATTGCCTGCACCAATCCCGCGCAGAGCATGCCCGAACAGGCCATGGTGCGCAGGGCGCTGGAGCGCGCCGAGCTGGTGGTGGTGCAGGAGGCTTTTGCAGCGACCGAGACCACGGCCTATGCCGACTGGCTGCTGCCTGCCTCCACCTGGGGCGAGAAGCTGGGCACGGTCACGAACAGCGAGCGGCGCATCTCGCGGGTGCGGGCTGCCGTGGTCGCGCCGGGGGCGGCACGCCATGACTGGCAGATAGGCGTGGAGCTGGCGCGGCGCCTGGAGCAGCATCTGCGGCCCTCGCTGCCAACCCTGTTTCCCTATGACACTGCGAATGCCGACGCGGGTGCCGAAGCCATCTGGAACGAGCATCGCGAGTCCACACGCGGGCGCGATCTGGATATCACGGGTCTGAGCTGGCCGTTGCTGGAGGTCAAGGGACCCCAGCAATGGCCCATGCCCCAAGGCGCCAGCCAGGGCCGTCAGCGTCTGTATGGCGACGCAGTCTTTGCAACCGATGACGGGCGCGCACGTTTTGATGCCCAGCCCTGGCAGGCGCCGGCCGTGCCGCGCGATGCGCGACATCCGTTCAGTCTCAACACCGGTCGCCTGCGCGATCAATGGCATGGCATGACGCGCACCGGCCAGCTGGGGCGCCTGTTTGCCCATGTCAGCGAACCGCAGCTGCAGGTCGGCCCTCAGGACATGCAGCGCCTGCAGCTGCAGGATGGCGATCTGGTCCATGTCTCCAACCGCTATGGCGCCATCGTGCTGCCCGTGCAGGCGGACCCGGGCTTGCAGCCCGCACAGCTCTATCTGCCCATGCACTGGGGCAGCATGTACCTGAGCGGCATGGGCTCCAAGGGGCAGCGGCTTGCGGGCGTCAACGCCCTGACCACGCCCGAGCGCTGCCCGCGCTCCAAGCAGCCTGAGCTCAAGCATGTGGCCGTCAAGCTGCTCAAGGCCGAGCTGCCCTGGACTTGTCTGGGCATGGCATGGCTGGATGAACGGCAGGTGCAGTCGGTTCGCCAGGCTTTGACCGAATTGATGGCCGAGTTCGACTTCGCCAGCTGCGTGCTGTTCGGGCGCGCCGTGCCGCTGGAGCAAGCGGATCAGGGCCGCACCGGCGTGCAGTTCCGCGCGGCGGCCTATGCGCAGCCCAGCGCCGAGGTGCTGGCGCGGCTGCATGGTCTGCTGCAGCTCGATGGCCCGCAGGCCATGCGCTATGCCGACGCGCGTCGCCAATGCAGCCGGGCCATGGCGATAGGCCGGCAGACCGAGGAGCCCAGGCTCGATGCCTTTTTGCTTTGTGGTGACGCCAGCGCTGGCCGCTGGCTGGGGCCGGTACTGCGCGACGAACAATCGGTGCAAAGCTATGGGCGCCTGCTGCTGTCCTCGGGTGCCAGGCCACCAGCCGCCATGCCGGCCCGGTCGCCGCAGATCTGTGCCTGCATGAATGTGGATGAGGCCAGCATCAGCTCGGCGCTGGCCATCTGCGAGGGCTCCGCCGACGAGCGGCTCGCGCAGCTCAAGTCTTCTCTGGGTTGCGGCACGCGCTGCGGCTCCTGTATTCCCAAAATCAAACAACTGGTACATGCGACGTCTGCACCGCAGTCGGCAGCCCTGCCGGTTGCCTCCTAGATTTTGATGTCCGGCAATGCATATGAAAGGCCAGCCATGACAAACAGCCATGCCACTTCCCTGCCGCCCGTGGGCCGCTGCTATCTGGTCGGTGCCGGCCCCGGTGATCCGGAGCTGCTCACGCTCAAGGCGCTGAGACTGATTCAGTCCGCCACGCTGCTGCTGGCGGACGACCTGGTGTCTGCCGATATCGTGAAGCTTGCCAGCGCTAGCGCCCGCGTCGTCCATGTGGGCAAGCGCGGCGGGCGCGAGAGCACCTCGCAGGAGTTCATCGAAAAGCTCATGATCATGGCGGCCCGCCAGGGCGAGCTGGTGGTGCGCCTCAAGGGCGGCGATCCCTTCATCTTTGGCCGCGGCGGTGAGGAGGTCGAGCATCTGCGCCGGGCCGGAATCGCCGTGGAAGTGGTCAACGGGATCACCGCAGGGCTGGCCGCTGCCACCAGCCTGGGCGTTGCGCTGACCCATCGTGACCATGCCCATGGCGTGGTGTTCATTACCGGTCACGCCAAGCCAGGCAGTGCCGGCCATGACTGGCAGTTGCTGGCCGGCACGGCACGGATGCTGGGGCTGACGCTGGTGATCTACATGGGCGTTGCCACTGCCGCCCTCATCCAGCAGCAGCTGCTGGCCGGCGGACTGCCAGCTTCTACGCCAGTGGCCCTGGTCCAGAACGCCAGCCTGCCCGCACAGCAACAGATACTGACCGATCTGGGGCAGATGGCGCAGGCGCTGGCTGCCAGCGGACTGGGCAGCCCCTGCGTGTTCGTGGTGGGCGAGGTGGTCAGGCTGGCCGCGTCGTCCGCCGAGGGCCTGGGCGGGCTGCTGGAGCAGGCGCAGCTGCGCCGCGCCGTGGGCGCATGAGGCCGATTGCTGACAGCTGTCTCCCTTTTGTCTGAGTGCCGAGCCTGCATGACTAGAATTTGTCCGGTAACCCCTGAACATTTGTCACACCCGGCCTCGTCAGTCTGCAGGGGGATAGTGGCGGCCGACACCTATGAGTCATGCGATGAGCACTGCATATCCCGATACCCAGCTTTTGATCGACGGACAGTGGCAGGACGCTGCCAGCGGCAAGAAAATTGATGTGCGCAACCCTGCAAGCGGCGAGGTGATTGGCCGTGTGGCCCATGCGGATATTGCCGACCTGGACCGCGCCCTGGCGGCGGCAGACAAGGGCTTTCAGGTCTGGCGCAAGGTATCTGCCCATGAGCGCGGCGCCATCATGCGCCGTGCCGCAGCTCTGCTCAAGGAGCGTGCCGACGAGATCGCCGCGCTGCTGACGCAGGAGCAGGGCAAGCCGCTGGCCGAGGCCAAGGTGGAAGTCATTGCCGGCGCCGGCATCATCGAATGGTTTGCCGACGAGGCCCTGCGTGTCTATGGCCGCATCGTGCCTTCGCGTCGCCCCGAGCAGCAGCAGCTGGTGATCAAGGAGCCCGTGGGGCCCGTGGCTGCCTTCACGCCCTGGAACTTCCCCGTCAACCAGATCGTGCGCAAGATCGGCGCGGCCCTGGCTTCGGGCTGCTCCTTCCTGGTCAAGGCGCCCGAGGAAACCCCGGCCTCGCCCGCAGCCCTGCTCAAGTGCTTTGTCGATGCCGGCATTCCTGCCGGTGTTGTGGGCCTGGTCTATGGAAACCCCGCACAGATTTCCGAATATCTGATTGCCCACCCCGTAATCCGCAAGGTGACCTTCACGGGCTCCACGGCCGTGGGCAAGCAGCTGGCGGCGCTGGCCGGCCAGCACATGAAGCGCTCCACCATGGAGCTCGGCGGCCATGCCCCCGTGATCGTGGCCGAGGATGCCGATGTGCAACTGGCCGTCAAGGCCGCGGGTGCGGCCAAGTTCCGCAACGCGGGCCAGGTCTGCATCTCGCCCACGCGCTTTCTGGTGCACAACAGCGTGCGCGAGGAGTTCACGCGTGCCATGGTGGCCCATGCCGAGGCATTGAAGGTCGGCAACGGCCTGGAGCAGGGCACGCAGATGGGCCCGCTGGCCAATCCGCGCCGCGTGACGGCGCTGACCCAGCTGATCCAGAACGCCGAGCAAAGCGGTGCCAAGCTGATGACGGGCGGCGCATCCTTTGGCTCTGCCGGCAACTTCTTTGCGCCCACGGTGCTGGCCGACGTGCCTTTGACGGCCGATATCTTCAACCAGGAGCCCTTCGGCCCCGTGGCGGCGATTCGCGGCTTCGACAGGATCGAAGACGCCATTCAGGAGGCCAATCGCCTGTCCTATGGCCTGGCGGCCTATGCCTTCACGCGCTCGCTCAAAACGACCCACCAGCTGTCGCAGGATGTGGAAGCCGGCATGCTGTGGATCAACCAGCCGGCACTGCCGTCTGCCGAGCTGCCCTTTGGCGGTATCAAGGATTCGGGCTACGGCTCCGAAGGCGGCCCGGAAGCGCTGGAGGCCTATCTGGTGGCCAAGGCCGTGGCAATCAGCTGCGTTTAAATTTGCAAGGCATTTGATGCAAGGCCACCCTCGGGTGGCCTTTTTCATGGGATAGGTATGCCGGGCGGCTTATGGAGACTGTTTGTCGATCGTTATTCCAAAAATGAATAGCGGTGGCTAGAATCGACGGTTTTTTACATTCGACAACAAATTTCAGCCCGCGCCATGTCATTGCACTTCACGGTTTCCCAGATCCATCCTCCGAGTTTTGTTCTTCGCCGCAGCTGGCTGTGGGGTGCGCTGGCCATCGTGCCCATGGGCACGGCCTGGGCCCAGGTGGCAGCTGCGGGCGCAGCCGAAGCCGCCAGCCAGACCTTTACGCTGGGCACGGTGGAGGTCAGCGCGCGGCGCGAGGCCGAGGAGCTCGGGGCCGGCGACATGCAACGCGTCGGCAGCGCAGAGATGGAGCGCATCAATGCCAACACCGTGGCCGATGCCGTGCGCAATCTCCCCGGCGTGAGCCTGTCGCGCAACAACCGCAACGAGGAAATGATCAGCCTGCGCGGCTTCGACTCGCGCCAGGTGCCCATCTTTGTGGATGGCGTGCCGCTGTACGTGCCCTATGACGGCTATGTGGATCTGGGCCGCTTCACCACCTTCGACCTGGCCGAGATCAATGTGGCCAAGGCCGGTGCCTCGCTGCTGTACGGTCCCAATACGCTGGGCGGTGCCGTGAATCTGGTCACGCGCAAACCGGTCAAGCCCTTCGAGGGCGATGTACGCCTGGGTGTGGGCAGCGGCGGCGAGCGAAGGGCGAGCTTCAACCTGGGCGGTAATCAGGGCAGTTGGTACTACCAGCTGGGTGCCTCCTACCTGGATGCCGACAGCTTTCCTCTGCCCCGGGGCTTCAGGGATTACAAAAAGCAGCCCACCGATACCGGCAGCAAGCGCGAGAACGCGGGCCGCACCGACAAGCGCCTGTCCTTCAAGCTGGGACTCACGCCCAATGCCACGGACGAATACGCCATCGGCTATGTGCGCCAGGAAGGCGAGAAGGGCAATCCCGTCTACACCGGCCAGTCCACGCAGAAGAACGCAGTGCGCTACTGGCGCTGGCCCTATTGGGACAAGGACAGCCTGTATTTCCTGAGCACCACCCGTCTGAACGGCAGCAATGTGCTCAAGACGCGCCTCTACCACGACACCTACAAAAACGGTCTCGACATGTACAAGGACGCCAGCTACACGGCCCACGATCCGACCAGCAGCTACAAGGACGTGAGCAAGGGGGCCAGCGTGGAGTGGGTCAACTACGCCTTCTCCGGTCATGAGCTGCATGCGGCCTTCCACTACAAGCAGGACGAGCACACCGACGCGGCCTCGGGCAAGGACCCGCAGAAGCACTACCGCGATGTGACCACCTCGCTGGTGCTCGAGGATCACATCGCCCTGGCCGAGCGCTGGCGCCTGACGCTGGGCCTGAGCCATGACCAGCGCGACGCCAAGCAGGTCTACCAGTGGCCCACGGGCTCGACCAGCGCCACCAACGGCCTGGCACGCCTGAGCTATGCGCTCACGGCCCAGGGCGACGAGGTCTACCTGATTGCCTCGCACAAGACCCGCTTTGCGACCATCAAGGACCGCTATTCGGCACGCATGGGCACGGCCCTGGCCAACCCCGACCTCAAGCCCGAGGTGGCCAACCATCTGGAGCTGGGCCTGAGCGGCAAGCCCTGGCAGGGTGGCAAGGGCCAGGCGGCTCTGTTCTACAGCCGGGTGCGCGACCAGATCCAGACCATGGTCGTTGACTCCACGGCCTGCGGCGGCAAGACCTGCAACCAGGCGCAGAACGTGGGACGCACGCGCAATATCGGTTTTGAGGTGTCGCTGGCGCAGCAACTGTCGGCCCAATGGGCTCTGCATGCGGGCTACACCTACCTGAGCCGCACCAATCTCAGCGACCGCAGCATCACCTTGACGGACACGCCGCGCCAGCGCCTGACAGCGGCCCTGCAATGGAATCCGCAGGCCCAGTGGCAGCTGCGCGCCGAGCTGGAGGCAGAACAGGGCCGCAAGGTGCCGCTGTCGGCCAGCGGCCAGGCCCAGGTCTATCAGATGGCCGGCTACGGCGTGGCCAATCTGCGCGCGCGCTATCTGCCGCGTCCGGACACCACGCTGGACTTCGGCGTGGCCAATCTGGGCGACAAGTGGTATCAGCTGGCGGACGGCCTGCCCATGCCGGGGCGCAGCTGGTATGTGAACCTGGGCTACCGGTTCTGATGGTCATGCAAAACCTGCTTCGGACATCGCTGGCACGGCGTGACTGGCTGCGCAGTCTGGCTGCCCTGGGCATGGCCGGTGGCCCGGCCCTGGCGGTGAGGGCACAACCCGCTTCGGGCACCGGCGTACAGGTGGCGGCTGTGGGCGGACTCGTGCTGTGCGGCGTGTGGCCGCGCGTGGCCGAGCAGGCCAGCCAGGCCCTGGCCATGCCGGTCACCACCGTGGCGGCTGCGCCCAAGGAGGGCGTGGTGCCCGCCTTCGCGCGCGGCGAGGCACAGATGCTGCTGATCCACGCCAGCGACGAAGCCATGGCACTGGAGGCCAGTGGCATGGCTGGCGCCGCGCGCGTCTGGGGCTGGAATCAGTATGTGATTGCCGGCCCCGCTCATGACCCCGCCGGCGTGCGTTCGGCCGCTGACGGCACGCAGGCGCTGCGGCGCATTGCCGAAACCGGCTCGCCCTTCATCGCGCTGCGCGATCCCGGCAGCTATACGGTGGTGCAGCGTCTGTGGCGGCGCGGCGGCATACGACCCGATGCGCGCTGGCTGCGCGCCGACACCGGCCCGAGATCACAGGCCGTGCTGGAGCTGGCGGCGCGCGAGCAGGCCTATGCCGTGGTCGGCCATATTCCCCTGGCCTTCGGCAAGATGGGCGCCCCTGGCATAGAACTTCTGCTGCATGGTGATCCGCTGATGCGCAGACCCTATGTGCTGCTCACGCCCGGCCCGCGCCATCCGGCCACGCCGGAGCAGCGCCGGGCGGCGGGCCTGCTGGCCGAGTACCTGCTGTCTGCGGCCGGCCAGCATGCGCTGGAAGCGGCCAGCGGCGCGGGCGGCCCCTGGGTGTTTGCGCGCGACAGCGTGCCCGCCGGCATGAGCGCCGGTGCCGATGGACAGACTTGAGCGAAGGAGCAGCATGAGCACCGCTATGACGCCGCCGCTGGCGGCATTGATTTACCCCGATGAGCGGCACGATATCGGGGACTTGCTCGAAGGCGTGGCGCGGCGGCTGCAACAGTCGGGCCGGCAGGTGGGCGGGCTGGTACATCGCCAGAGTCGCTATGCCAATGGCAACAAGTGCATGCGTCTCGTGGATCTGCGCAGCGGCCAGCAGTTCGAGATGACCGAGGACCTGGGGGCGTCTTCGCAGGCCTGCAGCCTCAATCCGCAGGCCCTGGCCCGGGCCAGCGTGGTGCTGCGTCAGGCACTGGCCGATGGTGTGGAGCTGGCCGTCGTCAACTGCTTCGGCCAGCTCGAAGCCGCTGGCGGCGGGTTTGTCCAGGAGATCGCCGCTTTTGTCGAGGCCGGCATTCCCGTGATCACGGCCGTGGCGGCCCGCCACGAGGCCGGCTGGCAGAGCTTTACCGGCGGCGCCTTCGTGCGCCTGCCGGTCGACGAGCAGGCACTGCTGCACTGGTGCCGGCAGCAGCTGGCACGCGAAGACAGGGAAGACCGGTCATGCTGACGCGGCGGAAATGGCTGCAGGCCGGAGCTGCGACGCTGGCCTCGGGCCTGTATCAGGGCGGGGCCTGGGCCCAGGATAGCGGCTCGGTCATTGCAGCTCGCTTTGGCTCGCTGCCGGCACGGCCGGGCCGCGTGTTCGCTTCGGGTCCGCCGGCCGGCGTGCTGCTGGCCGCGCTGGCGCCGCAGCAACTGCTGGGCTGGCCCATGGAGCTTGGCGATGCGGCGCGCGCCCATCTGGGAGCGCCGCTGCAGGCCTTGCCCTATCTGGGGCGCCTGTCGGGGCGCGGCAGCACGCTGCCGCTTGAAAAGCTGCTGGCGCTGCAACCCGATCTGGTGCTGGACTCCGGGACCTCCGACGCCACCCATGTCTCTGCCATCGAACGTCTGGCGCGCCAGACGGGCCTGGCATGCGTGCTGGTGCAGGGCAGCCTGAGCGACCATGCGCGCCAGCTGCGCGAGGTCGGTAGCTTGCTGGGTGCAGCCGAGCGTGGCGAGACCCTGGCCCGACATGCCGACGAAGCGGCCAGGCTGGTGCGCGCCGTGACTGCTGAGCTGGGTGAGCAGGCCCGGCCGCGTGTCTATCTGGGGCGCGGCGCCAACGGCCTGGAAACCGGGCTGGCCGGCTCCATCAATGTCGAGGTGATCGAGTATGCGGGCGGCCGCAATGTGGCGGCCCAGGCCGGCAGGGGCGGACTCACGCGCGTCTCCATGGAGCAGATCCTGGCCTGGGACCCCGAAGTCATACTGACCCAGGAGGCGGGTTTTGCAGAGCGTGTGCGCCAGGACCCCTTGTGGCGCGGCATCAGCGCCGTGCGCAGCGGCAGAGTGCACTGTGCGCCCGTGCTGCCTTTCGGCTGGCTGGACGGCCCGCCCAGCGTGAACCGGCTGATCGGCGTGCGCTGGCTGCTTGAGAAGTTGCATCCTGGCCGGCCCGCGCGGCATGGCGCCAAGCCCCTGGAGCAGGCGGTACGCGAGTTCTATGCACTGTTCTATGGCATCCAGCTGTCGCCGGCGCAGCTGCAAGCGCTGCTGCAGGCGGCGCGCTGAATGCATGGGGCTGGCATGAACTCATTCGATATCAGCGAAGGCGCTCAAAGCTCGAAAGAAGCGGGAAGCTTGGAAAGCGCGGCATCAAGCAATGCCTCCGGGCATAGTCGCCAGCGCCGTCATCTGCGTGTGGGCATGGGCTGGTGGCTGGCCCTGGCCCTGCTGGCTCTGGTGTTGCTCTGGGCGCTGGGTTCGGGCCAGTTTGCGCTGGCACCGGCACAGCTGGCCGAAGCGCTATGGGCACGGGCCACGGGGGCGGCTTCGCCGCTGCCGCCAGCGGCCGAAACCGTGCTCTGGAACATCAGGCTGCCGCGCATCGCAGCCGGCATGGCGGTCGGCGCGATGCTGGCTGCAGCCGGTGCGGCTTACCAGGGCATGTTTCGCAACCCGCTGGTCTCGCCTGACATCCTGGGCGTTTCGGCCGGTGCCGGCCTGGGTGCCGTCATCGCCATCTATCTGGGCCTGTCGATGTTTGCCGTGCAATGGCTGGCCTTTGGCGGCGGACTGGTCGCAGTGACCGTCGTGGTGGCTATCAGCGCCTGCGTGCGCAGGCACGATCCGGTGCTGGTGTTGGTACTGGCCGGTATTGCACTGGGCGCCCTGCTGGGGGCCGGCATTGCCCTGATCAAGACCCTGGCCGACCCGAACACCCAGCTGCCGTCCATCACCTTCTGGCTCATGGGCGGCCTGTCGGCCGTGACGCTGCAGGAAGTAGCCGCCACGGCGCCAGTGATGCTGGCGGCCCTGCTGCCTTTGCTGCTGCTGCGCTGGCGCATCAATCTGCTGGCCCTGCCCGATGAGGAGGCACGGGCTCTGGGCGTGCCGGTCGGGCGGCTGCGCCTGGTGCTGGTGGTCTGCGCCACGCTGGGCACGGCGGCGGCCGTGTCGCTGGCCGGCATCATCGGCTGGGTCGGACTGGTGGTGCCGCATGTGGCACGCCTGCTGGTCGGCCCCGATTTCGTGCGCCTGCTGCCGGCCTCGGCCCTGCTGGGCGCTGGCTTTGTGGTGGCGGCCGATACGCTGGCCCGCAGCATGGCGCGCATCGAGCTGCCGCTGGGCATTCTGACGGCCCTGGTCGGCGCACCGTTTTTTCTCTATCTGCTGGCCCGCACGGGCCGCCGCGAAGGAGATGCCTGATGACGGTGCTGGACTTGCAGGGTCTGAGCACCGGCCATGGCCGCAGCGTGGTCAGCGAATCCGTGGATCTGTCGATTGACGCGGGCGAGGTGCTGTGTCTGCTCGGCCCCAACGGCTGCGGCAAGACCACGCTGTTTCGCACGGTTCTGGGCCTGTTGCCGCCGCTGGCGGGCCGGGTGCTGGTGGAGGGCCAGCCGGTACAGCACTGGCCGCGCGCGGAGTTCGCGCGCCGCGTCGGCTATGTGCCCCAGGCCCAGGCCGGGGTGTTTGCCTTCGAGGCGCTGGACATGGTGCTCATGGGACGCGCCGCGCGCCTGCCCCTGCTGGCCAGGCCGTCCGGAGCGGACCGGGCCATGGCACTGGCCTGCATGGAGCGGCTGCAGATCTCCCATCTGGCCGCACGCCGCTACACGGAGCTCAGCGGCGGCGAACGGCAACTGGTGCTGATTGCACGCGCGCTGGCGCAGGAGCCGGCGCTGCTGGTCATGGACGAGCCCACGGCCAGCCTGGACTTCGGCAACCAGATCCGCGTGCTGGAGCAGATCGAGGCGCTGAGCGCACAGGGCATGGCCATGCTGTTGTCCACCCACCAGCCAGAGCACGGCTTGCGCGTGGCCAGCCGGATCGCTCTGCTGGGCCATGGTCGGCTGCTGGGCGCGGGCGAGCCGCGCGCCGTGGCCACGCCCACAGCGCTGGCTGAGCTCTATGGCGTCAGCGAGGCGGCGATTGCCGCCCATCTCTCGGGCAGCCGCTGAAGCGCTCAGCGCAACGCGGCGCTGGAGGCAAAGAAGGCCGGATGCTCGCGGATGTCCTGGGCAGCCAGCCGCAGTTGCAGCGCCTGCTCGGGCTGGCGCTGCTGTATGCGCCGGGCCAGACCTTGCAGCAGTGGCGCGACCCTGTCTGGAGCGCTGGGCAATTGCTGCAGTCTCTGCAGCGCGCTGCGCACACCGCGCAAGCTGCTTTCGGACAGGAGTACATCCGCCTGCAGCTGGTGCAGGATCAGCACGGCCTTGCCCACCCGCAGCGCGGCCAGACCGCAGTCGGCCGCGTCCTGCACGGCGGGGGCGCTGACTTTTTCGGAGGCGCGCACCAGGCGCAGCAGGCGGTGATAGAGGCGGGCGCGCCACACGCGCACGTCTCGGGCGTGCACCGGGGCGCAGGCCATGTCCTGCAACTCATGAACCATCATGGCGCGCAGGCCGTTGAGCCTGCCTTGCGCGGTGACGGGCAGGATGAAGCGATAGGCGGCCCAGCCGGCCAGCGGGCCGGTGACGATGGCAAAGGCCATGGACAGCGAGTGGCCCACATCGAGCTGATAGGGGAAATGCGGCGACAGCGCCAGCAGGATCACCATATTGCAGTCAAAGCCGTACAGCGTGGTGCGGCGGTGGCTGAGCAGCAGGGCGCCAAGGAAGATGAAGGGCAGCATCATCAGCACCATCTGCAGCTGGCTGTTGGCGAACGGCCAGGCAAACCACTGGCAGACCAGCGCCACGCCCGCGCCCATGGCCTGGCCCAGAATCACAAAGCGCATGGTGAAGGCAGGGTTCTCGAACGAGGAGAATACGGTGATCATCACCGACAGGCCCAGCAACATATAGGCGCCGCCATGCCAGCCCGTGACGACCCAGATCAGGCCGACCAGAAAAATGGAGCTGAAGGCCCGCAGCATGGCCCGGCGCGCGCTCACCCAGTCGCTGTGCAGGACCACGGGCAACTGGCGTGCGCGATGGTGGGCTGGCAGAGTCAGGTCGCTGGCAGCCACAAAGTGAGCCTGCAGGGCCAGGCCGATATTGCCCAGAATCTCCTCGGCATGGCCCCAGCCGGCGGCGGCGCTGCGGGCCGTGGCGATGGCGTCGATGGCGGCCAGCGGTGCGGGCTGGGTTTCGAGCAGCATGGCGGCCTGCTCCAGCGCGGCCGTCATGGCCTGGGCCTGCGCAGGCGTGAATGCCGGGGTGATGGTCTTGCCCGTGCTGTCGCGCAGCCAGAGCAGGGCCGAAATCTGGGTGTTGATCAGGCGGCGTAACGCCCGCACGGCGCGGCGCGAACGCTGCGAGCCCGCGGCGTGCGGATCCAGCCCCTCCTCGATGGCAGCCATCACGGCCAGTCGCTCAGCCAGGTCCCTGGGGCTGAGGGCGCTATGCCCGCTGGCCGTGGCCTGTGCGGCGTCCGCGATGTCGCGCAGCAGGCGGGCGCAGAGTCGCCGTACCCTGCCGTCGCCGGGGATTTCAGCGCCCACGGGCGTGAACAGCCAGCCCACGACGAGGGCGGCAGCCACGCCGGTCAGCGCGGTGAACAGGCGATCCCAGCCCAGCGCGTAGACATGGGCGGGGTTGCCGTTGTCCAGCAGGGCCACCATGGAGGCCGAATAGCCGGCCAGCATGGTGCCGTAGGAGGCAAAGCTGCGCTGCAGATTGCCCAGGCCCGCGCAAATGCCTATCCACACCGCCAGCCCCGTGACCAGCCAGAGCAGATCGCCATTGGCCACCAGCACCAGCACCACGCCGGCGGCCGTGCCGACCAACGTGCCCGTGGTACGGAAAAAGCTTTTCTCCAGCAACTGGCCGCGCAGCGGCTGGGAGGCGGCCCAGACCGTCATGCCCGCCCATTGCGGATGTTCCAGCCCCAGGGCCCAGGCAGCGAACACGGCAATACAGGCTGCAAAAGCCGTGCGCAAATGCTGGCGCAGGCGGGCGCTGTCAAAGCCCCATAACGTGGCGCGCTCCAGCAGGCGGTCGTAGGCAGCCACGCTCATGCGCGCTCCTCGGTACCGGGCTGGGCTTGGGCTGAGCGCTGCTCGTGCATCTGCTCGATGCGGGCGCGAATCTTGTTGACGCCGTCCAGCATGGCTTTGACCTCGGAGTCCTCAAGGTCTTGCAGCAGGCTGAGCTCGGCCTCCAGCATGGTGGCGCGGACATGGTTCACGGCGCTATTGCCTTCGGCCGTGAGAAAGATGCGCTTGCTGCGGCGGTCGGCCACATCGGCTCGGCGCTCCACCCAGCCCTTGCCCTCGAGAATGTCCAGCAGGCGCACCAGGCTGGAGCCATCGAGGCCCACGCGCTCGGCCAGCTCCTTTTGCGTCACGCCGTCGCCCCAGGCGCGCAGATGCAGAAGCGGCGTCCAGGTGGCGTCGGTCAGGCCGCTGGCCGCCAGCTGTTCTTCGACAAAACGCCGCCATTGGCGGGTCAGGGTGACCATGAGAAAGCCCAGGCGGTCGCGGGAGGGAGCATCGGCAAAAGACATGGCTGAATTTTGATGCTTGCTCAATTAATTTGCAATTCAAACTAATTGAATCTGCATTTATAGAAAGGGTATTCCCTTGTATTTATGCAAAAAAAAGAGAGCGACAAGCGCTCTCTTTCAAAGGGTTTCAGACCTGTAAATGTTCTATTTCTAATCCAGTCAGGCGCAAGCCGCTATCAAAACAGTGTTGGAATCCAGAGGTTCAATGCCAGGCCGGCGACCAGCAACCAAGCGAACAGAGCCAGGGCCAGAATCAGCGGCTTGGTGCCGGCAGCACGCACGGCGCGGATATGGGTGGTCAGGCCCAGAGCGGCCATGGCCAGTGCCAGCAGCGCGTTGTCGAGTTGAATGCCGACGCTGACCACTTCCTTGGGCAGCACGCCCAGGGAGTTGACGCCGGCCATGGCCACGAAGCCCACGGCAAACCAGGGAATGGTGATCCGGTTGCCGGGCTGGCCGTTGTTCACACCCAGGGTCCGTTCGCTGCGTGTCAGCCACATGGACAGCACCAGCAGGAAGGGCGCCAGCATCATCACGCGCACCATCTTGGCGATCACGGCCGTATCGGCGGCCTGGCTGCCGATGGCTTCGCCGGCGGCCACGACCTGGGCCACCTCATGCACGGTGGAGCCGACGAAAACGCCGTACTGCTGCATGCTGGTGTCTATCCAGCCGTACTCGGCATTCCAGTGGAACAGCGCCGGGTAGAGAAAGGTACCGATGGTGCCGAACACCACCACGGTGGCCACGGCCACGGCCACGTCCTCGGCACGGCCCTTGACCACGGGTTCGGTGGCCAGCACGGCGGCAGCGCCGCAGATGGAGGCGCCTGCCCCCACCAGCATGGTGGTGCGCTTGTCCATGCCCAGCAGCTTCTGGCCTATCCACTGCGCCAGCAAAAAGGTGCTGGACAGCACCAGCGCATCGATCACCACGCCGGCCATGCCGACCTGGCCTATGTCCTGGAAGGTCAGGCGCAGACCGTAGAGCACGATGCCGGTGCGCAGCAGACGGGCCTTGGTGAAGGCGATGCCGCTGGCACACTGGCTGGCGATGGCCGGATAGACGGTGTTGCCGATCAACAGGCCGATGATGATGGCCAGCGTCAGCGCGCTCAGGCCGTTGTTCCTGATGGCCGGAAACTGCGCGGCCCAGGTGGCCACGGCAGCGATGGCGCCCGCCAGCAGCAGGCCGGGAATCATCCCGCCGGTTTTGTGCATCCAGCCTTGCGAGGGTGCGGAGTTTTTCAGTGTTGTAGTGTTCATCGTGACCTTTCGCAGCAGGCAAGACAACAGGTCTGATTGCCGGCATGGAGATCACTTTAGATTTCCTGGTTATATTTGTATAACTAATAGTTTTTGTAAGATCAACCTATAAAACAGGTAGATTGAGCTCTCTGCATCCTGCGATTCGACTCAATCATTGACTGGATGAGCCGGTACCGTAGGGGCCGGGCCGCCCATTTTTTGCTGGTAGGCCAGGGCTCCTGGCGAGCCTGCTGTCATCGATACGAATATACGAATCATCGTCATGCTGCACCTCACCTTGCGTCAGTTCGAGATCTTCTGCGCCGTGGCTCAAAGCGGGACCACGGTGGCTGCCGCAGAGGCCGTAGCGCTTTCGCAGTCGGCCACCAGTGCCGCGCTGCAGCAGCTGGAGCAAGGCCTGGGCGTGCAACTGTTCGAGCGCGTGGGCAAGCGCCTGGTGCTCAACGATGCGGGTCGTGCGCTATTGCCTCAGGCCCTTAGCGTGCTGGAGCAGGCAAGAGGCATAGAGCAGACGTTTTCCGCGCGTGCGGCCAATATGCCGGTGCGCCTGCGCGTGGCGGCCAGCACCACCATCGGCACC
Organism: Comamonas sp. A7-5; assembly: GCF_039581385.1. Lineage (NCBI taxonomy): Bacteria > Pseudomonadati > Pseudomonadota > Betaproteobacteria > Burkholderiales > Comamonadaceae > Comamonas > Comamonas sp. A7-5. The sequence goes on from NZ_JBCPWO010000002.1 coordinate 166,890, forward strand.
TATGCGCTGCCCGAAGTGCTGGCGCGGCTGGCACGCTCGCATCCGCTGGTGCGCGTGGACCTGCAGATCGCCAACACCCAGGAAGTGGGCGAAGCCGTGCTGGCCATGGAGGTCGACATGGGCCTGATCGAGGGCAGCAGCCACTGGCAGGGGCTGGAGGTCGAGCCCTGGCTGCGCGACGAACTGGTCATCGTGGCATCGCCGCAGGACCCGCTGGCCGAGCAGGCGCGCAGCAAGCCGCTGGGCGTGGCAGCGCTGCGCAAGGCGGCATGGCTGCTGCGCGAGGCGGGTTCTGGCACGCGCGAGATGGTCGAGCATGCGCTGCTGCCGCATCTGCACCAGTTGCCTGCGGCTGCCACGCTGGGCAGCTCCGAGGCCATTGCACGCTGTGTCGAGCAGGGGCTGGGCATCAGCTGCCTGTCACGCGTGCTGGTGCAGTCACAGCTGCAGGCTCGTGCGCTGGAGATTCTGCCCACCACCTTGCCGCGCATGTGGCGCAACTTCTCTCTGGTGCAGCGCGCCGGAAAGCGCCGCTCGCCTGCGCTGCAGGCCTTTGTCGATGCCTGCAAGGCCAGCGAACCGGCGCTGAGCGAGCCCTCGGGCACCTCCAATGTCAAACACGCTGTAGCGCCTGAATGACAGACGTCGGCAGCTATGGTTTTCTTAACAATGATTTGCTTGCGACACCGGTTTTTGCCCCTATATTGGGTAGACAAGCCGGGCGCGGGCTGTGCAGCGCCGGCTTTCTCAAGCAGGGAGGAACACCATGAAAACCATCGATGAAATGCTGCACCTGGACCTGCTCACTCACGAACAGCATCTGCAGATCAGCCACTGGATCGACGATGCGCAGTCCCCCGAGGCCATTTTGCAGATGCCTGCCGGACTCTGGCAGGCCGTGGAGCGCGCCAGCCAGGCCATGGGCGTGAACGAGGATTTGCTGCGCCCGCCGGCGCTGGACGCAGGCGGCCTGATCTTCAGTCAGTAGCTCGCGCGGCCTGGGTCTTGAGTTAAAACTGCCTCAAACGCAGGCCGCACAAGCGCAGCCTGCTCTGATTTTCATTTCAGCGGGATAGCCGTGCCCTGGGGCACGGCCACGGCGGTGACGCTGTTCTGCGGAGAGCCCTCGATCACCCGGTCCGAGTAGGTCATATAGATCAGGGCATTGCGCTTGGCATCCACCATGCGCACCACACGCAGGCGCTTGAACAGCAGCGAGGTGCGCTCGGTAAACACTTCTTCCTGCTGCCTGAGCGGCGCGGGGAACTGGATATTGCCTGTGGCCTGGCAGGCGATAGACGCTTCCGAGCGATCCTCGGCCAGGCCCAGGCCGCCCTTGATGCCGCCGGTCTTGGCACGCGATACATAGCAGGTCACACCCGGCACCTTGGGGTCGTCATAGGCATCGACCACGATCTTGTGATCCGGGCCAATCCACTTGAAGACGGTATCCACGGCGCCGATCTGCTCGGCATGGCTCATGCCGACAAAGGCCATGGTTCCTACGGTGGCGGCTGCAACGGCCAGAGCGGCGGAGAGCAATTTCATGGTGGTGTGCATACAGTGAGTTAAGGGTTAACCCTTGTCTTTTAACAGGGCATTGTGTCCCGGACAAGGGATTGGCAGCCGGCCTGAAGACAATACCGGCTGCTGCAGAGCTTTCTGTATTGCATCACGGTTTGCCCCGGCCTGCTGGCGGGCACCGGCAGCTGAGACGCTGCCACAGGCATGACACAGCGCATGCCGGACTTCCGAACTCCCTCTTTGATCAGCGACGGCCCTCGGGCGGTGGCTTCATGCAAGCGCCGCATCCGCCGGATGTGGCTGTTATCTATGTCGGTGAACGTTTCCGCGCCCGGTCTGAGCGCTTCCTCCCTGTTGTTGATGGCACTGGCCTGCGGCCTGTGTGCGGGCGGCAACTATTTCAACCAGCCGCTGCTGCACTCGATTGCCGGTCATTTCTCGGTCAGCGAGTCGGCGGCTGCCACCAGCGTGACGCTGGCCCAGGTGGCCTATGCGGCAGGTCTTTTGCTGCTGGCGCCGCTGGGCGACAAGCTGCAGCGCCGCGGCCTGGCCGTGAGCCTGATGCTGCTGGCTGCCCTGGGGCAGGCGCTGTGCGGCCTGGCGGGTCAGTTCGATCTGTTTTTGCTGGGCACGCTGATGGCCGGTCTGTTCTCGGTTGCGGCCCAGGTGCTGGTGCCCATGGCGGCGGCGCTGGCCCAGCCTGGGCAAAGCGGGCGGGCCGTCGGTTGGGTGATGAGCGGTCTGCTGCTGGGCATTCTGCTGGCGCGCAGCGTGGCCGGCATGGTCTCGGAGGCCTGGGGCTGGCAAGCCGTCTATCAGGGCGCTGCGCTGGTGATGGCCGTGGTGGCGCTGTGGCTGTGGAGGGCGCTGCCGGCATCGCGCAACCCCAGTCCTGTCAGTTATCCACAGGTGCTGAGAAGCATGTGGCATCTGCTGCGCAGCCAGCCGGGCCTGCGCCAGCGCACCCTGGTCAGCGCGCTGGCGTTCGCCTCGGTCAGCGTGCTGTTCTCGACCATGGCGCTGCAGTTGTCCAGCGGTCCCCTGGGTCTGGATGACGGCCAGATCGGCTTGATCGGTCTGGCTGGCGCGGCGGGTGCCCTGGTGGCCACGCAGGCGGGGCGGCTGGTGGACAAGGGCCTGGGCCGCGTGAGCTGCGCCATCGGGGCGCTGGCCCTGCTGCTGTCCTGGCCTCTGCTGTGGGTGGGCGGAGCGCATCTGGGCTGGTTCGTGCTGGGCATGGTGGTGATCGATCTGGGTCTGCAATGCCTGAACATCACCAACCAGGCCACGGTGGCCCAGTTGCTGCCCGCAGCCCGCGGCCGCATGAATGCCGTCTATATGACGGGCTATTTCACGGGCGCGGCGGCGGGCTCGGCGCTGGGGACTCTCGCCTGGCGCATTGACGGCTGGCAGGGTGCCTGCGTGCTGGGCCTGGCACTGGCGCTGCTGGCCTGCCTGGGCACTTTCAGGATGCGCAAGACCCATGGCCTGGTGGCCAGGCTGGCCTAGAGCCGCTGGCGTCTAAAGATCCCAGCGCAGGGAGGCGCTAAAGCTTCTTTGCGGATAGGGATGGAAGTTCCAGTACCTGGCATTGTTGGCGTTGTCTATGCCGAGGGCTGCTGATAGCTGTCTGTCGATCTGATAGCGGGCCCGCAGATCGACGCTGAAGTACTGGCTGGCACCCATATAGGTGTCGGCATGGACATCGCTGTTGTCCAGATTCGAGTACTGGCGCCCGCTGTAGCGCGCCGCCACCGTGAAGGCCCAGCGTTCATCGGGCTTGTAGGTGGCCCAGGCCGTGGCACGCCAGCGCGGCACGCGCGGCTGCCATTTGCCGACGCTGGCCGGGTTGGCTGCATTGGCCGTGATGCGCGAGTTGGCCCAGGTCAGGCTGCCGCCCAGGTCAAGCCCGCGAATCCACACCGACTGCGCCGAGTAAGCCAGTTCCAGCCCCGAGGTACGGACCTGATCCACGTTCTGCACCGCAGAGATGGTGGTGCCGGCAATCAGCTGGCTGTAGAGCGCATCGCGCGTGCGCTCGTGGAACCAGGTGGCGCGAAGCAAACCATTGCCCAGATCCTGCTCGGCCGTCAGCTCGCCCGTCCAGGATTTTTCAGGTTTCAGATTCGGGTCGTTGATGAAGGACAGCGCACCGCCCGAAGTCGCGCCATACAGCTCGCCCACGGTGGGAAAGCGCACGGCGCGGCCCAGCGATGCCTTGAGCGTGGTGTGGCGGGCCAGCTGGTAGGCCAGCGCGGCCTTGGGCGAGAAATGCGATTCGCTGCGCTGGGCGTAACTCAGCTGGCTGCTGGCCGTGGCGGTATGGCCCTGGCTGGCCGTCCAGTCCTCCCAGCGCAGACCCAGCACGGCCTTCCAGTCCCTGGCCAGCTGCCAGCTGTCCTGTGCCCAGGCATAGCGGGTCTCGGCCCTGCCGCCGACCTGGCTGACGATGGACTGTTCGTTGGCCGGGCCGGACTGCCAGTCGCCCAGCACGTTGTATTTGCTGATGTTGAGCTTGTAGGCATCGCGGCCCACTCCGAAGTCCACGATATGTGTGCCCTGCAGGCCCAGTATGTCGTTCTGTCGCCATGTGCCCTTGGCGGCCAGCGTGTTCCAGCCCGTGCCGTCCTGATCCTGCAGCGTGCCCTTGCCGCCCAGATTGGCGGCCGGCTGGGCTACGGTGGGCACGCGCTGCTGGTCCTTGCCGTAGTCGTACAGGCTGGCGCTGAGCTCCCAGTCAAACTCGCCCTGGGTATGACTCTTGAGCGAGACGCCATGCATGGTGTGGGTCTGCCGGTCCTGGCTCAGTCCGAAGGCGGTGTCGGCCAGCTTGTAGGTCTTGCCGTCGATATTGATGCTGCCGCTGTAGACCGGCTGGCCGTCCGGCCCGCGCAGATAGGTCTCGGAGCTGCCTCTGGCGCTGTTCTGCCACCAGCCCAGCGTGTAGCTGGCGCGCAGCGTGGGCGTGATGTCATAGGCCAGCTTGATCTTGGCGTGATCCTGCCGGGTGCGGTACTGCGTGCCCGCACCCAGGATGTACCAGGGCTGGTTGGTGGTGTTGAGCCCGGCAATCGCCCCTGTCACGGGCGTGCCGGCACCGCCCGCCACGCCGGCGGACTGCAGCACGGTGGGGAAGGTCATGGGCTGGCCCTGGCTGTCGCTGCGACTCAGGTTGATCCAGTACGACCAGTCGCCGCTTCTGCTACCGATGGAAGCGCTGCTATTCCAGCTGCGGTAATGGCCGCTGCTGCCCAGCACGTCGGCACTCTGGTGGGCATAGCCGGTGGCCACATGGGCTTCGAGCTTGTCGGGCATGCGCGTCACATAGTCCACCACGGCGCCGGCGGAGTTGCCGGGGTAGGCGGCCGAGAACGGGCCGTACATGACATCGACACGCTCGATTTCCTCGGGCGTCACCAGGCCCCAGCGCGGCGCATAGTTGCTGCCGTTGGCAATGCCATTGCCCAGATAGTTGGACAGCAGAATGCCGTCGGCATAGACGGCCGAGCGCGCGCTATTGCCCGTGCCCGAAGCGCGCGTGGAGAGGATGGCGTGGTTGTAGTCACCGATATAGCGCTTGCGCACCAGCAGGCTGGGCAGATATTTGAGGGCATCCTCGCTGTCGGTGGCATTGATGCGGGTCTCTATCTCCTCGCGCGTGATGCCTTCGATGGTGGTCGGAATCTGCGTGGGCAGCGAGCTGGGTTGGCCGCCGTTGACGGTGACCACGCCCAGGGTCTTGGAGCGCTCAGGCAGGTCGGCGGAATCGGTCGAGGTCTGGGCCAGGCACGGCCATGCAATACCACTGACCACCAGCGGCAGAAAAATCTGTTTCATGAATGCTTACCTTGGGACGTGATCGTCCCTATGAATCTGATTGCGGCCAGCGCAGATAGGAACTGCGCTAGAGCCTGAAATGGTTCAGAGGTAAACGGGAGGCGGTCCGCGCGCAGGCAGGGGGGCTGCGGTGAGTGAGGCGATGCGCGCCCGCTGCACGGGCTGCAGCGCATGCCACAGCGGCGACTCGGTAGGCGGCGGCAGCTGCAGCGCGGGCGGAGGCGGTGCTGCATTGGGCAGGCACATGGGGCAATCGAGGTGGCCCGCACCCAGGGCACTGCCGCCATCTTCGCCCTTGGCGATCAGCTTGACCGCGCCGGTGCTGGTGCAGATCAGCTCAAACCCCTGAGACTGGATCAGCGGTGCGGCTGCCGCCACCCCCATGGACAGTGCCATCCATGCCAGCACGCACCGGCCCAGCAGGCAGGTGGCAATGCGGCGAAGCTGTTGCAAGGTCATGGGTGTGCGGTGCTGATATGCGTCCGCATCATACGTCGTCCGCCGCCTCAGACCATGCGTGAAAACCGCCGCGCAAGCCATGCCGCAGGTGCAAAGTGCTGTGACTTCAAATACAGAACCCGGCGCAAGGCCGGGTCGGTATGGAGGTGCCGAGGGTTCATGCACGGCTCCTGGGCTGGAATATAGGCACTCGCTCAAGCGAGAGATGGCAAGCAAGAGCCTGGCCGGCCGCGCCGCCTCGCGGCGAGGCCGTCGTCCCCCTCAGGGGGTCACTGTCCATTCACATGCTTGCGCAGATGCTCCAGAGCCTCTTCCACCTGATCCACCAGCACCAGGCACAGGTCGCCGGGTTGCAGGCGGGCTAGGGCATGGTCGATGGCGAGGAACTCGCCATGGATCTCGGTGCTGTAGCTGGTGCGCGGCGCGCCTTCCAGGCCCTTTTTCAGCAGGGCCAGCACTTCGCCATCCACGCGGCCACGTTGGCAGGCGTCCTGATAGAGCACCACATCATCGAACACCTTGCCCAGGATCTGGGTCTGTTCGGTGATGTCCTGGTCGCGGCGATCGCCGGCGCCCGAGATCACCACGCTGCGGCGTTTGGCGGGCATGGCTTCCACGGCCTGCGACAGCGCGCGGATGGCGTCGGGGTTGTGGCCGTAGTCGGCAATGATGGTGGCGCCCTTGTAGTCCATCACATTGAAGCGGGCAGGGGCGTTGTCGCTGTCGTTGAGGAAGCCGGCCAGACCACGGCGAATGGTCTGCCAGGGCAGGCCTGCGGCCCATGCGGCGCCGATGGATGCCATGACGTTTTCCACCTGGAAGGTGATGGTGCCGTTACGGGTCAGCGGAATGTCGCGCAGCGCGATGCTCTCGCGCCAGGAACCTTCTGCGGCCACGATGGCGTCGCCATCGACATAGACCACGCGGCTGCCCTGGGCACGGTGCGTGGCCATGACGGGGTGGTGGCGGTCGGCGGCAAAGAAGATGACCTTGCCGGGGCAGACATGGGCCATGGCCGCGACCAGTGGATCGGCAGCATTGAGCACGGCATAGCCCGTGGAAGCCACGTTCTGCACGATGACGCGCTTGAGAACGCTGACATCTTCCTTGGTGGTGATGAAGTTCAGGCCCAGGTGGTCGCCTTCGCCCACATTGGTGACCACGGCGACCTGGCAGCGGTCAAAGCCCAGGCCTTCACGCAAGATGCCGCCGCGTGCGCATTCCAGCACGGCCGCATCGGTCTCGGGGTGGGCCAGGGCGTTGCGCGCACTCTTGGGGCCCGAGCAGTCGCCGCTGTCGATCTGGCGACCGTTGACGTACACGCCATCGGTGTTGGTCATGGCAGTGCGCCAGCCATGCGAGGTGAACAGATGGGCGATCACGCGCGTGGTCGTGGTCTTGCCGTTGGTGCCGGTGACGGCGACCAGGGGGATGCGGCCGTCGTCGCCGGGCGCGAACAGCTCGTCCACCATGGGCACGCCCACATTGCGGGGACGGCCGAAGGAGGGCGCCAGGTGCATGCGCAGGCCGGGAGCGGCATTGACTTCCACGATGCCGCCACTTTGCTCTTCCAGAGGCTTGAGCATGGTTTCGCAGACCACGTCCACGCCGCAGATATGCAGGCCTATGGTCTGTGCGGCCTCGATGGCGCGCGCGGCGATTTCGGGATGCACATCATCGGTCACATCGGTGGCGCTGCCGCCGGTGGACAGATTGGCGTTGTTGCGCAGCACCACGCGCTGGCCCTGGGCGGGAACGCTGTCAGGCGTCAGGCCTTCACTGGCGATGCGGGCGATGGCGATATCGTCCAGCCGCACCTTGGTCAGTGCCGTGCCGTGCCCCGAGCCGCGGCGCGGGTCCTGGTTGACGATGTTCACCAGCTCGCGGATGGTGTGCTGGCCGTCGCCCAGCACCTGGGGCGGCTCGCGGCGGGCGGCAGCGACCAGCTGGCCGCCGACGACCAGCATGCGGAAGTCATGGCCGGGCAAAAAGCGCTCGACGAGGATTTCATCGCCAAATTCGCTGGCGGTCTTGTAAGCGGCTTCAAGGCCTTCGCGGGTGGTGATGTTCACCACCACGCCCTTGCCCTGGTTGCCGTCCTGAGGTTTGACCACCACGGGCAGACCCACTTCCTGGGCCACGGCCCAGGCGTCTTCCACGTCGGTGACGGGACGGCCCATGGGCACGGGCACGCCGGCTGCATGCAGCAGGCGCTTGGTCAGATCCTTGTCCTGCGCAATGGATTCGGCCACGGCGCTGGTGGAGTCGATCTCGGCGGCCTGGAAGCGGCGCGCACGCGAACCCCAGCCCAGCTGCACCAGCGAGCCGGTGGTCAGGCGACGGAAGGGAATGCCGCGTGCCACGGCGGCATCGACGATGGCGCCGGTCGAGGGGCCGATACGGTCGTCCTCGTCCAGCTCGCGCAGTTCGGCAATCGTGGCGTCGGCGTCGAAGGGCGTGTCGTTCAATGTCGCCTGAATCAGGGCTTCGGCACGCTCCATGGCCAGCTTGCCCACGGATTCTTCGGTGTACTCGACCACCACCTGGAAGGTGCCTTGCTCCACGGTCTCGTGGGTGCGGCTGAAGGTGACGGGGCAGCCCGCCTGGGCCTGTAGCGAAAGTGCAGCAACTTCCAGCACATGGGCCAGCGACAGGCGCTGGTCTGCGCCATGCGGCTGCAGCGTACCGATGGTGGGGAAACGCGCGCGCAGCTTTTCTTCAAAGCCGGGCATGGCGGTGTACAGCAGCTCGCTGTCTTCGCAGTGCACGATGGCTTCGATGGCTGTGCTGCGGGTCCAGAGGTTGGGGCCGCGCAAGGCTCGGTTGCGAGTGATCTGCATAGTGTTTCTTTCAGCTGGATTTCAAGCTTTTTCTTGGTCTGACGCTTGTGAGGAAAGCGTCAGCAGCTATATCTGTTGAAGCGTTTTATGGAGCAATCAAGCCTGGTATTCAAAGGTCTTGATGCCGGCGCCGATCAGCTCGGGCGTGATGTCCAGCGCCCAGGCGGAGGCAATCGCAGCCAGCAGCGCGCTGGTGTCGGGGCGTTTGCCGCCTGCCAGCGACAGCGCTTCCAGCGTGCCCAGCACACGCTCCTGCGTGCCTGTGGCCAGCACCACGTTATTGCCCTTGAGGAAGACGGCGCGGCCACCTTCATGACGGGCTTCGGTGTTGGCGCGGTGGGAGGCGACAAATTCATTCTCGGCACCGGTGGCGTACAGAATGACTTCGCCGTCGCAGAGCTCGGCCAGATCGGCCACTTCGGGCAGGTCGGCGTTGAGCACGCCCGCGCCTTCGTCCAGCACCACGTCGATCTGGGTGCGCATCACGCGGCGCATCTGGCCGGGCTCCAGCACATCGTGATCGGCCAGTTGCTCGTAGCCGTCCATGTCGGTGACCACGCCGACCAGGCAGCGGTCATAGGCCAGGCCTTCTTCCAGAATGGAACGGGCCGTGGTCTGGATGACGGCGGCTTCGGCCAGACGGTTGGTCAGCAGACGATGGGCTCCGGCCCAGTTGGCGGTATTGGTCTTTTGCGTATGGCGATTGGCGAGGAACATGCCTTCGCTGCTGGCCACGCCGGTCAGCTTGCCCGACAGCTGCAGCAGCCAGCCGACCAGGCGCGAAATGAAGGCGTTGTTGCGTGTGCCCACAATGCCGACCACGGGAATGCGACCAGCGCCGGCACCGTCTTCGCGGGGGAAGAGATGGTCGGCAATCGCCATGCCCACAGGACGCGGTGCGCCGCTGGTGGGCTTGAGGTGCATCAACAGGCCGGGGCCGGCGTTGACTTCCAGAATCGCTCCCTGGCCCTGCATGGGCTTGGAGACATCCTTGAGGATCATGTCCATGCCGGCAATGTCCAGGCCAACGATCTTGGCGGCCAGCACGGCGTAGTAAGCCACGTCGGGGTGTACATCGTCCAGGCAGTCGATGGCCATATTGCCGTTGCGCTGCAACAGCACGCCCTGACCCTGGGGGATCACGCTGTCGGGCGTCACATGCTGGCGATTGAGTTCCAGCTTGACGGCGCCGGCTTCCAGATTGATCCAGTCCAGCGGGTATTCCTGCTCGGGGCCGCGGCGCGGGTCCTGGTTCAGCACTTCCACCAGCTCGCGCAGCGTGGCATTGCCATTGCCGTAGACGGAAACCGTCTCGCCCTTGGTCGCTGCCACCACCTTGCCGCCCACGACCAGCAGGCGGTGCTCCACGCCGTCGATGAATTTTTCGACGATCACGTCCGAGCCTTCGGGCTGGGCCAGTGCAAACGCGGCCTTGATGTCCGCTTCCTTGGACAGCTCCAGGGTCACGCCACGGGCATGGTTGCCGTCCGAAGGCTTGACGGTCACGGGAAAGCCGATGTCCTGGGCCACTTCCCAGGCCTCTTCGGGCGATGCCACGATCTGGCCTTCGGGCACGGGCACGCCGCAGGCGGCCAGCAGGCGCTTGGTGAAGTCCTTGTCCTGGGCAATGCCTTCGGCGATGGCGCTGGTCTGGTCGGACTCTGCGGTCCAGATGCGGCGCTGTGCCGCGCCATAACCCAGCTGCACCAGGTTGCCGTCGTTGAGGCGGATATGGGGGATGCGGCGCTCGCTGGCGGCATCGACGATGCAGCCTGTCGAGGGGCCCAGGTAGCGGTCGTTGATGGCCGTCTTGATGGCATGCACGGCGGGCTTGAGGTCGAACGGCTCGTCATTGATGGCCGCCATCAGCAGCTTGTGCCCATATTCCAGTGCTACGCGGGCCACGGCCTCTTCGGGGCAGCGGAACACCATGCGGTACACGCCGCGCCTGGAAATTTCGCGGGTCTGACCGAACTCGGCGGGCATGCCGGCCAGGTTCAGCAGCTCGATGATTACATGCTCCATCACATGACCCATCCAGGTGCCGCCTTCCAGGCGCTGGATGAAGCCACCGCGCTCGCCGACGCCACAGGTGTGCTCGATCAGGTCGGGCAGCCAGCTGGTCAGGCGCTCATTGAGGCCGGGAATCTTGTTGGACGGATAGTCTTCCAGCTCTCCCAGATCCAGCCAGACCTCCAGTACCGGGCGGTAGGTCCAGACACTGGGGCCACGCAGGAAAGTTGTGCGCAAGAGTTGGATGTCGTTGAATTTCGCCATGTTGATCAGCGGATAGGAATGAGGAGAGCAGGTTTTCTTAAACTCCTGCCCCTGATAGGTTGGCATTGTGCGCCCAGAATCTGCATTGTGAAGCTTGTCAGCCTAAATGCAGGTTCGCGCGTTAACCAGGATATATCGGACGTCAGGCGCAGCCATATTCACCATGCCGATGCGGTTGCCCGCATGACTCTTGGAGCCGCCATCGGCGGAGAAAAATAACTCAACATGCAACATCACCATACTGTGGACGCCTCGGCAGTCTTCGCCAGCCCCCTGGGGGGCGAGCTGCGAGCAAGACTCGCTGAACATGAAAACGTATTAGCCGTCGTCCCGGTTGACCTGAGTGCGGATTTGCAGTTCGGCAGCGGCCTGCTGGCCCTGACCCAGGAGCGTCTGCTGGCCTGCGATCCCAAGACACAGCAGTGGCGTGAATGGGCCCTGGCGGTAGATCAAAGCCTGCGCCTGCAGGATCATGGCGGTGTGGGCAACCTGGAACTGCATGACAGGAGCGCGCGTCTTGCACAGTGGCTGATCACGCTGAAGCATCAGACCTCCATGCTGCAGCTGATGCAGCAGTTCGACCGCCAGCGCGAGCGCATCGCCCGTCAGGAGGCCTATAGCGCGGTCAGCGATGAGGATGTCCCGCATTGCCCGGTCTGCCACTCGGTGCTGCCGCCCGATACCGAGGAATGCCCGGCCTGCGCACGCCAGCAGGCGCCCCAGACCTCCACCTGGGTGCTGCTGCGCCTGTGGCGTTTTGCCAAACCCTATCAGGGCCAGCTGCTGCTGGGCTTCTTGCTGACCCTGGCCACCACGGCGGCCCAGTTGGTGGCGCCTTATCTGACCATCCCGCTGATGGACAAGATACTGATTCCGTTCCAGAACGGTGAAAAAATCGACCGGGATCTGGTTTTCTTCTATCTGGGCATGCTGCTGCTGTCGGCGCTGCTGGCCTGGGCATTGGGCTGGGCACGTACTTTCGTGCTGGCCAAGGTGTCCGAGCGCATAGGCTCCAATCTGCGCACCACCACCTACAACCACTTGCTGAACCTGTCTGTGGATTACTACGGCAGCAAGCGCACGGGGGATCTGATGGCGCGTATCGGTGCCGAAACCGATCGCATCAATCTGTTTCTGTCGCTCAACGCACTTGATTTTGCAACCGATGTGCTGATGATCGTGATGACATCGGCCATCCTGTTCTCCATCAACCCCTGGCTGGCGCTGGTCACGCTGGTGCCGCTGCCCTTCATCGCCTGGATGATCCATACAGTGCGCGATCGTCTGCGCACGGGCTTCGAGAAGATAGACCGCGTCTGGTCCGAGGTGACCAATGTGCTGGCCGACACCATTCCCGGTATCCGCGTGGTCAAGGCCTTTGCCCAGGAAAAGCGTGAAGCCGACCGCTTTGCCGACGCCAATCTGATCAATCTGCAGGCCAACGACAAGGTCAACAAGACCTGGTCGCTGTTCACCCCCACGGTGACGCTGCTGACCGAGGTCGGCATTCTGGTGGTCTGGGGCTTCGGCATCTATCTGGTGGCCGGCGGCTCCATCACGGTCGGTGTGCTGACCGCCTTCATCGCCTATATCGGCCGTTTCTATACCCGCCTGGATTCGATGAGCCGCATTGTCTCGGTCACGCAGAAGGCTGCAGCCGGTGCCAAGCGCATCTTCGACATCCTCGACCATGTCAGCAATGTGCCCGAGCCCAGCAACCCCGTGAAGCTGCCCGGCAAGGCCAAGGGTGCCATCACCATGGAGGATGTGGGCTTTCGCTACGGCAGCCGTGCCGTCATCAAGCATCTGAACCTGGAGATCAAGCCCGGCGAGATGATCGGACTGGTCGGCCACAGCGGCTCGGGCAAGAGCACCCTGGTCAACCTGATCTGCCGTTTCTACGACGTCTCCGAGGGCTCCATCCAGCTCGACGGCGTGGACGTGCGCCGCATGTCCGTGTCCGACTACCGCAGCAATATCGGCCTGGTGCTGCAGGAGCCCTTCCTGTTCTTCGGCACGATCGCCGAGAACATCGCCTACGGCAAGCCCGATGCCACGCGCGAGGAAATCGTGGCCGCGGCGCGTGCCGCCCATGCCCACGAGTTCATCCTGCGCCTGCCCCACGGCTATGACTCCCTGGTCGGCGAGCGCGGCCAGGGCCTGTCGGGTGGCGAGCGCCAGCGTATCTCCATCGCGCGTGCGCTGCTGATCGATCCGCGCATCCTGATCCTCGACGAAGCCACCTCGGCCGTGGATACCGAGACCGAAAAGGAGATCCAGAAGGCGCTGGACAATCTGGTGCAGGGGCGCACCACGATCGCCATTGCCCACCGCCTGTCCACCTTGCGCAAGGCCGACCGTCTGGTGGTCATGGATCGTGGTGAGATCGTCGAAGTCGGCCCGCACGACGAGCTGATGGATCTCAAGGGCCATTACTTCCGCCTGTACGACGCGCAGGCACGTCGTGCCGAAGAGGATGCGCAAGCGGCCGGCCTCAAGCTGCAGACCAAGGAAACACAATGATCGAAGCTCCCCAATCCAATTTGAGCGGCATGCAGCTGGAGCGCAACGCCCATGGCCGTCTGGTGCTGACCCTGGGCAACGGCCTGGTCTACGAAGCCGTCGTTCCCGTGCGCGCATTTCCGATTGCCGCGCCTGCCGAAGGGCTGTCGCTGATCGCCTCCGATGGCAAGGAAGCGCTGTGGGTGGCCCGCATGGCAGACCTGCAGCCCGAGCATCGTCAGCTGATCGAGCAGGACCTGGCAGTGCGGGAGTTCGTGCCGACCATAGAGCGCATTCTCAAGGTCTCGAGTTTCTCCACCCCCAGCACCTGGGAGCTGCAGACGGATCGCGGTCTGACGCAGATGGTGCTCAAGGCCGAGGAAGACATCCGCAAGCTGTCAGGGCGCACCCGACTGCAAATCACGGGCCAGGATGGCGTGCAATATCGGATTCCCGACAGCAGCAAGCTGGACCGGCATTCGCGCAAGCTGCTGGAGCGCTTTCTGTAAGCTGCGCAGCGCGACTATTTCAAGGGCTTCGCATAATCGCGAGGCCCTTTTTTGTATCAAATTGCGCAGTGGTGCTTGATATATATAGACTGATAGCTATCAAAATAGGATTGAAAATAATCCTACAGTTTTCTCAAGCGTGGCCGATAACAGGGCGAGATAGCTGATTTTCCGCCTGCACCTTTTTACTGCCGAGGGCCAAGCCATGCAAATTCCACCTCTAGACCGGACACAGACGCCCTGGCGTACCCAGGGTGCGGATTTGTATTCCACAGGCGCCTCTGGCGCCGCGCCGGTGCGCCCCGTGAATGCGGTGAATGCGACGGAGTCGGTGGACAAGATCGGCGAGGGCCGCACGGTGCGCGAGCCCGAGAAGCCCTCGGCTCCCGATACCGAGAACCGAGACTGGACGCTGGCCGAGGAGGTCAAGCAAAAGGAGGAGGTCGAGGAGCCACCCAAGGAGCCGATCTCCAAGCAGCTGATCGAGTTCATCCAGTCCATGTGGCGCGCCAGCGCCCAGGCGGTGGAGCAGGCGCAGGAAACCAGCAAGTCGGAAGATCTGCTGCAGAGCAAGCAGACGGCGCGCAATGAGCCGCTGACTTATTCCGAGCCCCGGATAAAGCGCAGCGGCAACGCCAAGTAAGCGATTGCTTTTATTTTGAGAGCTGATTGCGCTTGATATTCAAGCGCTTCAGCTATTTTTATATCTTATTTGCTTTCAGGATCAGCGCTGTCAGCTTCTGATTTGTGAGCATCGTCCTTGGCTGATGCAGCTGCCACGGCTTCCGCGGCCTTGGCCTTTTCACGCGCTGCACGGTATTTGACGGCAAAGGCGCGCACTTCCTCATAGGTGACGAAGCCGTCTTTGTTGGTGTCGGTTTCGTCAAAGGCGGCGGCCAGCTTGGGGATGATGGCCACTTCCTTGCGGCTGAGCTTGCCATCCTGGTTGAAGTCCAGCATCTTGAACTGCTGCTGGGCCTTGATCTCGCCCTTGGAGAGCTGGGTTCCCTGTCTTTCCGCCATCTTGTCGCCGGCAGTTTCCTCGGCGCGCACCGTGGGCAGCAGCAGCACGGCGCTGGTCAGCAGCACGCCCATGGCGGTCTTCATGACCGAGCTGCTGCGCGCGACGATGGGGTGGTTCTTGGCTTTTGACATAGCGGTACAGATGAGGGCCATGACGGCATTCTCAAGCACTGTCCCGCCGCACTTTCAAAGTTTTGCATTCGCTTGCCGGACTTTGCCAAGCTTTACGTAGGCAGCGCCGCCTTGTCATGGGCAATGCCGCTGCGCACATGGCCCGAGGGAACATGTCCGGCCGCATTGCGTACATGGCCGGTCTGGTCGTCGAAGAAGAAATCGGGCTCGAACTCGCGCAGAAACCCGCCCTTGGCCAGTCCGCCGAGGAACATGGCTTCATCGACATCGATCTTCCAGTCCATCAGCGTATTGAGCGCGCGTTCATGGGCCGGGGCGCTGCGCGCCGTGACCAGGGCCGTGCGCACGCGCATGCCGGCTACATCGGCCTGCTGCAGCCGGTGCAGGGCGGCCAGCAGGGGCTTGAAAGGGCCTTCAGGCAGCGGCTGGGCGGCTTTCTCCAGCTCATGCTGCTGGAAAGCCTCCAGGCCCTGGGCCTGGAAGATGCGCTCGGCCTCGTCGGAAAACAGCACGGCATCGCCGTCGAAAGCGATGCGCACTTCGCGCGGATGGCTGCTGCTGGCGCGCATGGAGTCGGTGAACACATGGGCGGCCGGGTAGCCCAGCTGCAGTGCCTGGGTCACGTCATCGGCATTCGCCGAGAGAAACAGCTGGGCTCCCAGCGGGCGCAGATAGCCGAAGGGGTCGCGCCCCTGGGTGAATACGCCGCGCTGTATGGAGTGCAGGCCGTGGGCCTGGGCCGAGCGGAAGACGCGCATGCCGCTGACGGGGTCGTTGCGCGAGAGCAGCACCACTTCCACATGCTGCTGTGCCTCGGTGTTGAAGGCCAGCAGCTTCTTGACCAGCGAGAAGGCCACGCCGGGCGCGGCAGGCACGTTCAGCCGCTCGCGCTGCAAGCGCAGATAGGTCGCCGGGTCGCTGTCCTCGAAGAGGCGGTTTTCCTCCTCGAAATCGAACAGGGCTCGCGAGGAGATGGCGACGACGAGCTTGTCGTTCAGGGTCATGGCCATGGCGGTACGGCTTTGAGCGGATGTGCAGACAAGCTCCGATGATACGCAGGCCGCCGCGCCCTCACCAGTTGGCTTCGCGCTCTGGCGTGGCACTGATATGGTGTATGGACAGATCGGCGCCGTCGAATTCCTGTTCCTGGCTCAGGCGCAGCCCCATGGTTTTCTTGAGCAGACCGTAGACCAGCAGGCCGCCGAGCGCTGCCCAGGCCACGCCCATCAGCGTGCCTATGAGCTGGGCCAGCGGATGTACGCCGCCAAGCCCGCCCAGTGCCTGCGTGCCGAAGATGCCGGCTGCAATGCCGCCCCAGGCGCCGCACAGACCGTGCAGCGGCCACACGCCCAGCACATCGTCGATCTTCCATTTGTTCTGCGTCAGCGTGAACATGAAGACAAAGATGGCGCCGGCGGCAGCCCCCACGACCAGTGCCCCCAGAGGGTGCATCAGATCCGAGCCCGCGCAGACGGCAACCAGACCGGCCAGCGGGCCGTTGTGCACAAAGCCCGGGTCGTTTTTGCCCACGGCCAGGGCAGCCAGCGTGCCGCCCACCATGGCCATCAGCGAATTCACGGCGACCAGACCGGAGATCTTGTCCAGGCTCTGGGCACTCATCACATTGAAGCCGAACCAGCCCACGATCAGAATCCAGGCTCCCAGCGCCAGGAAGGGAATGCTGGAGGGGGGCGTGGCGGCGATCGCTCCGCCCTGGCGGTAGCGATTGCTGCGCGGACCCAGCAGCAGCACGGCGCCAAGAGCGATCCAGCCGCCCACGGCGTGGACCACCACGCTGCCGGCAAAGTCGTGGAACTCGGCGCCGGTCAGCGCCTTGATCCAGGCCTGCACGCCGAAATGCTGGTTCCAGGCAATGCCCTCGAAGAAGGGGTAGATCAGGCCCACGATCATGGCCGTGGCGATCAGCTGGGGCCAGAACTTGGCGCGTTCGGCAATGCCGCCCGAGATGATGGCGGGAATGGCGGCCGCGAAGGTCAGCAGAAAGAAGAACTTGACCAGGCCGTAGCCGTTGAGTGCCGTCAGCTGCTCGGCACCCACGAAAAAGTGCGTGCCGTAGGCCACGCCATAGCCGAGCGCGAAATAGACCACGGTGGAGACCGAGAAGTCGACCAGGATCTTGACCAGGGCATTGACCTGGTTCTTGCGGCGCACGGTGCCCAGTTCCAGGAAGGCAAAACCGGCGTGCATGGCCAGGACCATGACGGCGCCCATCAGAATGAACAGGGCATCCGCGCCCTGTTTTAGTGCTTGCATGAAAACGCTCCAGCTGAAATTTGCTATTTATTGGTGCGAAATTGCGGAAAAAACCCGCAATGCACTAAAAGAAAGCAAGAATTGCGCCAAGCTGGAGTGGGCGCTTCCGCACCGTTGCGGGCGCGGCCGGCCTATTTGACGAACTGGTTGAGCTGGATGATGGGCATGAGCACGGCCAGCACGATGAGCATGACCACCAGTCCCATGATGACGATGAGCAGCGGCTCGAGGATCGTGGCCAGGTGCATGGCACGGCGCTGGACCTCGGTGGACAGCTGGGTGGCGGCACGCTGCAGCATCAGCGGCAGCTGGCCCGTCTGCTCGCCCAGCCGGGCGAACATGGCGACCAGGCCCGGAAAGCGCTTCTTCTGAGCCAGGGCCGAGGCCAGCGGCGCGCCTTCGCGCACCAGCACCAGCGCATCCATGGCATCGGCGCGCAGGGCGCGGTTGTTGAGCGTCTCGGCCGCGGCCTGCAAGGCCTTGAGAATGGGCACGCCCGCTCCGGCCAGCATGGCCAGAGTGCCGGCAAAGCGCGCCGCGTTATAGCTGCGTGAGAGCCGGCCTATGAGCGGCAGACGCAGCCACTGGGCATCGAAGCGCTCGCGAAACGCCTCGTTCCTGAGCGCCAGCCGAAAGCCCACGGCAGCCAGCAGCAACACGGCCAGCATGAACCAGCCGTAGTGGCGCACAAAGTCGCTGATGCCGAGCATGACCACGGTGAGAAACGGTAGCGCACGCTTGGTGCCGGCAAACACGCCGGCCACCTGCGGCACCACATAGCTGACCAGAAAGATCACGATGACGATGGCCACCAGCGTCACGATGGCCGGATACAGCGAGGCGCCGATGAGCTTGGACTGCAAGGCCTGGCGCGCCTCCAGGTCGTCGGCCAGGTTTTCCAGCACCGGACCCAGGCTGCCGCTGGATTCGCCGGCGCCGATCACGGCGCAAAAGATATCGGAAAACTCGCGTGGATGCTGTTCCAGCGCCCTGGCAAAGCTGGAGCCGGCATTGACCTCGGCCCTCAGCGCTGCGACCAGCTGATGCTGGCGTTCGTCCTCGGCTTCCTCGGACAGCGCAGCCAGTGCGCGTTCTATGGGCAGGCCGGAGCTGACCAGGCCCGAGAGCTGGCGGGTCCATACCGCGAGGCTGGTGGAGTTGAAGACCGGGCGCGTGAACCATCCGGATGCGCCGGTGCGGCCCTGGCCCTTGCCTGCGGCGACGGGCTCGACCTGCAGCGGCACCAGGGCCTGGCTGCGCAGCTGGCTGCGCGCGGCACGGGCGTTGTCGGCTTCCAGGGTGCCCTTGCGGGTCTGGCCCTGGGCATCCAGGGCTTCAAAGGTAAAGGCGGGCATGCGCGAATCGATCTGACGGGTGAGGGGTTAGTGCAGATGGTAGCGACTAATGATGTCAGCACTTCGGCGTTTGAGAGAGCGAACCCGGCTTGACGCAGGTCAGGACTGCCGCGGCTGAGGTCGGCACAATGGTCTGCCGATTCAAGAATGCGAGGTTTCGATGCTCAAGGACAAGGTTGCATTGGTGACGGGGGCTGCATCCGGCATAGGCCGTTGTGTGGCGCTGACATGGGCCAGGGAAGGCGCGCGGGTGGTGCTGGCCGACCTCAACGAGGAGCAGGGCCAGGAGAGCGCGGCTCTGGTGCGCGAGCTGGGTGCCGAGGCACTGTATCTGCGCGCCGACGTCGGCAGCCCAGCGGATCATGAAGCGCTGGTGGCCCTGACCATGCGCCACTTCGGCAGGCTGGACGCGGCCTGCAACAACGCCGGCATCGGCGGAGCCAGCGCGCCAACCGCCGACTATCCACTCGATGCCTGGGAGCAGGTGCTGCGCGTCAATCTCTCGGGTGTCTTCTATGCCTGCAAATACCAGATTGCCGCCATGCTGCAAGGCGGTGGCGGCTCCATCATCAATATGGCATCCATCCTCGGCGCCGTGGGCTTTGCCAACTCTGCGGCCTATACGGCCGCCAAGCATGGCGTGCTGGGCCTGACCAAGGCGGCGGCGCTCGAATATTCGGCCAGAGGCGTGCGCGTCAATGCCGTGGGGCCGGGCTTTGTCCAGACCCCCATGATCAGCGGTCTGGAGCAGGACCCGGCCACGCATGCGGCGCTGGTGGCGGCCCACCCCATGGGACGGCTGGGCCAGCCCGAGGAGATCGCCGAGCTGGTGGCCTGGCTGGCCAGTGACCGCGCGTCGTTTGTGACGGGCGCTTATTACCCGGTCGACGGCGGTTACTTGGCGCGCTGAGTGGTCTGCAGCGGTTTGCTATAGGTTTTGATGGCCCTGCGCTTGACTGGCAAGCGCTGCGGGCAAAAACCTTAAACGACTGGCGCCATGGCGGCGGCTTGCATATCGCCGTCGATCTCGTCGGCGCGCACCGAGGCTGCACGCTGCAGCAGCGGCGTGGCATAGGCCTCGAATTCGGGCCGCCTGGGCAAGCTGCCGTCCATCATGCTCCAGCCGATATAGCTGGCCAGATACAGATCGGCGGCCGTGAAGTGGTCGCCGCAGACATAGCGTTTGCCGGCCACCGCATGCAGCAAGGTGTTCAGCACATCGTCAAAGCGGCCAAAGCCCGCGCTTATGGCCTGCTGATGAGTTTGCGATTGCAGCCAGCCTTCGTTGCGGGCGGTTGTGACGGCCTCCACCGGCCCGGCGACAAAGAACAGCCAGCGAAAGTAGCTGGCCCGTTCCGGGCTGCCCATTGCCGGGGCCAGTCGTTTCTCGGGAAAAAGCTCGGCCAGATAGGCGAGGATGGCTCCGGTCTCGGTGACCACGGCATCGCCATGTTGCAGCGCCGGGACCTTGCCCATGGGGTTGATGGACAGGTACTCGGGCGACTTCATCTCGGGTCCGAATTCCAGCTCAATGGTTTCATAGTCGGCGCCGCATTCCTCCAGCATCCAGCGCACCATGCGGGCGCGTGATCTGGGGTTGCTGAAAAAGCGCAGCTTGGGTTGCTGAGGTGTGGACATTGCGGCTCTCCTTGGCGGGCTGTTGTGACATGGCAAAAACGCCATGCAGCCAATGTAGGAGCGGGGGCTGACAGTTTCTGTCAGCAGCGCCGCTCAATCCAGCGTGTAGCCGGTTTCGTCCAGCCAGCGCTGTATCAGTGCCTGACGTCGCTGCGGATAGCGTTCTCCGAGATCCTCCAGCGCGTCCACGCGGTCGGCGCGAAAGTGACGAAAGGCCTGGCGCAACTCGCACCATGCCGAGACCACGCGGCTGCGCTCGAAGTAGGCCATGGCAAACGGCCAGACCCGGCGCTGGCTCGGCACGCCATGCTGGTCCCGGTAATGCAGCACGACCTTGTGTTCGGCGCGGATGGCGCGGCGCAGCGCGGCCTGCCAGGGCTCGGCCGGCGGATCTGTCTGCATATTGGGAACCAGCAGGCCGCTGGTATCGACGGCGATGCGCAGCTCCAGCGGCAGTGCTGTGCGTATGCGGTCCATGGCGGCGGTGGCAGCCTGGGCCAGTTGCGGATCGGCCTGCAGGCTGGCCCAGCGAGCGCCCAGCAGCAGGGCCTCCAGCTCGTCGGCGTTGAACATCAGCGGCGGCAGCAGAAAGCCGGGCCGCATCTCGAAGCCTATGCCGGGGTCGCCCAGGATGTCGGCGCCCTGAGTGCGCAAGGTGGCGATGTCGCGGTACAGCGTGCGCAGGCTGATGCCCAGCGCCTGGGCCAGCTCGGGCCCGGTCTGCGGCTGACGGGCGCGGCGCAGCGTATCCAGCAATTGCAGCAGACGGGCGGAACGGCTCATGGGCGAAATCTCGGAGGTGAACGACGCAGGAGTTTGGCATGCTCTCATGCCAGGGCAGCCGGTTTGTCGTTACCCCTGAGCTCCCCCTTTCCGTGCAGCGTGAGAGGGGGGAGCTGCCAGGTCCGCTCAGGAGGCAGTGTTCATTGCGCCAGCCGTGATCTTCAGGCTGCGCAGGCGCAGCTCGGCGTCATAGACATCGCTGACGATCATGAATTCATCGGCCTGGGTCTCGTCGGCCAGCTTTTGCAGGCCCTGGCGCACGGTATCGGGGCCGCCGATGACGCCCACGGCCAGGAAATCGGCAATCGCCGCCTGAGCGCGCCCATCCAACTGCTCCCAGAAGTCCGGTATCGGGGGCATGAGGCGGGTACGGTTGCCGGTCAGAATGCCGAGCACGCGCTGATAGGTGCTGCTGGCCAGAAACCGCGCCTCTTCATCGCTGGGAGCTGCAATCACGGGCACGCCGACAATCGCGTAAGGCTTGGCCAGCGTGGCACTGGGCTTGAACATCTGGCGATACAGGGCCAGGGCCTGGTGCAGCATGCGTGGCGCAAAGTGCGAGGCAAAGGCGTAGGGCAGGCCCATGTGTGCAGCCAGCTGGGCCGAGAACAGGCTGGAGCCCAGCAGCCAGATGGGCACGTGGGTGCCCGCGCCCGGCATGGCGATGATGCGTGCTCCATCCTGGTGATCGCCGAGCAGACGCTGCAGCTCCTGCACGTCGCGCGGAAAGTCTTCCTCGGTCTCCACGCGGTCGCGGCGCAGGGCGCGCATGGTCGCTGCGTCGGTGCCCGGCGCGCGGCCCAGGCCCAGGTCGATACGGCCCGGGTAGAGCTCGGCCAGCGTGCCGAAGGCCTCGGCCACCACCAGCGGTGCATGGTTGGGCAGCATGATGCCGCCCGAGCCCACACGAATCTTCTGCGTGGCGCCTGCGATGTGGCCGATCAGCACGGCCGTGGCCGAACTCGCAATGCCAGGCATATTGTGGTGCTCGGCCAGCCAGTAGCGGGTGAAGCCCAGCTTTTCAGCCTGCTGCGCGGTGCGCACGGCAATCTGCAGAGCATCGGCCACCGTTCCGCCTTCGCGCACGGCGACCAGGTCCAGCATGGACAGCTTGACGTTGTTCAGGGATTTCATGGCGATTGATCTCTATGGTTTTGATAGCTTGCAGCGTTTTCTGGGTCAGCGTTTTCGGCCGATTTCACGTCCAAAAACAATGGCGACCAGCACACCCCAGGCCAGCAGCAAGGCTGCCATGGCGTAATAGCTGCTGCCGGCCTGCATGGCAAATACCGAGCCCAGCAAGGCCACCAGCGCCGCCATGCGGATTACGCGGCGCAACTGGTCCACGGGAAGACGGCCCTTGATGTTGAACAGCACGGCGAGGCTGATGACAGCCAGGGCGATCAGCAGCAGAAACAGATCGCCGCCATAGGGCTGGACGGAAGTGCGAAGGTTTTCAAGCATGGCAACGATTCTGGCAAAGCTCAATGACCGCTGCTGGCTGAGGCCATGCATGAAAAAGCCCACCGAGAGGTGGGCTGTGCTGCGCTAGGGCGGGGAGTCAGTTCAGGCCGAGGGCGGCAAGCAGCGCATCGGCTGCAGTGCCATTGAGCCGCTGCTGATTGCTGACCATCTGCTTGTCCCGATAGCCGACATAGGTGATGCCGCCCCGCTCGACGAACAGGCGATAGTTCTGGAAGTTGCTGACATTGAGCTGGGTGGGCTCCTGTGCGAAGCGCAGCACCTTGGCATCTGCCTGGGTGGCGATGCTGTAGTTGCTGACCAGGATCGTCTTGCAGGTGGACACGCCGTTGATGAACAGGGTCCGGTTGTTGGGCAAGGTGCTCATATCGCCCTCGCATTCATAAAAGCGTGCGCGCTGTTCGCCGCCGTTCTCGAAACCCACCATATAGCGCTTGTAGGCGGCGCTGCCATCGGGCTTGAGATAGTCGCGGCGGCTGACCAGCACGCGCGAGTTGTTGCCATGCACATCGGCGGCCGAGACATTGGGCGCAAAGTCGCCGGCATTCCACGCGATGAATTCCGCAAGCGTGGCGCTGCGCCAGGTGCTGGTGTCAGGGTTGTTCGGTGCGTCGGCACGGGCAATGGTGGCGCGGTTGGCGTTGTTGCTCAGGTAGTAGTCGCTGCCGCCCAGGTCGGTGACGGTGCGATAGCTGAGCGTGGAGCCGCTGGGGAAGGTCGTTTCGGCCGGAAGCTGATCGGGCCTCGGGCCCCAGTTGGCAAAGCTGCCGTCGGCAGAGTCCTGCCACGGTGCGGAGCGGATCTCGGTGACGATGTCGCGCATCTTCAGGCCGGCGATATTGCGCACGCTCTGCTTGGCTCTGCTGACCAGGCTCTTGCAGTACAGGGATTCGCTCTCTCCGCTCGCGAGGCTGGTGACCTGCTGCACGAAATCGGTGGGGCAGGCAAACCATTCGCTGCCGGTCCAATAGATCTGCGGCCTTGTCCAGGGTTGCTCCTGGCCGCTGACCACGCGCTCGCGGAACTCCGTGAAATAGCGTTTGCCGTTCGCATCGGGAGTGTTCTGCTCGGCCGTGGCTTCGAAGGCCCGGATGTAGTAGTTGCTGGTGTCGGTAAAGCTGAGCCAGCGCAGCTGCGTGCTCGCCGTGGGGCCGCCGGCCTCGGGGATGCTGGTTTGCGACTGCATGGCTGCGATCAGGCCCACATTGCCGGCCGTGACGCCCGAAGCGCTGGCCACCTGCTGGGCGGCGGTTTCCATGGCGGATTGCTTGTCCTTCATGGAGCTGCTGGTGTCGCTAAGGGCGGGATTGTCCAGCACGGCCGTGGCCAGGGTTTGCAGCTGCTGCAGCAGCACGCTGTTGACGGCGGCGTTGAGCTGTACCGAAGTCAGCGGCGCGCCGTCGACGCCTGTGGCGCCTGCCGTGTTGGTGAGCTGGGTCTGGGTGGTCACCACGATCAGGCGCGCCATGGTGGCGGCCAGCTTGCCGGCGTTGCTGCCGTCCTGGGTGAAATCCGCCAGCACCGAAGTGCCCAGGCCCAGCTGGCTCTGGATGGCTGCTGCCGCATCGGCGGTGCTGCTGCCCGTGGCCTGGCTGTGCGCCTGGACCAGGGTGCTCAGCGGGCTGACGACACCAGGCTGATCGGCGGGTGCTCGCAATATGAAAGCCACGGGAACGGCGCCGGTGTCGGCATCGACAGAGTCCTTGGTGACCAGGGCCAGAATCGGGAATTTGCCCACATCGGCCTCTGGCACTTCCAGGCTGGCCTGACCGGCGGCATTGGTGACGGCACTGGGCTCCCCTGCGTCGCAGCTGCCGTTGTCGTTTCTGTCCATGCAGACCCTGACGTTTTGCAAGGCGCCGTCGATCACGGTGGTGGAGATCGATTTTGTGGCCGGAGCCGGGGCGGGCGACGGAGCAGGAGAAGCGCTGTCGCTGCCACCGCCGCAGCCGGCAATGGAGGCAATCAGGACCAGGGTGCCCAGGGACACCGAGCGGCGGATGAATGGAGTTGTGGTGAGTGCTTGTGACATGGCAGCCTTTGGTTGATAGAGTGGCTGCCGTTGTTTGTAAGCACTTGTTGTCGCGGAAACATCACCAAATTGGGTGAAGGGTTTGCAGCTATTTCAAAGTGTGAGTAAATGAAATGAATCCCCAGCGAAGCTCCATGAGGCGCTTGCTGTGGCGAGCCTTGGAAGGAGGCTCTATGGCGGTAGCGCATCTGCCTTTGATGTTGCAGGAACGGTTGCCCGCATTGATTGCGGCCATCTACGAGTCGGCACTGGAGCCGGCGCGCTGGCAGGGCTTTCTGGCCTTGTTCGGCGCGGCCCTGCGTTCACCGGCCAGCGTGATCTGGGCCAACGACTTTGCGCAGCGGACGGTGGATCTGGACGGGGGCTTTGGCACTTTCGGCGCCAGTCAGGGCTTTGCCGCCGCCGAACTGGAAAGCTTTGCCACGCACTACTGTCAGTGCAATGTCTGGCTGCAGGACCAGAGTCTGCATAGACCGGGCACGGTGGTGAATTCCTCCACACTGTTTCCCGACCGGAACCTGCCGGGTACCGAGTGGTATGGCGACTGGCTGCGACCTCAGGACCTGTTCTACTCCTGCGCGGCCGTGGTCGACAATCAGCATGACCGATCGTTCAACATCACCGTTGTCAGGCCGCATGCCGTGGGTGCCTACAGCGCCGAAGAGCTGGGCCTTGTGCAGCAGCTCATGCCGCACCTGCAGAGCGCATTTGCAATTCACCGACGCCTGTACCGTACCCAGGCATTGCTGAATGCATCGCTGGCCGTACTGGAGGATCTGCCGGTAGGCGTGGTTCTTCTGGACGAACGTGCGGCCGTGATGCATGCCAGCAGCCGGGCCTTGCGCTTGATGGAGCAAAGCCAGCTGATGTACCGCGCGGCCGACGAGAGCCTGCAGGCCACCAATGCCGCAGACCAGCGCTGGCTGCAGAAAGCCATGCGGGACTGTGTTGCCACGGGGCTGGGCAAGGCGCTGCACCACGGGCGGGCCAGCCGCTTCACAGGGCTGGCCGGACAGCAGTTGCAGGTCATGGTGTCGCCCTTGCCCATACATAGCAGCCCCTATGGCGAGCGCAGTGCCGCCATGCTGCTGATCAGCGATCCGGCGCTGCGCATTCCTTCGCTGCAGGATTTGCTGTGCAATCTCTATCGGCTCACGCTTGCAGAGGCTCAACTGGCCCAGGCGCTGATCAATGGCTGGACCCTGCAGGAGTTCGCCGAGAGACAGGGCCTGTCCATCCATACCGCGCGTTCGCAATTCAAATCGGCGGCGCTCAAGGTCGGTGTGGGGCGGCAGGCCGATTTCGTGCGCGTGCTGCTCACGGGGCCTGCCATGCTGCGCTGGCGCGAGTGAGTCTCGGGCCCTCAGTCGCGCGTGACGCGCATCACCTCGGCTTGCGTGGTGATGCCTTCGCGAACCAGGCGTTCGCCATCCTCGCGCATGAGCTGCATGCCTGCAGCCATGGCAGTCTCGCGGATCTCGGCCTCGCTGGCACCGCGATGGATCTGGGCGCGAATCGCATCGTCCACGGCCAGCAGCTCGAAGATGCCGGTGCGGCCACGGTAGCCGCTGGGCTCGCTCAGGTCGACCTTGCGTACCAGGCGCTGTGCCAGCACTCCCAGCAGCGATGAGGACAGCAAAAAGGGCTCGACCCCCATGTCGATCAGGCGGGTGACGGCGCTGGGTGCGTCGTTGGTGTGCAGCGTGGCCAGTACCAGGTGGCCGGTGAGCGAAGCCTGGATGGCGATCTGCGCGGTTTCGAAGTCGCGGATTTCGCCGATCATGATCACGTCCGGGTCCTGGCGCAGCAGGGCGCGCAAGGCCTTGGCAAAGGTAAGCTCGATCTTGGCGTTGACCTGGGTCTGGCCCACGCCGGCCAGCTCATATTCGATGGGGTCTTCCACCGTCATGATGTTGCTGTGGCTGGCATCCATGCGCTGCAGCGCGGCGTAGAGCGTGGTGGTCTTGCCCGAGCCCGTGGGGCCGGTGACCAGCACGATGCCGTGCGGCTGCGCCGTGAGATGGGTAAAGCGCCTGAGCGTCTCGCCGCCCATGCCCACGGCTTCCAGGCTGAGCTTGCTCTCGCTCTTGTCCAGCAGGCGCAGCACGGCGCGCTCGCCGTGGGCGCTGGGCAGGGTGGAGACGCGCACGTCAATGGCTCGCGTGCCCAGGCGCAGGCTGATGCGCCCGTCCTGGGGCAGACGTTTCTCGGCAATGTCCAGATCGGCCATGATCTTCAGGCGGCTGATCAGGGCGGCGTGCAGGGCGCGATTGGGCTGAACCACCTCGCGCAGATCGCCGTCCACGCGAAAGCGCACGCTGGAATGGCGTTCGTAAGGCTCGATATGGATGTCCGACGCGCCGTCGCGTGCCGCCTGCGTGAGCAGGGCGTTGAGCATGCGGATGATGGGGGCGTCGTCGGCAGTTTCCAGCAAGTCCTCCACGGCTGGCAGGTCCTGCATCATGCGCGTCAGATCGGCATCGGACTCGACCTCGCTGACCACCATGGCCGCGCTGGAGTCGCTTTGCGCATAGGCCGCGCTGATGCGATGAGCCAGCGCGCCGCTGTCCAGCAACTGCCAGCGTTGCACCGCATGCTTGCGCTGCACTTCGGAGATGGCCGACCAGTCGGGTTGCGGACCATGCCAGAGCACGGGCTCCTGGCCGTCATCCTCGATCAGCAGCTGGCTGCTGCGGGCAAAGCCATAGGGCAGGGGGTAGCGCATGCCTGGCCTTCGCTTACAGGGTGCCCGGGGGCAGGGTGGCGGGCGTCACAGGCGTCACGGTCACAGGCTGGCCGTTCACCGTGGGCTGGCCTGGGCGCGTGAAGTCCACGATCTCGGGCTTGGCCCCGGGAACGATGGCCACATTGGGCACGCTTGCCGGTGCAGCACCGCTGGATGCGGGCAGCAAGGGAGCGGCATTGACATTGCGCATCAGCAGATTGGGGTCGGGCTGCACGGTTTGCTGCATGCCGCGAATGGACTCATAGCGGTCCTGCGAGAGCTGGCTGGTGGAGTTGGCGTCACGCAGCACGGTGGGGCGCAGAAACACCATCAGATTGGTTTTCTTGCGCTCGCGGCTGGTGTTGCGAAACAGATTGCCCAGCAAGGGAATGTCGCCCAGCAGCGGCACGCGCTCCTGGCTCTGGCTGTATTCGTCGGCAATCAGGCCGCCCAGCACCACGATGGCGCCGTCCTCGACCAGCACATTCGACTCGATGGAGCGCTTGGTGGTGGTGGCACCGGACTGTGCATTCGCCGTCCCCTGCTTGACCGCCGAGTTCTCCTGGTAGACGGCCATCTTGATGGTGCCGTTCTCGTTGATCTGCGGACGAATCTTGAGCAGCGTACCCACGTCCTTGCGCTCATAGGTGGTGAAGGGATTGACCGAGCCCGAGGTGCCGGCGGTGTTGGTATAGGAGCCTGTGGGGAAGGGCACGTTCTCGCCCACCATGATGCTGGCCTCCTCGTTGTCCAGCGTCATCAGATTGGGCGTGGAGAGAATGTTGGTGTCGCCGTCGCCCTGCATCAGGTTGACCAGGGCGCCCAGGCTGGTGTTGCCGTTGACGTTCTGGGTGAAGCCCAGGTTCATTCCCTTCATGCCGCCGATCGCCGAGGCCTGGCTGTCGGTGAGAGGCGTGCCGTTGACCAGATTGCCCACGGCCCCTGACAGGCCGAAGATGTTCGAGATGCCGCTGATGGAAGTGCCGTTGCCGAGCACGCCCAGCACGCGGCCGTTGTTGCGGATCACCGAACTCCACTGCACGCCGAGTTGGGCCGCCTTGTCGGCCGAGACTTCGACAATCAGTGCTTCGATCAGCACCTGGGCGCGGCGGCCGTCGAGCTTGTCGATGACGGTGCGCAATTGACGGTACAGCGGGCCGGGGGCGGTGATGATCAGCGAGTTGGTCGTGGGGTCGGCCTGGATCATGCCGCCCGTGGAGGGTTGCTGGGCCGTGCCGAAGCGCGAGCTGGGGCCGCTGTTGCCGCCGCCCAGGCCTACGGTGGCGCTGCCGTCCGTGCCGCGCGAGATCACGGGCTGGGAGCTTGCTGCATTCGTGGTCGAGCCGGCGGCTGCCGTCATGCCCGGCTGGCCACCCAGGGCGGTGCTGGCGCTGGTCTGGGCGTTGATGGCGGCACGCAGCGTGGCGGCCAGGGACACCGCGTCGGCGTTCTTGAGATACACCACATGGATGTTGCCGTCGTCACCGTTGCCCGTCATGGCCGGCTGGTCCAGACGCGCGATCAGCGAGCGGATCTGCGACAACTTGGCCGGGTTGGCCGCACGGATCAGCACCGAGTTGCTGCGCGGCTCGGCCAGTATGGAGGTGCGGAAGCTGGTGTCCGCCTGGCCTGCTGCCGCGCCGGCTCCGGCCTGGACCACGCCGCCTGCGGTGGCAGAGCCGCCTTCCATCAGACGGTTGACCAGGGCCACCATATCGGCGGCCACGGCATGGCGCAGCGCGATGACTTCCACATCGGTGGCGTTGGATACATCGGTGCTGGCGATGATGCGCGAGATGCGCTGCAGATTGTCCGCGTAGTCGGTGATGATCAGCGAGTTGTTGCCGGGGTTGACGTTGATGGTGTTGTTGGGGCTGATCAGCGGCCGCAGCACGGGCACCAGATTGTTGGCGTTCTCGTAGTTGAGCTTGAAGATCTGCGTGACTATCTGTCCGCCGCCAGCCTGACTGCCGCGTCCGCCCTGGCCGACGGAGACCTCGCTGGACTGCAGCTTGGCATCGGCTTCGGGAATCACTTTGAACAGACCTGCCGACTCCGTCACCGTGAAGCCCTGCATGCGCAGTGCCGCCAGGTACTGCTGATAGGCAGTGGCAGGCGAGACGGCCTTGTCGGTCAGCAGCGTGATCTGGCCCTTGACGCGCGGATCCACCACCACGTTGCGATTGGTGATGGCTGCCATGGCGCGCGACACGGCCTCGATATCGGCATTGGTGAAGTTCAGCGTGACCGGCTCGCCAGGTCGCAAACTGGGAGTGGCATTCGCTTGTCCGCTCTGGGTTTGAGCATGAATAGGTGCTGAAATGCAGACGGCAAGCGAGGCAACAGCTATCGAATGCAGTGTGTTTTGCCAGGCGGTGCGTGAATGCTGAGTCATGTGTCAACCAAAGGTGATGATGGAGCGCGCACCCTGGCGGCGCCCCAAGATATTGAGCAAATTCGACAGAGCGGCTTCGCGCTCGGGGCTGGCAGAGGCTTCGCCCCTGAAATGCAGGCGCGAGTCCACCCATTGGCCCTGGCCGCTGAGCTGCAGGTCGCCGCCCAGCGTGGTCAGATTCAGCTGGGCATTGTCTCCGCCCTGTATATCGAGGCGGTAGCTGCCCAGGGGCTTGAGCGATGACAGCCTGGACGATACGGCCAGCGCTTCCAGCCGCGTCAGGCCCTGGCTGGTAGCCCGGCCGGCGCGATATTGCAGCGTCAGCCCGACGGTGGACAGGCGCAACTGGCCCTGCAGGGCCACGGTGTTCCAGGGCGTGCCCAGGCCGGCCAGCAGCTCAGCGGGCAGTTGCAGCACGCTGTCCTTGACGTGCACTGTCATGGCGTTCCAGCCCGGCTGCAGCTGCGCCAGCATCGGGGTACTGGTGCAGCAATCGCTTTGCAGGCTGATGCTGGCGCCGCTCAGGCCGGGTCGCAGTGTCCAGTTCAGGCGCGTGGGCAGGCTGCTCTGGTCCTGGCTGTCCTTGCCGCCCGTGAGCACCAGTCTGGCCGAGCCGCGCCAGAGCGTGCCGCGCGGCTCCTGCAGCTGTACCTGGTCGGCTGTGATCGATTGCACGCCTGCGGCCAGCCAGGCCGCCGGAGCCTGGACCAGCACCGTCAGCAGAGCACCCAGCAAGGCACCGCCCACTGCCCAGCGGCGCGGCGAACGCGGATCGCCCGGTTCACGCGATCTGCGCGAGGCTTTGCTGGTGGTGCGTGAGGTGCTCAGGCTCATGGTCGCGGCTAATTCTGTGCACCTGCGTTGTCGGGCAAATCGAGCAGCAGATTGCCGCTCCAGCGTGTGACGGCAGCGCCGTCGACGCTTTCGCCGAGATTGCGGTTGAGCTTCATCTCGGCCACCGAGGCATGGCTGTTGTCACGCACCTGTGCCAGCCAGCGGGCCAGGGCGGGAGCGGCGGCATTGCTCAGGCTGACCTGGGCACGGTTGCCCAGCCACTGCAACTGTGCGCTGCTGCCGAGTTCGGTCTTGAGCGACTGCTCCAGCTGCGTGCGCGCATCAGCGCTATTGCCCTGCGGCTGCTGGCGCAGCAGCTCGGCCTGGGCCTGCATCTGCAGCATGTTCTGCAGCTCGCGCTCCGCTGCCGCATGGCGTGCGGGGGCCGTGCGCAGGCTGTGCAGGGCCGGTGCCAGCGCCACCCACCAGAGCAGGGCCAGCAGCACGACGCTGGCGGCGATCAGCAACAGATTCTGTTCGCGCTGGGCCAGGACGCTCCAGCGCTGGCGCAGCGGAGCCAATGCGGTTTTCAAGGCGTTCTTCTGCTTCATGGCCTAGCCTTTGCACTGAGCACCAGATCTGCTCCTTCGCGTTGCAGCATATAGCCATTGGCCTGCAGGCTTTGCTGTGCGTCGCCCACTGCTTCGGGACTCAGGTCCAGACCCGAGATACGCAGCTGCTTGTCCTGGTATTGCAGGCTCTTGGCATTCTGCACGCCCTGAATGCCGGCGCTAGCGGCCAGCAGGGCTTCAAGGTCGCTGGCGGACAGGGCGCCGGAGTTGCTGCGCAGCAGATCCAGTTCGCGTTGCATCTGTACCGGAGCATCGATGATGACGGGCACGTGAGGGAAGGTGGTCTGAAGTACCTGCTTGGCCTGCTGCTGGCGCAGTTCGATGGCACGGTTTTCCCTGAAGGCCCAGGCGTTGAGTCCGACCAGCTGGGCGACGACGGCAATGCCTGCAGCCCAGCGCGCAGCACGCCATTGCGGAGCCTTGGCAAAACCATGCCAGGCATCGAGCAGGCGGCGCTTGGCGCGGGTGCTGCCGCCCAGGTCCAGATCGAACTGGGCCAGGTCGCCTGCGTAGCCATGGCTTTGCAGCAGCCGCTGGGCGGCGGTGAAGATGCTGACCGGGCGCTGCAGTGTCTCCGCGCTGCGTGCCAGATGGGGTTCGGCCAGCACCGGCAGATCCTCGGGCAGGCGAGCCAGCAGTGGCTGCAACAGGCCGGCATCGGCATGCTGGGGCAGGACGACGAGGCAGGCTTGTGCATCCAGTCCGGTGGCACTCAGCTGGGGCTGGGTGCTGTCGCCCGACAGAAGCAGCTGGGCCTTGCTGCTTGGCCATTGTTCGGGCACCAGACGGCTGGCGGCATGACCATGCTGTTCCAGGGCCTGCAAATGGGATTGCAGCCAGCCCTTGTCGCAGGCAGCCACCCAGCAGGTCTGACCCGCCGCCGAGCCAGCGTCCAGTGCCAGGTGCATGACGGACGGCTCATCGAGCAGCTTTTCTTCCAGCAAACCCTCAAGCACGGCGCGCAGACGCTGCTGGCGCCGGCTTTGCACATTCAGTCCTGGAGGCAGGGTGACGGCATGCCAGGACAGCTGAGCGGCCGGGATGACGGCGGTGATCTGGGCCGTGCGGCCCGTGGCCGGCAGTAGGGACGCCGCAGCCTGGCCGCTGCGCTGAATGCTTTGGCCATCGTCGCTGAGGACGTAGAGATATTCCGTGGCGGAGTTGGCGTGCTTCGCCGACAGCTGTATTAGCAATGTGCTCATGAGGGAAGATGCAGCATTCTATGGGGGCAGTGTGACATCAGGGTGTCAGGGTCTGGCAACTGCGGGCATACCCCAGTCGGCGTGCTCCTGCCACAGGGTAGTCACGTTCATGTCCTTGCGCTGAATCAGTGAACGCTGGCTCAAGACGTTGTCCCCGAGGCGCAGGCGACCGCGGGCTTCGAAATAGCTGGTGGTCACGGAGTGCATGGCACTGTTGAAGACGCCGGTCAGCCCTATGGCCGCAGCCGCTGCATTCAGGGACTTGAAAGGCGAGGCGTCGCGCAACTGCACCAGCTGGTTGGCGCGGGCCCAGTCCAGGTCCTCGGTGCTGGCCCAGATGACCTCGGCGCTGGCCGTATTGAGATTGACCATGGTGCGCTCGGGCAACAGCGAGACATAGGGCTCGATGCGCGCGATGATGCGCGGATCGACGCCCAGCCAGCCCAGTTGCCCGACGGTGCGCGGCATCAGCGCCGCAGTCTGGCTCTTGCCGCGCATGGCTTGCTGCAAGGCCGTGGCGATCTGCATGACGGAGCTGCCGGGCAGACCCAGGCGCTCGAACAGGCGCAGAAAAGGCTTGAGGTTCTCCTCTTTCACGCTCGAGTCGGCCCCGCTGAGCAGATTGCGCAGATTCAGGCGCGACTGCAGATCCACGATCTCGCCCGAGAGAAAAGCGTCCTGCATGTCGGCAAGACCGTCATCGACCTGGCTGACATTGTTCTTGGCTGCCAGAAATGTGGACAGGCGAGCCTCCTTCAGCGGCACCGCCCAGGGCTCGCCCAGATGATCGACCGGGTTGCTGCGGTTGGCGCGCGAGTCCTCCTGCAGCACCACGCGCGACCAGTCCAGCGCGCCCAGCAGCAACCAGTTGGCCTGCACACGATTGCGTTCGGCGGTCTCGATTTCCACATCGCGCCATTGCTGCCAGAGCGCGGCCGAGGCCAGGGTGGCAACCAGCACCACCGTCAGCATGGCTGCCAGCAGTGCTGCACCGCGCTGGCGCACGCGTCGGAAACTGGCGCACCCCAAGCCGGAAACCCCGAGCATGGGCCGCCCCGCAGCGATGGCGTTGTCCCTCTGGAGGGAAGGCGCGAAGCGACTCAGGGGGGATTTCATGATCTGGAGTTCGAGCGCAGCGGGTTGACCCAGTCCACCGTCATCACTCCATTGAGCGCTCGGCCTGGGGGCAGTGTCAGTTCTATGCGTATGCCGTCGGGCACGACGGGCAGCACGGGGTTGCCGTCGCTGCCGACGCTGCTGCCGTCATCGCTGCCCTGATCGCTGGACTGCGGGTTGGTCCAGGCGTTGCTGCGGTAGTAATAGACGCGCCACAGATCAAGCGGGATCAGCACGGTCTCGCGGCGCATCTGGTCGCTGGAAGGATTGCGGCCCCATTGGGCCGCCTGGTTCCAGGCATCGTTCCATTCGCTGACCGTGCGCGCGGGCAGCGATTGCCAGCGCACCCATTGAAAGCGGCCATCAACATTGCGACGGCTCCAGGCCACGATGAGCGCCCCGTTGTCGACGGCTGCACTGGTCTTGCGCGTCAGGCGCAACACCTGGCCATCCCAGTCCAGCACCTGGCGACCCTGAAGCGGCATCAGCGCGTTGAGGTCGGCATTCCACTGAGCCAGCACGGTCTGCATGACGGCATGCTGCTCGCCTTGCTCGCGCGTCACTTCCTGCGCCCTCAGCATGCCGTCGATGCCGCGCCAGCTCATGATGGACAGCAGGGCCATTGCGGCCAGGGCCACCAGCAACTCGATCAGCGTGAAGCCTTTGTTTATGTTGCGCATGCTGCTCATTATTCAGTAGCGGCCGACGATGGTGGACACGCGCAGCACCGCAGCCGCTTCGGAAAACACCTGGGCATCCACGCGTCTGAAGCTGGGGTTGGGCGTGGGGCGCACGCTGAGCTGTACCTGCATCTGTCTGCCGGCCTGCTGGCACTGGATGGTGGTGTCGCCGACGGCAGGCATCTGATTGAACAGGCGCAGTCGCACCAGTTCGTTCTGCGCGCAGAGCTGGGCCAGGATGACGTCGGACTGGCGCTGGGCATTGCGCGTCAGGGCGCTGCTGGCCTGAAGTCCAGCCAGCAGGGTGACGCCGACAATGCCGACCGCGACCAGTACCTCGATCAGCGTGAAGCCGCGCTGCAGCAGGGCGGGCTTCATGGCGTCACCTGCAGATTTTGAATGCTGAACGGGCGCAGCCCGTCGGTGGCCAGCCGCAGTGGTGCCGAGTTGCTCCCGGGCAGCGACAAGGTAATGCTCTGCCTTGGAATCAGCGGCTCCGGTCCCAGCACCACGGGTGTATTGGGCTGCACCAGCACAGGAGTCTGCAGCCATTGAGTGGGCATCTTGACGTTGGGTGGCAGACCTTCAAACCGGAAGCCCTGCGGCATCGGGCGCCAGATAACCAGGGCGCCATTGGTACGGGCCTGGGCGCGGGCCGATTCGAGCAAGGTGGCCAGACGCTGGGCCTCGCGTTCGAGCTGCTGCTCGCCGCTGTCGCGTATGGCCAGGCTCACACCCGCCGTCGCCAGCGCCATGATGGAAATCACCACCAGCAACTCCAGCAAGGTAAATCCGGCGTGTTTGAGTTGAGCCATGAAGGAGTGAGCGGCCGAATTGCTGATGTGAAGCGGGTTAGACGGAGGACGTTTCGCCGCCGGGCAGCCCCAAGGCGAAACTCGGCTTTAGCCGGTCAGGGCCCCTTGGGGGCAGCGACCACACGCAGTGAGGGAGCGTGGGGTCGATGCTCTTGTGGGGGCCTCCTTAACGCTCATTGCCAGGAGCCAATATCCGCATCCTTGCCTTCGCCGCCGGCCTTGCCGTCAGCGCCCAGGGACATGATGTCGATGGGGCCCTTCACGCCTGGGTTCAGGTATTGATAAGGATTGCCCCAGGGGTCATTGGGCAGCTTTTCCAGGTAGGGCTTCCAGTTCTGCGGAGCGGGGCCGGTGGTTGGTTTGGCTACCAGCGCCTGCAGGCCCTGTTCGGCCGTTGGATAGCGCTGGTTGTCGAGGCGGTAGAGCTTGAGCGCCTGGTTGATATTGGCGATATCGGTCTTGGCTGCGGTCACGCGCGCATCGTCGGCGCGGTCCAGCACATTGGGCACGATAAGCGCTGCCAGCACGCCAATGATGACCAGCACCACCATCAATTCGATCAGGGTAAAGCCGCGTGATGCGGCGTGGCGAATAGCAGACATCGGATGACGGCAGTTGGTGCTCATTGGAAACTGTAGGAAAAATGCAGTATTGCACCATCATAATCGTCGAATGCGACTGCAATCTTTCAATGCCGGTCAGGGCCTTTCCATGCCGGTCAAACTCACGACCCTGCTGCTGTGGGCGATTGCCGCTGCGGTGGTGGTGTTCTGGACACTCCGGTTCGTCGGCAGTGGCAGTGAGCAGTTACATGTCGTCCCGCCTGCGCAGCCGGTACAGGCCAATGTCCAGGCCATGGCCAAGGCTTTGGGGGCGGTCGCCGCGCCTGTTGCCGCCGTGGCCGCGCCAGTGGCCAGCCGCTATGCGCTGCTGGGGGTGCTGGCAGGGCACGAAACAGGCGGCGGTGCCGCGGTGATCGCCGTGGAAGGCAAGGGCAGCAAGGCCGTGCGTGTAGGTGAAGCCGTGGAGGATGGCGTGATTCTGCAATCTCTGGCGGCGCGCGAAGCGCGACTGGGCCCTGCCAACGGGCCGGCCAGCACGGTGCTGCAATTGCCCAGGCCGCCCATGGCCAGCTTCAATTGAGTTCGAGCTGCAGCCACTGTCCATAGGCGGGCGCCGGCAAGATCCATTCATGGCTTTGCGGCAGCCGGCGGCCATGTTGCAGCAGCCACTGCACACAGCGTGCCACACCGGCATGGCAGATCCACACCATATGTTCGCTGTTGCTGCTGAGCGCGTCTTGCAGCGCCTCGTGGACGCGCTGCAGCATCTGTGCCAGTGATTCGCCCTCGCCGGGTGCGTGCCGCGCCAGATCGTGCGCCCAGACACCGATGGCAGCTTCGCCGATGTCATTCCAGCGCAGGCCTTCCCAATGGCCGAAGTCCATCTCCAGCAGTCTGCCGTCGGGGGTGGAGACGAAATCCGGCTCCAGTACCTGCAGATCCAATGCCAACTGCCTGCATCTTTGTAGCGGCGAGTGCCGGATCTGCAGCCTGCCATGCAGGTGCTGCAGAGATTGCTGCAGGGTCTGAGCGGCTTGCCGGGTGGCCTCTGCATCGGCGGCGATATCGAGGCGGCCATAACAGCGCTCGGTATCGATCAAGGGACGTGCGTGGCGCACCAGCCATAGCGTCTTCATGGCCGTTCTATAGCAGCTGGCGCAGATAGATGCAGCTGGCCAGCAGCAGAGCCAGTTCATTGAGCTGCTGGCAGGCGCCCAGACAGTCGCCCGTCATGCCGCCAAGGCGCTTACGCAACCAGCGCTTCATCAGCCAGGTGGTGACCAGCATGGCAGCCAGCAGGCTGGGCACAAAGCTCCAGACGCCGAGCCAGCCCAGCAGGCCCAGTGCCGGCAGACACCAGAGGCAGCCGGTCAGCATGCCTTGCCAGCCCAGTTGCCTGCCCGCGATATGCAGGGTCTTGCTGCTCGCGGCCAGGCCGACGTGGGGCAGGCTGCGCATCAGCACCAGCGGCGCAAAGCGCGACAGCACATGAATGCAGCACACGAGGATGAGTACCGGCGCCGGTCCCCAGAACGGCTGCATGACGGACAGCAACAGGGCGATCAGCACGACCTTGGTGAGCAGTGCCATGAGCAGAGCCATCACGCCATAGGCGCCTATGCGCGAGTCCTTCATGATCTCCAGCGCGCGCTCGGGCGGGACCAGGCCGCCCAGCCCGTCGGCGACGTCGGCCAGACCGTCCTCATGAAAACAGCCGGTCAGCCACAAGGTGCCGGCGGTGCTGATGAGCGCCGCCGCCAGCGGCGACCAAGGGCTTGCCGGCAGCAGCCAGAGCAGGGCTGCCAGCAGCAGTGCGGCCCACAGGCCCACCAGCCAGCCCACGCCGGGCAGATGCGCGGCGCTGGCACGCTGCATCTCGGGGCTCCAGCCCACCCAGGCCGCCAGACGTCCAGCCACGGGGATGCGGCTGAAGAACTGGACGGCCAGCAGATAGTGGCGCAGGGCTTGCATGGTGTTGCGAATAAAAAAGGAGCTGGTTTCGCTTGATATTCCTATGTTTCAGATTCTTTTCTATCTGAAATCATTGTCTGTAATGCGGTGGCAGCTCCTTTTTTTGTTTTACTTTAGGAACAACTGGTACGCAGGATTGCTGGTTTCCTCCACCCAGGGATAGCCGAGGTTTTTGAGAAAGCTGTCGAACTTCTTGTGGTCCTTGGCCGGCACCTGCATGCCGACCAGGATGCGGCCGTAGTCGGCGCCCTGGTTGCGGTAGTGGAACAGGGAGATATTCCAGGTCGGCGCCATCAGGCTCAGGAACTTGAACAGCGCGCCGGGGCGCTCGGGGAAGACAAAGCGCAGCAGGCGCTCGTCCTGGGCCAGCGGCGAGTGGCCGCCCACCATATGGCGCAGATGTTCCTTGGCCATCTCGTCAAAGGTCAGGTCGAGTGCCTCAAAGCCGTTCTTCTGGAAGTTCTTGCAGATCTTCTCGGACTCGCCCTTTGTCGGCGTGGTCAGACCCACGAACACATGGGCCTTGCTGTCGTGGCTGATGCGGTAGTTGAACTCGGTCACGTTGCGCGGGCCGCCGGGCAGCTTGCCCACCACCTCGCAAAAGTGCTTGAAGCTGCCGCGCTCTTCGGGGATGGTGACGGCGAACAGGGCTTCGCGCTCCTCGCCGACTTCGGCGCGCTCGGCCACAAAGCGCAGGCGGTCGAAGTTCATATTGGCGCCGCTCAGTATGGCGGCGTAGGTTTCGCCCTTGGTCTTGTGCTTGGCCACATACTGCTTGATGGCCGCCACGCCCAGGGCGCCCGAGGGCTCGACGATGGAGCGGGTGTCGGTGAAGATGTCCTTGATGGCGGCGCAGACGGCATCGGTGTCCACGGTCACATAGTCATCCACCAGGCCCTGGGTGACACGGAAGGTTTCCGCTCCCACCAGCTTCACGGCCGTGCCGTCGGCGAACAGGCCCACATCGGCCAGTTCCACGCGCTCGCCCGCCTGCACGGACTGCATCATGGCGTTCGAGTCCTTGGTGTGCACGCCGATCACCTTCACCTCGGGGCGCACGGCCTTGATGTAGTTGGCAATGCCGGCAATCAGGCCGCCGCCGCCGATGGGCACGAAGATGGCATCCAGACGCTGGCTGCCCAGCTTTTGCAGCTGGCGCAGCAGCTCCATGGCGATGGTGCCCTGGCCGGCAATCACATCGGGGTCGTCAAAGGGGTGGACAAAGGTCAGGCCCTCGGACTTCTGCAGCTTGACGGCGTGTTTGTAGGCGTCCGAGTAACTTTCCCCGGCTAGCACCGCCTCGCCGCCCAGGGCGATCACGGCATCGATCTTCACCTGGGGCGTGGTGGTGGGCATCACGATCACGGCGCGGCAGCCCAGCTTCTTGGCGCTCATCGCCGTGCCCTGGGCATGGTTGCCCGCGCTGGCGCAGATCACGCCCTTTTGCAGCTGCTCGGCCGTCAGATTGGCCATCTTGTTATAGGCGCCGCGCAACTTGAAGCTGAACACGGGCTGCTGGTCCTCGCGCTTCAGAAGCACTTTGTTGTGCAGGCGGCGGCTGAGGTTCTTGGCAATGTCCAGATCCGACTCCACGGCCACGTCATAGACGCGTGCATTGAGGATGCGAGTCAGATAATCGGCAGGGGTCAGGGCTTGAGTCATGGTGCAAATCGAAAGCAGAGCACCAGAGCCAGGGTAATCAGCCTGCCGGGTGCATGGAAGCCGACCATGATAGGCGCTTGCTTGCTGCGCTGCAGTACTCGCTCAAGAGGTGCATGCTGCTGCTCTGAGAAGCAGGATGAGCAGGCACGAAAAAAAGCCCCTAGCTCAGGAGCTAGGGGCTGAATCCACCATTAGAGGAGGTGGAGGAGACAAATGGTGCGATACAGATTGGTGTTAACCAGTAATCTGCAGTCTGCCTGCGGGTTTGACCTCACAGGTAACGCTTGGGTTGTATTGTATGAGGCTTGTGTTTTCTGTGCATCAAAAGATTCGGGTTTTTATGTATTTGATGCAAAATTGCAACAGTTTTGAGAGGAAAAACAATGGAATGCACGGTTAGTTGGACAGGCGCGGCCACCGGAACGCGCTCGGGCATGGGCTTTGTGGCAGAGACCGGCAGCGGCCATGTGGTCAATATGGACGGCGCACCGGACGAGAAGAACCCGGCCAATGGCGGTCGCAATCAGGCTCCTCGTCCCATGGAGATGCTGCTGGCCGGCGCCGGCGGCTGCACGGCCTACGACGTGGTGCTCATCCTCAAGCGTGGCCGTCACGATGTGAAGGGCTGCAGCGTGCAGCTGACTTCCGAGCGCGCCGAGACCGACCCCAAGGTGTTCACCAAGATCCACATGCAGTTCACGGTCAGCGGCAAGAACCTGCCTGCCGGAGCCGTCGAACGCGCCATCGCCATGAGCCACGACAAATACTGCTCGGCCACCATCATGCTGGGCAAGACGGCCGAAATCACGACGGGTTTCGACATCGTCGAAGCCTGAACTGGACGTTCGATCGAAAAAACGGGCCTCAACGGCCCGTTTTTGTTGAACAGACGCTAATCAGATGCGATGCGCTGTAATCGTCATGACTTTGGCCGCCACACGCATCAGTCCCTGGGCAATCGGAGGCAGTTGCATTGCACCTTCGTCGATCGCTGCTGCGGCATGACGCTCTTCGTCATCCTTCATGCGCTCGACCACGGCACGCGAAGCCTCGTCCTCCTCGGGCAGGCGACCCAGATGGCTTGCCAGGTGGGCAGAAACCTGATTTTCTGTCTCGACCACAAAGCCCAGACTGGCGGCATCGCTGAATTTGGCGGCAATCGTGCCAATGGCAAAAGCGCCAGCAAACCACAGCGGGTTCAGCAACGAGGGTCTGTCACCCAGGGCATGCAGGCGTTCGCGGGTCCAGGCCAGATGGTCCATTTCCTCGCGAGCGGCATGCAGCAGATGCTCGCGCAACTCCATGTCCTTGGTCACCATGGCCTGAGCGTTGTATAGCGCCTGAGCGCAGACCTCGCCCACATGATTGACGCGCATCAAGGCTGCGGAGAGCTTGCGCTGTTCATCGCTCAGATCGGCTTCGGCGATCCCTGCGGCAGGCGAGCGCTCTGCGGCCACCGGGTCGGCAAACAGAGTGCGAAGAGCTGCGTCGGCAGCGGTCAGTAACTTGTCCATGGCTAAAAAGAACTCAGTGCGGCGCCTGTCTGGCGTCAATGCACATAAGGTACACCAGAGTGGCTCATCCGCAACTTGCGCTGGGGCAATCCTAGGCAGGAACCCCTAAGGGTGTGCCCGCTAGTGTGGCTTGGTGTTTGTTGCGGTAGTGCAACGAAAACGCGCCGAATCGAGCAGTTTTGGGTGAATTCCTTTGCGCTGGGCTCGGTGGTCTGGTGCAATAGACCCAACTTCCCCACCAGGAGGTTGGCGCGGGAAACCGGTGGAGCTCGAGGCTCAAGTCTCTCTCCCATAGAACCGGCGCCCTTCTAAACCTTGGAGTAACTCGTAATGAAAAAATCTCTGATCGCCCTGGCAGTGCTGGCCGCTTCCGGCGCCGCAATGGCTCAATCTTCCGTGACCCTGTTTGGTATCGTTGACACTGGCGTTTCCTATGTGGACAACGCTGACGGCAAGGATGCAAAGTACGGTGTTGGTACAAGCGGTAACGCTACCAGCCGTCTGGGCCTGCGCGGCACTGAAGACCTGGGTGGCGGTCTGAAGGCTGGCTTCTGGCTGGAAGGCGAAATCTTCGGCGACACTGGCAATGCTTCGGGCTTCGACTTCAAGCGCGAATCCACCGTGCGTCTGTCGGGCAACTTCGGTGAAGTTCGCCTGGGTCGTGAAACCACCCCCACTTTCCGTGCTGGTCTGAAGTATGACCTGTTCGGCGCTACCGGTATCGGCCAAAACATGGGCTACAGCCGTTGGTCTACCGTTGGTGGTTTCGCCGCTTCTGGCGACACAAACACCATCCGTGCTAACAACATGGTGTCCTACTCTCTGCCTAACTTCAGCGGCTTCACAGCTAATGTGAGCTACGCTTTCGACGAGAAGGCTGTTGCTGGTACTAAGTCTGGCCGCTACGCTGGTGGTAACGTTGGCTACGACAACGGTCCCCTGAGCGTGACTGCTGCATACGGCAACCTGAAGGGTTCTGCTGGCGACCGTGATGAAATGTCCATCGGCGCTTCTTACAACTTCGGCGTGGCCAAGGTGACAGGTCTGGCACAGCAGATCAAGTACAAGCCCGATGCTGGTTCCAGCGCCAAGTTCCGTAACTACCTGCTGGGCGTGTCCGCTCCCGTGGGTGGCGTGGGCGAAGTGAAGGCTCAGTACGCTTACTACGACCAACAAGGTCCTGCCAAGGCTCACCAACTGTCGCTGGGCTATGTGCACAACCTGTCCAAGCGCACTGCTCTGTACGGTACTGTTGCTTACCTGAAGAACCAAGACGGTTCCTCCATGGCTCTGGCTGCCAAGGGTGTGAGCGACACCGTTGGCATGAAGGCTAATGGCACTGGCATGAACCAAGCTGGTGTGCAAGTTGGTATCCGCCACGCTTTCTAATCAATTGCTGGCATAAGCCAGTAATTGCTTAAAAGCTAAAAGGCCTGTCGAAAGACAGGCCTTTTTTATTTCTGGGGTTAAACCTTAAAGGGTGTTTGCTGAGAGGTTTGCCCCCAGAGGGAAAGGCCTGTGTTGCGCTTGTGCCAATGCTCGCGCGGTTGAGGAAAGCATTTCTAGAATGAATTTTCCACCAACTGTTTGCGAATTGAATTAAGAGAGAGGCAACACAATGACATCTTCATTTGTGAAAAAAACATTGGCTTTGGCTGTGCTGGGTTCGCTGGGGACGATTGCTTATGCACAAAGCAGCGTGCAACTGTATGGCATTGTGGATGCAGCGATTCGTCACACGACTAATGAGGGTCCGAATAAAAGTGGTCTGACCAAAATGATCGGTGGCGGCATGTCGGAGAGCCGCTGGGGTATCAATATCAAGGAAGATCTGGGCGGAGGCTTGTCGGCTATTGCCAATCTGGAAAATCGTTTCTGGACGGATTCGGGCACGCCCAGCACCGCTCAACCTTACTTTGCGCAGTCCTGGGTGGGCTTGCGCAGCACCAGTTTTGGTCAGGTGACCATGGGGCGCCAATACAACGTGCTGTTTGATCTGGTGACCTCTACCTATGCATCGTTCCCATATTCGCCTTATATGGATGCCTACAAGCCTGAAATCGGCATGTCTCTGGGCGCGCGTGCAAACAATATGCTGAAGTACGTTGCCGAGTTCGGGCCGGTTCGTGCAGGGCTGCAGTATTCTTTTGACGAAGGAAATACCTTTGCCAAGAAGGGCGGCAGTATTGATATGACGCCAGGTGGTCTGGCATTGAAAACCGCAGGCGGATATCTGCGCTATTCTGCCAATGGCATTTCTGTGGGCGGTGCTTTCCAGCGCTCCACCTTGCCGGCCGGCACCGATGTGGATGCCTGGACACTGGGCGGCTCCTATCGCACCGGGCCTCTGTATCTGATGGCTGGTTACGGCCAGAACAAGGTCAAGGATAGTCTCGGTGCTGCGGGGGCTGGTGCCATTTTTGACGCCGGCCTGCTCAATGCATATTGGACAGGCTCTTCCAATGGTGGCTTTATCGCAGGTAATGCGCCCGGAAATTTTGCCAACAAGCGTGAGATGTTCAAGGTCGGTTTTGGCTACCAGGTCACGCCGCAGCTCAATGCAGGTCTGCATTACTACCATGCCAAGCAATCGGGATCGGCGACTGGCGCCTTCAATGGCAAGGCCGACTTTATCGTTGCCGTGGCTGACTATGCCTTCTCCAAGCGCACGGACGCCTATTTCGCGGTGGATCACACCAAGACCAAAGGCGGTGCGGGCGTGATGCTTGATGCCAATGGCGCGAAAAAGCGTACCGGTATCACCATCGGTCTGCGTCATCGTTTCTAAGGCGAATCTCTGGATACAAAAGCCAGCCCGGTATCGGCTGGCTTTTTTATGCTCGGAGCAGCTCGTGAAGCTCGGTGCAAAAGAAAAAGGCCGCAAATGCGGCCTTTTTGTTGTGGGCAAACCAGGTGGAGCAAACCACCCGGTCAGCAGCAGAGCAATTACATGCCCATGCCGCCCATGCCGCCCATGCCGCCCATGTCGGGCATGGCAGGAGCTGCGTCAGCCTTGGGGGCTTCGGCGATCATGCACTCGGTGGTCAGCAGCAGGGAAGCCACGGAAGCGGCGTTCTGCAGAGCAGTGCGAGTCACCTTGGTGGGATCCAGGATACCCATTTCCAGCATGTCGCCGTAGGTGTCGTTGGCAGCGTTGAAGCCGTAGTTGCCGGAACCGTTCAGCACGGCGTTCACGACCACCGAGGGCTCGCCACCGGCGTTGGCCACGATTTCGCGCAGAGGTGCTTCAATGGCCTTCAGAACCAGCTTGATGCCGGCGTCTTGTTCGGCATTGCCGGTAGCCAGGGCGCCAACGGCTTGCTTGGCGCGCAGCAAGGCCACGCCACCGCCGGCCACGATGCCTTCTTCCACAGCAGCGCGGGTAGCGTGCAGGGCGTCTTCCACGCGGGCCTTCTTTTCCTTCATTTCGACTTCGGTGGCAGCGCCAACCTTGATCACGGCAACACCGCCGGCCAGCTTGGCCACGCGCTCTTGCAGCTTTTCACGGTCGTAGTCGGAAGTGGCTTCTTCGATCTGGATGCGGATTTGCTTCACGCGGGCTTCGATTTCGTCAGCAGCACCAGCACCGTCGATGATGGTGGTGTTTTCCTTGCCGATTTCGACGCGAGCAGCCTGGCCCAGATCTTCCAGAGTCACCTTATCCAGCGACAGGCCCACTTCTTCAGCGATGACCTTGCCGCCAGTCAGGATGGCGATGTCTTCCAGCATGGCCTTGCGACGGTCGCCGAAGCCGGGAGCCTTCACAGCCACAACCTTCAGGATGCCGCGGATGGTGTTCACCACCAGAGTCGCCAGGGCTTCGCCTTCGACGTCTTCGGCAATGATCAGCAGAGGACGGCCGGCCTTGGCCACAGCTTCCAGCGTGGGCAGCAGGTCGCGGATGTTGCTGATCTTCTTGTCGAACAGCAGCACGAAGGGGTTGTCCAGAATCGCGGCTTGCTTTTCGGGGTTGTTGATGAAGTAGGGCGACAGGTAGCCGCGGTCGAATTGCATGCCTTCGACGACATCCAGTTCGTTGGCCAGGCTCTTGCCTTCTTCAACGGTGATCACGCCTTCCTTGCCGACCTTGTCCATG
The DNA here is from genome assembly GCF_039581385.1 of Comamonas sp. A7-5. Classification (NCBI taxonomy): domain Bacteria; kingdom Pseudomonadati; phylum Pseudomonadota; class Betaproteobacteria; order Burkholderiales; family Comamonadaceae; genus Comamonas; species Comamonas sp. A7-5. The sequence continues at coordinate 211,702 of NZ_JBCPWO010000002.1, forward strand.
GCTTGAGCGATGATTTCGCCCACGTCGGAGTCGGAGTTGGCGGAGATCGTGCCCACTTGAGCGATTTCCTTGGAAGTGGTGGTGGCCTTGGATTGCTTCTTCAGCTCTTCCACCAGGGCGGCGACAGCCTTGTCGATGCCGCGCTTCAGGTCCATGGGGTTCAGGCCGGCGGCCACGTACTTGGAGCCTTCGCGCACGATGGCTTGGGCCAGCACGGTAGCGGTGGTCGTGCCGTCACCAGCGATGTCGTTGGTCTTGGAGGCCACTTCCTTCACGAGCTGGGCGCCCATGTTCTGCAGCTTGTCCTTGAGTTCGATTTCCTTGGCCACGGACACGCCGTCCTTGGTCACGGTGGGGGCGCCGAAGGAGCGCTCCAGCACCACGTTGCGGCCCTTGGGGCCCAGGGTAACCTTGACTGCGTTAGCCAGAATGTTCACGCCTTCAACCATGCGTGCACGTGCTTCACCGCCGAAAACTACGTCTTTTGCTGCCATTTTTGGCTCCTAAAGAATGGGGTTCAATTGGGCTGCCAGCGCTTGTCAATCAGTCGCCGAAAGCCATGAATAGGGGGAGGTGTTCGGGAAGGATTACTTCTCGACGACTGCGAACAGGTCGTCTTCCTTCATGACCAGCAGCTCGTCGCCGTGGATCTTCACGGTCTGGCCAGAGTACTTGCCGAACAGAACGCGGTCGCCGACCTTCACGTTCAGAGCGATCAGCTCGCCCTTGTCATTGCGCTTGCCGGGACCCACAGCCAGCACTTCGCCCTGGTCAGGCTTCTCGGTGGCAGCATCAGGGAGCACGATGCCCGAGGCTGTCTTGGTTTCGTTTTCGAGGCGCTTGACGATCACGCGATCGTGCAGGGGACGCAGGTTCATACCAACTCCTAAATACATCAACAAAGTTGAAACAAGACTTGCCAGCCATCCTGGCCGACATTCGGAATATCTAGGGTCAAGCTGTTAGCACTCAACCCCATTGAGTGCTAATAATAAGGCAATTTCTCGCGCTTTCAAGACCTCTCCCCAGCCGTTCGCAGGACAAATCTGCGAGGAAACAGGGTTTGTTCTTAGTCATGTGTAACGTGTTTTTACAAATAGGCCTGGCTTTTGCTCTGGCAGAACATGCCTCTAGAAACCATGACTGCCCCGGCGCAGCGCGCCCAGGATCTGCTGCAGACAGACGTCTTCATTCCTCATATGCGCCAGGTCGGGCGCTGCGAGAGTTCGCTCAGGGAGCTGAATCTGATGTGGCGGCTCATAGAGTCCTCAGCCAAGATGAATTGCCCTCAGGAAGCGCAGGCCTTGTTGCCCATGATGGCCGCCACGCGTGGCGGCTTCGAGCGGCTGGAGCAGGAGCTGGTGCAGTCCATGGTGATGCAGGCGGTGACGGGGGTGACGGCGGGGCTGGCCAGTCAGGCACAGCATCTGATCGATACCCTGGTGCGCAATCTCTACGAGCGCACGGCCGACGTGGGGTTTCTGGCGACCGACGCCATGCTGTGCCAGTTCATGGCCGCAGCGGATGGCGACGAGGCGGCCATCACCCAGCGTCTGCGTGCCTACCGAAGCAAGTACACGGTCTACGCGGACATTCTGCTGCTGGATGCCGAAGGCCGGGTGCGAGCGAGTGCGCGCGAGAGGAGTCAGGCCGCAGATCAGCCATGCCGGGATACATTGATTGCCCGCGCTCTGCAAAGCCCGGGCTTTGTGCAGAGTTTCGGTGCCACCGACCTGCTGCCAGGGCACGGCAGCGCGTTGATCTATGCGCATCGCATGCTGCACGCCGGCAACCGCCAGCCTATTGGCGTGCTGTGCCTGTGTTTTGACTTTGATGGCGAGATGCAAGGCATCTGGAGCGGCCGAGACCGGACAGACGGTAGCGGCGCGCCCGAAGCTCAGACCAGCATCGCCCTGTTGCTCGATGATCGGGGACTGGTGCTGGCCAGCAGCGATCCGCACTGGATTGGTGTGGGTGCGAACGTGCGGCCTCACCGTGATGGTGCGGATTCGCTGTATGTACATGGAGGACGCACCTATCTGGTGCAATCGGCGGCCTCGGCAGGCTATCAAGGCTATATGGGCCCCCAGGGCTGGCGGGCGCAGATCATGACGCCGCTGGAGCTGGCCTTCGGTCTTCAATCGCAAGCAGGTCTGGATGGGCTGGATGCCGCGGTGGCCCAGGGCCTGCTGGCACATGCACATCGCTTCTGCCCACCCCTGCATGCCATACGCAGCGCAGCGGACACCATACGACGTGTGGTCTGGAACGGCCGCGTCATGACAGCAGGCAAGCAGATGGACAACACGCGGCTGCAGGCCGTGCTGGAGCAGATTGGCGAGACGGGGGCGCGGACCAACGAGGTCTTCTCCCAGTCCATCGATGCGCTCTACGGCACGGTGCTCAACACCGCACTGAGAGACAACAGCCTGTTGACCAGTCTGCTGGTGGATCTGCTCGATCGCAATCTCTATGAGCGTGCCAACGACTGCCGCTGGTGGGCCTTGACGCCGCAGCTGTCCGAATTGCTCGAGGACCTGGCCTTGGGCGAGACGGCCCCGGATCAGGTGAGCGAGGCCTGTGCGCTGCTCACCGCCATTCACGACCTGTATACGGTCTACCAGCAAATCATGGTCTATGACGTTCGCGGCAGGGTCGTGGCCGTCAGTCAGCGAGGCCGCCCCGATGCCGAGATCCGTGGGCTGCTGGGCACCTATATAGAGACGGACAGCCTGCACCAGGTTCTGGCGCTGGGCGGGACCCAGGCCTATCACGTCTCGCCATGGCGCCCTTGTGTTCAGCACGAGGAGGACGGCCCGACCTATGTCTATCACGCGGCCATACGCAATGCCGATGGCGTGGTGCTGGGCGGAATCGGCCTGGTGTTCCATGCACAGCGTGAATTCAAGGCCATGCTTGAGGGCGTGACCGGTGTTCAGGCGGCAGGCGGCAGGCGGGTGGCCTATCTGAACCGCTCGGGCCTGGTCATGTCTTCCTCGGATGTGCAGCTGCAGCCGGGCATGCAGCTGGATCTGCCGCCGCAGATGCTGGCCCTGGCATCTGGACAGAGCATGGCCCGCGCCATGGTGTATCAGGGCCAGTATTGCGTGGTGGCTATCACGGCGGGCAGCGGTTACCGGGAGTTCAAGCGCAGCGACGGCTATAGCGAAGAGGTGCTGGCCTTGTCCGTGCAGGCGTTTGGTGCCGTGCAGGACGATGCGCTGGCGGCCGTCTCTCGCCGCAACACCAGGGTGCAAAGCTTGGCGGCGGCCAGCCAGGGCAGTGCCGTGGGCATGGAGATGGCGACCTTTTTTGTGGGGTGCAGCGTGCTCGCCGTGGATGCTGCCTGCGTGCTCGAGGCTCAGAGTGCCTCGGCCATCGCCCCCGTTTCAGCCGGTCGCTTGCCGCATTGCGTGGGCACGCTGGCGCGGCGCAGCCAAGGGGTTGTGGCTGGCTATGTCTGGGTATTCGATCTGGGGGAGCTGCTTTTTGGCAAGCCCGTGACCAGGACGGCGCAAAGCCAGGTGATCGTGCTGGAGCACAGGGGGCTCAAGCTGGGTGTGCTGGTCAGCGATCTCGAAGGGGTGGCGCGATTCGAGAGCGGGCAGCTGCGACTGGCCCCTGCAATGGCGGGTGCGGCGGATCAGCTGGTTGACCGCTTGATCCGGGCCAATGACGGCGATTTGCTCATCCAGTGCCTGAACGTGGCGGCCCTGGTGCGCATGCTCAAGGCACCGCAGCCGGCGGAGCAGGCTGCTGGCGGCTGAACGGCCGGGCTGCTTATTGAACCGGGAACGGGTTTTTTTCGTCGCGCGGCGCGCTGAAGTCCACGTTGGGCGTGGTCTTGATCTCGTACTGGCCGCGATCCTTGCCTTCGATCCACTTTGGGGGCTTGCCGCGGCCGGTCCAGGTCGCACCACTTTCGGGGTCATAGTACCTGGCCTCGACCTTTTTCTTTTCTTCAGGCTTCCAGGGGAAAACCTGCTGAGAGGTAAAGCCGAAGGTGGCGATCAGTTGCTTGACGGTGGCCAGGGCTTCCTTGGCTTCGGTGCTGCGCGCTTCTTCGATGCGCTTGTCCAGCGCATTTTTCTGAGCGATGAGTTCTTGATAGCTTGGCATTCTGGATTCCAGAGATAGTGTGAAAGGTCAGCACTGATTGCCGCCTTTGTTATTGTTTTGCAAAACCATTCATTTTGGCGCAAGCGCGAACGCGCCGCATTGTTGATGTTGCGTACACTCAATCTGCAAAGGGGCGCGCATCACTTCGAAGGGCTGCACACATCACTCTGGATGATCCTGCCTGGGGCTCAAGCCTGTTTGTCACCCGTGGCCATGGCCTGCAGGGCCGAGCCCGTCATGCGATAGCGGATCCACTCGGTCTGTGGCAGGGCGCCCAGGCTGTCATAGAACTTGATGGAGGGCGTGTTCCAGTCCAGGCAACTCCATTCAAAGCGGCCGCAGTCCTTTTCCATGGCGATCCGGGCCAGATGCTGGAGCAGGGCCTTGCCGGCGCCGTGGCCGCGGGCGTCAGGCGTGATGTACAGATCTTCCAGATACAGGCCATGCTGGCCCTGCCAGGTGGAATAGTTGAAGAAATACACGGCAAAGCCCACGGCCTGGCCGTCAATCTCGCAGATCAGGCCGAAGACAGCCGGGTTGGCGCAGAACAGCGTGCGACGCACATGGTCGGGCGTGGCCTTGACTTCGTGCTCGGCCTTTTCATAGATGGCGAGTTCGCGTACGAAGTGCAGGATCAGGTCGATGTCTTGCTCGGTGGCGGGGCGGATATGGAGCTGGCTCATTAAATATCAGGAAAAAGTGGCTCAAGCGCTTGATGGTAAAGCGCTCGCAGCTATGGTTTTGTTGTATCAGGCGACCTGGCGCTCGGGCTCGCTCTGAGCCAGAGTCACGGGCAGGAACTGGCACAGGATCTGGAAATGGTCCTCGAAGAACTCGGCCTCCATGCGGGGCAGATCGGCAATCGGCACCCAGCGGGCCAGGGCGGCGTCGTCCGCACCCTGTACCGGAGGCAGGCTGGGCTGCACTCCCAGATCCAGATAGTGCACATGGGTAATGGTACGCCCGCGCAGGCTGCGGTCCGGGTGATCGAAGACCTGCACGGCCTGCAGGGCTGCCAGCAAATCCGCCTCGCTGATGGAGGAGCAGGTTTCTTCACGCAGCTCGCGCATGCAGGATTGCCAGAGGCTGTCGCGCTGCTCGAGAAAGCCGCCGGGCAGCGCCCAGAGGCCCTGGCCCGGCGCATGGCCGCGCTGGATCAGCAACACCTGGTCCTGGCCCTTGGCACGGCAGCGCAGCAGCGCATCCACGGTGACGAACACCGGCGCATAAGGCGCCTTGGCCCAGGCCCGCTTGTAGTCCTGCAGCATATGCCATTCCTTTTGCAGGCGCAGATACAGCGGTGTCTGGGCCCAGCGGCGCAGAAAGTCCAGCGTGCTCTCGGGCATCTGGGAGGAAAGCCTGGCCAGGGCGGCATCCATGGTTTCGGGCGAGGCGCCGCCTTCACCGAAGAAGATTTCGCGCAGCGGAGTGGCGTCGAACTGGCCCAGGCGCGGCAGGCTGATCAGCTCCCAGCCCGGAAAGCGGGCCAGATAGCTGCTGCTGGAGTCCTTGAAATGACCGACCAGGGCCACGCTCGCGCCCTCGGGCACATGGGCCTGCACGGCTTCGCGTACGGCATGCACCCACAGCGGCTCGTTGTAATAGTCGCGCACGGGCACGCAGCGCACGCGCTCGGCATCCTCTTTCGATAACGCATTGCGCAACATCTGCGCGCGCTCCTGCCAGCTGAACGGATTTTTGGGATTGGGTGCCTGCCAGGCGCTGCCCAGTATCACCACGACCTGGCGAGCCCGCTCCAGTGCGGCATGCAGCAAGGCCATATGGCCGTTGTGCAGAGGCTGGAAGCGGCCGATCAGCACGGCGGTATGCAAGGGCACGGAGGTGGGCAGGGTCTCGGGTGCGGCGGCGATGACACGCTTGCTGGAGGTGTTGGGACTGGCTTGAGGCATGAGAGCGAAACCCGTACAGAAATCGGCGCCCACAAGGGCAAATATGGATAAAAACGCGCTAAACGTTTACTGGGTAAGCGAAATTAGCTCACTTTTTAATGTTTAACCAGGCCCGGTACGGCCAAAGTCGGCATTCGAGACAGGCTGCCAGGCGCTCGGCCGCACCCGAGGTGCAGCAAGGCTTTGCCAGCTAGTCTCAAGCAGGTGCCGGGCATTGCTACTCGTAGTGTGCCGCAATCGGCATCTGCCGGCCCGTGCCAAAGGCCCGTGGACGTACTCTGAGCATGGGCGGAGCCTGGCGGCGCTTGTATTCGCTGCGGAACACCAGCTTCTGCACACGGGCAATGGTCTCGGGCCCGCCGGCCTGGGTGCGCAGCCTGGCCACAAAGGCTGCGGCATGCGCATATTCCTTGCTGGAAAGATGCTGGCCCTCGATATGCCATTTGAGAATCTCGTCGAGCACGGCATAGGGCGGCAGGCTGTCCTCGTCCTTCTGGCCGGGAGCCAGCTCGGCCGAGGGCGGCTTGTCGATGATGGTCTGCGGGATCAGCTCGCGGCCCGCATGCGTATTGATATGGCGTGACAGCTCGAAGACCTCGGTCTTGTACAGATCTCCGAGCAGGCCCAGACCGCCGTTGGTGTCGCCATACAGGGTGCAGTAGCCCACCGAGACTTCGGACTTGTTGCCCGTGGTCAGCAGCAGATGGCCGAAGGCATTGGAAAACTCCATCAGCGTGGTGCCGCGTGCGCGGGCCTGCAGATTCTCCAGCGCCAGGCCCTTGAGCGGCTCGCCAAAGCTGGCCTCGAACTGGCGTGCATAGGTGGTGACCAGCTCCTTGATTGGATGCTCGTAGAGTCTGATGCCCAGATTGCGGCACAGCAGCACGGAGTCGTCGACCGAGCCCGCAGAGGAGTAGCTCGACGGCATGGTGATGCCGACCACGTTGTCCGCTCCCAGGGCATCGACGGCCAGGGCCAGCGTCAAGGCCGAATCGATGCCGCCCGAGCTACCCACCACCACCTGCTTGAAGCCGCAGCGGCGCGCATAGTCGCGCAGGCCCAGCACGATCTGCTGACGGTAGAACTCCATGGTGGCCAGGCCTTGCGTCGGCACGGTAGGCAAGGCAGTGCCGTCGCAGGCCTGAAACCGGCCCTGCGCATTCAGCTCCAGCGTGCAGACATCTTCCTCGAAGCGCCTGGCTTCAAAAACCAGTCCTGCCTCGGGCTCGACGGCAAACGATGCGCCGTCGAACACGATCTGGTCCTGGCCGCCGATCTGGTTGATGTAGAGGATGGCCAGCTTGTGGCGTGCCGCCGCCTGGGTGAAGATCTCGTGACGCTGCTCGCGCTTGCCCAGGTGGCTGGGGCTGGCGTTGATGCTGATGACCAGGTCGGGGGCCGCATCGCCCATGCGCACGAACGGGTTGGTGGCGTAGTCGGCGCCCTGGTCGTTCCAGCCGTCCTCGCAGACCAGAAAGCCCACCTGGCAGTTGCCCACGCGCAGCACCTTGGCCGTGTCGGCTCCGGGCTCGAAGTGGCGGCGCTCGTCAAAGATGTTGTAGGTGGGCAGCAGTTGCTTGTCGTACTGCAGGCGGATTTGTCCGTTCTTGAGCACCAGCAGGCTGTTGTGCAGCGGTTTGCCGGGGCCATCGTGTCGAGTCGGCGCGCCCACGACCCAGTGAAGATCGGGGAACTGGCACGTGGCCTGCAGCAATTCCTGCAGACCTGCATCCAGTCTTTGCAGAAAGCTGGGCTCGTCCAGCAGGTCGCCGGGGTAGTAGCCGCACAGCGACAGCTCGGAAAACACCACCAGGTCGGCCTGTTCGGCCGCGGCCCTGGTTGCGGCTTCTCTCATGCGGCGGATATTGCCGCTGATGTCGCCCACCATGTAGTTGAGCTGGGCGAGGGTGACTTTCAGCATGGTTTTCTCCAGGGAATCAGGCGGCCTTGGCAGCAGGCTCAGGGATGTTGAAGACCTGGCGCAGATAGGCCAGATAGGTCTCGTCGTTGCACAGCGTCTTGCCGGGCGAGTCCGAAATCTTGGCTACGGGCTGGCCATTGGCATGGGTCAGCTTCATCACGATATTGATCGTGGTCAGTCCCATGTCATTGGTCAATCGCGTGCCTATGCCGAAGCCGCACTGGATGCGATCTGCAAAGCGGTGGTAGAGCGCCAGGGCCGTGTCCAGGTCCAGTCCGTCCGAGAACACCAGGCGCTTGCTCTGCGGCGCAATGCGCAGCTTTTCATAGTGGGCAATGGCCTTCTCGCCCCACTCGAAGGGATCGCCGGAGTCATGGCGCAGGCCGTCGAAGAGCTTGGCAAAGTACATGTCGAAGTCGGCCAGAAAGGCGTCCATGCCCACGGTATCGGTCAGGGCGATACCCAGGTCGCCGCGGTATTCCTGCACCCAGTCCTCGAGGGCGGCCACCTGGAAGTCGCGCAGGCGCACGCCCAGGGCCTGATAGGTCTGCAGATACTCATGGGCCATGGTGCCAATGGGCACCAGGTTCAGGTCGCGAGCCAGCAGCACGTTGGACGTGCCCTTGAACCACTGCGCGGTCTCCTGGGCAAAAGCCTGTACCACCTCGCGTTGCCAGGCTCCCGAGAAGCGGCGGCGCACGCCGAAGTCGAACAGCTCGAAGGGGTTGTGCAGCCTGGCCTCGACAGCCAGATGCTTGAGCTGGGCCAGCTTGACCTGCAGGCGCTTGCGGCCTTCGACAAGGGCGGCATCGGCATCGAAGCGGCGGAAGTACAGCTCGTTGACGATGGCCAGCACATAGATCTCGAAGCCCATTACATGGACTTGCGGGCCCTTGGCAACGATATGGAGCCGGTCGCCTTCGGCCCAGGCGCGGATGAAGGCACGCTGGAACTGGAAGATGCGCAGAAAGTCGATGAAGTCGCTCTTCATGAAGCGCAGGCCGGCCAGATAGTCCAGCTCGCCCTTGTCGAAACGCAGGCTGCACAGGGCGTCCAGCTCGCGCTCCACCTCGGGCAACAGCTCGGCCAGCGGGAAGGCCGTGGGCGTGCGGCAGACAAATTCGTACTCGGCCTCGGTCTGGGGGTGGCGGTGCAGCATGGCCTGCCACATCGTGAATTTGTAGAGGTCGGTGTCCAGCAGGCTGGTGATGATGGGCTTCATGCCGTTCTTCTTTTCAAAAATATGAGCTGCTAGCGCTTTATCCATAGGCGCTAGAGGCTGATTTGTCTCATAAGCCAAAGCTGGCGCTGGTTTCGCAGCGTACACCGGTTGCGCGCATGCGTTGCAGGAAGTCGAGGTGCGCGCCCTCGAATCCGGCGACCGGGCTCATGCAGTCCGTCAGCAGCACGATGCGCGAGTAGTCGCTGCTTTCCCAGTGCTCCACGATGTGCTCGGTGGTGGCGCCTACGCAGTGGCTGCTGGCTTCGCCCGCGATCACCAGGGTGCTGCTCTGGCGCAACTGGGCCAGCAGGGCAGTGTTGAGTCCGGTTTCGCCATCCTGCGGATCGGGCACCTCGGCGCGAATGGCGCTGTAATGCTCGGTCCAGGGGTTCATGCCCTTGAAGACATGGCGGGTGGCTCGGTGCTGCAACTGCTGCCACTGGCGGCAGGCCGCGAGCACGCTGGCATGCATGCCATGGCCCCAGCTCCCGATCTCGCAGTGCAGCGGCCAGACCATCAGGGTGTAGCTGCCTTGGGCCTCCAACTGATCCAGGTATTGCAGAGTGCATTCGCGTTCGGCAGCGTTGCGCGGTGCATAGTCGCCAGCACGGACCTGCGCTGCCGTGATCGAGGTGAATGGCAGGACGGCATGGCCATCGCGCTGCTGCCAGAAGGCGGGGTGGGCAATGTCATAAGCCTGATGCGAGTCCAGAGTGATGGTGATCTGGCCCAGCTTGTCTCCCTGGGCTGCCATCCAGCTGCTCAGGCGCTGCATATCGGCATGAGCGCCCGTCACCGGAAGGCTGGGTGCTATCAGCTGATGAGTGTCTGGTGAGCGGGGGCACCAGTCTGCAGGCAGATCGCAGAAGTCGTTTTGCGGGTCAATGATGAGCAGCTGGGTTTGTGGATGACTCATGGTGTTCAGCTTTCATGCGAGATGCAATGTCTGCAGTCTAAAACACTTAAAATATTTTTGCAACTAAGTATTTTTGGATTGATATGAAATAATCAGACAAGAAAAACGAAGTTGGTAAAAAAATGAATCAAAGCGATGAGCGCAGGGAAGCGGTGCAGGTGAGTGTGGATGTGGTGCTGCTGACTCTGGTGGAGCAGCAGCTGCATGCCGTGCTGCTGCGTCGTCAGGCTGCGCCTTTTGCCGGGGTGTGGGCCTTGCCCGGCGGCTTTATTCATACCGATGAGGATGCGGACGCCAAGGCCAGTGCGGCGCGCGTGCTCAGAACCAAGGTGGGCATAGAAGGTGCGTATCTGGAGCAGCTGGCCACTTTCAGCGGCCCGGCGCGTGATCCGCGCGGCTGGTCGGTGGCAATCGCCTATTGCGCTCTGCTGCCCGTGCAGAACCTGCCCCCCGATCGCTCCGATATCAGCGTGGTGCCGCTCTCGGCTCTGCCGCAACTGCCGTTCGATCACCGTGCCATCCTGGACGCCGCCCTGGAGCGCGTGCGCAGCAAAAGCCTGTATTCCTCCTTGCCCGTGCATCTGTGCGGCGAAACCTTCACGCTGCCGCAACTGCAGCAGGTCTATGAAAACATTCTGGGCGAGCCGCTGAACAAGGTCAGCTTCAGGCGCAAGATGGACGAGATGGACTGGCTGGAGGTTGTGCCTGGGGCCATGCTGGGTGGCGGGGCGCACCGGCCCGCCCAGCTTTACCGGGCCAAGCCCGGCTTCAGCCAGACGCTGGCGCTGACTGCCCGAGGGCTTTGAGGCCGGTCTGCATGAAAAATGCCTGCACAAGGCAGGCATTTGGGCGGGTGTGCAGCGGAGGGCGGTTAGCTGACTGCTCCAATGCCCAGTAGGGCCAGAACCACGAAGATCACGGCAACGGCAATGAAAATAAAGAACAGGATCTTGGCTATGCCGGCAGCGCCCGCGGCTACGCCGGTAAAGCCGAAAACACCGGCCACCAGGGAGATGATGGCAAAAATAATGGCCCACTTGAGCATCGGAACTCCTTTGTCTGAAGCGATGTTTCAAGCCTAAGTCGCCGGGCGCAGGCTTGCGGTGCTCATTCGGGGGAAATCCTTGTCGGTTTGATCCGACAACAAAAAAGCCACCGCAATGGTTCGCGATGGCTTCTTGATGAGGCTTGAAGGCTCAAGCCCTTGGATTCTCAGGCCCAGTGGGTGTCCGAATCACTTCAGACCTGCGGCGGCGCGCAGCAGGGCTGCCTTGTCGGTGCGTTCCCAGGTGAACTCGGGCTCTTCGCGGCCGAAGTGACCGTAAGCTGCAGTCTTGCTGTAGATGGGGCGCAGCAGATCCAGCATCTGGATGATGCCCTTGGGGCGCAGGTCGAAATGCGCAGCCACCAGCTTGGCGATTTCAGCATCGGGAATCACGCCCGTGCCTTCGGTGTACACGGTGATGTTCATGGGGCGGGCCACGCCGATGGCGTAAGCGACCTGGACCTGGCACTGGCGCGCCAGACCGGCGGCCACCACGTTCTTGGCCACATAGCGGGCGGCGTAGGCGGCCGAGCGGTCCACCTTGGTTGGATCCTTGCCGGAGAAGGCACCGCCGCCATGGGGGCAGGCACCGCCGTAGGTGTCCACGATGATCTTGCGGCCGGTCAGGCCGCAGTCACCCTGAGGGCCGCCCACGACGAAGCGGCCCGTGGGGTTGATCAGGTACTTGGTCTCTTGCAGCCAGGCCGAAGGCAGCACGGGCTTGATGATTTCCTCAATGATGGCTTCGGTGAAAGATGCCTTCATCTTGGTTGCCGTTTCCGACTGATCGGGGCTGTGCTGGGTGGACAGCACCACGGTGTCGATGCTGTGGGGCTTGCCATCCACATAGCGCAGGGTCACCTGGCTCTTGGCGTCGGGGCGCAGGAAAGGCAGACGGCCATCCTTGCGTAGCTGGGCCTGGCGTTCCATCAGGCGGTGCGCGTAATAGATGGGCGCTGGCATCAGCTCGGGTGTTTCGTCGCAGGCGTAGCCGAACATCAGGCCCTGGTCGCCAGCGCCGGTATTCAGCTCGTCATCGCTGGCCTTGTCCACGCCCTGGGCGATGTCCTGGCTTTGCTTGTCGTAGGCGACGAGTACCGAGCAACCCTTGTAGTCGATGCCGTATTCGGTGTTGTCGTAGCCGATGCGCTTGATGGTGTCGCGTGCGACCTGGATGTAGTCCACATTCGCACCGGTGGTGATCTCACCGGCCAATACCACCAGACCGGTGTTGGTCAGTGTCTCGGCAGCCACGCGGCTGTGCGGGTCTTGGGTGAAAATAGCGTCCAGAATCGCGTCAGAGATCTGGTCGGCAACCTTGTCGGGGTGGCCTTCAGAAACCGATTCCGAGGTAAACAGAAAATCGCTGTTCGCCATTGATATAACTCCTTGTAGCTTGGGCAATTGCGTTGCCCGAGCTTCGAAGTCTGGCGAACGCTTTAGCAGTTTTGTTTTTACGTCGCCCTGCAAGTTGCTCTTTAACTCAGCGACCCCGTTATTCTAATGCCTTCCCTGTTTCGACTGTTTGCTGCACTGCCTTTATGGCTATTGCATGGCCTTGGCGCTGCCATGGGGTGGGTGACCTGGGCGCTATCTCCCACCTATCGGCGCCGATTTGCGGCCAACGCCGCCCAGGCTGGCTATGCATTTGCCCAGGTCAGGGCTGCGGTGGGACATGCGGGTCGCATGGTGTTCGAGATGCCGCGTATCTGGCTGGGCCAGTTGCCGGATTGCGATATCGTCAATGGAGCCGTGGCCGAGCAGGCCTATGCGCGTGGCAAGGGCATTGTGTTTCTTACGCCACATCTGGGTTGCTTCGAGATGTCCGTGCAGGCCGCGGCGCGGCGCTGGTCGGATCGGCATGGCGCAATCACCGTGCTTTACCGCCCCGCACGTCAGGGCTGGCTGGCCGAAATTCTGGAAACCGCGCGCAATCGTCCTGGCGTTCAGGCCGTTCCCACCACCCTCGCGGGTGTGCGTCAGATGATCAAGGCGCTGCGCCAGGGGGCGGCTGTGGGGCTGCTGCCTGATCAGGTGCCGCCCAACGGTCTGGGCATCTGGTCGCCTTTTTTCGGCCGTGATGCGTATACGATGACATTGGCGGCACGTCTGGTGCTGCAAACCGGGGCCACGGTCATCGTGGCGCGGTGCGAGCGCAAGTCCTGGGGGCGGGGCTACACGCTGTATCTAGAGGAATTGCCTGTGCCCGAATCTCAATCGCTGGAAGCCACCGTGGCGCTGATCAATCACGCCATGGAAACCACCATTCGCCAGTCTCCGCAGCAATACCTGTGGGGCTATGGCCGCTACAAGCAGCCGCGTGAAGACAAGCAACTCTCGGGGGAGAAGGCATGAGCGTCAGCAAGATCGCCATCGGCTTCATGCATGTGCTGGCCAAGCTGCCTCTACCCCTGCTACGTGGTCTGGGCAAGTTTGTGGGGCGTGTGCTGTTTGTGGTGGCGGGCCAGCGCCGGCGCATCGCGCTGCGCAATTTCGAGCTGTGCTTTCCCGATGTGCCTGAGGCGCAGCGCAAAGCCTGGGCGAAAGAGTCTTTTGAGGTCTTTTGCCAGACTTTTCTCGACAGAAGCTGGTTGTGGTTCGGCTCCGAGGAGCTGGTGCGCAGCCGTGTCAAGCTGGTCGGGGCCACGCATGAACTGGAGGGCGATACGCCCACCATCGTCTTCGCACCGCATTTCTACAGCATGGATGCCGGTGGCCTGGCCCTGCCGCTCAATACCGAGCGCGAGTTCACCTCCATCTTTGCCACCAATCCCGATCCGGACCTGGATGCCTGGTTCATGAATGGCCGTCAGCGCTTCGGCAATGTGAAGATGCTCAATCGTGCCGATGGCGTCAAGCCCATCATCCAGTGCCTGCGCAAGGGCGGGCTGCTGTATCTGCTGCCCGATATGGACTATGGCAAGAACGATTCGGTGTTCGTGCCCTTTTTTGCGGTGGAAAACACGGCCACGATTCCCTCGCTTTCGCGCTTTGCGCGTCTGGGCAAGGCCAAGGTGGTGGCGCTCTACAACCGCATGACGCCTGAAGGCTATGTGGCCGAGCTGACGCCGGCCTGGGAGAACTTCCCGACTGACGACCATGTGGCCGACACCGCCCGCATGAACCGCGAGCTGCAGGCCGCCATCATGACCATGGTGCCGCAGTATTACTGGGTGCATAAACGCTTCAAGACGCGCCCCGATGGCGAGCCATCGCTGTACTCCGGGAAATAGGCGTCAAATCGTTTCCATGCCTGATGGCATGGGCGCCAGAGGCTTCCTTTTCAGGAGCGAGCTGGCGTCTGAAGAAACTCCGCCAGAGCGCGCTGCACGGCATCGGGTCTTTCATGGACCACCCAGTGGCTGCAGCCTTGCAGATGCTCTATCGCAAGCTGCGGCACCCATTGCTCCAGCCCATGCAGCAAGGCGGGCTGCAGTGCCAGGTCGCTATCGCCCCAGAGAATGCGCACCGGCACAGGGATGTGCAGCATTTCATCGGGCAGGCTGAGCTCGCGAATGTCCTGCAGCTCCTCGGCGCTGCCGCCGGGTCGGGGGGGCACCAGCGGGCTGGCAGCGTAGAACATGCAGGCGCCGTGCACGCCCAGATCCCAATGCTCGCGGTATTGCTGCTGACGCTCGGGCGTCAGCCATGCGGGCATGCTGCCGTCGGGGTTCTGAAAGAATCCCAGCATGCGCTGCCAGCCGTTTTCGGCCAGCAGCTCGGGGGCGTCGGGCCGGCGCAGAAAATGCATGTACTGGCTGGCGGACTGCTGCACAGGGTTGGACTGAAGTTCGCGCAAGAAGCTGCCGGGATGCGGGGAGTTGAGTATGAGCAGCCGCTCAAGCTGCTGGGGGTAGCGGTTGGCCAGACCCCAGGCCACGGCACCGCCCCAGTCATGGGCAATCACGCAGGCAGCGCGCTTGTCACGACTCTCCAGCGCAATCAGGGCGGCCAGATCCTCCACCAGGTATTTGGCGCGGTAGTCACTGATGGCCGTGGGCTGGCTGGAGCGACCATAGCCGCGCAGATTGGGCGCCACGCAGCGGTAGCGGCTGCCGAATTGCTCAAGCAGCCCATCCCAGATGAAAGCGCCTTCGGGGAAACCGTGCAGAAACAGCAACAGGGGCTGACCCGGCTCGCCGCTGGTGCGGCATTCCAGTTCAACCCCTGTGGACAGGGTATGCGTGCAAGTCGTGACCATGAAGCTCTCCTTTTTGTAGCTTCTGGCGCTTGCAAGATAAGCGCCTATGGCTGATTTTGCGCAGGTGTCTCGTCTGCGGGCGTCGCTTGGGTGACGGGCGCAGCCTGGGGCATTCCCGCCTGGGGCGTCCCCGCCTGGGGCAACCCCTCGGGGTGGCACCAGTGCCACAGCAACTGGGCCACATCGTCCACGCCCTGCTTTTTGAGGGCAGAGAACAGACGCACCTCGCCACCGCCCGCATTGAGCTTGGTGATGGACAGGATCTTGGCCTGCTCGGCGCGGGTCAGCTTGTCGGCCTTGGTCAGCACGATGAGGAACTTCAGGCCTTGCTCCACGCGTGGGCGGATGGCATCCAGCAGGGCTTCGTCGAGTTCGGTCAGGCCCAGGCGCGGGTCGCACAGCAGCACCACGGCGGAGAGGCTTTCGCGGCTCATCAGATAGTTGAGCATGACGCGCTGCCAGCGCTCCTTGTCGGTGCGGGAGACGGCAGCGTAGCCATAGCCGGGCAGGTCGGCCAGCACGGCGTCGGTCACGCCCTGCTTGCCCAGCGCAAACAGGTTGATGTGCTGGGTACGGCCGGGCTTCTTGGAAGCGAAAGCCAGCTGCTTTTGCTGGGTCAGCGTATTGATGGCGGTGGACTTGCCGGCGTTGGAGCGGCCAACGAAGGCAATCTCGGGAACGTCGACCTTGGGCAGCTGGTTGAGCTGGGCCGCGGTCGTGAAAAAGCGCGCGGTGTGCATCCAGCCCATCGCAAGCTTGCTGTCGATCAAAGAAAGTGTTTTTCCGGCAGTGGTATCCGGGGAAGCATGGGTCATGACGGTAACTATTTCAGGGAGGCCCATTGTAGAATTTGACGGATTCGCGCTCTCAACAATAGACCCAGCCCCTTGATATGAAGTTGCTTGCCTCTTTGCTGACTGCTGCCATTTTCGCAGCACCTGCCTTCCCCGCATTTTCGGCGGGAGAAACACCTGTGAAGGCGGATGCTGCCAAAGGGCAAGCCAGTTATGGGGCGGTTTGCGCCGCCTGTCACGCCGCAGACGGCAATTCCACCATTCCCCTGCAGCCCAAGCTGGCCGGCCAGCACCCCGAGTATCTGGTCAAGCAGCTGCGCGAGTTCAAGGATGGCAAGCGCAACGACCCGGTGATGAAGGGCTTCGCCGCCACGCTCAGCGATGGCGATATGCAGAACATTGCGGCCTGGCTGCATACCCAGGCACCCAAGAACGGTTTCTCCAAGGACAAGGACTCCATCGCCCTGGGTGAACGCATTTACCGCGGTGGCATTCAGGAGCGCCAGATTGCAGCCTGCGCGAGCTGCCACAGTCCCAACGGCTCCGGCATTCCGGCCCAGTACCCGCGTCTGTCGGGTCAGCATGCGGAATACACCGTGAAGTCGTTGACGGACTTCCGCGACGGCAAGCGCAGCAATAGCATTCCCATGGCCCAGGTTGCTGCCAAGCTTAATGATCGCGAAATCAAGGCCGTGGCAGACTATATAGCTGGCTTGCGTTAAAAATCCTTTTCATCAGATGCGCGGGTGACTTCGGGAACTTTCAGGCATCTGGCACCCCCCAAGTCAGGCGGGCCCATCGGCTAGTTCAGCAGATGGCCCGCCTTTTTGCGTTCGGCTCTATCTCATCCTCATGTCAGACCTTCCACTTCGCGATCGTGACTCCTCTCGCTCACAGGCAGTGCGCGCGACTCTGGAGTTGCTGGCCTCCATGCGCTTTGCGATTTCACTGCTCACGGTGATCTGCATCGCATCGGTCATCGGCACGGTGCTCAAGCAACATGAACCGCTGGTCAACTATGTCAACCAGTTCGGTCCCTTCTGGGCGCAGCTGTTTCTGGCGCTGAAGCTCAATGCGGTCTACAGCGCCTGGTGGTTTCTGCTGATTCTGGCCTTCCTGGTCATCAGCACTTCGTTGTGCGTGAGCCGCCATGCTCCCAAATATCTGGCCGACATCCGCAACTACAAGGAGAACCTCCGCGAGCAAAGCCTCAAGGCCTTCCACCATCGCGCCGAGGCGGATGTGGCTGGCAGCACCGAAGAGGCGGCCAAGCGCATCGGCCAGCAACTGGTGTCTGGCGGCTGGAAGGTCAAGATGCAGCAGCGCGATACGGCGGCCGGGCCCGGTACCGGCTGGATGCTGGCAGCCAAGGCCGGTGCGGCCAACAAGCTGGGCTATATCGCCGCTCATTGCGCGATCGTGCTGATCTGCATTGGCGGGCTGTTTGACGGCGATCTCATCGTGCGGGCCCAGATGCTGCTGGGCGGCAAAACGCCTTATACCGGCGGCGGCATGATCTCGGACGTGGCGCCAGAGCATCGTCTGTCGATCAAGAATCCGACCTTCCGCGGCAACCTCATGGTGTCCGAAGGCACGCAGTCCGGTACTGCGATCCTGAATCAATCGGATGGCATCTTGCTGCAAGATCTGCCATTTTCGGTGGAACTCAAGAAATTCATCGTGGAGTACTACTCCACCGGCATGCCCAAGCTGTTCGCCAGCGATATCGTCATCCACGACCGAGCCACCGGCGAGAAGCTGGAAAAGCGCGTGGAAGTGAACCATCCGGCCAGCTACAAGGGCATCGAGATCTACCAGAGCAGCTTCGATGACGGCGGCTCCAGCGTCAAGCTGCATGCCGTGCCCATGGATGGCGTCTCCCAGCCCTTCGACGTGGAGGGCGTGATCGGCAACTCGACCGAGTTCGTGCGCAAGCTGGCCGATGGCCAGCAGGACAAGGTGACGCTGGAGTACACGGCACTGCGCACCATCAATGTGGAGAACTTCGGCGGCCAGGACAAGGGCGGTGCCGGCACCGATGTGCGCAAGGTCGATCTGAAGCAGGCCATCGACGAGCGTCTGGGCGCTGCCCACAAGACCACGGACAAAAAGGATTTGCGCAATATCGGCCCCAGCGTGGGCTACAAGCTGCGCGATGCCTCGGGTCAGGCGCGCGAGTTCCAGAACTATATGCTGCCCGTTGACACGGGCGAGGGCCAGCCCGTCTTCCTGCTTGGCGTGCGTGAGAACCAGGCCGACCAGATGCGCTATCTGCGCGTGCCTGCCGATCCTGAGGGCACGATGAACACCTTCATGCAGCTGCGCCAGGCCATGCAGAACAAGGCCCAGGCCGAGAAGGCGGCGCGCGCCTATGTGCAGCGGGCGGTCGATGTCTCCAAACCCGAGCTGGCCGAGCCGCTGACGCAGTCCGCTCTCAAGGCGCTGGAGCTGTTTGCCGGACAGGACGCCAAGTTCAAGGGCCCTGACGGCCGCCAGCTGGGTGGTTTGCAGGCGATATCGGACTTCATGGACAGCAATGTGCCCGAGGCCGAGCGCGAGCGCGCCGGCGAGGTGCTGGTGCGGATTCTCAACGGCGTGCTGTTCGAGCTGGCCCAGCAGGTGCGCCAGCAGGCAGGGCTCAAGCCTTTCGAGAACGACGAGAAGACCCAGGCCTTCATGACGCAATCGGTGTTCTCGCTCAGCGACGCGCAGTTCTATCCGGCGCCCGTGGTCTTCATGCTGCAGGACTTCAAGCAGGTCCAGGCCAGCGTGTTCCAGGTGGCACGCGCTCCTGGTAAAAACATTGTTTACCTGGGTTGCCTCTTTCTGATCATCGGCGTTTTTGCCATGCTGTACGTGCGTGACCGCCGCATCTGGATCTGGCTGACCCCTGCGAATGATGGCAGCCATGCGAACATGGCCTTGTCCACCAACCGCAAGACCATGGATGGCGACCGCGAGTTCGTCATGCTGGCCGACAAGCTGATCGGGGCCAAGCCCTTACAAAAGAAGACTCCCGGAGGTTCTGTATGAACACCGCAACCACGACATTGACTCTGAACGAAGGCTATTTCGCCCGCCGCAACTGGTTTGACTGGTTGTTCGCGGTCGTGGTGGCCGTGGGCCTGGGCTATGCGCTGCAGCGCTACGCCGCCTATATGGATGTGTATGAGAAGGGCATTTTGCTGGCGACCATCCCTGCCATGATCTGGATGGGCTGGTTCTGGCGCCCGCTGGCGGTGCTGATGCTGACCGTGGCCGGCTTCTCGCTGATGGCCATCGGTCTGTACCAGGGAGGAGATGGCGGCGAACTGGCACGGTCGGAGACCGTCTTCGGCCTGAAGTACTTCCTCTCCAGCCAGTCCGCCATCCTGTGGATGAGCATGGTGTTCTTCATCAGCACGGCGTTCTACTGGATAGGCGTGTTTGCCAAGGGCGAGCGCTCGGTCATGTCGCTGCTGGGCTCGCGCCTGGCCTGGCTGGCTGTCGCCATGGCGCTGATCGGCACCATGGTGCGCTGGTACGAGAGCTATCTGCTGGGCCCGGACATCGGCCATATCCCCGTCAGCAATCTCTATGAAGTGTTCGTCATGTTCTGCTGGATGACGGCCATCTTCTATCTGTACTACGAGCAGCATTACGACACGCGTGCCCTGGGCGGCTTTGTGATGCTGGTGGTCAGCGCGGCCGTGGGCTTTCTGCTCTGGTACACGTTGGTGCGCCAGGCCCATGAGATTCAGCCCCTGGTGCCGGCTCTCAAGAGCTGGTGGATGAAGCTGCATGTGCCCGCCAACTTCATCGGCTACGGCACGTTTGCGCTGTCTGCCATGGTGGCGTTTGCATATCTGATCAAGCAGCAGGCCACCGAGACCAAGTGGTACAAGCTTGCGCCGCTGTGGCTGCTGGGCGTGGTGCTGTGCTTCGAGCCCATCGTCTTTCGCAAGGGTGCGACCGAGAACGGCGGCAGCTACTGGATGGTGTACTTCGGCATCTCGGCCCTGATCGTGGCCGGCATCCTGCTCTCGCGCAAGCGCATTGCGGCCCGTCTGCCCTCGTTCGAGATTCTGGACGACGTTATGTACAAGGCCATCGCCGTGGGCTTTGCCTTCTTCACCATCGCCACCGTGCTCGGCGCTCTGTGGGCCGCCGAGGCCTGGGGCGGCTACTGGAGCTGGGACCCCAAGGAAACCTGGGCGCTGATCGTCTGGCTCAACTATGCGGCCTGGCTGCATATGCGCCTGATGAAGGGTCTTCGCGGCACGGTGTCTGCCTGGTGGGCGCTGGCGGGTCTGGCCGTCACCACCTTTGCCTTCCTGGGCGTGAACATGTTCCTGTCGGGCCTGCACAGCTACGGCGAGCTGTAGGCCGCGTAACAAGCACCCCAAAAAACAGGAGCTGCTTGCGCTGATTGAATAAGGATTTCAGGTTGAAAACAATCTGAAACCATTGATCATCAAGCGCAAGCAGCTCCTTTTTTATTAAGCACTTCGGGGGAACTTTGCTGACGCAGAGGGCTTCCAAATCGCACTACTCTTGATTGTCGTTTGGGAGCATTCCTATGCTGATTCGTCACAGCAACCAAGGCTTTGAGCATCCACTGGGCAGCGAGATCACGCCTCAGACCCAATACCTGCAGCGCCGGGACTTTCTGCAGACCCTGGCCATGGGGGCGGCGGGCGCCACCTTGGCCGGCTGGGCCGGCCGCGATGCGCTGGCTGCGGCCGATCGCGTGCATCTACCCGCCCTGAAGGGCGTGGCCAGCAAGGTGGCCGGCGCCATGACCGTGGAGGCGACCACCAGCTACCAGGACGTGACCAGCTACAACAACTACTACGAGTTCGGGCTCGACAAGGACGAGCCCGCACGCAATGCACACACGCTCAAGACCCGGCCCTGGACGGTGCGCATAGAAGGCCTGGTGCAGAAGCCACAGACCCTGGACATCGAAAGCCTGCTCAAGCTCGCGTCCATGGAAGAGCGCATCTACCGCCTGCGCTGCGTGGAGGGCTGGTCCATGGTCATCCCCTGGGTGGGCTACTCGTTGTCCGAACTGCTCAAGAAAGTGCAGCCGCTCTCCGGCGCCAGGTATGTGGAGTTCGTCACCCTGGCCGACAAGGCCCAGATGCCAGGACTCAGAAGCGGTGTGCTGGACTGGCCCTATACCGAAGGCTTGCGGCTGGATGAGGCCATGCACCCGCTGACGCTGCTGGCCTTCGGCATGTATGGCGAGGTACTGCCCAATCAGAATGGTGCGCCGCTGCGCCTGGTCGTGCCCTGGAAATATGGTTTCAAGAGCGCCAAGTCGCTGGTGGCGATCCGCCTGACCGACAAGGAGCCGGGCACCGCCTGGAACAAGGCGGCACGCAACGAGTACGGCTTTTATTCGAATGTGAATCCCGAGGTCGATCATCCGCGCTGGAGCCAGGCCACCGAGCGGCGCATCGGTGAGGGCGGGCTGTTCGCCAAGCGCCGCAAGACTCTGCTGTTCAACGGCTATGGCGATCAGGTGGCGTCGCTGTATGCGGGCATGGACCTGAAGAAGTTCTACTGATGCAGGCCTGGTTGCTCAAGCCCTGGGCCAAGCCACTGGTCTTCATGCTGTGCCTGCTGCCTTGCGCATGGCTGTTATATGCGGCGTTCACCGACGGGCTGGGGGCCAATCCGGCCGAAGCCCTGCTGCGCAGCACGGGCGACTGGACCCTGCGCTTTCTCTGCATAGTGCTGGCGGTGACGCCGCTGCGCCAGATCAGCGGCTGGAATCTGCTGGTGCGTTACCGGCGCATGCTGGGCCTGTATGTGTTCTTCTACGCCTGTCTGCACCTGCTTTGCTATGCCTGGTTCGACATGGGGCTGGACTGGGGCGATATCGTGGCCGATATTCCCAAGCGCCCGTTCATCTTGGTGGGTTTCAGCACCTGGGTACTGCTGCTGGTGCTGGCCGTCACCTCGCCAAAGTTCATGCTCAGGGCTCTGGGCGGCAAGCGCTGGCAATGGCTGCACCGAGCAGTCTATGTGGCGGTGCCGCTGGCCTTGCTGCATTTTTTCTGGATGCGCGCCGGCAAGAACAATTTTGGCGAGGTGGCCGTCTATGCAGCCATTCTCGGTGCCTTGCTCGGCTGGCGAGTGCTGCGTGCACTCAGAAGCAATCAACCTGCCACGGCGCGCAGCGGCGGACGTACCTGACGCGAGATCGGATCGATCTCTGCCGAAGGCAGCTGGTAAGCGCGCTGGTCGAACAGGTCGATGCCGCATTGCAGGCCTTCGAGCCAGTTGAACAGGTCGCCAATCGCCTGTTTGCCCATGATGGGAGCGCCATGCTGGGGCACGATCATGTCTATGGGCAACTGCCGTGCCATCTGCACCCATAGTCTCAAAATCTTGTTGGAGACCATGTAGCGGCGATGAAAGCCTTCCATGCGTGCAATATGCGGGGCGAGGTCGGTGACGGGCTTCTGCGCTTCTGCGCCGGTGGTCAGAGAGACGCCCAGGTCGCCCGTGAACAGAATCTTGCTGATGGGGTCGTAGAAGTGGAAGTTACCCTCGGCATGGAGAAAATGCGCGGGCAGCAGCACCAGCTCGCTGTGGCCCAGAGGCAGGCGTCCGCCCGAGTCAGGTACGCCAATGACGCGGTTTTCCGTTTTGCCCACCTTGGTGAAGTGCGGTGCAAAGCGCTCCCAGATGCGCGAGATGACCAGTTGTGCGCGCGTGCTGCTCATCCAGCGATCCAGCGAGGCGATGATGTCCGGGTCGGCATGCGAGGCAATCAGATAGGCGAGCTTTTGCGGCGGGAAATGCCGCGACATGCCCATGAACAGCTCGTTGAAAGCCAGGTTGCCACCGGGATCAATGATGGCGCCCGTGCCGTTGTCCACGATCAGGAACTGGTTGGCCTGAATCGCCTGACCGTCCTCCTCGATGAGGTCGGTGAACATCAGACAGACGTGGTTTTTGTCGCGATAGAGCTCAATGGACATGGCAGTTTGTCAAAGGACAAGATGCCATCACTCTAGAGAGTAAGTCCGGGCGCCATGTTGATGTGCATCAAGCCTCAGGGCTTGGCATCGGTCTGGGGAATCTCGTTGGCCTCTATCGGCGTGGCTTTCGTTGCAAGTGTTGCTGCGCTGGAAGGCTTGGTGGAAATGCCCAGTGTTTCGGGTAGCGTGGCGCGCCCCTGCGCCGCAGGATCTGTAGGCAGATAGAGCGGGCCTTTTTGCCCGCAGGCGGAAAGTGCTGCCAGGGACGCCGCACAAGCCGCAAGGGCAATGCTCCTGACTAAAATTTGGTTGGCTTTCAACATGGGCAAATTGTAATGACTGACCTTGAATATCTGGATCGCGCCGACCAACTTCTGCTGGCTGTGGAGCAATGCTGTGATCGCATCAATGACGAAACCGATGCCGACCTTGATGCACAGCGTGTGGGCGGCATGGTGACTTTGGTGTTTGCCAATCGCAGCCAGATTGTCATCAACCAGCAAAAACCCCTGCATGAAATCTGGCTGGCGGCCAAGGCAGGTGGCTTTCACTATCGCTTTGACGAAGACAAGAAAGTCTGGCTGGACACCAAGGGTGCTGGCGAGTTCTTTGCCAATCTGACGCAATATGCAAGCGAGCAGTCGGGCATGGCTCTGGAGTTCAAAGCCCTGGCCTGAACATTCAGGGTGCTGGAATAAAAAAGCCTGCCTCGATGAGAGGCAGGCTTTTTGCTTTGCGAGGGCTTAGTTTCTGAACAGGTCCAGAATGCGGCTGCGCTCCTCTGCGGCTGGCGGCTGGGTGGCACCCGGGCCTGCGCTGCCAGGATCGGAGGCGCCTTCCATGCCGAGGCTGGAGACGCCGCCGTTGCGGGCGTTTTCTTCGTAATACCAGTCGCCGCCCATATTGACCACGCCGGGCGGGGTTTGCACTTCGGCGACGGGGACTCCCTTGAGCGCATGCTGCATGAAATTGATCCAGATGGGCAGGCTCAGGCCGCCACCTGTTTCGCGCGAGCCCAGGTTGCGCGGGGTGTCGTAGCCAATCCAGGAGACAGCGGCAATGCTGGGCTGGTAGCCGGCAAACCAGGCGTCCACCGAGTCATTGGTGGTGCCGGTCTTGCCATACAGGTCGGGGCGCTTGAGTGTGGCCTGGGCACGTGCAGCCGTGCCCACGCGTGCCACATCATTGAGCAGGGTGCCGGTGAGGAAGGCATTGCGCTCGGGGATGGCTTGGGGCAGCTCCTTCACCGCAGGTGGGGTGAACTCGGAGAGGATGCGACCCTTGTGGTCGGTCACGCGGGCAATCAGCCAGGGGTTGATACGGTGGCCGCCGTTGGCAAACACCGAATAGGCTCCCGCCATCTGCAGCGGCGTGACGGAACCGGCGCCCAAAGCCATGGTCAGGTAAGCGGGCTGTTTGGCGGCTTCAAAGCCAAAGCGCGTCGCCCATTCCTGTCCGGTCTTCGGACCGATGGCCTGAAGCAATCGGATGGAGATCATGTTCTTGGACTTGTTCAAGCCCGTACGCATGGTCATGGGGCCGTCGTAGCGGCCGTCGTAGTTCTTGGGCTCCCAGGGCTGACCACCAGTGGTTGCCGCACTGAAGAAGATCGGTGCGTCATTGATCATGGTGGAGGGCGAGAAGCCGTGCTCCAGCGCTGCCGAGTAGATGAAGGGCTTGAAGCTGGAGCCGGGCTGGCGCCAGGCCTGGGTCACGTGGTTGAACTTGTTCTTTTCGAAGTCGAAACCACCGATCAGCGCGCGGATGGCGCCGGTTTGCGTGGACATGGCCACAAAAGCGCCTTCGACTTCGGGCAGCTGGGTGATTTCCCAGGCACCCTTGGCGTTCTTGATGGCGCGGATCACGGCACCGGGGCGGATCTTGATATTGGGCGGTGCCTTGGGGCTGAGGCCGGATTCGGCAGGCTTGAGGTTGTCGCCCGTGATCTCGAAATGGGTACCGTCCGCACGGGCCGCGACAATCTTGCGCGGCGAGGCTTCCAGCACCACGGCTGCAACCACATCGCCGTTGTCGGGATGGTTGGCCAGGGCATCGTCGATGGCGTCTTCCAGCTCCTGAGCGTTGACTGGCAGAGTGATGAACTTCTCGGGGCCGCGGTACTTCTGGCGGCGTTCGTAGTTCATGATGCCTTCGCGCAAAGCCTTGTAGGCAGCCTCCTGTTCACCGGCATTGAGGGTGGTGTAGACGTTCAGGCCGCGGGTATAGGCGTCGCTGCCGTATTGGGCAAAGATCAGTTGACGGGCCATTTCAGCCACGTACTCTGCATGTACACGGGTCGAATTGGCGGCAGTACGCAGCTTGAGCGGCTCTTCGCGGGCCTGCTTGGCCTGCTCTGCGGTGATGAAACCGTTTTCCTCCATGCGCTCGATGATGTAGAGCTGGCGGATGCGGGCGCGCTTGGGGTTGCTGATCGGGTTGTAGGCCGATGGAGCCTTGGGCAGGCCGGCCAGCATGGCGGCTTCGGCCACCGTGATGTCCTTGAGCGGATGGCCGAAATAGGCTTCGCAGGCAGCTGCAAAGCCATAGGCACGGTTGCCAAGGAAAATCTGGTTCATGTAGATCTCGAGGATCTGCTCCTTGGTAAGCAAGTGCTCAAGCTTGAAGGTCAGCAGGATTTCGTAGATCTTGCGGGTATAGGTTTTCTCGGAAGAGAGGTAGACATTGCGCGCGACCTGCATGGTGATGGTGGAAGCGCCCTGGCTCTTGACCTTGCCCAGGTTGGCCAGCGCAGCACGCAGCATGCCCTTGTAGTCCACGCCGCCATGCTCGAAGAAGCGGGTGTCTTCGATGGCCAGCACGGCATCCGTCATGACCTTGGGGATCTCGTTGATGGGCGTCAGGGTGCGACGCTCCTCCCCAAATTCACCCAGCAAAGCGCCTTCGCTGGAGTACACCCGCAGCGGTAGCTTGGGGCGGTAGTCTGCAAGTTCGGAGACATCGGGAAGATTGGGGTAGGCCATGGCCAGCGCCACAGCCACGGCCAGCAAAACGGCCAGGGCAGCGGCGACGGCAATTCCGATCAGCCAGAAAATGGAACGCGGCAGCCAGTGCATGCGTTTTTTGGGAGTTTGAGATCCAGGCGCAGGTGCCTGGTGAGCAGAATGTTCTGATGGCGGCATTTCGCAGTATTGGCAAGGGGTAGGACATTATAGAAATGCCGCCCGGAAAAGCATCGTGGCGGCCGGGGAGGGGCCGCGCTTTGATTGAATCCTAAATCACAGGGTAAGCACCAGTATGCGCAAGGGCTGAGGTTCTTGCGGTTTGACGTTACACAAGTTTGTCTTTTTTTGACCACGAAATACGGTGAACAGCGCTGCAGCAAAGCATGTGCTGCTATAGCTTGCTGCTAGGATCCCGGGGTATTGCTGGCTTTTGTTTCCATTCTTACAAACTTGGGGGGGCATGTTGATTGCTCTGAGTTCTTTATTCAGCCGTCAGCCTGCACCTTTGCTTGGCATTGATGTCAGCTCCTCCAGCGTGAAGCTGGTCGAGCTGGCCAAAAGCAAATCCGGCGAGTGGCAACTGGAGCGTTGTGCGATTGAGCCTCTTGAAAAAGGCTGGATCACCGACGGCAATATTGAGAAATTTGATGAGGTGGCGGAGGCCGTGCGCCGGCTGGTCAAGAAAAGCGGAACGCGTACAAAGCAAGTGGCCATGGCGTTGCCAGCTGCTGCTGTGATTACCAAGAAGATCACCTTGCCAGCCGGCTTGACCGAGCTGGAAATGGAAGTTCAGGTCGAGTCCGAAGCTAATCAATACATTCCGTTCTCGCTCGATGAGGTGAGCCTGGATTTCTGTGTCATAGGCCCGTCGCTGGTGTCGCCTGGCGATGTGGATGTGCTGATTGCTGCATCGCGCAAGGAAAAAGTGCAGGACCGCCAGGGCCTGGCCGAGGCTGCCGGTCTCAAGCCCATGGTGATCGATATCGAGCCCTACGCCGCCCGAATGGCGGCAACGCGTCTGGTGTCGCGTTTGCCCAATGCCGGGCGTGACGCTGTCGTGGCGCTATTCGAGGTGGGCGCGATGACTACCAGCATGCAGGTGCTTCGCAATGACGAGGTGCTGTATGAGCGTGATCAGGCCTTTGGCGGTGCACAGCTTACCCAGTTGATTGCACGCCAGTACGGTTTTTCTCCGGAAGAGGCGGAGGCCAAGAAGCGCAGCGGCGAATTGCCGGACGACTACGCGGCTGGTGTGCTCAAGCCCTTCGTGCAAAGCCTGACCCAGGAAGTGGCGCGAGCGTTGCAGTTCTTCTTCACGAGTACTCCCTATAACCGCGTCGATCATGTGTTGCTGGCAGGTGGATCGTCGTCTTTGCCGGGGCTGGTGGATGCCGTCAGCCAGCAGACTGGATGTGCCTGCAGTCTTGCCAATCCCTTCGAAGGCATGGAAATTGGCAGCGGCGTGCGTCTGAAGAAGATGGCTCGTGAAGCGCCGTCCTATCTGACCTCTTGCGGTTTGGCCATGCGGAGGTTTCAAGAGTGATACTGATTAACCTTTTGCCGCACCGCGAGGCGGCCAAGAAGCGCCGTAAAGAAGCGTTTCAGGTCAATATGGTGCTGGGCGCACTGGGTGGACTGCTGATCGCAGCACTGATTTACTGGTACTTCCAGATGATGATCGAGGGCCAGCAGAACAAGAACAATCTGCTGCGCTCCGAAATCAAGGTCCTGGAAACACAGATCAAGGAAATCGAGGGGCTTGAGGCCGAAATCACCGCTCTGCGTGCACGGCAGAAGGCGGTGGAGGATCTGCAGTCTGACCGTAACCTGCCGGTGTACATGCTCAATGAGCTGGTCAAGCAACTGCCGGACGGTGTCTACATCAGCAGCATCAAGCAAGAAGGCCTGTCGGTGACCATGCAGGGAACTGCACAGTCGAATGAACGTATTTCCGAGATGCTGCGCAATCTTACGGATGGCTCGCCCTGGTTCTCCAAGCCGGAGCTGATGGAAATTGTGGCCAAGACGGTTGATGTGACTGCCAAGGATAAGCGCCGTGCAGCTGCATTCACATTGCGCTTCAATCTGACCAGGGCCAGCGATGCGGAGAAGAATCTGCTTGCTGCAAGCTCTTCTGTGAAAGCGCAGTGATGGCAAAAAAGAAGAAATCTCTGGACATCGATTTCGCTGCGCTGCAAGAGAGAATTCAGCGCCAATTCCGGAATCTGGATCCCAATGACCCTTCGGTCTGGCCAGCCTTGCCCAAGGCACTGCTGTATGTTGCCGTTGCAGTCGCTGTCGCAGCCTTGCTGTGGTTCGTCGTTCTGAAGGATTACGAAGCAGAGCTCGACGCCGAGCGTGCGACCGAGGTGACTCTGCGCGAAGACTATTCCAGGAAAATGGTCAAGGCAGTGAGCCTGGAGGGCTTGAAGAAGCAGCGCGAGCAGGTGCAGCAGTATGTGACGCAGCTGGAAAAGCAACTGCCCAGCAAGGCGGAGATGGCGGCTCTGCTTTCCGATATCAACCAGGCCGGCTTGGGGCGTAGTCTGCAGTTTGAAGTATTCCGCCCTGGCGCCATGGTGACCAAGGAGTACTACGCCGAGCTGCCAATCACCCTGAAGGTGACGGGGCGCTATCACGACATCGGTGCTTTTGCCTCGGATATCGCTTTCCTGTCCCGTATTGTGACCTTGAACAATCTGTCCATCGCCCCGGGCGGCAAGGACACGGATGTGCTGTCCATGGATGCCACGGCACGGACGTTCCGATATCTGGATGCGGACGAAGTCAAGGCGCAGCGTGACGCGGCCAAGGGGAAGAAATGAGCAGAGCATTCTTGAGCCCTGTCTGGCTGGTCCTGATGAGCAGTGCTTTGCTGGCGGGTTGCACCTCCTCCGAGGAGGAGCAACTGCGTGAGTGGATGGCCCAGGAGCGTGCCAATGCCAAGCCTCGCGTGACTCCTCTGGAGGAGCCCAAGCCTTTCAAGCCCCAGGCCTATACAGGGGCTGATGGCATGGATCCCTTCAATCCGCTCAAGCTGATCCAGGTGCTGCGCAAGGAGTCTGCGCAATCCAACATCAGCACGGCGTTGCTCACGCCAGAGCTGAGTCGCCGCAAGGAGCCGCTGGAGGCCGAGCCGCTGGACACCATGACCATGGTGGGCAGTCTCGACAAAAAGAACGTGCCCACGGCCTTGGTCAAAGTCGGCGGCCTGCTCTATCAGGTACGTGTCGGCAACTATCTGGGGCAGAACTACGGAAAGATCACCAAGATTACGGAAAACTCCATCCAGCTAAGAGAAATTGTCCAGGATGGCGGTGGTGACTGGATTGAAAGAACAAGCACTTTGGAGTTGCAGGAGGTCGGCAAATGATGGGTATTAATCGCAGCACTATGGCGAAGGCCCGTTGGGGTCTGACCCTGAGCGGCCTTTTGCTTTCTTCGGCAGCTTGGGCGCAAGCCCGCATTGAGGCTGTTACAGGCGCTTTGCAGTCAGGCTCCGAGGTCGTCCGTGTCGAGCTGTCCGAACCGCTGGCTGCAGACCCGACCGGATTCGTGGTTCAGTCTCCGGCGCGTATCGCTCTGGATTTTCCGGGTGTGAGCAATGGCTCGGGCAAGTCGTCGCTTGAATTCAATCAGGGCAATCTGCGCTCGGCAAATCTGGTGGAAGCATCGGGTCGCTCACGCCTGGTATTGAATCTGAAGACGGCTACGACCTATCGCTTGCAGCGCCAGGGCAAATCTTTGCTGATCTTGCTTGATCCCGCAGGTGCCGCGACAACCGCTGCAGCTGCGGCTCCTGTCATGGCTCCGGTGTTCGAGAACAAGACGGCAGCCTCTGACGCAGCTCCGATTCGCGGTATCGACTTTCGCCGTGGTAGCGATGGCTCCGGCCGGGTTGTAGTCAGCCTTGGCAGCAGCCAGGTGGGGGTGGATCTGCGGCAGGAGGGCAAGGGCCTGACGGTGGACTTCCTGCGTACAGCCCTGCCTGAAAATTTGCGCAAGAAGCTCGATGTGGGGGATTTCGGTACGCCTGTGCAAACGATATCGACCACTCAGCAAGGCGATCGTGTTCGGATGCGCATTGACCCTGTGGGTGACTGGGAGCACAGCGCATACCAGAGCGACAATCAGTTCGTGGTGGAAGTGCGCCAGAAAAAGGTCGACACCAGCAAGTTGACGCAAGGCCCGGGCTACAGCGGCGAAAAGCTGTCGCTCAATTTCCAGAATATTGAAGTGCGCTCTTTGCTGCAGGTCATCGCGGACTTCACCAACTTCAATATCGTCACCTCGGATACGGTGACAGGTGCCTTGACTCTGCGTCTGAAGGATGTGCCTTGGGACCAGGCTCTTCAGATCATCATGGATGCCAAGGGGCTGGGCATGCGCAAGTCCGGCTCCGTGCTCTGGATCGCTCCCAAGGACGAGATTGACGCGCGTACCAAGCGTGACTACGAAGCGGCCATGGAGATCCAGAAGCTGGAGCCTTTGCGCACGCAAGGCTTCCAGCTCAACTATGCAAAGGCGGCGGACATCCTGCAGCAGATCACGACTTCGACAGGCGGCGGTGGTGCAGGCAGTACAGGGTCCAGCACGCGCTTTCTGTCATCGCGCGGCTCCGCTATTTCCGAGCCACGCACCAATCAGCTGTTTGTGACGGATACGCCGACCAAGCTGGAAGAAATGAAGGCTTTGCTGGCAACGCTGGATGTGCCGGTGCGCCAGGTCATGATCGAGGCCCGCATTGTGGAGGCACGCGATACCTTTGGCCGTTCGCTGGGTGTGAAGTTCGGCGGAGGGGCTGTTGGCAGCAATGCCTCCATGACATCGTCTCAGTTCCTGCCTGACAGCGGATCAGGATCAAGCTCCAAGTTCCCCAGTGGCAATTTCGTCAACTTGCCAGCCAGTGTTTCGGGAATCAACACTGTGGGGCAGGTCGCATTCTCTGTCTTCAATAGCTCGATGACGCGTTTCCTGTCCCTGGAGCTGTCCGCTTTGGAAGCAGAAGGTGATGGCAAGATCATCTCCAACCCCCGCCTGGTGACGGCAGACCAGAACAAGGCATTGATCGAGCAAGGCACGGAATACCCATACTCCGTGACTGCGCCGAATGGCGCCACGACCATCTCGTTCAAGAAGGCCGTGCTGAAGCTGGAAGTGACTCCGCAAATTACCCCTGAAGGCGACATCATTCTGGATCTGGATGTGAACAAGGACAGCCGCGGTGAGACCACGACTCAGGGCGTCGCCATTGATACCAAGCATGTCAAGACCCAGGTGCTGGTCGAGAATGGCGGCACGGTCGTGATTGGCGGTATCTTTGAATTGGAGGAGACCAACCAGCTCAACAAGGTACCGCTGTTCGGAGATCTGCCTGTGTTGGGGCATTTGTTCCGTAGCAACACCAAGGCTTCGAGCAAGCGTGAAATGCTGGTTTTCATCACTCCCAAGATGCTGAGCCAGGCGCGCAGCACCAGCAAATAACTGTTATCAGTTTTTACATAGGGCCCGCACGAGTTGATGCGGGCCTTTTCATTTGTAATATCTGCGGGCTGCGAGAATCATGGGCTGGCCAGATTGGCGGATGACGGTAACGCGATGACTGTTCTAAAGAAATTTCATATTGCCCTTGTGGGTTTGCCAGGCTCCGGCAAATCCACCATCGGACGCTATTTGGCCAAGCGTTGGTCTATGCCTTTTGTGGATGTGGACGTGGCCATCGAAGAGCATATCGGCTGCACGATTCGCGATTTTTTTGCCAAGGAAGGCGAGTCCAGATTCAGGGATGTAGAGCAGGAGGTGCTGGCAGCGTTGCTGGCGCGACCTGAGAAAACGGTGGTTGCCACAGGTGGCGGTGCCGTGCTGAAGGCTGAAAACCGGCAGGAGCTGGCCGAGCATGCACAGGTGGTCTATCTGAGTGCATCACCGCATGAGATTGCCAAGCGCCTGCAGCGGGATACTCAGCGTCCCTTGCTGCAAGTGGACAATCCTTTGCAGCGCTTGCTGGATTTGCATGCCATCAGAGATCCGCTCTACAAGGAGGTTGCGGATTTTGTGGTGGCGGGCAGCGGCCTGTCCGCCACGCAGGTGGCCCAGCGAGTGGCCATGCAGATTGAGCTCGGTCAGCATTCCTGATTGCGCTGAAAAGCTTGTTGGTCAATACACTGCGTGTGGTTCCTGCTATGTATTTTGAGAGAGGTTGAACGTGGAAACGGTGCATATTGATCTGGGAGAGCGCAGCTATCCCATCGTGATTGCAGAGGGCTTGCTGGCCCAGAGCTCCACTTGGCAGGCATTGCCCAAGGCGGCGGCGGCTCTGGTCGTGACGAATGATGTCGTGGCCCCGCTTTATCTGTCTGCGCTCAAGCAGGCCTTGAGCGGCCAATACGCCCAGGTTCACGAGGTGGTGTTGCCCGATGGCGAGGCGCATAAAGACTGGCAGACTCTGAACCTGATTTTTGATGCCCTGCTGCAGCATGGTTGTGACCGCAAGACGGTGCTGTTTGCACTGGGCGGCGGTGTTGTGGGGGATATGACGGGCTTTGCTGCCGCCAGCTATATGCGTGGCGTGCCTTTTGTGCAGGTGCCGACCACGCTGCTGTCCCAGGTCGATTCCTCGGTGGGGGGCAAGACTGCCATCAACCACCCGCTGGGCAAGAACATGATTGGAGCCTTCTACCAGCCGCAGCTGGTGCTCTGCGATCTTGCTACGCTGGATACCCTGCCAGAGCGCGAGTTGAGCGCAGGTCTGGGGGAAATCATCAAATACGGCCCTATTGCCGATATGCAGTTCTTCGACTGGCTTGTGCAGAACATGGATGGCCTGCTGCGCCGCGATCGCGACATGCTCGCCCATGCCGTCAAGCGAAGTGTGGAGATCAAGGCCTGGGTCGTGGGGCAGGACGAGAAGGAAGCGGGTCTGCGCGCGATTCTCAATTTTGGCCATACCTTCGGTCATGCGATCGAGGCCGGCATGGGCTACGGCAACTGGCTGCACGGTGAAGGTGTGGCGGCAGGCATGGTGATGGCGGCGGAGCTGTCCCAACGTCTTGGCCTGGTGGAGGCGAGCTTTGTCTCGCGTCTGCGCAAGCTGATTGAGCGAGCGGGCTTGCCGGTGCGCGCAGCGGTCATCGATGCCCAGGACAATGCTGGTCGCTATCTGGAGCTGATGCGGGTCGACAAGAAATCCGAAGCCGGTGAAATCCGCTTTGTGCTGATCGATGGTCCCGGCAAGGCGGTGATGAGGTCGGCACCCGACGCGCTGGTGCGTGAAGTGATCGATAGTTGCTGCGCTTGATGGATGGCGCTATGTGAGCAGACCCTGGGGGAAGCGAGCCCATAGCTGTTAGAGTCATCGCATCGAGTTGTTGAGGCGATTTGCATGACCGCTCTGGCTTCCTACGCCTGCCATCCCCAGCAAAGCCGCGGGCGTCGCTTTGCTGAGCCCCCGGCTCCCACGCGCAGCGACTTTCAGCGCGATCGGGATCGCATTGTTCACTCCTCGGCCTTCAGGCGACTGGTTTACAAGACCCAGGTCTTTGTGAATCATGAGGGCGACCTGTTCCGAACCCGGCTCACGCATTCTCTGGAAGTGGCGCAGCTGGGGCGCTCCATCGCGCGTTCTTTGCGGCTGGATGAAGACCTGGTTGAAGCCATCTGTCTGGCGCATGATCTGGGGCACACACCTTTTGGACATGCGGGGCAAGACGCGCTCAATGAGTGCATGAAGCCTCATGGCGGTTTTGAGCACAATCTGCAAAGTCTGCGTGTAGTGGACAGGTTGGAGGAGCGTTATCCTGCCTTTGACGGTCTGAACCTGACTTTTGAAACGCGCGAGGGAATTCTCAAGCATTGCTCGCTCAGCAATGCGCAATTGCTGAATGCACGTGAGCCCGGCGGCGTGGCTCAGCGTTTTCTGGATGGCACTCAGCCTTCTCTGGAGGCACAGCTATGCAATCTGGCGGATGCGATTGCCTATAACGCCCACGATGTGGACGACGGCGTTCGATCGGGTCTGATCACCATGGCCCAGCTGCGTGAAGCCGTGCCTTTGTTTGCCCGCTATTACGCCTCGACATTGGCGGATTGGCCCGATCTGGCTCTGCCGGATGCTCAGCGCAAGCTGCTCTATGAGAGCATTCGCCGCATGCTCAGTGACCAGGTCTATGACGTCATCCATCACTCACAGGCCGGTATTGAGCAGGCGGCTGTGCGCTCGGTGCAGGAGGTTCGTCAGCATGATCGGACGCTGATCGGTTTCAGCGAAGAGATGAAAGCTCAGTCCCTGGTGCTAAAGCAGTTCTTGTTCAGGCAGCTCTATCGGCACCCTCAAGTCATGCAGACCATGAGCAGTGCCCAGCAAGTTGTGAAAGAGCTGTTTGCCGCTTATATGGTGGAGCCTGAACGCATGAAGCCGCGCTTTGTTCAGCGTGCCCATATCGTCACTACCCTGCATGAACGTGCGCGAGTGGTGGCAGACTTTATTGCGGGTATGACTGATCGTTATGCGGCGCGCGAGCATGAGCGCATCACCGGGCTTAAGCTGCTGGGCGAGGCCTGAAGGAAGCTCGCCAACGGTCTTGCTGCCAGTGGCGAGCATGGCACAGGCCGGATCGCTAAAATAGCGGTTCTGTGTATCTAGAGCCGGAATATTTCCCGCCCAGTGCGCATTCTTTGGGGGCGATGGCCCCCGTTTGCATTTTGGAGGGCCCTGTCATGACCGAAACTTCAACCATCGCCGATCAGGCTTTCCCGCCGGAGCTTGTGATTGCGGATACCGTGCGCTGGCTGGAAAAGGCCGTGATAGGTCTCAACCTATGCCCTTTCGCCAAAGGCGTGCATGTCAAGGCTCAGATCCACTATGCCGTCAGCGATGCGACCGATGCAGAGGCGGTTGCCGAGGCCCTGCATCGCGAGCTTGAAGCCCTGGCCGAAGCCAACGCAGAAAAACGCGACACCACACTGCTGATACTGCCCCATGCCCTGCAGGATTTTCTGGACTTCAATGACTTTCTTGAAGTGGCGGATGCCATGATCGAGGAGCTGGATCTGGGTGGTATTTTGCAGGTCGCCTCGTTTCATCCTCAATTTCAGTTTGAGGGCACGGATGTGGACGACGTTACCAACTGCACCAATCGTGCTCCCTATCCCATATTGCACTTGCTGCGCGAAGACAGCATCGACAAGGCTGTGGAGGTGTTTCCGGAAGCCGAAACGATATACGAGCGCAATATGGAAACGCTGGAAAAGATCGGCATCGAAGGCTGGCTGGACCTGGATGTCGGGGCCCGCTGCCCCGTGACCGGCCATGGTCAGACGAAGGCAGAGAAGTGATGGGCAAGACTGATAAAAAGCAGAGCCTGCAAAAGCCCGCCAAAGCCGGGGCACTTGATATCGCCGAGCAACTGGGGCTCAAGCCCGGCCAGAGCCTTGAGCTGCTCAAGGCCCTGCATATCCTCACGCGCGAGGGAAAGCTCAATCAGGATTCGCGCCGCAAGCTCAAGCAGGTCTATCACCTCTATCAGTTCATCGAGCCTTTGCTTGCCGAGCTGTCCAAGGATGGGCATGCCGTGACATTGGCTGACCATGGTGCGGGCAAGTCCTATCTGGGGTTCATTCTTTACGACCTGTATTTCAAGGCCTTGGCTCAGGGCCGGATTTTCGGTATCGAGACGCGGGCGCCTTTGGTCGAGGCATCTCAGAAGCTTGCGGCTGAACTTGGCTTCGAGCGCATGGAGTTTCTCAATATGTCGGTGGCCGAGTCCACGCGGGCAGACTTCATGCCTTCGCAGTTTGACGTGGTCACGGCCTTGCACGCCTGCGATACGGCGACCGATGATGCGATAGCCTTCGGGCTGGAAAAGCAGGCCAAGGCCATGGTGCTGGTGCCTTGCTGCCAGGCCGAGGTAGCTGCATGCCTGCGCCAGACCAAGGCCATGAGCCTGGCGCGCACTCCGCTGGCCGAGTTGTGGCGTCACCCGATCCACACTCGCGAGATGGGCAGTCAGATTACCAATGTGCTGCGCTGTCTGTATCTGGAGGCTTGCGGCTACCAGGTCACGGTCACCGAGCTGGTGGGCTGGGAGCACAGCATGAAAAACGAATTGATTGTGGCCCGGTACACGGGACAGAAAAAGCGCAGTGCAGCGCAACGCCTGCGTCAGCTGCTCGCCGAGTTTGGACTGGAAGGTCTGGCTGGCGTGCGCTATCCCCATTTGCAGCAAACCAGCACGGTCTGAGCAGACTTGAAGCATGAGCTCTGCCGGGCCCGCTGCTTGTGATGCTCAGTGACTTTCCATCAGGCGCTTCATCAGCTCCTGCGTTGACGCGTCCACTCCTTCCCAGTCATTGTGGTTCTGGCGGGCATGAAGCTGCTTTGCCAGCTTCTTGCCCAGTTCCACACCCCACTGGTCGAAGCTGTTGATGTCCCATATGGCGCCAGAGACAAAAATGCGATGTTCATACAGCGCAATCAAGGCGCCCAGAGAGGCGGGATCCAGTCTTTCAAGCATCAGGAAACTGCTGGGGCGATTGCCGTCGCAGTCTTTTTCCAGACCTTCGCCGCAGCGCCCCACCATCAGCGCCTGGGCCTGGGCAATCGCGTTGACTACCAGGCTTTGATGGTGCTCGCCCAGGTATTTGCCCCCGTCGCGCAGGGCAATGAATTCGACCGGTATGACATCCTGCCCCTGGTGCAGCATCTGGAAAAAAGCATGCTGCCCATTGGTGCCGGGCTCGCCCCAGATCACCGGTGCCGTGGGAGCTGTGAGCCGAACGCCATTCTTGTTGATGCTTTTGCCATTGCTCTCCATCTCCAGTTGCTGCAGATAGGCCGTCAGGCGGCGCAGTCCATGGCTGTATGGGGCGATGCAGCGGCTGGAAAACTGGCAGAAATTGCGATACCAGATGTCCAGCAGTCCCAGGCGCACCGGGAGATTGCTCTCCAGAGGGGCTGTGAAAAAGTGGGCGTCCATCGCGTGCGCGCCGCCCAGTAGCGCCCTGAATTGCGCCGAGCCTATGGCGATGGCGATAGGCAAGCCGATGGCGGACCACAGCGAAAAGCGTCCGCCTACCCAGTCCCAGAAGCCCAGAGTGCGCTGTATGCCGAACTCTGCTGCCGCCTGTGTATTGGTGGTGAGGGCCACGAAGTGTCGGTCTATCGAGCATGGGGCCTGCGGATCTTCGCTGCCGCCATGATCGAGAAACCACTGCCTGGCCGAGCGAGCATTCAGCATGGTCTCGGCCGTGGTGAAGGATTTCGAGGCAATCAGAAACAGCGTGCTTTCCGGTTTGACCCGGCGCAGCACATGTCCCAGCTCGTGGCCGTCCACATTGGAGACAAAGTGAAAGTTCTTGTCCTGGTCTATCCAGTCCTCAAGGGCATTGACTACGACTTCCGGACCCAGGTGCGAGCCGCCGATGCCGATATTGACGATATCGGTGATCTGTTGGCTGCCCCTGATCTGATCGGCCAGGGCGAGCATGTTATCCAGCGTGTCGTGAACTTCACGCAGCGCCGAATGCATGTCCTGGGGCCAGGACCGAAGGACGGGGGACTGGGCGAGCTGCCCGCCGTTTGCAGGAGTGCGCAGCAGCCAGTGCATCGCGCTGCGCTGCTCGCTGGTATTGATGGCTGCGCCGGCCAGCATGGCGTCGCGCTTGCTCGCGAGTCGGCTCTCGACGGCAAGCTGCCTCAGCAAGGCCTCGGTCTCGCCAGTCCATAGGTTCTTCGACAGATCAGCGAAGACATGTGGCGCCTGCATGCTCAGGGCGTCAAGACGCTGCGGGTCTTGTGCAAAAGCCTGGCGCAAATCCAGATGCTGGATCTGCGCCCGGTAATGGGTTTGCAAAGCCTGCCAGGCAGGCAGCTCGTGACAAAGAGTCGTCAAAGGAAATTTCCGTCAATCTGCAGCCGCTTGCTGCATCAATGCTTCCAGCTTCAGGGTGTCCGCGGTAAAGGCGCGAATGCCTTCGGCCAGCTTTTCGGTGGCCATGGCATCTTCGTTCAGCGCAAAGCGAAACGAGGCCTGGTCATACAGAACGCGTTCCTGCGGCTGGGCTCTGGCCTTGTCCGGGTCCAGGGCGCGGGTCAAAGGCATGGCGTCGTCCTGCTGTGCGCGGAGCTGGGCCAGCAGCTCAGGTGCAATGGTAAGCAGATCGCAGCCCGCCAGAGCCAGAATCTGGCCGGTATTACGAAAGCTTGCACCCATAACCTCGGTGGAAACATCGAAGTGCTTGTAATAGTCGTAGATTTTCTGTACGGAGCGCACGCCCGGATCATTGGTGCCGGCCATGGCGGCCTCATCCCATTGCGTGCCGGCCTGCTTTTTGTACCAGTCGTAGATGCGGCCCACAAAGGGCGAGATCAGCTGGACCTTGGCCTGGCCGCAGGCAACGGCCTGACAGAAGGAGAACAGCAGCGTCAGATTGGTGTGAATGCCGCGCTGCTCGAGAATGCGGGCCGCTTCAATCCCTTCCCATGTGGCGGCGATCTTGATGAGCACGCGCTCGGTGTGGATGCCTGCGGCCTGATACAGCTCGATCAGTCGCTCGGCGCGCGTGACCGTGGCCACGGTGTCGAAAGACAGGCG
Source organism: Comamonas sp. A7-5 (assembly GCF_039581385.1). NCBI lineage: Bacteria > Pseudomonadati > Pseudomonadota > Betaproteobacteria > Burkholderiales > Comamonadaceae > Comamonas > Comamonas sp. A7-5. Next base: position 250,357 of record NZ_JBCPWO010000002.1, read on the forward strand.
GGCATCGACCTCGGTAGAGACACGGCCGGGTATGGTGTTCAGAATCTCGCAGCCGAAGCGCACCAGCGTTCGGTCCATGATTTCGTCCAGCCCCCGGTCTTTGAATTGCGCCACGGTGGCGCGCATCAGCGGCGCATATTCGGTCTTTTGAACCGCTTTGAGAATCAGGGATGGATTGGTGGTGGCATCTTGCGGTTGAAACTGCGCCAATTGATGAAAATCACCGGTGTCCGCGACCACGGTCGTGAATTGCTTGAGCGCCTCCAACTGATTCATGTCCATCCTTTGCTGTGTTTCAAACTAACCAGCAAGTGTAGAGCGTGAATCCCAGATTGAAAACGAGGCTGCCGCCACTCTGTTTGATGATGTATCAAGGCAAACCCTGCTGAATATGCGCGCTTGCCTATTTATTTGCGGAAATATTCAAGTTTTGCTGCCATTTTGCGAGGCATGAGGCGCTTCGGTCTTATGCTCGCTTTTTTCTGCACTCATTCATTGCCTTCCACCTCATCTGCGCCAATATGCTTGATCGGATTACTGCCTCCCTTCCGTCCCTGGCGCCTGCAGAGCAGCGTGTTGCACGCTTGGTACTGGCCGATCCGCGGGCCTTCGCGCATCTGCCGGTGCGAGAGCTGGCAGTGCGGGCACATGTCAGCAAACCCACGGTGGTGCGCTTTTGCCGCAGCATGGGTTATGACGGCCTGGCGGACTTCAAGCTCAAGCTCGCGGGCAGCGTCAGCGAAGGCGTGCCCTTCATCCATCGCAGTGTGGACAGCGATGACAAGACCAGCGATGTCATGGTCAAGGTGGTGGACAACGCGGTTGCAGCTTTTCTGCAGTACCGCAATGCTGCCAGCACGGCGGCCATAGAGCAGGCTGCGCAGGCAATTGCCGCGACCTGGCAGACCGGCAAGCGCATCGAGTTCTACGGCGCCGGGAACTCGGGCATCGTGGCGCTGGATGCCCAGCACAAGTTTTTCCGCCTCGGTGTGACCAGTCTGGCCACCAGCGATGGCCATATGCAGGTCATGAGCGCTACCTTGCTGGGGCCGGGGGACTGCGTGGTCATCATCTCGAACTCCGGCCGTACGCGAGATCTGATGGATGCCGCAGATATCGCCCGCAAGAACGGAGCCACCACCATCGCCATCACGGCCAGCGGCTCGCCTCTTGCCTCCGCTTGCCAGGTGCATCTGGCTGCCGATCATCCCGAAGGCTACGATCGCTACAGTCCCATGGTCTCGCGGCTGCTGCACCTGCTCATCATCGACGTGCTGGCGACCTGTGTGGCTTTGCGCATCGGGCCGGCACTGCAGCCGGCGCTGGAGCAGATGAAGAACAATCTGCGCGCCAAGCGCTATACCTGAGGGCCAGCAAAGGCGCGGCCTGTGCGCGTCGAGATGGCAAGCAAGAGAGCTCTCTTATTGAGAGCTTCTATCGCCTTTCCATAAATGGTTTCAAGCATAAAACACATTGAAATCATTCTGGGAAAGGCGCTTTAAGCTATCAAAATTAAAAAGCATCCAGATCCCGAAGGCTTGCAGGGTGCGCGCCGGACGAAGGCGATGCATCTGCGGCTTGGGGACTTAGCTTGCCCGGGCAGCAGCTCGGATCGAGCCGCTTACACGGAGGCGACGCCCACGGTCATGCCGCCGCAGACATAGAGCACCTGTCCGGTCACAAAGCCGCTGCGCTCGTCGAGCATGTAAGACACGGCATGGGCCACATCCTCGGGAGTGCCCACCCGCTTGACGGGTACGGAAGCAATGATCTTCTGCGTGCGCGGGGCGTCGGGCGGATTGGCCTTGTCGAACAGCTCGGTGCGTATCGGGCCGGGGCCTATGGCGTTGGCCGTGATGCCCCATTGGCCCAGCTCCAGCGCCCAGACGCGGGTCATGCCGATCAGACCGGCCTTGGTGGCAGCGTAGGCTGTGCGCAAGTCCTTGCCCAGCGCGGCGCGCGAGGACATGTTGACGATGCGCCCGAACCCCGCTTGCTTCATGCCGGGCAGCAGGGCCTGCATGCACTGGAAGGCGCAGCGCAGGTTCAGCGAGACGGCCAGGTCGAACTCGGCCAGGGTCTGCGAGGCGGCGTCGTTGGGTACGACCACGCCGACGTTGTTGATCAGGCGCGTGATGGGGCCGGTTTCCAGAGCCTGACGCAGGGCGCGGGCCGTGTCCTCGGCATCGCTGAGGTCGGCCTGTATGCCGCCGGGAACGTGATCGACCACGCGGTCGATGATGATGGGCTCGTAGCCGTCGGCGCGGCAGCGCTCGGCAGCGGCGGCGCCGATGCCGGCTCCGCCACCGGTGATCAACACGCGAGGGCGGTCAGTAAGGGAGGCGCTCTGGGAAGACATGGCAATAACTTTCAGACGGAAAACGGGGCGGTTGCGACAGGCGCGGGCCCGGGAGGGCAACAGCAACCGCCGGCATGCGCCGGCAGTGCTGGGGCCGGGACAGGCCGGCACCTGGGGGGATCAGACGCTGGCGCCGGAGTCCTTGACGACCTTGCCCCACTTCTTGGCTTCGGCGTCGATGAACTTGGCAAAGCCTTCCTGGGTGTCGATCACGACTTCGCCGCCCTGGTCGTTGATCTTCTTGATCACGGCGGGATCCTTGAGCACCTTGGCAATGGCGGCATGCAGCTTTTGCTGGATGTCGGCAGGTGTCTTGATAGGCACGAAGAGACCGAACCAGGAGGTGGCTTCATAGCCGGGCACGCCGGCTTCGGCGACCGTGGGCACATCGGGCAGCTCGGGCGAGCGCTTGGCCGTGGTCACGGCGATGGGGCGCAGCTTGCCCGAGCGCACATGCTGGATGGCCGAGGGCATGTTGTCGAACATGATGGCGATCTGGTTGCCCAGCAGATCGGTGATGGCCGGCGCGCTGCCCTTGTAGGGCACATGCACCATGTCCAGGTGGGTCATGGACTTGAACAGCTCGCCCGACAGATGGATGGAGCTGCCCGAGCCCGAGGAGCCGAAATTCAGCTTGCCGGGATTGGCCTTGGCGTAGGCCATCATTTCCTTGACCGTCTTGAAGGGCTGGCTGGGGTGGGCCACCAGCAGATTGGGCACATTGGCGACGCGGGTCAGCGGAGCAAAGTCCTTGACCGGGTCGAAGGGCATCTTCTTGTACAGGGCTTCGTTGATGGCGTGCGTGCCCACCGTCCCCATGAACAGGGTGTAGCCGTCGCCAGCTGCACGGGCTGCGGCCTGGCCGCCGATATTGCCGCCCGCGCCGGGGCGGTTGTCAATGATGATGCTCTGGCCTAGTTCGGTGCTCAGGGCCTGGCCTACCACGCGCGCCAGGATGTCGGTCGTGCCGCCGGCCGAGAAGGGCACGATCATGGTGATGGGCTTGCTGGGATAGGGCGTCTGGGCCATGGAGGGAGCAGCGCCCAGAGCAAACAGGGCGCTTGCTGCCAGGGTTTGCAGGCTGCGGCGGCGAGACAGGGAAAGGGAATTGGACATCTAGGTCTCCGGAAAAAGGCAAGACACCGCCGGCCAGTGGCCGGGGCGCGGGCTGCCGCGGTGGCGTAGCTCCGAAAAGAGCTGCACTCCAGCGGTCGTTGTTTTGGTGTAAGAGGCAGGGGGCGGCAGCAGGCCGGACTTGGCCGGTCCCTGCCGCAGTCGGGATCAGACGCGTTCGAGCACCACGGCGATGCCCTGGCCCACGCCTATGCACATGGTGCACAGCGCATAGCGGCCGCCGAAGGCATGCAGCTGGTTCACGGCCGTGGTGGCCAGGCGGGCGCCCGATGCGCCCAGGGGGTGACCCAGGGCGATGGCGCCGCCCCACTGGTTGACACGGCGGTCGTCGTCGGCAATGCCAAGGTCGCGCAGCACGGCCAGGCCTTGTGCGGCAAAGGCTTCGTTGAGCTCGATGACATCCATCTGCTCAAGAGTCAGTCCTGTCTGGGCCAGCACCTTGCGCACGGCGGGAGCGGGGCCGAAGCCCATGATGCGCGGCGCGACGCCGGCCACGGCCATGCCGACCACACGGGCGCGCGGCACCAGACCATACTGGCTGGCTGCTTCCTCGTTGGCCAGCAGCAGTGCGCAGGCACCGTCGTTGACGCCGCTGGCGTTGCCGGCTGTGACCGTGCCGTCAGGCCGTACCACGCCCTTGAGCCTGGCCAAGGCCTCGATGGTGGTGGCGCGGGGGTGCTCGTCCTGGCTCACGACGATGGGATCGCCCTTTTTCTGGGCGATGGACACGGGCACGATCTCGCGCGCCAGATGGCCGGCCGCAATGGCAGCCGCGGCCTTTTCCTGGCTGGCCAGGGCCATGCGGTCCTGGGCTTCGCGTTCGATTCCGAAATCATCGGCCACGTTTTCGGCGGTCTCGGGCATGGAGTCCACGCCGTACTGGGCTTTCATCAGCTTGTTGACAAAGCGCCAGCCGATGGTGGTGTCGTAGACGGCATTGTTGCGGCTGAAGGCGGACTCGGCCTTGGGCATCACGAAGGGGGCGCGGCTCATGCTTTCCACGCCGCCGGCGATCATCAGGCGGGCTTCGCCGGACTTGATGGCGCGCGCGGCCGTGCCGACAGCGTCCAGACCCGAGCCGCACAGGCGGTTGATGGTGGCGCCGGGCGCATCGATGGGCAGGCCGGCCAGCAGCGCCGACATGCGCGCCACGTTGCGGTTGTCTTCGCCGGCCTGGTTGGCACAGCCATAGAGCACATCGGCCACGGCAGTCCAGTCCACATTGGGGTTGCGCTGCATCAGCGCTTTGATGGGCAGGGCGCCCAGATCATCGGTGCGCACGCTGGACAGCGCACCGCCGTAGCGACCGAAGGGGGTGCGGATGGCGTCGCAGATAAAGGCTTGGTTCTGGTTGCTCATGGCATGTCTCCGTTATGAAAATTGAGCTTCTGGTGCAGACGGGATTGGCCTGAAGTTCAGGCCGCGATGGGCAGGCCCACGATGCGTTCGAGTTCGGCGTGCTCCAGGCCTTCGACCTTGTCGATCAGGCGCAGCCCCTCGGGTGTGCATGCCAGGGTGCACAGATCGGTATAGATGCGCTTGACGCAGCCCAGGCCCGTCAGCGGGTAGCTGCACTGGGCCACGACCTTGCTCTCGCCCTTTTTGGTGAGCAGATCCATCATCACCCAGGTCTGCTTGGCGCCAATGGCCAGGTCCATGGCTCCGCCCACGGCGGGGATGGCGCCGGGCTCGCCGGTGCTCCAGTTGGCCAGGTCGCCCGTGGCCGAAACCTGGAAGGCTCCGAGCACGCAGATGTCCAGATGGCCGCCGCGCATCATGGCGAAGCTGTCGGCGTGGTGGAAATAGCTGCCGCCGGGCAGCAGGGTCACGGGCTGCTTGCCGGCATTGGTCAGGTCGTAGTCTTCAGAGCCGGCCGCCGGTGCCGGGCCCATGCCCAGAATGCCGTTCTCGCTTTGCAGAACAATTTCGCGTCCTGCGGGGATGTGGTTGGCCACCAGGGTGGGCTGGCCTATGCCCAGATTCACATAGGCACCGTCATGAATGTCCTGGGCCACGCGCAGGGCCAGTTCGTCCTTGCTTCGTTTTTGATAGCTCACGCTTGTATCTCCTTGCTGGACCTTGGCGGGCTCAGGCCGCCTTCTTGAAGCCGCCGGCCTGGGTGGCCACGCGCTCGATCTTCACCACCTGGCTCACATAGATGCCTGGGGTGACCACGGATTCAGGGTCAAGCTGGCCGAGTTCCACGATCTCATGCACGGTGGCCACGGTGAACCTGGCGGCCGAAGCCATCACGGGGCCGAAGTTGCGCGCCGACATGCGGTAGGTCAGATTGCCCCAACGGTCGCCTTTTTCGGCCTTGATCAGGGCCACATCGCCATGGATGGGGTACTCCAGCACATAGTGCTTGCCGTTGATCTCGCGCGTTTCCTTGCCTTTGGCGAGTTCGGTGCCGTAGGCCGTGGGGCAAAAGAAAGCGCCTATGCCTGCGGCGGCAGCGCGCATGCGCTCGGCCAGATTGCCCTGGGCCACCAGCTCGAGCTCGATCTTGCCGCTGCGGTACAGCTCGTCGAAGACCCAGCTGTCCACTTGGCGCGGGAAGCTGCAGATGATCTTGCGCACCTGGCCGGTCTTGAGCAGGGCGGCCAGGCCGGTGTCGCCATTGCCGGCGTTGTTGTTGACCACGGTGAGCTCGCGTGCACCCTGGGCGATCAGGCCGTCGATCAGCTCGCCGGGGATGCCCGAGGTGCCGAAGCCGCCGATGAGCACGGTGGAGCCGTCTTGAATGCCGGACAGGGCCTGAGCGACCGAGTCGGCGATCTTGTTGATCATGGGTGTCTCCAATTTTCTACACAAAGATCTGCGCCATTGGCGCTAAAATGTTCGCATATAGAACATTTGTTCGCTAAAAGAATTGTAGAAAAGGATGATGAAAATGGAGACTGTAAAAACCACATCAGGGAAAACCCCGGTCGAGGGCGAAGCGGTCTCGCTCAAGCCCGGTGACAGCTATGTGCAGTCCTTTGCCAGGGGGCTGGAAGTTATACGTTCGTTCAGCGCCAAGGCGCCGGAGCAGACGCTCAGCGAGGTGGCTGCAGCCACGGGTCTGACACGTGCCGGTGCAAGGCGCATCCTGCTGACGCTGCAGACGCTGGGCTATGTGCGCAGCGACGGCAAATACTACGCACTCACGCCGCGCATCCTGGATCTGGGCTTTGCCTATCTGAGCTCCACGCCGCTGTGGAATCTGGCCGAGCCGGCCATGGAGGCGCTGGTGGACGAGGTCAAGGAGTCATGCTCGGCCGCGGTGCTCGAAGGCCTGGACGTGGTCTATGTTCTGCGCGTGCACACGCACAAGATCATGAGTACCAATCTGGGCGTGGGCTCGCGATTGCCTGCCTTCTGGACATCCATGGGCCGGGTGCTGCTGGCTGCGCTGCCCCCCGATGAGCTGCGGGCGCTGATGGCCCGGCGCGACCAGCGCGCCTTCACGCGCCACACGCTGACCGGTGACGACGAGCTGTATGCCGAGATCGCCCGCGTGCGCGAGCAGGGCTGGGCCCTGCTCAACCAGGAGCTGGAGGAGGGCCTGATCTCGATTGCCGCCCCCATACGCAATGCGCGCGGCCAGACGGTGGCGGCGCTCAACATCAGTGGTCAGGCCAATCGCACCAGCGAGCAGATGATGCGCGAGCGGCTGCTGCCGCAGTTGCTGGCCGCTACGCGCCACATCAGCCAGCTGCTGAGTGCTTCGGGCCGCATGCATCTGTGATGTCTGGCGCCTGAGGACGCGTCGGCCCTGGCGCGACGCTTCATAATGACCGAAACGCCTTCCCTGTCGCCCCTGTCCAAGTCCGCTCCATGGCCCGTCTTCCCCGTCTCACGCTGGCAAACATGCCGCACCACATCATCCAGCGTGGCAACAACAGCGGCGAGATCTTTGTGGACGCGCAGGATCGCCTGGTCATGCTGGATCTGATGCGCGAGATGGCGCGGCGCTTCGAGGTCGATGTGCATGCCTATGTGCTCATGCCCAATCACTTCCATCTGCTGCTGACGCCCAGGACGGAGCAGGGCGTGCCCCAGTTCATGCAGGCCGTGGGGCGCAGCTATGTGCGTTACTTCAACAACCGCCACGGGCGTACCGGCACCTTGTGGGAGGGGCGCTATCGCTGCACCGTGCTGCAGGCCGAGCAATGGCTGATGGCCACCATGGTCTCCATGGATCTCAACCCCGTGCGCGACGGGCTGGTGCAGCGCGCGGTGGACTGGCCCTGGTCCAGCTATGCGCACAACGCAGGCCTGCAAAGCGATGCGCTCATCAGCCCGCACGCGCTTTTCTGGGCTCTGGGCAACACGCCCTTTGCCCGGGATGCGGCTTATGTCAGGGCCGTGGAGGCCGGTCTGGATGCCGATACCCAGGCGCAGATCAGCCATGCCGCGCTGCGTGGCTGGGCTCTGGGTGAGCCCGATTTCATTGAAAATTTGCAACAAAAAACCGAGCGGCGCGTGAAGCGGCAGAAGGCCGGCAGGCCTGCAGCACGCACAGCTTCGGTGCACGAAGACTAAACGGCTTTTCCAACTCCTTGTTTTTATTGGGCTGCTTTGCTCTGTTTTTATATGTCCCCAATTAAATGCAAATAAAAAAAGTTGGGAATTAATTGGAATCTGACCCCAATTAATACTTATTGCATAACTTCATGTCATGTCGTAATCTTGCGTTCCCCGCGATTGATATAAGAGGATTCCCCATGACGACTGCTGCCGAGATCAAGTATCTCCAGGACCACGGTCTGTACTCCAAGAGCAACGAACACGATGCCTGCGGTCTGGGCTTTGTGGCCCATATCAAGGGTCAGAAGCGCCATGACATCGTGCTGGGGGCACTGAAGATCCTCGAAAACATCGACCATCGCGGTGCCGTGGGCGCAGACCCTCTGATGGGTGACGGCGCCGGTATCCTGATCCAGATCCCCGATCAGCTCTACCGCGAGGAAATGGCCAAGCAGGGCGTGGCACTGCCTCCCGCCGGCGAATATGGCGTGGGCATGATCTTCCTGCCCAAGGAACATGCCTCGCGTCTGGCTTGCCAGCAGGAGATGGAGCGCGCCATCAAGGCCGAAGGCCAGGTGCTGCTGGGCTGGCGCGATGTGCCGGTGAACCGCGACATGCCCATGTCGCCCACCGTGCAGGAAAAGGAACCCATCCTGCGCCAGGTCTTCATCGGCCGTGGTGCCGACGTCATCGTGCAGGACGCGCTGGAGCGCAAGCTGTACGTGATCCGCAAGACGGCCTCGGCCGCCATCCAGAACCTGGGCCTCAAGCACAGCAAGGAATACTACGTTCCCAGCATGAGCAGCCGCACCGTGGTCTATAAGGGCCTGCTGCTGGCCGACCAGGTGGGTGTGTACTACCGTGATCTGGCCGACGAGCGCTGCGTCTCGGCCATCGGCCTGGTGCACCAGCGTTTCTCCACCAACACCTTCCCCGAGTGGCCTCTGGCCCACCCCTACCGCTATGTGGCCCACAACGGTGAAATCAACACCGTGCGCGGCAACTACAACTGGATGCTGGCGCGCGAAGGCGTGATGGCCTCTCCCGTGCTGGGCGAAGACCTGCAAAAGCTCTATCCCATCAGCTTTGCCGGCCAGTCCGACACCGCCACCTTCGACAACTGCCTGGAACTGCTGACCATGGCCGGCTACCCCATCAGCCAGGCCGTGATGATGATGATTCCCGAGCCCTGGGAGCAGCACGAAGCCATGGACGAGCGCCGCCGCGCCTTCTATGAATACCACGCTGCGATGATCGAGCCCTGGGACGGCCCCGCCTCCATCGTGTTCACCGATGGCCGCCAGATCGGCGCCACGCTGGACCGCAACGGTCTGCGTCCCTCGCGCTACTGCATCACCGATGACGATATGGTGATCCTGGCTTCTGAAGCCGGCGTGCTGCCCGTGCCCGATAGCAAGATCGTGCGCAAGTGGCGCCTGCAGCCCGGCAAGATGCTGCTGATCGACCTGGAGCAGGGTCGCATGATCGAAGACGAAGAGCTCAAGGCCAACGTCGTCAACACCAAGCCCTACAAGCAGTGGATCGAGAACCTGCGCATCAAGCTCGACGAGGTGGAAATCCCCGCCGACTTCAAGGCGCCCGCGGCCAAGACCGAGCTGTCCCTGCTGGACCGCCAGCAAGCCTTCGGCTTCACGCAGGAAGACATCAAGTTCCTGCTGACCCCCATGGCCGAAAAGGGCGAGGAAGGCATTGGCTCCATGGGCAACGACAGCCCGCTGGCCGTGCTGTCCGACAAGAACAAGCCGCTGTACAACTACTTCCGTCAGATGTTCGCTCAGGTGACGAACCCCCCCATCGACCCGATCCGGGAAGCGATCGTGATGTCGCTGGTGTCGTTCGTGGGTCCCAAGCCCAACCTGCTGGACATCAACCAGGTCAACCCGCCCATGCGCCTGGAGCTGCAGCAGCCCGTGCTCGACTTCGAAGGCATGGCCAGGCTGCGTGATATCGAAAAGCGCACCAACGGCAAGTTCAAGAGCTCGACCATCGACATCACCTACCCGCTGTCCTGGGGCAAGCAGGGTGTGGAAGCCAAGCTGGCCTCGCTGTGCGCTCACGCCGTGGACGAGATCAAGGGCGGTGCCAACATCCTGATCATCAGCGACCGCAACATGAGCGCCACGCAAGTGGCCATCCCCGCGCTGCTGGCGCTGTCCGCCATCCACCAGCATCTGGTGCGTGAAGGTCTGCGCACCACCGCCGGTCTGGTGGTGGAAACCGGCACGGCCCGCGAAGTGCACCACTTCGCCGTGCTGGCCGGCTACGGTGCGGAAGCCGTGCATCCCTATCTGGCGATGGAGACCCTGGTCGACATCTTCAGCCGCGAAGCTGCGCCCATCACTGCCGACAAGGCCATCTATCACTATGTGAAGGCCATCGGCAAGGGTCTGTCCAAGATCATGTCCAAGATGGGCGTGTCCACCTACATGTCCTACTGCGGCGCCCAGCTGTTCGAAGCCGTGGGCCTGAACAGCGAGACCGTGGACAAGTACTTCACGGGCACGGCCAGCCGTGTGGAAGGTATCGGCGTCTTCGAGATCGCTGAGGAAACCATCCGCAACCATGAAGCTGCCTTCAGCGACGACCCCGTGCTCGAAACCATGCTGGATGCCGGCGGCGAGTACGCCTGGCGTGCTCGTGGCGAAGAGCATATGTGGACGCCTGACGTGATTGCCAAGCTGCAGCACTCCACACGTGCCAACAACTTCAGTACCTACAAGGAATACGCCCAGCTGGTCAACGACCAGACCAAGCGCCACATGACGCTGCGCGGCCTGTTCGAATTCAAGTTCGATCCCGCCAAGGCGATTCCCGTGGACCAGGTCGAGTCGGCCAAGGAAATCGTCAAGCGCTTTGCCACGGGTGCCATGTCGCTGGGTTCCATCTCCACCGAAGCCCATGCCACGCTGGCCGTGGCCATGAACCGCATCGGCGGCAAGAGCAACACCGGCGAAGGCGGCGAAGATCCCAAGCGCTATCGCAACGAGTTGAAGGGCATCCCCATCAGCAAGGGCGAAACCCTGGCCTCCATCATCGGCAAGGACAAGGTCGAGTCCGATATCGAACTGCAGGCCGGCGACTCGCTGCGCTCCAAGATCAAGCAGGTCGCGTCCGGTCGTTTCGGCGTGACTGCCGAATATCTGGCCTCTTCGGACCAGATCCAGATCAAGATGGCTCAGGGCGCCAAGCCTGGTGAAGGCGGTCAGCTGCCCGGCGGCAAGGTCTCCGACTACATCGGTGCACTGCGTCACTCGGTGCCCGGTGTGGGCCTGATCTCGCCTCCTCCCCACCACGACATCTACTCGATCGAAGACCTGGCGCAGCTGATCCACGATCTGAAGAACGTGGCTCCGCACGCCAGCATCAGCACCAAGCTGGTGTCCGAAGTCGGTGTGGGCACGATCGCCGCAGGCGTGACCAAGTGCAAGAGCGATCACCTGGTGATCGCAGGGCACGACGGCGGCACCGGCGCCTCGCCCTGGTCCTCCATCAAGCATGCGGGCGGTCCCTGGGAAATCGGCCTGGCCGAGACCCAGCAGACCCTGGTGCTGAACCGTCTGCGCGGCCGTGTGCGTGTGCAGGCCGACGGCCAGATGAAGACCGGCCGCGACGTGGTCATCGGCGCCCTGTTGGGTGCCGACGAGTTCGGCTTTGCCACGGCTCCGCTGGTGGTGGAAGGCTGCATCATGATGCGCAAGTGCCACCTCAACACCTGCCCCGTGGGCGTGGCCACGCAAGATCCCGTGCTGCGTGCCAAGTTCACCGGCAAGCCCGAGCATGTGGTGAACTATTTCTTCTTCATCGCCGAAGAAGTGCGCCAGATCATGGCCCAGCTGGGTATCGCCAAGTTCGACGACCTGATCGGCCGCTCCGATCTGCTCGACACCCGCAAGGGCATAGCGCACTGGAAGGCTCAGGGTCTGGACTTCAGCCGTCTGTTCGCCCAGCCCGAAGTGCCTGCCGACGTGGCCCGCTATCACGTGGAAAGCCAGGATCACCTGCTGGACAAGGCGCTGGACGTCAAGCTCATCGAGCGCTGCAAGCCCGCCATCGAAAACGGCGAGAAGGTGCGCATCATGGAAGTGGCGCGCAACGTCAACCGCTCCGTCGGTGCCATGCTCTCGGGCGCGGTGACCAAGCATCATGCCGAAGGCCTGCCAGACGACACCATTCGCATCCACTTCGAAGGTACGGGCGGCCAGTCCTTCGGTGCCTTCCTGTGCAACGGCATCACGCTGAACCTCAGCGGCGAAGCCAACGACTACACCGGCAAGGGCCTGTCGGGCGGTCGTGTGGTGGTGCATCCCAGCCATGAGTTCCGTGGCTCGACCACGACCAACACCATCGTGGGCAACACCGTGATGTTCGGCGCCACCAGCGGTGAAGCCTTCTTCAGCGGCGTGGCCGGCGAGCGCTTTGCCGTGCGTCTGTCCGGTGCCACGGCCGTGGTCGAAGGCGTGGGTGACCACGGCTGCGAATACATGACCGGCGGTACCGTGGTCGTGCTGGGCAAGACCGGCCGCAACTTCGCGGCCGGCATGAGCGGCGGCGTGGCCTATGTCTACGACGAGGACGGCAAGTTTGCCGAGCGTTGCAACACCGCTTCGGTGAAGCTGGAGAAGGTGCTGCCGCACGACGAGTTTGTCTCGCGTGTCGATCCCGGCATCTGGCACCGCGGCCAAAGCGACGATCAGCAGCTGCGCAACATGGTGGAGGCTCACAGCCGCTGGACGGGTTCCAAGCGTGCCCGTGATCTGCTGGACAACTGGGCCGCAGCGCGTGCCAAGTTTGTCAAGGTGTTCCCGACCGAGTACCAGCGTGCACTCGGCGAGATCTTTGAACGCAAACAGAAGGAAAAGCAAGCTGCGAAAGCGCCAGCAGCTCCTCAGAAAGAAGCAGTAGCCGCCAAGTAAACACGGCTCCAAGCGGTGGCGGCCAGGCGGCCACCGCACTGCAAGCGAACACAGATTTCAAGGATTAAAGATCATGGGAAAGACCACCGGCTTCATGGAATACGAGCGCATCGAAGAGGGCTATGCCCCCGTTGCGGAACGTCTCAAGCACTACAAGGAATTCGTCATCGGCCTGACGACCGATCAGGCCAAGGTGCAGGCTGCACGCTGCATGGACTGCGGCACGCCGTTCTGCAACAACGGCTGCCCGGTCAACAACATCATTCCGGACTTCAACGACCTCGTGTATCAGGGTGACTGGAAGAACGCCATCACCACGCTGCACAGCACCAACAACTTCCCCGAGTTCACGGGCCGCATCTGCCCCGCACCCTGCGAAGCTGCCTGTGTGGCCAATATCAACGGCGACGCCATCGGCATCAAGTCCATCGAGCACTCCATCATCGACCGTGCCTGGAGCGAAGGCTGGGTCAAGCCCCTGCTGCCCAAGCACAAGACCGGCAAGAAGGTGGCCGTGGTCGGTGCCGGCCCTGCCGGCATGGCAGCGGCCCAGCAACTGGTGCGCGCCGGCCACGACGTGACCCTGTTCGAGAAGAACGACCGCGTGGGCGGCCTGCTGCGCTACGGCATTCCCGACTTCAAGCTGGACAAGGGCCTGATCGACCGCCGTGTCGAGCAGATGGTGGCCGAAGGCCTGAAGATCCGCACCGGCGTGCTGATTGCCGGCAAGGACGGTCTGGGCAAGGATTCCAAGGTCACCAACTGGGCCAAGGAAACCATCAGCCCCGAGCAGCTCAATGCCGAGTTCGATGCCGTGCTGCTGACCGGCGGCTCCGAGCAGTCGCGTGATCTGCCCGTGCCCGGCCGCGATCTCGAAGGCGTGCACTTCGCGATGGAGTTCCTGCCCCAGCAGAACAAGGTCAACGCGGGCGACAAGCTCAAGGGCCAGATCCGTGCTGACGGCAAGCATGTCATCGTCATCGGCGGCGGCGACACCGGCTCCGACTGCGTGGGCACCTCCAACCGCCACGGCGCCAAGAGCGTGACCCAGTTCGAGGTCATGCCCATGCCGCCCGAGCAGGAGAACAAGCCCCTGGTTTGGCCTTACTGGCCGATCAAGCTGCGTACCTCGTCCAGCCACGACGAAGGCGTGGTGCGTGAGTTCGCGATCTCGACCAAGGAATTCGGCGGCGAAAAGGGCAAGGTCAAGAGCCTGACCACCGTCCAGGTCGAGTTCAAGGACGGCAAGCTGAGCGAAGTGCCCGGCACGGAAAAGGTCTGGCCTGCGGATCTGGTGCTGCTGGCCATGGGCTTTGTGAACCCTGTCGCCACCGTGCTCGAAGCCTTTGGCGTCGACAAGGATGCACGCGGCAACGCCAAGGCCAGCACCGATTTCATCGGCGGCTATGCCACCAGCGTGCCCAAGGTGTTCGCTGCCGGCGACATCCGCCGTGGCCAGTCGCTGGTCGTGTGGGCGATTCGTGAAGGCCGTCAGGCCGCACGTGCCGTGGACGAGTTCCTGATGGGCGCCAGCGAACTGCCTCGCTGAGCCAAGGCATATTCAAGATTTTCACAGGCGCCCACCGGGGCGCCTTTTTTTATGGCCTCCATCGACTAGTAGCTGAATTGATAGCTGCATGCGATTTATGAATAACGATTTCGGATGGGTTTGTGGCTGATAACTAGGAAGAGCGTGTGCAAGCTGCTATCAGAACGCTTTATCTGAGCCATAGCAACTGGGGGATGGCATCGGCGCCGCACCAGAGCACGGCGTTCTGCTCCCATTGTTCGCCCCAGGCGCGGGCCGTGGGGGCGTCCATGCCCCACACCAGCACGCTGGCTTCGCCGGGCCACAGGCCTTGCGGATCCAGACCCTGGCCTTCGGAAAATATCCAGGCGCCGACGCGCAGCGTCTGGCGCAGCTGCTGCATGCGCCTGGCGTTGTCCGCATCGGACAGCAACTGCCCCCGAGGATTGCAGGCCGTGAGAAAGCTTGCGCAGTCCACCTGGTGTGCGCTGTAGTGCGTGAGCAGCAGGGGCTGGAGTCTGTCGACTTGCAGCCGCCAGTCCAGCCCGCTTTGATCATGCACGCGATATTCGGCGCGATGGTAAGCCTGCTGCAATGAAGAGGGAAGCTGCGTGTCCTGCATGCCCGTCAGATTCAGGGTGTGGCGGCCGAGCTTTGTCGGCGCCAGGTGTCCGCGCACATGCGTTCCATATCAAGCTCCGCCTTCCAGTCCGGCAATTGCCCGGCCGGCGAAAGATCGATCTCGTATTGCGCCGCATCGCTGTGGTTCTGGTTCATGGTCAGTCGTCCGGAGATTCGGCCCAGATGGTGCTGTGCCACAGTGTCCCCCACATTGGCTTCATCCGCTGGACAGCAGCCGGGACGCCGATTCGCGCACGGCCCTGGCGCGCGGTGCAGTGATCCGGGAAGCCTTGCTTGCACCCCTTTCTGACCAGTCAAGCCGAGCGAATTTCCTCCGCGCTTCATTTGGGTCATTGGGGTCATTGGGTTTGAGTATTTTCGGGGTTTTTAGTAGGTATTTGGCAGCGTACCTACACAGAATATTCGTGAGTCAGTCTATATATTTAAAAGTTAATAACAATTAAAAAATGCATATTAATTTATGATAACTATCAATTAACGTGTAAACCAACAACATGAGGGCCTGGTCGTGAATGCTTTTCTGCGAAGTTGCGTGTTCTGCTGCGCCTTGTTGTACGGTTGGAGCAGCCAGGCTGCGGAGCCGTCGGTTGCCATCTACTATGGAGCCAAGGCTTCGCTGAGCGAACTCGGTCTTTACGACATTGCCGTTGTAGAGCCCGACCATGGCTACGACCCGCAGCGTTTGCGCGACCAGGCGCCCGGCAGCGAACTCTATGCCTATGCCTCGGTAGCTGAAGTACTGCCGGAGCGGGCCTACTTCAAGAAGCTGCCGGTCGCATGGCAGATGGCGCGCAATGGAGCCTGGCGTTCCATCGTGATCGACCAGACCCCGGCGCAGTGGCCGGAGTTCTTTGCTCAGCAAGTGATTGCACCGCTCTGGGAAAAGGGCTACAGAGGTTTTTTCCTGGATACCCTGGACTCCTACCGCCTGGCCGCACACTTCGATGAAGCGGCGCAGCAGGATGGCCTGGTCCGCGTCATCGACACCTTGCACAGCCGCTTTCCCGGCATCAAGCTGATACTGAACCGCGGCTTCGAGATCGTGCCGCGAGTGCGCGACAAGATTCAGATGGTGGCGGCCGAGTCGTTGTATCGCGGCTGGGATGCCAATCTCAAGCGCTATGTGGAAGTTTCTGCCAAGGACCGCGACTGGCTTCTGCAGCAGCTGCAAACCATACGGGAGCGCGACAAGCTGCCGGTGCTGGCCATTGACTATGTGGCGCCGCATGACCGCGACACTACACGGGCCACCGCACAGCGCATTGCGCAGCTGGGCATCATTGCCTGGGTGAGCGATGCCGGTCTGCAGACCCTGGGCATGGGACGGGTCGAGGCCGTGGCGCGTCGGATACTGGTGCTCTACAACGGAGCCGACGATCCCGCGCTCGATTACGCATCGGCCCATCGCTTCCTCGAGATGCCCATCAACTACATGGGCTATGTGGTCGACTATGCCGATGTGCGCTCGGCACTGCCCACTGACGTGGGACGGGATCGCTACGCAGGTGTGGTGAGCTGGTTCGGCGGGGCCATTCCCGACACGCGCTTCAAGGATGTGCGCAGCTGGATGGTGCGCCAGGTCCAGCAGGGTATGCCGCTGCTGATGATGGAGGCGCCCGGCGTGTCCCTGGATCGTACGCTTGCGAGCACGCTGGGCGTGCGCGCCATGGAGACCGTTCCGGCCTTTCCGCTGAAAAAGGCCGAGCAGGCGGCTGCCATGGGGTTCGAGACCGAGCCCGGGCTGCCGGCCCACGACTACACGGGCTGGCTGCTGACGCCGCAGCTGCAGCAGCAAAGCCGGCAACTGCTGTCCTTTGACGATGCCAAGGGCCGACGCTTCGTCTCAGCCGCCATCACGCCCTGGGGCGGTTTTGTGATGACGCCTTATGTGCTGACGGACGTGCCGGGCACCGAGCAGTCGCGCTGGGTGGTCGATCCTTTCGCGCTGCTCAAGCAGGCATTGCGGCTTGAAGACATTCCCGTCCCCGATGTGACCACCGAGAACGGCCGCCGTCTGCTGCTGGCCCATGTGGATGGAGACGGATTCCCATCCAAGGCCGAAGCGCCCGGTGCACCCTTTGCCGGAGAGATGCTGCGCCGCGAGATCCTCGAGCGCTACCGTATTCCCCACACGGTGTCCGTGATCGAGGCCGAGGTTTCGCCCAAGGGCCTGTATCCGCAATGGGCAGATCAGCTCGAGGGCATTGCCAAACGCATCTTTGCCATGCCGCATGTGGAGATCGCCAGCCACTCCTATTCCCACCCCTATCTCTGGGATCGCTCCGTAAGCCATGGACTGTTTGCCGAAAGCAAGGAGGCCAGCCTGAACCTCAGCATTCTCGGCTATGAAATGGATCTGCGCCGGGAGATTGTGGGTTCGGTCGACTACATCAGCCAGCGCTTGGCTCCCGCAGGCAAGCCGGTCAAGGTGTTCCTGTGGACCGGCGATACGGCACCCGGCGCCGATGCGCTGGCCATCTCCGATGCCGCAGGCCTGCTGAACATGAATGGCGGGGATACCTCGATCATGCGCAGCAATCCGTCCATCACCGAGGTCAAGAGCTGGGGCATACACAAGGGCGGGCATCTGCAGATCTATGCACCGGTCACCAACGAGAACATCTACACCAATCTGTGGCATGGCCCGTTCTACGGCTTCGAACGCGTTATCGAGACCTTTGAGATGACTGATGCGCCGCGACGCTTCAAGGCGGTGGACATCTATTACCACTCCTATTCGGCCAGCAAGCAGGCCAGCCTCAAGGCCTTGCACAAGGCCTATCAATGGGCGCTGAGCCGCAAGCTGCACCCGGTCTACGGCTCGGAATACATACGCAAGGTAGAGGATTTCTACCAGTTTGCGATCGGCCGGGACGGCGAGGGCTGGCGCCTGCGCGGCCCCGGGCGATTGCGTACGCTGCGTCTGCCGCCGGGCCTGGGCACTCCTGTGATGGCCGAAAGCACGGGCGTTGCCGGCTATGCGCCGGGAGTGGACGGCAGCTATCTGCACCTGACCGACGGCGTAGCTCGGATGGTGGTGCGTACAGGGGCCGCACCGACCGCCTCCACCCCCTATCTGGTGGATGCCAATGCTCGCCTCAAGGACTGGCAGACCCAGGCCGACGGCAGTCTGCGCTTCACGCTGGAAGGTCATGTGCCGCTGGAGATGCGCATGTATCTGCCGCCTGGCTGCTCGCTGAGCGCTGCCGCTGCCAGTTCCTCCATCAGCGCGGTTCCCGCTGCGGACCGCTCCTCCATCCGCTCCTTCAGAAGTGCCAGCCACAGTGCCCAACTCCAAGCGCAATGCCGTGCGCTCTGAGCGCCCGACCACGGTTCCTCACTGGCTGATCGCACTGCTGGCAGTGCTGATCGGAGGAGCATTGTGGATGTTGTTCCCCAAGCAGGCGCTGGAGCGTCGGCTTGCCGATTCGGCGGACGATTCCGAGCTTTCGCTCAATTACCTGAGCAATCTGCTCAAGAGCGACCCGGGAAATGAACGTCTGCAGAGCCTGCTCAAGGTCAAGCAACAGCGGCTCGAGGCCATGCGACAGGCCCAGGAAGAGGCGCGCAGGCAGGCTCTGCCCAGCGCTGCGGCCCAGGCCTGGGATCGTTGGCAGACGCTGTACCAGCGCTATCTGGAAACCAGGCAGCGGGGCCATGGATCAGATGGTCAGGTCAGGCAGCTGGCACCCGCGGTGATGCAGGCGCTCAAGGCCGTGCCGCGCGACGATCTGAGCCAGGAGCAAAGCCTTTATCTGGCATCCTCGGCGCTGGTGCTGAACGATGAGTCACAGGCCCTGGAAATCTATGAGGAGCTGGCCCGTAAACAGGTGTCTCCTGAGCGCAAGGCGCGCGTGTACGAGGCCGCTGCACGTCAGACGCTGGGGTTGTCCATGTACGAGCAGTCCTCCCTGCTGTGGCGCGAGGCCAGCGCGGCGGCGCCGGAGGTGCAGCAGTCGCGCGAGTATATGTGGCAGGCCTTGCAGGTGCTGCAGGCCGGCAACCGTGCCCAGCAAGCACTGGTGCTGGCGCGCGAGCAGGAGGAGCTGCTGGGCAGCGATCCCGAGACGCTGCGCCGGCTGATAGGCCTGGCGCGTGCGGCCGGCGCTTCGGCCGAGGCCGAGCGCTATGCCAAGCAACTGCTCAAGTTGTCGCTGCAGCAGCAATGGCTGAACATGCGGGCCGTGGCTGATAGGGGCGGCGGGGCCGACGATGGTGCCTGGGCGCTGCATCCCGTGCTCTGGAAGGCTCCGGGCTGGACGCTGCGGCACACTGCCGCACCGGCTAGGAAAGAGGCTCCGGGACTTCCGTTCGACGACAAAACCTATGAGCTGGGCTACCAGGTATTCCTCGAGAACCGCAATCTCGAGGATGCCTGGCGTGTGGCCGCAGCTGCCGTGCACCAGGCTCCGGGGAATATGGTTTGGCGCGAGCGTCTGGCCCAGGTGGCGGAGTGGAGCGGGCGCCAGCAGGTGGCCCTGGACAACTGGCTGGCCATTGCCCAGGCCACGCAGCGTGAGGTTGCCTGGCAGTCTGTGATGCGACTGGCGCCGGGCTTGTTCGACGATCGCGCGCTGGTGGAAGGTATCAAGCACGAACTGGGCCGACGTCCTGGCGATGCAGCACTGCAGCAGGCGCTGGTACAGGCCTATGAGCGCCAGGCCGAGCCGCAGCCGGCGATCGACTATCTGCAAGCCCATGGGAACACGCCGCAGGCGCAGATTCTGCTGGCCCAGTTGGCCGAGCGTGCCGGCCAACCCGTGGTGGCGCTCAATGCCTGGAAACGCCTGCTCCGCGATCCGGCGCAGCGCGTTCCGGCCCATGTCATGCCGGCCGCGGTGCTGGCATTTCTGCAAGGTGAGCGCGCGCTTGGCCTGAGTTGGCTGGATGATGCCCAGGCACGGGTGCCGGCCGATATGGGAGCTGAAGCCGAGGCCGAATACTGGCGACTGCTGGGCGAAGTGGCGCAGAAACAGCAGCAGGAGGCCCTGGCACTGGGCGCTTTCAGGCGTTTGCTGGAAATGCAGGATGCCAAGGCGCGCGATTTCGACGAGGTCATCAATCTGCTGATTCGCAGCGATCGCAGTGAGGCGGCTCGGGTGTCTCTGCGCGCATGGCATCAGTTCCACGATCCGCGCCATTTGTCCCAGGCGCTCTATATGCTGGAAGATCTGAACGAGTGGAGCCATGCGGGTCAGCAGATCGATCACGCCTTGGCCGACACCAAGACGGCCGGTTTGCTGCTTCAGCAGCCGGCTTTTCTGCACGCCGCAGCGCTTTACTACCAGCATGTTGGACAGACAAGAAAAGCCCTGGAACTGCTGCAAAAGGGCCTGGCCCTGGATGGGGGCTCGACCCTGATGCGTCAGTCACTGCTGTGGCTGCTGATAGATACGCAGAATGCCGCGCTGCTCGCGCCGATGCTGGCGCAGGCCGAGCCGGCCTGGGCCCAGGATCCGGAGATGCACGATGCGCTGGCGGCTGCCTATATGGCTCTGTCCCGCCCGGCTGTGGCCCTGCAGCGCTATCTGCGCCCCCATCTGCAGGAGAACGGCGACGACTTCCTCTGGATGATGAACTACGCCGATGCGCTCGAGCAAAACCAGCAGGTGGATCTGGCCTGGCGGCTGCGGCGCGAGCTGTGGGTCAGGCAGGCACTCCAGACGCGGGATGTCGGGTTGGCCGATACTTCAGCAGGCCGAGCCTCGGGTGGCAAGCTGCGTCGCTGGCTGAGCCCCGAAGACCTGGACAAGGTGCAGAGTCAGGCCCGCAACCGGTTGATGCTCTCACAAGTGCACGGCGATGACGAGCTGGTCCTGCTGCGTGAGCTCATGCGCATGGACCGCGATACGGGCCGGGAGCTTTCCCCGGCGGCCGTGGAGCTGGCCATTGCCTGGCTGCAGGACAAGGGAGAATATTCGACCGAGCGGGGCTATCTGTGGCAGCAGTACGCCTTCAGCCGCAGCAAGCGGGCGAACCGGCCACTTTGGGCCGAGATCACCGTGGCACTGGCCGAAAAGGATCATGCCCAGGTCGGCCAGTTGCTGGAGCAATACGATGCCAGCCTGTCGCGCTACGACCGCATCAATGCGGCGACCCTGACGGGCGACGGCAGGCTGGCGCAGTCTGCCGCCTTCGAGACCCAGCACGACCAGCCCGACGACGACAGCCTGCATCTGGCTCTTACCGAGCAACTGCTGGCCTTCAGCGACCATGCAGGCCTGCAGTTGCATAGCCGGCGGCTGGATGGCATAGACGAGCGGGCACGGCGCCTGAGTTGGCATCTGGCGTTAAGTCCGCGCTGGGCGCTGGACATCGATGCCGATCACACGCGCCGCAGCGTGAACGGTCGCGGCTTTGTACAGGCGCCTTCGTCCGAACATGGCCTGGGCCTGCGTCTGACGCGCAAAACTCAGGGTTCCAGCAGCGAGTTCATGCTGGGCCAGCGCCAGGGAATGAGCAGCTATGTGCCCATGCAGTTTTCGCACACCCAGATCCTGGACAGCCGCCTGAGCCTTCAGGCTGCGCTGGGCCGCGACCTGCCGACGCAGGAAACGCTGCCCATGCGCATGGGGGGCATGAAGGATCGCGTGGCCGTGGGTGCAATTTACAGGCTGTCGCGGCTGGATCAGCTCAGCCTCGAGTATGCCCATGAGCGTTTCCATGTGCAGACCGGTGCGCGCGTGGGCCTGGGCAACCAGACCACGCTGCAATACACCCATAGCTATCGCGGCGAGGCACCCCTGGTCCAGTTCGACGCCTTCACCTCCTGGCATCGCTACAGCCGCAACAGCCCCGGGGGACTGAGCGGCCGGGATGCGGCGGTGCTGCGCTATCTGCCGTCGGGAAGCGAGGCTGGCATGGACTATCTGCTGCCCGGCAATTTCCGTTTTTCGGGGCTGCGGATCTCGGCCAATATGCCTTATGCACAGGAGTACTCGCGCGCACTGCGGCCGTTTGCCAGCCTGGCCCTGACCCGCCACAGCATCAACGGCACGGGCTATGACCTGAGCTTCGGTCTGGCCACCAGCGTGCTGGGGGCGGATCACCTGATGCTGGGACTGAATTTCTCCAAGTCGGGTGTGAATACCACGGGCACCACCCGCGAGCTGCAGCTCGCCTACCGCCTCCATTTCTGAAGATTTCAAGGAGCTCTCCCATGACTCACCGTACTGTTCTCTCCTCCCGCATCCGCATGCTCACGGGCGCAGCCCTGCTGGGGCTGCTCGGTGCTTGTTCCACGCTGGACCAGGGCAAGTCCCCGGCCCTGGAGAGGAACGCCAACTGGGCGGTGCTGCCGTTCGAGAACCATACGGAAACGCCCATGGCAGGCAGCCGGGCCGAAAGCATTGCCACGGCCTTGTTGAGCAGCCGCGGCATAGGTGCCGTCAAGCGCTATACAGGCGAGGCGCAGCAGGAGACGCTGTTCGATGGCCGCGATGCCAAGCGGCGCGAAGATGCGCTGGCCTGGGCACGCAGTGAGGGCGTGCGCTATGCCTTGCTGGGGGCGGTTGACGAGTGGCGCTACAAGGTCGGCGTGGACGGTGAGCCAGCCGTCGGCGTGGCCCTGGAGATCGTCGATGTGGACAGCGGTGCCACGGTCTGGAGCGGTGCTGGCGGTCAAAGCGGATGGAGCCGCGAGGCTTTGTCGGCTGTCGGGCAGAAGCTGATCCGCAAACTGCTGGGAACGGGCCTGGCCGGCGCCCGGTAAGCATTGAGCAGGATTTCCAGTCATGCAAGATCACGCCACGACACCTGCCGCCACGCCCGATTCCGCGCGCCGCATGGGCATTGCTGCGGAATTCAGAAGCTCGCCACTAGGGTTGCTGGTGCAAACCAGCGAGCGCCCCGGAGTGGTGGCGGCCGAGACCTTGCTGCTGCCACTGCTGGCATTGCTGATAGGTTATGTTTTTAGCCGCAACGACCCGCTCTGGGTGCGTGCCGAGTTTCCCTGGTCCTGGCTTGCGCCCATGATCGTGGCCTTGCGCTATGGGCCCATCGGGGGATTGTCGGCGGCCGGTGTGCTGTTGCTGGGCTGGCTGGGTTTCAACCGCGAGGACTTGAGCCGCTTTCCCGAGCAGTACTTTCTGGGTGGCTTGATGGTGGTGATGATCGTGGGCGAGATTTCTAGTCTCTGGCGTGCCCGCATACGGCGCGAGCGTACCGCGCAGCACTATATGGATCAGCGCACCGAACAGCTCATACGTCAGCACTATCTGCTGCGTCTGTCACATGACCAGCTGGAGCAGGAACTGATCGGCCGCCCGGTGTCGATGCGCGATGCACTCAGCGGGCTTAGTGCGCTCAGCGGCGCTCCTGGCGATGCGCAAAGCCTGCTCAATCAGCTGGCACAGTTCTGCCAGATCAGTGCGGCCTGCCTGGTGGCTGTGCGCGACGACAGGATCGAGCCCCAGCCGATTGCCCAGCTGGGCGGTGCCCATGAGGTCCGGCCCGAGGATCCGCTGCTGCGCCAGGCGCTGGAAGCCCGCATGCTGACCCATGTCTCCCAGGGCCTGAGGGATGCGCAACAGACCCGCTATCTGGTCGTGGCTCCGATGCTGGATCTGGGGGGGGAGATCTATGGTCTGCTGCTGGTGGAAGAAATGCCCTTTTTTGCTCTGCAGGAGGAGACGCTGCAGACCATCAATCTGCTGCTCGGCTATTACACGGACAGCGTGGCTGCCAATCGTCTGGCCCAGCCGCTGCTGCAGGCCTATCCCCTGTGCCCGCGGCCGTTCGCGTCCGAGCTGCAGCGCATGGAGCATGTGAACCGCAGCGCCGGCCTGTGCAGCGTGGTCGTGGCGCTAGAGCTTTCACCGCAGGCGGTGCAAAGCCAGATGGCTCAGCAGCTGATGCGCCTGGAGCGCATGTTGGATCGCTCCTGGCTGATCGAAGGTCGGAACAGGCAGTGGCTGGCCATCCTCATGCCGCTTGGCACCGGGGCCACGGCCGAGGGCTATCTGAATCGTATCGAAGGCTGGCTGGGTCAGCGCGGCATGGACTCCCTGGGAGCGGCCGGTATTTTTCCCCGCACTGTCTTGCTGGATCGCTGCTCGGCCCTGAGCGTGCTGGAGCAGATTGACAGGATGGCCCATGATTAATGTCAAGCTGGCACTGTCCGCTGTGCTGGCGGAGATTGCCTCCTGGAGCAGCCTGTGGCTGCTGCACAACCACTCCGATGCGGCATTGCTCAGCTATCTGGCAGCGCATGCGCTGGCCAGCGTGCTGCTGGCGCTGTGCCTGTCTCCGTTCCTGATGCTGGCGGCAGGTGCCAGGCGCCAGCGTCTGCCGCTGGTCGCGCTGATGGCCTTGCTCTCCTATGCCGTGCCGGTGGTGGGCTTTGTCGGTTCGGTGATTGCGACTGTGGCGTTACTCCGACGGCGCGGCTTGACGGCGCGCAGGGAATTTTCATCGCTGCCGCTGCCTGAGTTCGACCCGCACCAGCAGGCGAGCGGCAGCCGGAGGCAGGCGGGCTTGCAGTCTTTTCTGGCCAATCAGGCGGTTCCCGTGCCCTTGCGCATGCGTTCCCTGGCTGCCCTGGGTCATGTCTCGGGGCGTATTGCCTCGCCCATGCTGCGCATGGCGCTAAGCGACTCCAGCGATGATCTGCGTTTGCTGGCCTACAGCATGCTGGATGCCCAGGAGCGCCAGTTGAGCCAGTCCATACACCAGGAGCTGCAGGCCCTGGAGCGCGCGCGTACGGTCGAAGGAGAGACAATCGGCCCCCGCGGTCTGAGAGCAGCCTGGGCGCTTTCTGATCTGTACTGGGAGCTGATTTACCAGGGCTCGGCGCAGGGTGATGTACGTGACCATGCCATCAAGCAGTCGTTGCATTACTGCAACCGGGTGCTGTCTCAGCACCCGGATACCGCCCTGCTGCAGCTGCGCAAGGGGCGATTGCTGCATCTGCTGGCCGACGACGAAGGTGCCCAGTCCTGCTATCAGAGGGCACTGGAGCTGGGTCTGCCGGCGCCCCGCGTCATTCCCTATCAAGCCGAGCTGCTGTTCAAGCAGCGTCAGTTCGCAAAGGTGCAGGAGCTGATGCGCAGACTTGAGGATCAGCAGGTCATGCCCCGTCTGCGCCCATGCATCCAGTACTGGAGTGCCTCATGAGTTCTCTTCCCAAGGCTGCGCGGGCCGATATCGCCCTGCTGCTCGAGGGCACTTTCCCCTATGTCAGCGGCGGCGTGTCGAGCTGGGTTCACCAGATCCTTCAAGCCTACCCGCAGCATAGCTTTGCCATCGTCTTTATCGGCAGCCGGCGCGAGGACTATGGCGATTTCCGCTATGAGCTGCCGCCCAATGTGGTGCATTTCGAGGAGCATTTCCTCTATGGTCATGCGTCGGGAAAACTGCGGCCCACACCGCGCCGGGGCGACCCCGAGGTCATGTCCAAGCTGCAGCAATTGCTGCAGGCACTCGAGCGACGGGATGAGAGCCCGGCAGGCAGGGCGGAGGTGCTGGCCGCCATGCGCGCCGTTGCCATGGAGCTGCTGCCGGGCGGCAGCTTGCCGCAGGAAGATTTTCTGCACAGTGAATATATGTGGGAGCTGATACAGGACAGCTACCGGCGCCATTGCACCGATCCGTCCTTTGTCGACTTCTTCTGGACGGTGCGCATCATGCTGCAGCCGCTGTGGCTGCTGGCGCGCATTGCCCGGGAGCTGATTCCGGTACGTGTGCTGCATACGGTCTCCACAGGTTATGCGGGCTTCCTGGGCGGCATGCTGCACCATCTGCGCGGGCTGCCGCTGGTTCTGTCCGAACATGGCATCTATACCAAGGAGCGGCAGATCGACCTGCTCCAGAGCCAGTGGATACGCGATAACCGCAATGTCTTCCAGCGCGACCCCATGGAAGTCTCCTTCTTCCGTCAGATGTGGATCCAGTTCTTCGAGTGGATGGGGCGTTTTTGCTATGAGGCAGCCGATCCCATCATCGCGTTGTTCGAGGCCAACCGTCTGCGTCAGGTGGCCGACGGCGCCGTTCCAGCGCGCACCAGCAACATTCCCAATGGCATTAGCGTGAAACGCTTTGCGCCGCTGCGTGCCCTGCGGCCTGCCGTGACACCACCCGTGCTGTGCCTCATAGGCCGCGTGGTGCCGATCAAGGACATCAAGACCTTCATCCGCGCCATGCGCCGCGTGGTCAATCACCTGCCCGAGGCTCAGGCTCTGATCGCCGGCCCCATGTCCGAGGACCCGGCCTATGTAGAGGAATGCCGCAATCTTGTGGACAGTCTGGGCCTGCAGGCGCAGGTGCACTTTCTGGGCATGCAGAAGATCGACGAGTTGTTGCCGCGTGTCGGGCTGGTGGTGCTCTCGTCCATCAGCGAGGCCTTGCCTCTGGTGCTGCTGGAGGCGCAGGCGGCAGGCGTTCCCGTGGTCAGCACCGATGTGGGCTCCTGCCGTCAGCTCATAGAAGGGCTGGAGCCCGAGGACCGTGCATTGGGCGCTTGTGGTCGCGTGGTCGGTATCGCCAACCCTGCGGATCTGGCCGATGCGGCGCTGGAGTTGCTGAAATCGCCCGAGGCCTGGCAGGAAGCCAGTGCTGCCGGGATTGCACGCGTTGAGCGCTACTACTCCGATCAGTTGCTGTTCGACCGCTACCGGCAGGTCTATGACCGGGCCATGCAACATTCCAAGGAATATCACTGATGGCCGGCATTGGCTTTGAACTGCGCCACCTGCTGCGCAAAAACACGCTGACCAGCCTGCTCCAAGCCTATGCCTATGCGGGCGTGATCGGCTCGGGTCCCTGGGTGTTCTCCATCATCGGCATTTTGCTGGTAGGGGTGTTCAGCCTCAGCGTCGTGGCGCCGCCGCTGCTGGTGACCCAGTTTCAGACCTCGGTGACCTATCTGGTGGCCTGCAGCTTGATACTGACCGGTGCGGCGCAGCTGATGTTCACGCGCTTTATTTCGGATCGGCTGTTTCTCAAGCAGGATGAAACCGTATTGCCCAATCTGCACGGCTTGCTGTTGCTGATCGTGGCAGCCGCCAGCGGCCTGGGGACGCTGGCCCTTTTCGTGGTGCTGCCAGGCCAGAGCCTGCTGTACCGGATGCTGATGCTGGCCGGCTTCACGCTGATGTGCGTGGTCTGGATGCTGACCGTTCTGCTGTCCGGCCTCAAGCATTACAAGGCCATCTCCGCGCTGTTCGGGGTCAGCTATGCGCTTATTGTCTTGCTGTCGCTGCCTCTGCGTCGCTGGGGACTGGAAGGGCTGCTGAGCAGCTTCGTGTTCGGCAATATCGTGCTGGTGGCTGGCATGTGGGCCATCGTGCTGCGCGCTTTCCCGATCAAAAGGCGCTGGATCGGCTTCGATTTCATGCAGCGCTCGCTGATCTTTCCGGTACTGATTGCGGTCGGCTTGCTCTACAACCTGGGTATCTGGGCCGACAAGTTCATGTTCTGGTATTTCCCGCCAACCTCGCAGCAGATCATCGGCGGGCTCAGGGCCTCGCTGATCTACGACCTGCCAGTTTTCCTGTCCTATCTGTCCATCATTCCTGGCATGGCAGTGTTCCTGGTGCGCATAGAAACCGATTTCGTCGAGTACTACGACAAGTTCTTCGATGCGGTGCGCGGCGGCGGCTCCCTGAACTACATACAGTCCATGCGCAACGAGATGGTGTATGCGATACAGACGGGCCTGGGCGAGATCGCCAAAGTGCAGACGCTGGCGGTTCTCGTGACCTTTGTCGCCGGTCCGGCCGTGCTGCATTTGCTGGGCATATCGCAGTTATACCTGCCGCTGCTGCATGTGCAGGTGGTCGGTGCCGGTCTTCAGGTGGGTGTGATGGCTGTGCTCAATGTGTTTTTCTATCTCGACGAGCGGCGCATCGTGCTTTTGCTCTGTGCACTGATGGTGGTGCTGAACATCGTCTTTACTGGCATCTCGCTGGCGCTGGGGGCGGCTTTCTACGGCTATGGTTTCTGCCTGGCAATGCTGGCAACCCTGTGTACAGGTCTGTTTCTGTTGACGCGCGAATTGGACCGGCTGGAATACAAGACTTTTATGCTGCAGTAACCGGGCCGGCTGCAGGTCTCGGCAGCTGCAGCCCCGAGTTCGCCCGGGTGCAATGGCTGAAAGGCACGATCCATGTTCCGAACAAGTTCATGGTTTTGCGACCGGCGAGTGACGTTCTGTCCCGTCTGCGCGACAATAGCGGATTCGGCGCTGGCGGCAGCCCGGCTTCGGAGCGGCTGCGGTGGCCCCGGACGGGAGACAAAGCCCCTGCCTCCGCTTTTTCCACTTCAAATTTTGACGCCATGAAAAAACGTACCCTGCTGGCCTCGGTGGCCCTGACTGCAATTTTGGCTGCCTGCGGCAAGAACGAGCCCGCAAGCAACACCGCTGCAGCTCCTGCGCCCGCTCCTGCTGCGGTTGCCGCCAAGCTGGTGGTGGGCCTGGACGACAACTTCCCGCCCATGGGTTTCCGTGACGAAAAGAACGAGCTGGTCGGTTTCGATATCGACATGGCCCGTGAAGTGGCCAAGCGCGCCAATATCGAAGTGCAGTTCAAGCCCATCGACTGGAATGCCAAGGAAGCCGAGCTGCTGGGCAAGCGCGTGGACGCTCTGTGGAACGGCCTGACCATTCTGGAAGAGCGCAAGGAAAAGATCCTGTTCTCCGACCCCTACATGGTGAACAAGCAGATCATCATCGTGAAGGCCGGCTCTCCCATCAAGGGCAAGGCTGACATGGTCGGCAAGATCGTGGGCGCCCAGGAAGGCTCCAGCGCCGTGACTGCCCTGACCAAGGACAAGGAACTGTCGGACAAGTTCAAGGAAACAAAGCTCTTCGGCGACAACATCGCTGCCATGATGGACCTGGAAGCAGGCCGTCTGGATGTGGTGGTGGTGGATGAGGTGGTGGGTCGCTACTACGTCAACAAGAAGCCCGACAACTACGTGGTGCTGGCCGAGGACTTCGGTACCGAAGACTACGGCGTGGGTTTCCGCAAGGACGACGAAGCCACTCGCAACAAGGTCAACGATGTGCTGACCGAAATGAAGAAGGACGGCAAGGCTGCTGAAATCGCCCAGAAGTGGTTCGGCGCCGACGTCATCAAGCACTAATCCCTTTTTGACGTACTGCACCGGCAATGCCTGGCATTGCCGGTTTTTTTTGCGACGACAATGCGTGCAAACACTTCCTCCTGCGCACGCCCGTGCCTGTGGCGGGCTTTCGATAGCTGCAGCGCCACACTGAAGGCCATTTGATGGACTATGTAATCTCGCTCCTGGGGCCCATGTCGGCTGGTGCCCTTGTCACACTCAAGCTGTTCTTCATCACGCTGGCGCTGTCCATTCCCATGGGCCTGGCGCTGGCGCTGATGCGCATCTCCAGCATCAAGCCGCTGAGCAGCGCCGTGGGCGCCTATATCTGGCTGATGCGCGGCACGCCGCTGATGCTGCAGCTGCTGTTCGTGTACTTTGCGCTGCCCTTTGTGCCCTACATCGGTGTGCGCCTGCCCGACTTTCCCGCCGCCGTGGTGGCGTTTGCGCTGAACTATGCGGCCTACTTCGCGGAGATATTCCGCGCCGGCATCAAGTCCGTGGATCGTGGCCAGTACGAGGGAGCCAAGGTGCTGGGCATGACTTATGCCCAGACCATGCGCCGCATCGTGCTGCCCCAGATGTGGGCCCGCATCCTGCCGCCCGTCAGCAACGAGACCATCACCCTGGTCAAGGACACCTCGCTGATCTATGTGCTGGCACTCAACGATCTGCTGCGCGTGGCGCGCGGCGTGGTGCAGCGCGACTTCAGCTTCACGCCCTTCATCGTGGCTGCGGCCTTCTATCTCATCATGACCCTGGTGCTGACCTGGGGCTTCCAATATCTTGAGAAAAAATATGCCAAGTACGACGCCTGACGTGATGATTTCCGCCCAGGGCATCCACAAGGCCTTTGGCAGCAACGAAGTGCTGCGCGGTGTCTCTCTGGAGCTGCTGCGCGGCGAGGTGGTGGCCGTGATCGGCCCGTCCGGCTCGGGCAAGAGCACCTTTTTGCGCTGCCTCAACCACCTGGAGACGATTGACCGTGGCACCATCAGCATCGAAGGCGAGGTGCTGGCACGCTCCGAGGGTGAGGCCAGGGCTCAGTACGTGAGCGATGCCGAAATCCGCAAGATCGGCCGCAAGATGGGCATGGTGTTTCAGTCCTTCAATCTGTTTCCCCACCTCACGGTGCTGGAAAACATCATCGAGGCGCCCGTCATCGTCAAGGGCATGAAGCGCGAAGACATCATTCCCAAGGCCGAGGCCCTGCTTGCCAAGGTGGGGCTGGCCGCCAAGCGCGATGCCTATCCCAATCATCTCTCAGGCGGTCAGAAGCAGCGCGTGGCGATTGCCCGTGCGCTGGCCATGGAGCCCGACATTCTGCTGTTCGACGAGCCCACCTCGGCGCTGGACCCCGAGCTGACCGGCGAGGTGCTGCGCACCATGCGCGAGTTGGCCGAGGAGCACATGACCATGCTGGTCGTGACCCACGAGATGGGTTTTGCGCGAGAGGTGGCCAACCGCGTCATCTTCATGGACGGCGGCTACATCGTCGAGCAAGGCCCGTCCGAAGCATTCTTTGTGGCGCCTCAGCACGAGCGCACCAAGGCGTTTCTGCAGAATATGTTGTAAATAAGTCGCAGCTGTCGATGCGATTTCATATCGCAAAAAAGGCAGTTTGCGCATGCACAACAAGCACTGAATGCTCCTGAAAAAGGAGTGATGACTCTGCGATCCAAGCCATGCCTTGAAGAAACATTCACGAATGTATGTTTACTTGGGGCTAACCCGAGCTTTTTGCCGAGCTTGTCGGCACAATACCAGTTTGCTTTCTCTTGAGCGGCTATTCACGCATGTCACCCAACGCACCCTTTGTGGAACTGCGCAATGTCACCTTTGGCTATGGTGACCGCGTCATCCTGCGCGATCTGTCCCTGCAAGTGCCGCGCGGCAAGGTCACGGCGCTGATGGGCGCATCGGGCGGCGGCAAGACCACGGTGCTGCGTCTGATCGGCGGGCAGAACCATGCCCAGCAGGGGCAGGTTCTGTTTGACGGCCAGGATGTGACCATCATGAATGCGCAGCAGCTCTACGCCGCGCGTCGCCGCATGGGCATGCTGTTTCAGTTCGGTGCACTGTTCACCGACATGAGCGTGTTCGACAACGTGGCCTTTCCGTTGCGCGAGCACACCGATCTGCCCGAAGAGCTGATTCGCGATATCGTGCTCATGAAGCTGCATGCCGTGGGCCTGCGCGGTGCGCGCGATCTGATGCCTTCCCAGGTCTCGGGCGGCATGGCCCGCCGCGTGGCACTGGCCCGCGCGATTGCGCTGGACCCCGAACTCATCATGTATGACGAGCCTTTCGCGGGCCTGGACCCCATTTCGCTGGGTACCTCGGCGCAGCTAATCCGCCAGCTCAACGATGCCATGGGCCTGACTTCGATTCTGGTATCCCACGATCTGGAAGAAACTTTCCGCGTGGCCGACCATGTGGTGATTCTGGGAGCCGGAAGCGTTGCTGCCCAGGGCACACCCGAAGAGGTGCGCGCCAGCACTGACCCGCTGGTGCAGCAATTCATCCATGCCAGACCCACGGGGCCTGTGCCGTTTCACTATCCGGGCGTCAGCGCCGACGAGGACTTTGGCAGCAGGAGGCGTGCATGAACTTTCTCGCACGCATTGGCCTGGCAGTGCGCTGCCAGCTGGTCAACATGGGGATTGGCGCACGCCTGCTGTGGCGCCTGCTGGGTTTGATGGGGCCGGCGCTCAGGCGCCCGCGCCTGATCGGCGACCAGATTCACTTTCTGGGCAATTATTCGCTGGCCATCATCGGCGTCTCCGGTCTGTTTGTGGGCTTTGTGCTGGGTCTGCAGGGCTATTACATCCTGCAGCGCTATGGCTCGGCCGAGGCGCTGGGCATGATGGTGGCCCTGAGCCTGCTGCGCGAGCTGGGGCCTGTGGTCACGGCCCTGCTGTTCGCGGGTCGTGCCGGCACGGCCTTGACGGCCGAAATCGGCCTGATGAAAGCCGGTGAACAGCTGTCAGCCATGGAAATGATGGCGGTGGACCCCGTCAAACGCATTCTGGCGCCGCGCTTCTGGGCCGGGCTGATCACCATGCCTTTGTTGGCTGCGGTCTTCAGCGCCGTGGGTGTGCTGGGTGGCTGGCTGGTGGGCGTGGTGATGATCGGCGTCGACAGCGGTGCTTTCTGGGGCCAGATGCAGCAGGGCGTGGACTGGTGGAGCGATCTGGGCAATGGCGTGCTCAAGAGCTTTGTCTTCGGCCTGGCCGTGACCTTTGTGGCCCTGCTCGAAGGCTATGCGGCCAAGCCCACGCCTGAAGGAGTTTCCCGTGCCACCACCCGTACCGTGGTCGTGGCCTCGCTAGCGGTTCTGGGCCTGGACTTCCTGCTCACCGCAACCATGTTCAGCATTTGAGGCTGCTCAGCAGATAGAGGTAAAAAATCATGCAGCAAAAGAAAAGTGATGTCTGGGTCGGCCTGTTTGTGCTGATCGGTGCTCTGGCCCTGGTGTTCCTGGCCTTGCAGTCGGCCAATCTGCTGAGTCTGAATTTCCAGAAGACCTATGCGATCACGGCGCGTTTTGACAATATCGGCGGACTCAAGCCCAAGGCGGCGGTCAAGAGCGCCGGCGTGGTCGTGGGCCGTATCGAATCCATTACCTTCAACGACCAGACCTTCCAGGCCGACGTGGCCATGAGCATGGAAACCCGTTACGCCTTTCCCAAGGACAGCTCGCTGAAAATTCTGACAAGCGGCTTGCTGGGTGATCAGTACATTGGTATTGAAGCGGGCGCCAGCGAAGAGAATCTCAAGGCAGGCGACCGTGTGACGGCCACCCAGTCTGCCGTGGTGCTCGAGAATCTGATCGGTCAGTTTCTCTACAGCAAGGCGGAGCAGGGTGGTGATTCCGGCGCTGCCGCAGGCAACGGGGGAGCGAAAGAATGATGACTACAACAAGCCCTCAGACGAAATTGACGTCAGACGAGAACCAGGCGCTCAGGCGCGTTGCGCTGGCAGCCAGCGTTTCCGTAGCCGCACTGCTGTCCGGCTGCGCCACCACCACGGGCCCTGCCAACCCTGCCGATCCGCTGGAGTCCATGAACCGCAGCATCTATTCCTTCAATGAAGGCGTGGACGAGGCGGTCTTCAAGCCCGTGGCCACGGCCTATCAGACCGTGACGCCGCGTGTGGCGCGTCAGGGCGTGAGCAACTTCTTCGACAATCTCGGCGATGCTTGGTCCTTCGTCAACAATGTGCTGCAGGGTCAGGGTCAGGGGGCTTACAACTCCATGGTGCGCTTCAGCGTGAACACGGTGCTGGGCATAGGCGGTCTGTTCGACATCGCCAGCGAGGCTGGCATCGAGCGCCATAAGCAGGACTTCGGCCAGACTCTGGGTCGCTGGGGCATGCCCACGGGGCCGTATCTGGTGCTGCCTTTCTGGGGGCCGTCCACGGTGCGAGATTCGGCCGGCCTGGTGGTCGACGCCTTCGGCTATCCTGCCAACTCCATGGATGACGTGCGCTGGCGCAACAGCCTGTTCGGTCTGCGCATGGTCAACAACCGTGCCAATCTGCTCAAGGCCGGCGATGTGCTGGACTCCGTTGCGCTCGACAAATACAGCCTGGTGCGCGATGTCTATCTGCGCTCACGCATTGGCGGCGCGGCGTCCGGCGGCGATGGTCGCCTCGAAAACTATGATGACGACAACGCCGGCAAGCTGCCCCCGGAAGGCCAGTGAGCCGGTAGAGCTTGGTTACAAACATGATGCACAGGCTGCGCGAGTGCGGTGACACTTGCGGGCCTAGGAGAAAAAACGCAATGAAGATTACTCGTCGCATGTGGGGCATGGCAGCAGGTGCCGTGCTCGCTCTGAATCTGGGTCTGCCCGCAGCCCAGGCTGCTGAGGAAGCTCCCGATGCACTGGTCAAGCGCGTCTCTGCCGATGTGCTGGAGACCATCAAGAAGGATGCCTCGCTGCGCAACGGCGATTCCAGCAAGATCAATGCACTGGTCAACGAGAAGGTCATGCCCTATGTGGACTTTCGACGCATGACATCGGCCGCTGTCGGTCCGGCCTGGCGTCAGGCCACGCCCGAGCAGCGCCAGAAGCTGCAGGATGAGTTCAAGGCCCTGCTGATTCGCACCTATGCGGGAGCCCTGTCCCAGGTCGGCGATCAGACCATTACCGTCAAGCCTGTGCGCATGGCAGCCGGCGACACCGACGTGCTGGTGCGTACCCAGGTCAACGGCCGTGGCGACCCCGTGCAACTGGATTTCCGTCTGGAAAAACAGGCCACGGGCTGGAAGCTCTACAACTTCAACGTGCTCGGTGTGTGGCTGGTGGAAACCTATCGCAACCAGTTTGCGCAGGAAATCAATGCCAACGGCATTGACGGCCTGATCAAGACCTTGGCCTCGCGCAGCTCCATGCCGGCCACGGCGAACAAGTAAGCAAAGCGCTTCAGACGTCATGGCCCGCTCAGCTAGCAACCCTCTGCAACTGCCCAAGGAACTGACCTATCGTCAGGGGCGCGACTGTCTGCTGCGCCTGCGCCCGCTGGTCACGGGCCATGCGGATGCCCAGGTGGTGCTGGATGCCAGTGCCGTCAAGGTGTTTGACTCGGCGGCTCTGGCCGTGCTGCTGGCCTGCCGGCGTGCTGCCCAGGAGGCGGGCAAGCAGCTCGTCGTCGAGGGTCTGCCCAAGGGCCTGCAGTCCATGGCCGCGCTGTATGGCGTGGACGGCTTGCTGATGCCCGCTCCCGTGCCCGATGCGGCCGCCACCGCTCAGCAGGGCTAGGCTGACGAATCACTGTGTCCGGCTAAGCCCCGCCAAGGCAGAGGCTGTGGGCAAGCCCTAGAATCATGGGCTCCATGTCCGCAGTCTCATTCCAATCCGTCTCCAAGACCTACCGTACCCCCAAGGGGGATTTTCAGGCCCTCAAATCGGTGAGCCTGGATATCGAGGAAGGTGAATTCTTCGGTCTGCTCGGCCCCAACGGCGCCGGCAAGACCACGATGATCAGCATCCTCGCCGGACTGGCTCAAGCCACGGGCGGGCGCGTGCTGGTGCAGGGCAGCGATGTGCAGGCGAACTACGCCGATGCACGCCGCAAGCTGGGCATCGTGCCGCAGGAGCTGGTGTTCGACCCCTTCTTCAATGTGCGCGAGGCCTTGAAGTTCCAGTCCGGATATTTCGGCGTCAAGAACAACGACGACTGGATCGACGAGTTGCTCGACAGCCTGGGCCTGACGGACAAGGCCCACAACAATATGCGCCAGCTCTCGGGCGGCATGAAGCGCCGCGTGCTGGTGGCTCAGGCCCTGGTGCACAAGCCGCCCATCATCGTGCTGGACGAGCCCACGGCCGGTGTGGACGTGGAGCTGCGCCAGACGCTGTGGCATTTCATTGCCAAGCTCAACAAGCAGGGCCACACGGTGCTGCTGACCACTCACTATCTCGAAGAAGCCGAGGCGTTGTGCAGCCGCGTGGCCATGCTCAAGCGCGGCGAGATCATCAAGCTCTCGCCCATGAGCGAGCTGCTCAAGTCGGCTTCCAGCAATGTGTTGCAGTTCAAGACCGATAGCGCCCTGCCCAAGGCCGTGGCCGACAGAGCGCGTGTTACCGGTCGAATCGTGCAGATTCCCGCCGCCCATGCAGTCGATGTGGAGCAACTGCTGGCCGCCTTGCGCGAGGCGGGTGTGACCCCCGAGGATGTGGAAATCCGCCGCGCGGATCTGGAAGATGTGTTCATCCACATCATGAATGAAGGCTCCAGGACACAGGCTCCTGCAGGAGGTGTCCAATGAACGGCTGGCAGACCCTGCTCAAAAAGGAAGTGCTGCGCTTCTGGAAGGTGAGCTTTCAGACCGTGGCCGCACCGGTGCTCACGGCCGTGCTGTATCTGCTGGTTTTCGGCCATGTGCTCGAAGGCCGGGTCATGGTCTACGACCGCATCCCCTACACCGCGTTTCTGATTCCCGGCCTGGTGATGATGAGCATGCTGCAGAACGCGTTTGCCAACAGCTCGTCCAGCCTGGTGCAGAGCAAGATCATGGGCTCGCTGGTGTTCGTGCTGCTCACGCCGCTGTCGCACTGGGCCTGGTTCAGCGCCTATGTGGGAGCGGCCATTCTGCGCGGCCTGCTGGTCGGTTTGGGCGTGTTTGTGGTCACCTTGTTCTTTGCCGTGCCCGATTTTGCCGCGCCGCTGTGGATTCTGGTGTTCGGCTTTCTGGGCTGTGCCCTGATGGGCACGCTGGGCCTGATCGCCGGTCTCTGGGCCGAGAAGTTCGACCAGATGGCAGCTTTCCAGAACTTTTTGATCATGCCTCTGACCTTTCTGTCCGGCGTGTTCTATTCCGTGCACTCGCTGCCCGGCTTCTGGCAGGCGGTCAGCCATGTCAACCCGTTCTTCTACATGATCGACGGCTTCCGCTATGGCTTCTTCGGCCAGAGCGATGTCTCGCCCTGGCTCAGCTTCGCCATCGTGGGCGCTGCCTGGCTGGCTGTGAGCGCGCTGGCCGTGCACCTGCTGCGTATCGGCTACAAGATTCGTAACTGATTTTTAGAATTGACGCGGGGCTGCTTGCGAGACAATGACCGGTTTCGCCAGCTTTGCGCTTAAAGGTTCCCCATGACTGCAGACCAACTCAAAGACCTGATCGCCGCCGGCCTGCCCTGCGAGCATATTGCGCTGGAAGGTGACGGCCGACATTGGTTTGCCACCATTGTTTCTGCACAGTTTGAAGGCCAGCGTCTGCTGGGCCGCCAGCGCCTGGTCTATGCCACGCTGGGCAACCGCATGGCCACCGATGAAGTCCATGCCCTGTCCATGAAGACCTACACCCCGGCAGAATGGGCTGCTGCCCAGGCTTGATGCGAGTCGAGACGCAAGATTGATAGCTGTCAGTGCTTGCTACATAAGCGCTGAGTGCATTTTTTACATATAAACATTCAAGGCTTGAAGCCATGGACAAACTCAAGATCCACGGTGGTCGTCCCCTCAAGGGCGAAGTAATCATTTCCGGTGCCAAAAACGCCGCTCTGCCTGAAATGTGTGCCGCACTGCTCACGGCCGAGCCCGTGCATCTGCACAATGTGCCGCGTCTGCACGATGTGGCCACCATGCGCAAGCTGCTGGCCAACATGGGTGTGCAGACCGAAACCCATGGCGAACGTGGCGGCATGAGCTTTGTGGCACCCGACAGCCTGGTGCCCGAAGCGCCTTACGAGCTGGTCAAGACCATGCGCGCCTCGGTGCTGGCCCTGGGTCCGCTGCTGGCCCGCTTCGGCCACGCCAAGGTGTCGCTGCCCGGCGGCTGCGCGATCGGCTCGCGCCCCGTGGATCAGCACATCAAGGGCCTGCAGGCCATGGGTGCCATCATCACCGTGGAAAACGGCTATATGCATGCCAGCCTGCCCGAAGGCTGGAAGCGTCTGAAGGGCGCACGCATCACCACCGACATGGTGACCGTGACCGGCACCGAGAACTTCCTGATGGCCGCTGCGCTGGCCGAAGGCGAGACGGTGCTGGAAAACGCCGCCATGGAACCCGAAATCACCGACCTGGCCGAGATGCTGATCAAGATGGGGGCCAGGATCACCGGTCACGGCACCAGCCACATCGTGATTCAGGGCGTGGACAAGCTGCATGGCTGCGAGCATCAGGTGGTGGCCGACCGTATCGAGGCCGGCACCTTCCTCTGCGCCGTGGCGGCTACCAGCGGTGAAGCCTTGCTGCACCACGCGCGTGCCGACCATCTGGGCGCGGTGATCGACAAGCTCAAGGATGCGGGCGTGAGCGTGGAGTGCGTGGATGGCGGCCTGAAGGTGGCGTCCTCCGGCAAGCTCAAGGCCCAGGGCTTTCGCACCACCGAATATCCGGGCTTTCCCACCGATATGCAGGCCCAGTTCATGGCGCTGAACCTGGTGGCCGAAGGCACTAGCATGGTGACCGAGACCATCTTCGAGAACCGCTTCATGCATGTCAACGAGATGGTGCGCCTGGGCGCGCGCATCACCACCGATGGCCGCGTGGCGACCATCGAAGGCGGCAAGCGCCTGTCCGGTGCCACCGTGATGGCGACCGATCTGCGCGCTTCGGCCAGCCTGGTGATTGCCGGTCTGGTGGCCGAGGGCGAGACCATCGTCGATCGCATCTATCACCTGGATCGTGGCTACGACCGCATGGAAGACAAGCTGCGCGCCCTGGGCGCCGATATCGAGAGAATTTCCGCATGAGCACCGCAACGCCTGTGACCATAGCCCTGTCCAAGGGCCGCATTTTTGAAGAAACCGTGCCCCTGCTGGCCGCCGCGGGCATAGCGGTGACCGAGGATGTGGAAAAGTCGCGCAAGCTGATTTTCGACACCAACCGTCCCGATGTGCGCGTGGTGCTGGTGCGTGCTTCGGACGTGCCCGTCTATGTGCAATATGGCGGCGCAGACCTGGGCGTATCGGGCCTGGACTCGCTGATCGAGCATGGCGGCCAGGGCCTGTACCAGCCGCTGGACCTGCAGATTGCCAAGTGTCGTGTCAGCGTGGCCGTGCGCAACGGCTTTGACTATCAGCTGGCCGTCAAGCAGGGCGCGCGTCTGCGCATCGCCACCAAGTACCCCGAGATTGCCCGCAACTTCTTTGCCAAGAAGGGCGTGCACGTGGACATGGTCAAGCTCTACGGCTCCATGGAGCTGGCGCCGCTGACCGGCATGGCCGATGCCATCGTCGATCTGGTGTCCACCGGCAACACGCTCAAGGCCAACGATCTGGTCGAGGTCGAGCCCATCATGGACATCAGCTCGCGTCTGGTCGTTAACCAGGCTTCGCTCAAGCTCAAGCAGGCTCCGCTGCGCCACATCATCGATGCATTTGCGCAGGCCGTTGCCGCCAAGAACAACTGATTTTCCCTATTGGTAAATACTATGGAATTCGTAGCTGCCCCCGCCCGTCTGTCAACCGCTGATGCCCAGTTCGAGCATGATTTTGCGCAGCGTCTGCATTGGTCGGCGGACACGGATGCAGCCATCGAGCAGCGGGTGGCCGACATCCTGGCCGATGTACAGCAGCGCGGCGACGCCGCCGTGCTTGAATACACGGCACGCTTTGACGGGCTGAAGGCCGATTCCATGGCTGCGCTGGAGCTGACCAAGCAGGAGCTGAAAGCCGCCTTCGAGAGCTTGCCGGCAGCCGAGCGCGAAGCGCTGGAGTCGGCGGCGCGCCGCGTGCGCAGCTATCACGAGGCGCAGAAAAAGGCCAATGGTGAGAGCTGGAGCTACCGCGACGAAGACGGCACGCTGCTGGGCCAAAAGGTCACGCCGCTGGACCGCGTGGGCATCTACGTGCCGGGCGGCAAGGCCGCCTATCCGTCCAGCGTGCTGATGAACGCCATTCCCGCCCATGTAGCCGGTGTGCAGGACATCATCATGGTCGTGCCCACGCCCCAGGGTCAGAAGAACCCGCTGGTGCTGGCTGCTGCCTATGTGGCTGGCGTGCACCGCGCCTTCACCATCGGTGGCGCCCAGGCCGTGGCAGCCCTGGCCTACGGCACGGCCACCGTGCCCAAGGTGGACAAGATCACCGGCCCAGGCAATGCCTATGTGGCCAGCGCCAAGAAGCGCGTGTTCGGCATCGTGGGCATCGACATGATTGCCGGTCCTTCTGAAATCCTGGTGCTGGCCGACGGCACGACACCACCCGACTGGGTGGCCATGGATCTGTTCAGCCAGGCCGAGCATGACGAGCTGGCACAGTCCATCCTGCTGTGTCCCGATGCGGCCTATATCGATGCCGTCCAGGCCGCGATCGACCGCCTGCTGCCCGAGATGCCGCGCAAGGCCATCATCGCCAAGAGCCTGAGCGATCGCGGTGCACTGATTCTGACCAAGGACATGGAAGAGGCTTGCGCGATCAGCAATCGCATCGCGCCCGAGCACCTGGAAGTCTCCAGCCGCGACCCGCACCGCTGGGAGCCTCTGCTCAGGCACGCCGGCGCCATCTTCCTGGGCGCCTACACCTCCGAGAGCCTGGGCGACTACTGCGCCGGCCCGAATCACGTGTTGCCCACCAGCGGCACGGCGCGCTTTTCCTCGCCGCTGGGGGTGTACGACTTCCAGAAGCGCAGCTCCATCATCGAAGTCAGCGAGTCCGGTGCCCAGATCCTGGGCAAGACCGCCGCTGTGCTGGCCTATGGCGAAGGCCTGCAGGGCCATGCCAGGGCTGCCGAAATGCGCCTGAAGTAAATCCGCAGGTGATTGCCCATCAGCCGTGGCCCGTCCACGGCTTTTTTCATTTACGGGCAGGTCGGCATGCCCCCCGTTTCGGGGCAAATCATCTCCAGATGTTTCATGGTGCGGGAATGCGCGGATTTGCTGTGACACTCGGCGGGCTGCGTGGCAGCGCAGCATTTAATAGCCAATCACAACAAGGGAGCGTGAAGATGAATCAGGTCATGAGTTCCTGGCAGCAACGCGGCTGGCGGCTGCTGGGCGGACTGTTGCTGATCGCGGGGCTGGCCGCGTGCGGTGCACCGCCTTCGGCGCAGGATGCCTTGCAGGTCGCTGAGAGTGCATCGGCAGCGCCGCGCACGCCCAGGGTCGAGTCCACACTGGGCACGCAATGGGGGGAAGGGCGAGAGTCGGTCACCCGGACCGTAGAAGCCGCGCGCCTGGATCCCGAACGCCCGCGCACCGTGGCACAGCTGCGCTACTCCGATGAGGCCAGCATCCGCCGCGCCCTTGGGCGCAGCATTGATCAGCAGCTCAGCGTGCAACTGGCCGACGGCGATGTGGAGTGGGTTGTGCAGGACGGGCAGGGCCGGCCGCTGCCCATCTACACCATGCGCGGAGCTCGGGACTATCAGTTGGCCGGCCGTCATGGCGAGCGCTACGAGCTGGTCTACAGCAACCGCAGCCAGCGCCACTATGAGGTCGTGGTCACGGTGGACGGCCTGGATGTGCTCACCGGCCAGGCCGGCAGCGTGCGCAATGCCGGCTATCTGCTGCGCCCCGGCGAGACCCTGCGCATCGAGGGTTTTCGCAAGAGCCAGCGTGAAGTGGCGGCCTTTCGTTTTTCCGGCAAAGAGCGCGCCTATGCCGGTAATACCCTGGCTGGCGATGCGCGCAACGTGGGCGTGATCGGAGCGGCCCTGTTTGAAGTCCGCCTGCAGGGGCGCGATGCCGCTCGGCCTGCGCCAGAGCCCCGTGGTGCGGCCGAGCCTGCGGCTTTTCCCGCCGACGGCAGATATGCCCCGCCGCCGCAGTACCGGCGCTGAGGGCTGTGGCGCTGCCGCCTGCAGCCGCAGCGCCTGTCAGATTCGCCTGCTGAACTGGCCTAATCCGTCGTCGTCATAGAACTCCAGCCAGAGGCTTTGGGCCGGCGCTGCGTCACCTGCCTCGAAGACCGCCAGCGAAATGCTGTGCGGAGCTGCGCTTTCGTTGCCAGGAACGAAGCAGAACTGGCTGCCGCTCCAGTGCTGCAGCACATAGGTCTGGGCTTGCGGGCCTATGCTCAGCTGCAGCCGGTTGTCGACGAGGCTGACCTGCACCGGGCCATGGTAGGCGTTGTCATAGCTTCCCGCATAGCGCTGCAGCGCGCCCGGAGGCTGGGGCGCAGACGGGGGCTGCTGGCCCAGCAGGGAGCCCGTGGGCGCCATCAGCGGAGCGATCTTTTCGCTGTACAGCGACCACCAGTCCTGCGTGAGGCGGCCGGTTTCCATCAGGTCCACGAACTGGCGGCACAGGGTTTCGGGAACGCCTATGGGAATGCCGTTGGTGAGCACGATGACGGCGGCGTCCAGCGAGGGAATGAGCATGAAGCAGGTGGCCGCACCCAGCATGAAGGCGCCCGAATGGCTGAGGAAATTCAGCCCGCCATCGGTCGCTGCGACATTGAAGCCGAAGCCGTAGTGCCCTCCTGGCGCCTGGGCCTGCCAGGCGGCTTGCAGGGCTGCAGGGGCGACCAGTTGCTGTCCCTGCCAGCGCCCCTGCGCCAGCAGCAGAGACAGCCAGCGCGCCATGTCGTTGACGCTGGAGCTGGCGCCGCCGGCCGGGGACTGGGGGTCGGCATTGCGCGGCGTGCCGCGCTGCCAGCTGCCGTCATCGGCGCGTACATGGGGGCTGGCACGGTTGGCCTGCTGCATGAATTCGGCATAGACCGATGTGGTTCGCGTCATGCCCAGAGGCGCATACAGGCTCTGGCGTGACAGACTCGCCCAGTCCGTGTTGGCCGCGCCGGCGACGCCCACGGCGGCGGCAGTCAGGCCGGCATTGGTGTAGGCGTATTCGCTGCGCAGCGGCTTGACGGGCAGCAGGCGCAGCCGCTCCAGCACCACCTGCTGGCCGTTGCCCAGCTCCTCGAGCTTGTCGCCCGCATGGTCGGGCAGGCCGCTGCGGTGGGCAAACAGATCGCCCACGGTCAGCACCGCGCTGCTGCCCGGATTGCGCAGTGCAAACCAGGGCAGCAAGTCCTGCATGCGGCTGTCCCAGGAGACCCGTCCCTGGCCGACCTGGCGCGCCACCACGGTGGCGGCCAGGGACTTGGACACCGAGGCCAGCTGGAACACGGTGTCGGCATTCACGGCCGCACTGCCGCCGGTCTCGCAAAGCCCCAGGCCTTGGGCGGCAAGCGTTTGCGCGCCCTGGACCACGGCCCAGGCCATACCCGGAACACCGCTGACACGGCGCAGCGTTGCAGCCAGCTCGGGCAGCCGCCGGGCTGCCTCCGCGGCGCTCAGACCTTTTGCCGGCCCATCGTCTCCGCCGCAGCCCGCCAAAGCCAGCCCGGAGCCGGCCGCGATGCCCAGGCCGGCTCCGGCGCGGACGGTGCGATCGAGCATCTGGCGTCTGGTCCATGCGGTCTTGGATGGCTGGCTCATGATTTCTCCTCCCGGTTGGTGGGTCTGCGCTTGCAGAGGGGCAAGTTTCTGGCGAACTGCTTTTTGCTCCGCAGTATGGATTCCTGCAGGCCATTCTGGCAATTTGAAATTTCACACGAATTTCGTGTTGCACGAAATTCGTGTACTATGCGAGGCATGAAGAACGTCACCATCACCGTCGAAGACAGCGTGCTTGACTGGGCGCGCATTGAAGCGGCCAGGCGTGGCAGCAGTGTGTCGCGCATGCTGGGTGACTTCATGGCCGAAATGATGCAGCGCGAGGATGCCTACGAGCGTGCCTACCTGGCCTGGCGCACGGATGAGCGCACCTGGCAAGCTGCCGGCCAGTCGGCAAAATCCCTGGCGCGCAGTGCCGGCAGCAAGCGTGCTGCAGTTCAAAGCAATGCCGAAACCGAGGTGGTCAAGTGAACCCCGTGTTTGTCGACACCTCGGTGCTGATCGCCGCTGAAGATGCGGCCGGTGGTGCGCTGTATGCGGCCACGCTGGAATGGCTGGATCTGCTGTGGCGCAGCCGCAGCGGCCGCACCAGCAACCAGGCGCTGGTGGAGTTCTATGACCAGGCGACCACGGCCGCCTTGCCCCTGCCTCAGGGCGATGCCCGCGCCGCCATCCGCCGCTACCAGACCTGGACGCCCTGGAAGACCGACGCCGCCACGCTAGAGACGGCCTGGGCCGTGCAGGCCCGCCATGCGCTGGACTTTGGCGACTGCCTGGCCGTGGCCTGCGCCCAGCACAGCGGCTGCAACCAGATGCTGAGCCTGCATCTGCCCCATGGGGCGGAGTTTGGCGGCGTAACCGTGGTGCACCCGCTGGAGCAAGCCGCCACGCAGAATCTTGAGGCTTGAGCGCCAGAATTGCAGCGATCGGTATCGACTGCATTGGCCAACGCAAGCCTTGTGTGAAGGAGTGAACCCATGACTGCTCAAGACATCCAGACCAAAGCCCTGCAACGCATTCGCGCCGATGTACGCGCCATGCAGGGCTACCATGTGCAGCCCGCGCAAGGCCTGCTCAAGATGGACACGATGGAGAACCCCTACCGTCTGCCGCCCGAGCTGCAGAAAAAGTTGGGCGAGCATCTGGGCGGTCTGGAAATCAACCGCTACCCCGGCGAGCGCCAGGAAGTGCTCAAGCAGATGCTAGCCGACTACGCCGGTGCTCCGGCTGGCACATCGGTGCTGTTGGGCAATGGCTCGGACGAGATCATCACCCTGCTGGCGCTGGCCACGGCCCAGCCCTGCAACAATGCCCGCGCCAAGATGCTGGCGCCCATGCCGGGCTTTGTGATGTATCCGCTGTCTGCCAAGTTGCAGGGCCTGGATTTCGTGGGCGTGAATCTGACGAGCGACTTTGACCTGGACGTGCCGGCTATGCAGGCCGCCATCGCCGAGCACCAGCCTGCCATCACCTATATCGCCTATCCCAACAATCCCACCGCCACGCTGTGGGCCGAGGACAAGGTTCAGGCCGTGATCGACGCCGTGGCCGAGGTTGGCGGTCTGGTCGTGATGGACGAGGCCTACCAGCCCTTCGCCAGCCGCAGCTGGATCACCCGCATGAAAGCCGACCCCGCGCGCAACGCCCATGTGCTGCTGATGCGCACGCTGTCCAAGTTCGGTCTGGCCGGTGCACGTCTGGGCTATCTGATCGGCCCTTCGGCCATCGTCAACGAGATCGACAAGGTGCGCCCGCCCTACAACATCAGCGTGCTCAACTGCGAAACGGCGATTTTTGCGCTGCAGCACGAGTCCCTGTATGCCGAGCAGGCCACCGCCATCCGCGCCGAGCGCCAGCCGCTGATCGATGCGCTGATCGCGCTGGATGGTGTGCAGAAAGTCTGGCCTTCCGAAGCCAATATGGTGCTGCTGCGCGTGC
Source organism: Comamonas sp. A7-5 (assembly GCF_039581385.1). NCBI lineage: Bacteria > Pseudomonadati > Pseudomonadota > Betaproteobacteria > Burkholderiales > Comamonadaceae > Comamonas > Comamonas sp. A7-5. The sequence continues at coordinate 295,259 of NZ_JBCPWO010000002.1, forward strand.
GCGACGCCGGCAAGGCCCAGATCGAGATGAAGCAGCGCGGCGTGCTGGTCAAGAACGTATCGGCCATGCACCCCTTGCTGCACAACTGCCTGCGCCTGACCGTGGGTACCCGCGAAGAAAACGCCCAGATGCTGGCGGCACTGAAAGAAAGCCTATGAGCAATATCGTCCCCTCCATCGCCCAGAACCTGCCGCGCATTGCCGAAGTGCAGCGCAACACGGCCGAGACCCGCGTCGCCGTGCGCGTCAACCTCGACGGCACGGGCAAGGCCAGCCTGAACTCCGGTATCGGCTTTCTCGACCACATGCTGGACCAGATCGCGCGCCACGGTCTGATCGACATGGACATCGAATGCGCGGGCGATCTGCACATCGATGGCCACCACACGGTCGAAGACATCGGCATCACCCTGGGCCAGGCCTTCGCCAAGGCCATCGGCGACAAGAAAGGCATTCGCCGCTACGGTCATGCCTATGTGCCGCTGGACGAAGCCCTGAGCCGCGTCGTCATCGACTTCTCGGGCCGTCCCGGTCTGCACATGGATGTGAAGTTCACGGCCGGCAGCATCGGCCAGCTCGATACGCAACTGGTCTTCGAATTCTTCCAGGGCTTTGTCAACCACGCCGGCGTGACCCTGCACATTGACAACCTGAAGGGCTTCAACGCCCACCACCAGTGCGAAACCATCTTCAAGGCCTTTGCGCGCGCCCTGCGCTTTGCACTGGAGCATGATGAGCGCATGGCCGGCGTGATTCCCTCGACCAAGGGTGCTCTGTAATCAGGAGCGTCTTGCGCCTGTTTAAACTGCACTTCAAAGCTGTTTGTCTTTAAAAACCAATCTCCATAAGCGGTAGCTGCTATGAGTTTGAAGAACAACACCGTGGCCGTGGTCGATTACGGCATGGGCAATCTGCGTTCGGTCTCGCAGGCGGTGCGTACGGCCGCAGCCGATACCGGCTGGGACGTGGTCGTCACGGCCGATCCCGATGTGGTCCATGCCGCCAACCGCGTGGTCCTGCCCGGTCAGGGGGCCATGCCCGACTGCATGCGCGAGCTGCGCGAATCGGGCCTGCAGCAGGCCGTGCTTGATGCCGCCGTCAACAAGCCGCTGTTCGGCGTCTGCGTGGGCATGCAGATGCTGCTCGACCACAGCGACGAAGGCGATGTGCCGGGCCTGGGACTGATTCCCGGCAATGTGCGCAAGTTCGATCTCGAAGGAAGGACGCAGGCCGACGGCAGCCGTTTCAAGGTGCCGCAGATGGGCTGGAACCAGGTGCAGCAGACACAGCAGGGCGGCAAGCCCCATGCGCTGTGGGCCGGCATTCCAGACGGCAGCTTCTACTACTTTGTGCACAGCTTTTATGCGCAGGTGCAACAAAGCGCGCATTGCGCGGCCGAGACCGACTATGGCGCCCTCTTTGCATGTGCCGTCGCACGCGATAATATTTTCGCAACCCAGTTCCACCCCGAGAAAAGCTCGGATCAGGGACTGGCGCTGTTCCGCAACTTCCTGGGCTGGAAGCCCTAAGGGTCAACATTGAACCAGTCTTTGCGCGCATCGCATCCCTGGCTTGGGCGGTCTGCAGCGTTGCAAATCCTCGCCGGGCGATCAGCCCGGCTGTGGTTTGCGCCTCGCAGCCCATCCCAATCCAGTGCGCGCTGCATCGCAGGGCTTGTTCACTGTCAACCCGATTTTTCAACCGGCCATTTCTGACGGCCAAACTTGCTAGCAGATCACCATCATGTTGCTCATCCCCGCTATCGACCTCAAGGACGGCCACTGCGTTCGCCTGATTCAGGGTGATATGGACCAGTCCACCACTTTCGGTGAAGACCCCGCAGCCATGGCCGCCAAATGGCTGGATGCGGGCGCCCGTCGCCTGCATCTGGTGGACCTGAACGGCGCCTTTGCGGGCCAGCCCAAGAACCTGTCGGCCATCAAGAGCATCCTCAAGGAAGTCGATGGCGAGATTCCCGTGCAACTGGGCGGCGGCATCCGTGATCTGGATACCATCGAGCGCTACATCGATCTGGGCATCGAGTACCTGATCATCGGCACCGCTGCCGTGAAGAACCCCGGTTTCCTGCAGGACGCCTGCAGCGCCTTTCCCGGCCACATCATCGTGGGCCTGGACGCCAAGGACGGCAAGGTGGCCATCGACGGCTGGAGCAAGCTCACCGGCCAGGATGTGATCGAAACCGCCAAGCGCTTCGAGGACTGGGGCGTGGAATCCATCATCTACACCGACATCGGTCGTGACGGCATGCTCAGCGGCATCAACATCGACGCCACCGTCAAGCTGGCCCAGTCGCTGAAGATTCCGGTCATTGCCTCGGGCGGTCTGGCCGGCATGGCCGACATCGAAGCGCTGTGCAAGGTGCAGGACGAGGGCGTGGAGGGCGTTATCTGCGGCCGCGCCATCTATACCGGCGATCTGGACTTCGCCGCCGGCCAGGAGCGTGCGGACGAGCTCACGGGTGAGTGATTTGACGTTTCAGGCCCAGGCCGTTGACTGGAAAGGGCTTCCTGCCATTGCTTTGAAGCTGGGTCAGGGGGATTCGGCGCTGATCTGCCTGCAGGGCGCCCAGGTGCTGTCCTGGATCGGCCAGGGGCAGGAACGCTTGTTCCTCAGTCCCCGCGCATCCCATGACGGCAAGAGCGCCATTCGCGGCGGCATTCCGGTCTGCTTTCCCCAGTTCAACCAGCGTGGTCCCTTGGTCAAGCATGGCTTTGCGCGCCTCAGCCACTGGCAGGCCGATGCTGCGCGGCCATTGGGCGAGGATGGTGTGCAAATCTCCTTGCGCCTGACGGACAGCGAAGCATCGCGCACCGTCTGGCTGCACGCCTTTGAGGCAGTGCTCACGATTGAGCTCAGGCCCGGCGCGTTGCGTGTGGAGCTGGCTGTGCATAACCGCGGTCGGCAGGACCTGTCTTTTACAGCGGCCTTGCACGGTTATCTTCGCGTTGCGCAGGTCGAGCAGACCAGCTTGCATGGTCTCGAAGGTTTGAGCTATTGGGATGCTGCTGCGGCTCAGCCGGACACCCATGTCACGCAGGAGGGCTGCGTCAGCTTCGGTGCGGAGACCGATCGCGTCTATCCACGTGCGGCTGCAGCCCTGCAGCTGCAAAGCTCGGGCCGGCCCTGGCTGCAGCTTGCCCAGGATGCGTCCTGGAGCGAAACCGTGGTCTGGAATCCCGGCCCCGCACTGTGCGCCACGCTCAAGGACATGGAGGCCGACAACTGGCAGCAAATGCTGTGTGTGGAGGCTGCGGCCATTGATGCCCCTGTGGTTCTTGGACCCGACCAGCGCTGGAAGGCGGCGCAAACCTTCGAATGCGTTTGAGGCTTTGAACGAGGCGGGGTGATGCCACCCCGAGCCTGGGCCTATCCTCGTGCGAAGACCTGTTGGCCGTCAGCCTGCTCAGCCCTGTTGCCGGCTCCATGGGCCGCAGCTGCAGAGGCAAGGCGGATGGCGACTCATCGGGATTTGGTGCTCAGGGCATCCGCCAATGCATCGACCAGAGGCGGGTTCAGATAATGCGGGCCGTCAAAGGCAAAGACCGTCCAGCCTTGGTAGGCCGCCAACTGCGGCAGGAATTCTTCTGCCATGGCGCTGCGAAAGCCGCCGCCCTGCGCAGGCCGGAAGGCCTCGGCAATCACGCGAACACGCGCCTGGCCCAGATGGGCGGTCAGCATTTGCAGGTATTCGCGTGCCACGCTGGGAGTGCGCGCGTGGACGCCGACTCCATCCTGGAAAAACACGCCCACATCTTCGGGTATCCAGCGCATGATCCAGTCAACCAGCGCCTGGGGACCCATATTGGCATTGTCATAGGCGCTGATCCACAGCGGACGAGGCAGCTTGTTGAGAACCTCGGTGAGAAGGCTGGGCGCAGCCCAGGTCGGATCGACTTCGACCGGGAAGTACCAGCCGGCAACCCGCAGTGGCAGCGCTGTAATCGCCGCTTTCAAGGCATAGGACTGCATTGCCAGATCCGCGAGACTGGCGCGGGCCTTGGCCTCGTCATGCATGCCGGCCAGGCCGAGAATCAGCTCCTGCGCCCAGGGCTCTGCAGCAATGCGCTCCCAGTCCGGGAGGTTGCGGCTCATGGAGGGCAGATAAGTGCCGGGCACCAGGCTCAGATTGTCCACGGCCGTCCATTGCACCAGCAGGCGGCGGATGCCCAGACGCTGCCATGCTCCATGGGGCCGCAGAGTGTCGGCACTGGGCTGCCAGACCATGCCAGGCAGACGCAGGCCGGGCTTGGCCTGTGCATCAGGCAGGCTGCAGCTCAGCGCCCAGGCCAGGCCCAGCGCCTCGCGTCTGGTGCATTGTTCCATCGTCATATCTATGGATCGAGCCGCTTTCTCCTTTCGGAGAAAGCGTTTTTCTTTCATGGCAGCTGACTCGGAACCGTCCAGGTGAAGCCCAGATTGGAGATGCCGCTGACAAGGCTCTTGAAGTCCGCCAGACCAGGGGTTCCAACCTGCGGCTCAAGCCAGAACGGGTGGAAGAAGAACGAGGCATAGCCGTCACGCACCGTCTTCACATACTGGGCATTGGTGAGAATGTCCTGCCATGTGTAGTTGTAAGAGGAGGTCGGATCGATCTGGGAGATGTCGTATTCGATGTTTCCCAGGCTTTCCGGCAGCACCTTCTGGCCGTAGTAGTCGGTCTTGATGGGGTAGGGGAAGATCTGGCCCAAGGAAAAATCCTTCTCCACCGATGCGTTGAAATTGGGCTTGTCAGCCGTGAAATACACCACGCGCTGATAGGTCTTGGCAAAGACCTGCGTAGTGGCCTTGGATGACAGCGCCGAGCCATGGTAGTGCGGGGTCTCCCAGGCTGTCGGGCGATATCCGTTGAGGCTCAGCTCCAGGAGACCGGCCCGGTAGCGTCCCAATGCCCAGGCGGTCGAGTCTTCGGGTACGGGCTTGTTGTTGACAATGTCCCAGAACTCGTAGTCATCGCCGCTCACGGCCGTATAGCGGTTGCGCACATTGCTGTACTGGTGCGTGTAGCCATGCATCACGACTTCGCCGCCGCGTGCCAGCGCATAGTTGAGCGCCGTCTTCAGGTTGGTCGCCAGTGACATTGGCACCTGCATAGGCACTCCCGAGTTGTACACGCCAAGAGGATCTTTGTAGTACGGAATGGTCGCAATCGAAAACGGTATCCGCAGCTGGTAGAGATAGTCCGTCAGCGATTTCATCGCCGTCACGCTGACCAGGGCGCTCACGTCTTCAAGACGGACCATGGCCTTGTGGCTTTCGGCATGGTTCACCCCCAGCATGTCATGCAGCATGTCTGCCAGCACGAGATAGCGATCGCGTGGTCCGATATAGCTGAACGGCAGATCCGCCACATACCAGAAGTTGCCCGACCTCACCACATAGGGAGCCTGCTCGCCGGTCTTGGGATTGGACATGGAAACCAGGTTCTGGGCCTTGGCGGTGTCGGTGATGGCCGTCAGCCCCACATCGGGATCCGCATTCACGGCTCCGGTGCTGCTGTCGTATGCGTAGTATTTGACAAAGGGCAGGTTTTTGTAGGTGATGGTGTCGAAGAACCCCGGTGTGGTGTTACTTGATGTCGGAGCGGCATTGAGTCCACGCAGCGCCGTCAGGTTGAAGCCATAGCGGGACTGGAAGCCGTAGGCCGGATCCCAGGCAAACTGCCAGATGTTGTACTTGAACCAGACTATGGTCTTGGCCGAGCTGGCGGCATCGGCCATGAAGGCGGCCGGAACCTGGTTGTCGTAATACGAGCCCAGATAGAACGTGGCGTCGTAGCCGCTGAGCTTGCCTGCCGTGTAGTTCTGCACCGGGAGCATATCGACCTTGCTGTCGAAATGTCCGAGCAGATTGCGCAGCATGATCGCATAGCCGAATCCGAGCTTGGTGTAGGCCGTATTGGGCGGCGCGTCATAGAGGATCAGCGTGCGCGGGCCTGTTTGCGCAAAGGCGCCAGGGCTCGCAAAGAGCATGGCTAGCAGCCATGCCCCAAGAATGCGTCCTAGGGTTTTCATGAGACTCTCCTGAGATCAGTACACGGTGAGGTCTATTGCTGCTGGCCACGGAATGGGCCACCCGGATTGGGCTTGTCCTTCGGGGGATTGCCGGGGGATGGGTTGCCGGGTTTGCTCGGAAGTTCATCCAGCGTGTCATTCCGTGTGAAATCCTTCTTGAAATGTCCTTTGTGGTGATGCGCACGTTCGTTGCGCTTGCGCTCTTCGGGGGCTGAGCCGATATCCATGCGGATCTGGGAGGCCCCAGGCGGCAATGGCGGCGGCATGACGTTCGAGGCCAGGGACCAGTTGGCCCAGGTCAGCAGCGCCAGCGCGAGCAGCGCGCGCGTGGCCTGCCTTTGATCATGGGAGTGCATGAGAGCCTCCTTTCTGGAGGGCAGAAAGAAAAAATGTCGAAGAACTCCATCTCCACAAACTCTAGAAATGGCGATGGGGTCGGGCCTTAAAGGCGTGCCATCTCAAAATACCAAGGCGGCACGTAGAAACACGCCTTTCCCTCGTTCGTCCCCGGCAAGCCGGGCGCGATACTGCAGGGAGAGGTCGAGGTAGGAGCGAGGTGCATGGTCACGGTCCTCGCGGAACCAGAAACGCATGCTCACACCAACGCCAGCGCCCACCGAGCTTTGCTTGCCCGAGGCTGTGCGTTCAGAGTTGTAATCAGCGCCCAGGACTGCATGCGGAAACAGCACCAGTCTTGAGTCGCCCCCCCCCATTCGGAAACTGCGCCCTGCTTGGGCTTCGAACGTCGCGTAGTTCTGCTTGCGATGAATGAAACGGCCCACTTCGGCGTACATATTGAAGGTGTTCCAGCTGGGCACATCCACGCGCAGATCGGTGCCCATGCCGCCCGAATATCCCATGCGCAGCAACCAGTCGTTGCTGGACAGCGAGCCGATGCGCACGCGCCGTTCGGCCGCGAGTATGAGGTTGTGATCGCTCAGCGGCTTGGCACGGACACCGACGGCACCCTGGGTGGTTTCTCCGCCCGTGGGCACATCGTGGCGGCTGTAGACCGTTTGTGCAGCGCCGCCGTACAGCTCCCAGAAGCGGCCGTCGCCGAACTTCTGCGGGCGCCAGTACACCTCGCTGACGAGCTGGGCCACGTCGCCATAGAGTCCGGGCTGGGCGCCTGCCGCGCCCAGGGCAATGCCCCGATAGCCCAGCAAGGTGTTGATGCCCCAGGAGCGGTCCCGGTCGGCAACTTCACGCCGCGTCTCATATTGCTGCTGCGGCGTCATGGCGAGCCTGCCTTCATGTGCTGCGGCAATGGCCTGCTTGAAGTAGTCGATGGACTGCTCGTTCTCGGCCAGCCTGCTGGCTGCGTAGGCGCCATCGCGCAGCGCCGTGTCCGGCAGGCGGCTCTGGTCACGTGCGCGGTTGAAGATGGACAAGGCACTGCGATCGTCCCCCACGCGGACGGCCAGATAGGCCAGATTGGGGTCGGCGCTTTGCTGCAGCTCAGGCTCCGAGACGGCCTGTGCAAAGCGTGCAGCAGCCTCGTCTCGCAGCCCCAGCTGAAGCAGCAGGTCCACCTCGCTGGACAGGGACAGGCCGCCCATTTGCAATGCCGTCCGTGCGTCGGTGTTGGCGGCCTCGGTCATGCCTTGCTCGTGGCGCAGGCGACTGCGCAAGGCCAGCACTTCGACTGCATCGGGCTGTAGCTGCAGTGTTTGATCGGCCTCTTCAAGCGCCTGCGCCTTCTGGCCTGCAGCCAGCAATGCCTGCAGGCGAAGCTGACGGTAGGGTAGATGTCCGGGGTTGAGCTGCGAGGCCGCCCCTGCCTTTTCTGCCGCCAAAGCATATTGCCCATCGCTGTAGGCTTGATAGGCCTCATGGGCGACTTTGTATGCCGGGTCTGGCGCTTCCTGCCCAGGCCAGATTTCGCAGCCGGGCACATCGCCGGCGCTGAAGCAGTTGACCAGGGGCAGTGGCAGCTCGTAGCTGCGTGACATGGTTGAGGAGCGCAGGGCCTTGAGCTGCTCTCGGCGGCTGCTGACGTCGGCATTGCTGTCCGTCTCCAGCGCCTGCACAAGTCGCTGCGCCCGATCGGTCTGACCGGCGGCCAGTGCCGCATCAACGGCAATGACGCCGTAATTCTGCCGTTCCGAGCGCGCCAGATGGGGGGCCGCCAGTGCAGCGTCGAAAGCCTGTACAGAAGCATTGCCGCGACCCTGTGCATGCAGGGCCACACCCAGCAGCACCTGCAGTGCTGGATCGTTCTGCAGTGCCAGCCCTTGCTCTGCCACGCGCTGTGCCTGGGCCGCCTGCCCATCCTGAAGCAGCAAGCCCAGCCACTGAAGGCGGGGAGCCAGCGCATCCGGCGCTATTCGGACGCTGGTCTCGGCATACCTGAGGGCCTTGACCATGTCGCCTTGCTCGCGTGCCTGCAAGGCCTGCTCGAAGGGACGCAGTGCGCGGCGCTGACGTATGGATGTGCGCAGCATCTGCCAATCGGAGTCCGACTGCAGTTGCTTGACCTTGTCCAGCCTTGTTGCCCGGGCTTCGGCCTCGTCGAAGCGCCCGTTCTCTACGAGCAGGTAGACCAGCAGGCGCTGATAGTCAAGACGCCCGGGGGCCGCAGCTACGGCCTGCCTTGCTAGAGGCAATGCCGTGGCGAAGTCACGCCGCTCGGTGGCGGCATAGGCCTGGCTGGCCTTGGCGTAACCAGCAGGCATGGCCTGTGCTGCCGGGCTCTTGCGCGGGCGTGGCGTGGTGTCCGCTGTCGAGGAGGCAGCCTTTGCCGGCTCCGGTGCTGGCGCTGCTGAAGGCGTGGCTGTGCCTGGCGTCTTCGGTGGAGCCTTGGCCGCAGGAGCGGGCAGGGCTTGAGACTCGGGCTGTCTGGCCGGAACGGCTCCCTGATGCATATCGCGCAGAGCCTGGGCCAGACGCGCATCGCCAGGGTGGCGCTGAAGCTGGGCCTTCAGTACAGCTTCGGCCTGTGCTGGTTGGCCAAAGCGGCGATGGGCTGCGGCCAACTGCAAGGCGATCTCGGTGTTGTCCGGTGCCAGACGCTGAGCCTGCTGCAGCTCGGAGATGGCGCGCTGGCCATCGCCGCGCGCCATGGCCTCATACGCCTTGTCGATCCGGGGATAGATCTGAAAGCGCTGTCTGGGAGTGATATCCGGACCTAGATCCACCGTCTGCGCCAGACCATCGTATGGAGTGGCGCATGCCAGGGAAAGAACCAGAATAGGACGAGAAAGCTTCATATATTGGCACCTAAGCAACGGACACGATCGGGGCGGCATCAAGGCGGCGCAAAAGTTGCGCCATGGTGACCTGCAGCTGTTGCTGCAGTCGCAGTGCTTCATCCAGCGTAGCCTGCGTCAACGCCCCCTGGTTCACCAGGAACAGGCCCAGGCTGTCATCGCTTTGCTCATGTCTGAGCAGCAAGGCATTCAGCACGGCCGTGTCGATGCGGCCCAGGGCTTGAAGCACTTCGCCCAGCATCAGCTGCCGCGATACATAGAATTTCCACAGCTCTTTCGCCTGTTCGGCGGATACGCGTTTGCGCTCCACGGCCCAGGCCAGCAGTTCGCGAGCCGGCTCCCCATGTTGTCTTGCATACAGACGCCGCAGCTCGACCGTGACCTCTCCCTTGGGGGCAATGAGGTAGCGCACGGGCCTCTCCAGCTTGCGCTCCAGGGCTGCGTGCGAGACCGGATCTATGACCGACTCGCTGGCCAGGATCAGTGTTTCTCCCTCCTCGCGCAGCGGCACCACGCTGTAATGCAGTGCCAGATGTGCAGGCAGCAGCGCCGCGATCTCGTCGGGGATCAGACGCTCTCCCAGAAATTCCCATGAAACACCAGCCTGCTGGGCAACTGCAGCTGCCAGCTGTGCGGTGCTGATCAGGTCCTTGTGCACCAGCGCACTGCCCAGGCGCAAGCCGGGAGTGGGGCGCAGCAGCGCTTCCTGCAGCTGGCTCTCTGTCAGGGCACCTTGTGCGATCAGTATCTGTCCCAGGGGCTGGCGCAGTCGGGGTCCCTCTCCCAGCATGGGAAAGTCATGGTCGGTCTTGGCCCAGGCCATGCGCCGGATATCCTTGGCCTGCAGCGCCTGGGCGATGGCCCGCCAGTTGGCCAGAAAGTTCACTAAATTGCCCCATAGCAGGCGCGGAAGCGACATCAATCCCTGGACGATGCCGTAGTAGCTGGTGACGAAGAACATGCGCTGGGCAATACGGTTGAGCATCAGCACGAAGTTCGCAGCCAGCAGTGCATACAGCCACCAGTCGCCCTGGAAGATGGAGAGAAACCGGTAGCTGTCCGGTACCAGGTGCTGGTAGAGCCAGATGGCAATCAGCTGCATCGCCAGCAGCATGGCCAGAAAGCTGGCGAAATTGGTGAGAGCACCCTTGCGGTCACGCCAGAGAAAATAGTTCAGCACGCCGCTATTGGTCCAGCGCAGGGTCTTGAAGCCCTGGATCACGATGCCCGTGATCCAGCGGGACTTCTGTCGCACCGCCGCATTCAGCGTATCGGGGAAGAACTCTCGCACGCAGATGACGCTGGCTTCACGCGCGCTGCGCCCGTGTCGGCGTGGCTGGTCGGGATCGGTAGGCTGGTCCGCGTCATGCACGGGAAAGCGCACGAAGATCTCGCGCATGCCCAGCTGCTTGAGCCGGAAACCGATGTCGTAGTCCTCGGTCAGGCTCTGGGTGTCGAAGGCCACGCCGTCACCCATCTCCAGCAGCGCCGTGATGGCGCGGCGGCTGAAGCAGGTGCCGACTCCGGCGCTGGGCACCTGGCCCACCAGGGCCTCGCGCACCACGATGTCCTTGGCATGCAGCTCGGCAAACTCGTCCAGATAATGCCCGCCGGTGAACTCGCGCAGCGGCCGCTCCAGGGGGTAGACCGGCAACTGGATCAGATCCTTGCGATCCACGAGAAAGTTGAACAGTCTCAGCTCCAACCTGGACAGCACGTCTTCCGAGTCATGCAGGATGAAGCCTGCAAACTCGATGCCCGAGCGCTGCTCGAACTGGAAGATGGCATCGAGCACGTTGTTGAGGCAGTCGGCCTTGCTGGTCGGCCCGGGGCGTGCGCAGACCACGCTGTGCACATTCGGGAAATGGGCTCTTACCTGCTCCACATCGGCGTGGGTCTGGGGGTCGTTGGGGTAGGTGCCGATGAAGATGTGGTAGTTCTCATAGTCCAGCGTGGTTGCCGCCAGCTGCGCCATCTTGCCGATCACGCCATGCTCCTGCCAGGCGGGCACCATGATGGCCAGCGGCTTCTCGTCCACGCCGAGCAAGGCCTTGTGATTCATCTGCTCATGGCGCGAGTACACGGTCAGTGCACGCCAGGTGCGCCGCCCCCAGTAAAAGAGGTCGATGAACAGATCGTCCAGTCCGCTGATGAAGATCACTACCGCAATGACGATGGCGATGCTCTTGAGGACATAGAGATATCCGGTGAACAGGTCAAGCCAGGACATGGCGCGTCCTTTCTGCGGCTTTCTGTGCCAGGCCTGCGTGATCAGGCCTCAGCATCTGGTGCAGTCTTTTCTCAGTGCGTTGTGCTGCAGTCCCGTCACCAAACGGGTTGCTGCTGGCCTGCATGCTCCGGTAGGCAGCATCGTCATGCATCAGGTGGCGCACGGACTGAACGATCCTGCTTCTGTCGGCTCCAACCAAAGCGGCGCAGCCGGCTTCCAGCACCTCGGGACGCTCGGTCTCGTCGCGCAAGACCAGCACAGGTACCTTGAAGGTCGGTGCCTCCTCCTGCAGTCCGCCGGAATCGGTCAGCACCAGCCAGGCATCGGCCAGGGCCTGCTGCATGGCCAGGTAATCCAGCGGCTCTGTCAGCTTGACGTTGGGAAGTCCGCCCAGCAGACGGTATACCGGCTCCTTGACCACCGGATTGAGGTGGACCGGGAACAGCACCGGCATCTGGGGAAACTCGCGCGCGATATCGGCAATGGCTTCGCACACATGGTCCACATCGGGGCCCCAGTTCTCTCGCCTGTGCATGGTCACCAGAATATGGCCTCGGCCCTGCATGCGGCGGTGGATGTGGTGATGCTGGCTGGCCCAGAGCTGGGCATCGACGACGGTGTTGCCGGTGAGCTCGATCTTTTCCTTGGCCACGTTTTCGCGCTCCAGCGCCTGCTGGGCCCTCGGGGTGGGGGCCAGATGCAGGCTGGCGATGCGCCCTATCATTTGCCGCAGGCCTTCCTCCGGAAAAGGTCGGTGCAGGTTGTAGGTGCGTAGGCCGGCTTCGACATGGACGACGGGCACCTTGAGATAGAAGCCGGCCAATGCACCCTGAAACGCGCTTTCTGTGTCGCCCTGCACGATCACTGCCTCACAGCTCGTATCCGTCAGCACGGACTCCAGCTGAACCCTGCAGCCTGTGGCGAATTCCAGCAGAGAGCTTCCTTGCCTTTGCAGCACATGATCGGGCTGGATATGAAAGCAGTCCAGCATTTGCGCGGCCATGTCGCCATGCTGGCCGGTGTGCAGCCAGATGGGGCGGGCCCAGTGCGTCTGTTTCAGTGCGTGATAGACAGGGGCCAGCTTGATGATTTCGGGCCTGGTCCCGGACACGATGAGCAACTGCACGATGTCTGGCTTGGCGTGAAGAGCCTCGGAGTCCTGATTCATTGCGTTCTCCCTTTGAGTCAATTGGTATCAGACGTTCTTCATTCGTACCTGCTCAAAATCATCTTTCACGCTCTGCTTGGGGTATGTCAGCCAGCTCCTCGTGCTGGCCACAATTGGTGCCGGCTCTATTTGCTGCATGAGCGGCGCAGCTGCATCGGCGGGCTAACCGTCTCTGGCAGCCGTGACCAGCCTCTCGGCACAGCGGCTGGCCTGATCGCCATCCTGCGCTTCCACCATCACATGCAGCAGCGGCTCCGTGCCGCTGTGACGCACCAGCACACGCCCGGTAGAGCCCAGTTCGGCCTCGACCTGCGCCTGCACTCGTGCCAGCAAGGTATTGCTGCGCCAATCCCGGTCTGGCGACCAGTGCACATTGAGCAATGCCTGAGGGTAGAGCTGCACCGGCAGCAGCCATTGCGACAGCGTGCGGCCGGTGCGCACGCAGGCCTGCAATATCTGCAGCGCGTTCACCAGACCGTCGCCCGTGCTGTGCCGGTCCAGTATCAGCAGATGGCCTGACCCCTCGCCGCCGAAGGTCCAGCCCCTGCGGCTGAGCTCCTCAAGCACGTAGCGGTCGCCGACCTTGGTGCGCATGAAGTCCACATCCAGCACCCCGAATGCCCGCTCCACCGCCATATTCGTCATCAGCGTGCCGACGGCGCCCGCAATGCTCTCGTCATGCTCCAGGCGGTCGGCGACGATCAGGTACAGCAGTTCGTCCCCGTTGTAGAGCCGGCCGGCGGCATCGACGACCAGCAGGCGATCCGCATCGCCATCCAGGGCGATGCCGAAATCCGCACCGCAACCGGAAACAGTCGTGGCCAGGAGCTCCGGATGTGCGGCTCCGGCCCCCTGGTTGATGTTCATGCCATCGGGAGCGCAGCCTATGGCCACCACTTCGGCACCGAGTTCATGCAAGACCATGGGCGCTATCTGATAGGCCGCACCATGGCCGGCATCGACCACGATCTTCAGTCCTCGCAAGGTGAACGCATGGTCGCAAGTGCTCTTGCAAAACTCTATATAGCGACCGGCGGCGTCATCCAGGAGCTGGGTTTTTCCGAGTGCGATTGCCGGGACCCAATGCGGCTCATCCAGCAGCATTTGCTCGACTGCTACCTCCCAGACATAGGGCAGTTTGGTGCCTTTGGCGCTGAAGAATTTGATGCCGTTGTCCTCGAAGGTGTTGTGGCTGGCGCTGATGACCACTCCCAGACTGGCACGCAAGGCCCGCGTGAGATAGGCCACTCCCGGTGTTGGCAGCGTCCCAAGCAGCACCACGTCCACGCCAGACGAATTGAAGCCCGACACCAAGGCGCTTTCGAGCATGTGACCCGAGATACGCGTGTCCTTGCCAATCAGCACCGTCGGGCGCTCTTCGTTGCGATGAAGCATTCGTCCGACGACATGGGCGAGATGCAGAGCGAAGTCCGGCGTGATGGGGAAATACCCAGCCCGCCCACGGATTCCGTCGGTACCGAAATATTGGCGTCTCATATCCATGATGATCACCTGTGCCTGAATACATTCATCGAATGGGATGGGTTTCCGGGTTCGGTCAACTATTTATGGGTTCAACACTGTCGAAATATTAAAAACTATTGATTTATTTTTTTTCATAGTTTCACTAGCAAAAACAATCCGAACAAGAAGGCAGCGTAAAAAGAAACATCTTTTTACGTCATGAATATTTGGAAGCCGAATTGGGGTTTTATACACAATATTTAAGGTATTTCGCTGCCTGGTCGAGATTGCTTTGCATTGCTGTCAACCCTAGCGTCAGGCGGCTTGCCGAAGCCCAATCCGCAATAGCTTTGCTTGTCACGCAGTCATATGCCGCTCTCGGCAGTGCAGCTTCTCGCAGGTGTGGAGGCTTCTCATTGAGAATATCAGTGCCTTTATTTCCGGATCGCTTGTGGCATGCCTGGTCAGGAGTGGGCGATGGTTCTATGTGCGCCAGTTAATCGCAGCCGGAATATCGATGCAGGAAAGAGATTGCGGCTGAAAACAATAAATCGTGAGGCCGGCTCTGTGTTTACTGTTATTCAATTGGGAGCACGGGGATTTTGTGCCGCTTTATGGATTGGGGCTGCTGCTGAGTTGAATCGTTTCAAATCGAGCGGGTTTGACTCGCGATGCGATGGCTGTGGCCGGGCTGCGTGCCGCCGAAGCCAGCTGGCAATGCCATGGCAGCGGCAGGGGGGCGCCGTCGGCAGATGCCCTAGGCAGCGGCGAGGCCGTGGTATCTTTGGTCTCCTTGTTCGTAGATATTCCGAGACTGGTCCATGCTTGCCAAACGCATCATTCCCTGCCTTGACGTGACCGGCGGCCGCGTGGTCAAGGGCGTCAATTTTCTGGAGCTGCGCGATGCGGGCGACCCGGTGGAAATTGCCGCACGCTACAACGCCCAGGGTGCAGACGAGCTGACCTTTCTGGACATCACGGCCACCAGCGATGGCCGTGACCTGATTCTGCCCATCATCGAGGCCGTGGCTTCGCAGGTCTTCATTCCGCTGACCGTGGGCGGTGGCGTGCGCAGCGTGGAAGATGTGCGTCGCCTGCTCAATGCCGGAGCCGACAAGACCAGCTTCAACTCCGCCGCCATTGCCAACCCGGACACCATCAATGCCTGCAGCGACAAGTACGGCGCGCAATGCATCGTGGTGGCCATCGACGCCAAGCGCCGCACGCCCGAGGACGAGCAGCGCATCGGTCCCGGCGGCACGCCCATGGGGCCGGGCTGGGATGTGTACAGCCATGGCGGCCGCAAGAATGTGGGGCTGGATGTGGTGCGCTGGGCCGAAGAGATGGCCAGGCGCGGTGCCGGCGAGATCCTGTTGACCAGCATGGACAAGGACGGCACCAAGAGCGGCTTCGATCTGAAACTCACGCGTGCCGTGGCTGATGCCGTGGCCGTGCCCGTGATCGCCTCGGGCGGTGTCGGCAATCTCGAAGATCTGGCCGATGGCGTGACCATTGGCGGCGCCGATGCCGTGCTGGCCGCCAGCATCTTCCACTATGGCGAGTACACCGTGCAGCAGGCCAAGGAATGCATGCGCGCGCGCGGCATTCCCGTGCGTCTCTAAAGTTGTTTTGAGAGCGGCTTGCGCAGGCTACAAGCGGCTTTCCATATGTTTTATGGTTGATGTTGGCTGCTGGCCTGCGCTGGCAGCTATACAAAGCAAAGGTCTGCAATGAGCTGGCTCGATCAAGTCAAATGGGATGCGCAGGGTCTGGTGCCCGTGATTGCGCAGGAGCAAAGCAGCGGCGACGTGGTCATGTTTGCCTGGATGAACCGCGAGGCGCTGGAGAAGACCGCAGAGCTCGGGCGTGCCGTCTACTTCAGCCGCTCGCGCAACAAGCTGTGGTTCAAGGGCGAGGAGTCCGGCCATGTGCAGACCGTGCATGAGATGCGCATCGACTGCGATAACGACGTGGTTTTGCTCAAGATCACGCAAGAGGGGCATGATCCCGGTATTGCCTGCCATACCGGCCGCCACTCCTGCTTCTACAGCGTTTTCAAGGACGGACAGTGGCTTGCTGTCGATCCGGTCTTGAAAGATCCTGCTTCCATCTATAAATAAAGTCATGTCTGAACAAAACACCGCGTCGATCGAGGGCGCACTGGCCCGTCTGGCCGCCGTGATCGAAAGCCGCAAGGTCGCCAATGGCGGCGACCCTGAAAAAAGCTATGTCGCGCGCCTGCTGCACAAGGGGCCTGACGCCTTTCTGAAGAAGATCGGCGAAGAGGCCACCGAGGTCGTCATGGCCGCCAAGGATGTCGATCATGGTGCGGACAAGGGCAAGATCCTCTATGAAGTGGCGGATCTGTGGTTTCACTCCATGATTGCGCTGTCGCACTACGGACTGACACCCGCAGAGGTGGTGGCCGAGCTGGAGCGCCGCGAGGGCACCAGCGGTCTGGAGGAAAAAGCCCTGCGCAAGGCCCAGGAACGCGCTGCTCAGGAAGGGGCGGCCAAGCAATAAGGAGGAAGCACATGAATGACGATCGCGACATCATCGATGTAGGCAGCAGCAGCTCTACCGAGGTCGAGGGCCTGAAGGCCTGGGGCTGGGTCAGCTATCTGCTGCACCTGGTCGTGGCCGTGGCCGCCGTGCTCCCGGGCGCGCAGGTCAGTGTGCTGCTGTTGCTGATTGCAGTTGTCATCGATCTGGTCAAGCGTGATGATGCGCGCGGCACCTGGCAGGAGAGTCATTTTTCCTGGCGGCTGCGCAGCGTGCTCTGGGCCATCGTGCTCTATGCGGTGACTTTCCCGTTCTTCCTGCTGGGCCTCTTGATCTTCAACCCTGCCTGGGTGCTGATCTCCATCTGGTTCCTCTACCGCATCGTCAGCGGCATGATCGCCATGAACAAGAATCGCGCGATCCAGCCCTGAACCGCACTTGCCAGACACCCAAGCCCCCGCTTTACGGCCGGGGCTTTTTTGTTTTTGCAAGCGGTTGTGCTGCGCTGCAACAGATTCGGGGTGGCAGGCTGACACGGGGCCCGGGCCTGTGCAATGCTCGCGGTGCTGGATAAGCTCCGGGACTTAAGCGGATTCGAATCGGGCATGGTGTTTTGTTCATGGATATGCCCGCTGTGCATTCTTTGCTTGCGTAAGTCCCAAGTCCCTTACTTGGTTCATCAACCCTCACAGGATCGTGCCATGGCTGCAGAGACTTCCCATACCCTCAACCTGGCCCTGCAAGGCGGGGGATCGCATGGTGCGCTGACCTGGGGCGTGCTGGATGCATTGCTGGACGATGACGGACTGATCTTCGAAGGCATCAGCGGCACCAGCGCCGGTGCCATGAACGCCGTGGCGCTGGCCCATGGTTTCGCGCAGGCGGCCGCGCAGGAAAAGAAAGTGGACGATGCCCGTTACCTGGGACGGCAGCTGGCGCGCCAGTCTCTGCGCGAGCTGTGGGAGGGCGTGGGCACCATGGGCAGTGTGGGCAAGATGTTCTGGGCCGCACCGTTGCCGGGCAGCAAGCAGTTCATGGGCGTGCTCAACCAGTTTCTGTCGCCCTATCAGACCAATCCGCTCAATATCAACCCGCTGCGACAGCTGCTCACCCGGGTGGTGGACTTCGAGATGCTGGCGCATCCCGAGCACCCCAGCGTGGTGCCCAAGCTCTTCATCTGCGCCACCAATGTGCGCACAGGCGGAGGCAAGATCTTCAAGGGCGAGCAGGTGACGGCGGACGCCATCATGGCCTCGGCCTGCCTGCCGCAACTGTTCAAGGCAGTGGAGATTGACGGGGAGTGCTACTGGGACGGCGGGTTCTCGGGCAATCCGGCCCTGTATCCGCTGATCTACGAGACCCGGAGCAGGGACATCCTGCTGGTGCAGATCAATCCCAAGGAGTCCGATGTCTCGCCCGACACGGCCCGCGAGATCATGGATCGCATGAACGAAATCACCTTCAACGCCAGCTTGCTGGCCGAGTTGAGGGCCATCGAGTTCGTGGTCAAGCTGCTGGAGCAAAAGCGCCTGGACCCCGAGCGCTACAAGCATGTGCTGATGCACCGCATCGATGGCGGCTCGGTGCTCAAGCCCTTTGGCGCCTCAAGCAAGGTGCGCGCAGACATGGGCATGGTGCGCAAGCTGTTCGAGCTGGGACGCGAGCGCGGCCAGCAATGGCTGCAGCTCAACCGCGAGCACCTTGGCGTCAAGCAGACGCTGCGATTCAACGAGAATAGGGGATAGCCCCGCAGGGGACGACGCCATTGCCTGCTTCCTGGCCTCCTAGGCCATGGATAGCGCAGGGCGTCCGGAATACTGAACCGTAGAGATACCAGAGACCATGCACGACCACCACGACCCCCATTGCATTTTCTGCCGCATCGCCAAGGGCGAGATTCCTTCGCGAAAGGTCTATGAAGACGAGGAGCTGTTCGCCTTCCATGACATTCACCCGGGGGCGCCCGTGCACTTTCTGGTGATTCCCAAGAAGCACATCCCCTCCATGGCCCAGGTCGGCGCCGAGGATGCGCCCCTGCTGGGTCGCATGATGGCGCTGGCTCCCAAGCTGGCGATGGAGCAGGGCTGCAATCCTTATCCCGATGGCGGTTTCCGCATCGTGGTCAACACCGGCAGCGAAGGCGGGCAGGAAGTGCACCATCTGCACCTGCATGTCATGGGCGGCCCGCGCCCCTGGCTCAAGGGCTGATCAGGCGGCGCACCGGGCCTGCACGCGGCGATAGAGCTGTGCGCTGCAGGCTTTTTGGGTGATTGATTCGTATCTGTCACAAGCCCCGTCTAAAATGGTTTGCAATTTCTAGGAGATTCTCATGGGCTCGTTTTCTATCTGGCACTGGGCGATCGTGCTGCTCATCGTGGTTCTGGTGTTCGGCACCAAGAAGCTCAAGAACATCGGCTCCGACCTGGGCGGCGCCGTCAAGGGCTTCAAGGACGGCATGAAGGACGGCGCGACTGACGCCGATGCCAATGCTGCGACCGGCCAAGTGGCCAACCAGCAGGCTGCCGAAAAGGCCACCATCGACGTGGAAGCCAAGCAAAAGAGCTGATCGCGGCAGGACTGACATTTAGATGTTTGATATTGGCCTGTCCAAAATGGCGCTGATCGGTGCCGTGGCCCTGGTGGTCATCGGTCCCGAGAAACTGCCGCGCGTGGCCCGCATGGTGGGCACCTTGCTTGGCAGGGCACAGCGCTATGTGTCCGACGTCAAGGCCGAGGTCAACCGCTCCATGGAGCTCGATGAGCTGCGCAAGATGAAGGACACGGTCGAGACCGCCGCGCGGGACGTGGAGTCCAGTATGCGCAATCAGGCCTCCGATCTTGAAAAGGACTGGAGCGATGCGACCAAGGACCTGCGCGACGACTCGAACATGACTTCGGCTTCGTCCTTCGGCTCCTATGACGCAGAAGGCGGCTACACCGGTCTGGATACGCACAGCAGCGTGGTGCCCAGCTACCGCCATCCGCGCAAGAACTGGCGCGTCAAGCGCGGTGCCGTGCCCCAGTGGTACAAGGCCCGCGCCGGGGTACGCAGCAAGGTCCAGTCGGGTGCGGCACGCGTGGCGCGCTTTCGCCCCAAGAAGTTCCATTGAACATGCAGCTCAGCAGCCTGCCGGCCGCAATGCCGGCCAAGGCCGGCCCCAGGGGCCAGGCCCTGCTGCCCGCATGTCGCTCTTTGCCCGTGATCCGCGGGCGTTGTTGTTTCTCAAGCGTGTGGAGCCGATCGGGCTCCGACGCGGTTTTGCACCATGTCCGAACCCTCTAAAGAAGACGAACTCGCCGGCACGGAGCAGCCGTTTGTCCAGCACCTGATGGAGCTGCGTGATCGCCTGCTCTACAGCCTGTATGGCGTTTTGATCGGCGTCGGGCTGCTGATGTTCTGGCCGGGCCCCGATGGCCTGATCGACTTCATCGCCCTGCCCATCAAGGAGCATATGCCGCCCGGCGCCAAGCTGATTGCGGTGGGCGTTTTCTCGCCCTTCTTTGTGCCGCTCAAGGTGCTGATGATGGTGGCCGTGCTGCTGGCGCTGCCCTGGATCATGTACCAGATCTGGGCCTTTGTGGCACCGGGCCTGTACAGCCACGAGAAGAAGTTCGCCCTGCCGCTGATCCTGTTCGGCAGCCTGCTGGCCTATGCCGGCATTGCCTTCGTACAGTTCTTTGTGCTGGGCAATATGTTCAAGTTCATCCAGCACTTCACGCCTGCCAGCGTGGCGGCCACGCCCGACATCGCCTCGTATGTGGAAGCGATTCTGTCGCTTTACATCGCTTTTGCGGCGGCTTTCCAGGTGCCCATCGTGGTGATGCTGCTGGTGCGCTTCGGTCTGGTGGAGATCGAAAAGCTCAAGGCCTTCCGCGGCTATTTCGTGGTGCTGGCCTTTGTGATTGCTGCCGTCATCACGCCGCCCGATGTGATCTCTCAGCTGGCCCTGGCCTTGCCCATGTGCCTGCTCTACGAGATCGGCATTCTGGGCGCCGGCTGGTTCAGCAGGGTATCGCGTGCGCCCGATGCCGAGGAAGGCACGGGCTCGGAAGTGGAGAAATCCTCGGACGGCCACTGATCTTCGCCCCGACCTCCTGCAAAGCCCTTGAAGCAATTCAAGGGCTTTTGTTTTGATGACTGTCTGCAATTTTTTCCATCAGTGCTTGGGTCATATCTCTTGATGAATCGTGTTGAAGAGGTTGTGGCTGGCCCGGCCGGAGCATGAAAAAAGCCAGCGGCTAGCGCTGGCTTTTCGGTTTGTTGGCGCTGCAATCAGCGGCGTGGGCGACCCTGTTGCTGCAGGGTGCTGGCTGCTGGGCGGGCTCCCGGAGTGATGTCCAGCACCACTTCGCTGTCGCCGCGGCGCACATCGAACTTGGCGGCTTCGCCGGGCTTGAGCGAGGCCACGGCCGTCAGCAGTTCGGAGACATTGCGGGTCGCGGTCTCGCCCACCTTGACGATTACGTCGCCGGGACGCATGCCGGCCTGGGCGGCGGGGCCGGCCTGCAGCACGCCGGTGATGATGACGCCGGCATCGGCCTTGACGCCAAAGGTTTCGGCCAGCTCGGGCGAGAGCTCGTTGGGCTCCACGCCGATCCAGCCGCGCGTGACCTTGCCGTCCTTGACGATGCCGTCCAGCACCATCTTGGCTGTGGAGACGGGAATCGCGAAACCGATGCCCATGCTGCCGCCTGAGCGCGAGTAGATGGCCGTGTTGATGCCCAGCAGATTGCCGTTGGCATCCACCAGCGCACCGCCGGAGTTGCCGGGGTTGATGGCAGCATCGGTCTGGATGAAGTTCTCGAAGGTGTTGATGCCCAGCTGGCTGCGGCCCAGAGCGCTGATGATGCCGCTGGTCACTGTCTGGCCCACGCCGAAGGGGTTGCCGATGGCCAGCACGCGGTCGCCCACAGCGACCTGATCGGAATTGCCCAGCACGATGACGGGCAGCTTGTCGAGTTCGATCTTGAGAATGGCCAGATCGGTCTCGGGGTCTGTTCCTATGATCTTGGCCTTGGCCTGACGGCTATCGGTCAGCGTGACCTCGATATCGTCGGCGCCTTCCACCACATGGTTGTTGGTGAGGATGTAGCCATCTTGACTGATGATGACGCCGCTACCCAAACCAGATTGCTCCTGCGGACCCTGATCGCCAAAGAAGAACTGGAACCAGGGGTCGTTGGCGCGCGGGTGGCGAACCGCTTTGCTGGTGTTGATGCTGACCACGGCGGGCGAGGCCTTGCGCGCGGCAGGCGCAAAGCTGCCGGGAGCGACTTCACCCGCTGGAGTGGATGGCGCCTGCAGCAGCGAAACACCGGCACTGCTACGGATATTTCCGCGCTGAAGCCAAGTGGGCTGTAGAGTAGCTACTACAAAATAGATAGCCACCAGTACGGTGACGACCTGCGAAAACAGCAACCAGGTGCGTTTCATGTAATGCGTATAGGTAGTGAGGGGAACAAGCCCACATTGTGAAGCATGGCTGCGCCAGGCGTCGAAGCGAACATTTGCTTGCAAGCAAATGCATAACGCAAAGCTTTGCAGAATGCAGGGCTCATGGCTATAGGACGGCAAGCTCCTAAAGTTTTATGTGTCCAGGATATATGAGTGAAAACCCTAGAATGTTTTTTCGACTGCGCTTACGCCGCCGTTACTGAAGTGACTGCCCACAAGGTGCTCATATTCGGTCTGGTGTGGCTTTGCATCTGAAGCCCGCCGCAATCGGTCTGCCACTGCACGTTGACCCGTGATCAGCGGCCTTATCCGCGCTGTCCTGTTGTTCGATCTAGGAAACACCATGACTACGCTTGACCACGCTGCATCGGCTGACGCGCCGGCTGCAGCGACGAATCGTCTCCTGAACCGGGAGGACTACAAGACCCTGGGCTTATCGGCCCTGGGCGGAACGCTGGAGTTTTACGACTTCGTGGTGTTCGTCTTTTTTGCCAATGTGATTGGCAGCCTGTTCTTTCCAGCCTCGCTGCCGGAGTGGATGCGCCAGCTGCAGACGCTGGGCATTTTCGCGGCCGGCTATCTGGCGCGCCCCATCGGCGGCATTTTGATTGCCCACTTCGGCGACATCCTGGGCCGCAAGAAGATGTTCACGCTGTCGGTGTTCCTGATGGCCGTGCCCACGCTGGTCATCGGCCTGCTGCCGACCTATGAAACCATAGGCTTGGCCGCTCCCATCCTGCTGCTGCTGATGCGCGTGATGCAAGGGGCTGCCATCGGCGGTGAAATGCCCGGTGCCTGGGTGTTCGTGGCCGAGCATGCTCCCCAGAAGCGTTACGGCTTTGCGATCGGCGCACTGACCTCCGGCATTACCGGCGGCATTTTCCTGGGCTCCATCATCGGGGTCTGGCTCAACAGCACCTACAGCCAGGGCGAGATCCACGACTGGGCCTGGCGCATCCCCTTCATCCTGGGCGGTGTCTTCGGTCTGGTGTCGGTGTATCTGCGCAAGTTCCTGCACGAGACCCCCATCTTCCAGGAACTGCAGGCCCGCAAGGCCGCTGACCGCGAACTGCCGATCAAGACCATCTTGCGCGACCACCGGGAAGCCTGCGTCGTCGTGGCGCTGATGACCTGGGTGCTGTCCACGGCGATCGTGGTGGTGATTCTGTTCACGCCGGCCTATCTGCAAAAGGTGTTCCACATCGAGCCTGCCATGGCCCTGAAGGCCAATGCCGTGGCGACCGTGACGCTGACCATAGGCTGCGTGTTCTGGGGCTGGCTGTCCGACAAGATCGGCACCAAGCTGACCATGCTCATCGGCTGGGGCGGCATGACGGCCACGGCCTATCTGTTCTACCTGAACCTGCCTGGCAACGAGGCATCGCTGATCTGCAACTATGCGACCGTGGGCTTCTTCGTGGGCTCCATCTCGCTGCTGCCCGTGGTGGGTGTGCGGGCCTTCCCGCCCGAGGTGCGCTTCACCGGTCTGTCCTTCTCCTACAACATGGCCTATGCCGTGTTCGGCGGTCTGACTCCCATGCTGGTGTCCGTGTGGCAGCAGGTGGATGTGATGGCTCCCGCCCACTATGTGGCGGCCATGGGCGTGCTGGGCATGGCCATGGGCTTCTGGCCTCTGGCCTGCAAGGGTTGGCAAGCCAAGAAGGCTTGAAGTCACTTGTTCTGATAAAAAGGAAAAGGGCAGCTCTGGGCTGCCCTTTTTACGTCTGTCAAAGCCTTGCTGGCCGGGTTTGCGTGCGGGCTTGGGCACAATCGAGTCATGAGCATTGAGCGAAACACCCTGTTATCCGTTTTCAACGGGCTGCTGCAGCCCGAACGCTTCAAGGACTACGGACCCAACGGCCTGCAGGTCGAAGGCAAGAGCGAGATTCGCCGCATCGTCAGCGGCGTGACGGCCAGTCGCGCCCTGATCGAGGCGGCGATCGAGGCCGGGGCCGATGCCATCTTCGTGCACCACGGTCTGTTCTGGCGCGGCATGGATGGTCGCATCACGGGCTGGCTCAAGGAGCGCATCCGTCTGCTGCTGGCGCATGACATCAATCTGTTTGCCTATCACCTGCCTCTGGATGCCCATGCCGAACTGGGCAATAACGCGCAACTGGGTGCCAGGCTCGGCGTGCGGGGCCAGGCGGCCTTTGGCGAGCAGAACCTGGGCTGGCTGGCCGATGTGGACTTTGCCGATGCCGCCGCTCTGGCAGGGCATGTGCAAAGCGTGCTGGGGCGAAAGGTGACGCTGGCCGGTGTGCAGGAGCACAAGCCGATTCGCAGGCTGGCCTGGTGCACCGGAGGGGCGCAGGGCTTTTTCGAGTCCGCGATTGCCGCCGGCGCCGATGCCTATATCACCGGCGAGATCTCCGAGCCCCAGATGCATCTGGCGCAAGAGATGGGCGTGAGCTTTATTGCTGCCGGCCATCATGCGACCGAGCGCTATGGTGCTCCGGCCGTGGCTGCCCGTGTAGCCCAGGAGTGCGGGCTGGAGCACCGCTTCATCGATATCGACAACCCGGCCTGATCCGTTCCTGGACCTTCGTCTTTCACTTTTGATGGCTGCAAGCACTTTGGAACAGGAGGCTTGCGGCAACTCTGATGCCTATGTCCGTCATTGCTTCAATCCAAACCATCGCCATCACCCAGGGCGACTGCGCAGGCATAGGGCCTGAAATCATCGCCAAGGCTTTTCGGGCTGCGCCGCAGGCCATGCGCGGCTGCTTTGTAGTGGGCGAGTTGCAGACTCTGCGCCGGGCCACGGCGCTGGCCGCCAGGGCCGTCGACGGCGATCAGGCCATTGCCCAGCCCGTGGTGGTGATTGATGAGCCGGGCGAAGCCTGGTCTGTTCCGGAAGGTGCCGTCGCGCTGCTGAACTTGCCGGGGTTGGCGGGGCCTCAGCCCTATGGCCAGATTTGCGCGGCTGCCGGGCAGGCCGCGGCGCAATGTGTGGTCTGGGCCGCGCAAGCGGCTTTGCGTGGCGAGATTGCCGCCATGGTTACGGCGCCCTTGCATAAAGAGGCACTGCATCTGGCGGGCGTGACTTTCCCCGGGCACACGGAACTTCTGCAGGCCGAGGCGGCCGCCCATGCGGGCGTTTCGCTGGAGCAGATGCCGGTGCGCATGATGCTGGCCAATGACGAGTTGCGTACCGTGCTGGTCAGCATCCATGTGTCGCTGCGCGAGGCCATCGAGGCCGTGACCGGGCCGCAGATTCTGCAGACCTTGCGCATCACGCATCAGGCGCTGGGCAAGAGCCTGGGACGTACGCCTCGCATTGCCGTGGCAGGGCTCAATCCGCATGCGGGCGAGGGCGGCATCTTCGGACGTGAAGAAATCGAAATCATTGCCCCGGCGATCGCGGCAGCACAGGCAGAAGGCATGGATGTGCAGGGACCGTTTGCGCCGGACACAGTCTTCATGCGGGCGCGAAATACGCCAGCCCACCCGGGTGAATTCGATGTGGTGTTGGCGATGTACCACGACCAAGGGTTGATCCCAGTCAAATATTTGGGTGTGGAAAAAGGCGTCAACGTGACCCTGGGTTTGCCGCTGGTACGCACCAGTCCCGACCATGGCACGGCCTTTGATATCGCCGGTCAGGGAGTGGCCGATGAGGCCAGCCTGCTTGAAGCCGTGCATATGGCCCGCAGCCTGGCGAGTTGATGGGGCTTCAACTGCTGGTTCATCAGTCGTCAATGCTTCAGGCATCCAAGCACTTGCCGGATGGATTCATACAGTGTGCTGGGTCGCGCTGAATGCTCGATGCCATGAAAAAAGCCTGCTGGAGGTCAGCAGGCTTTTCATCACTGGGCTGAACGCTCTCAGGCCTTGCGATTGAGGCTGTCGCGGATCTCGCGCAGCAGCTGAATGTCTTCGGGCGTAGCGGGTGCTTGCTCCGGTGCAGGCGGAGCCTCGCGCTTGAGGCGGTTTATCTGTTTGACCATCATGAAAATGATGAAGGCCAGAATCACGAAGTTCACCGCAACCGTGATGAAGCTGCCATAGGCAAATACGGGAATGCCGGCTTTTTTCAGCGCATCCAGAGTGCGTGGAACTCCTTCGGGCATGGTGCCCAGAACGACGAACAGGTTGGAAAAATCCAGCTTGCCGAAGAGCAGGCCCACCAGAGGCATGATGAGGTCGTTGACCACGGAGTCAACGATTTTCCCGAACGCGCCGCCGATGATCACGCCCACGGCAAGATCCATGACGTTTCCCTTGATTGCGAACTCGCGGAATTCTTGCATCATGCCCATAAGCAGTTCCAGTCACTAAGAGTTTGAGATAGCGCAGTATTGCGTGACTTTGGCGGTTGTCAACGTCGGACTGGGGCTGGAATAACCATAACCCCACCGCTAGAATTTGCAGTTGACCCCAAATCAAGCGATGTACTTCGAGGAAATCCATGAGTGACTCTCCAGTCGACTCCAGCAAGCGCACGTGGATCATCACGTCAGCATGTGCTGGTGCCGTGGGCGGTGTGGCAACGGCCGTCCCTTTTGTGAGCTCCTTCCAGCCTTCTGAAAAAGCCAAAGCAGCAGGTGCTGCGGTAGAGGTGGATATCTCCAATCTCAAGGATGGTGAGAAGCTCACCGTCGAGTGGCGTGGCAAGCCGGTGTGGATCATCAAGCGCACACCCGAGCAGCTCAAGGACCTGCCAGGCCTCGATGGCGAACTGGCAGACCCGACCTCGGCGCGTCATCCCGAAGAGTTCACGCCGCCCTATGCGCAAAATGAAGCGCGCTCCATCAAGCCTGAAATCCTGGTGGTCGTGGGCATCTGCACCCACCTGGGCTGCTCTCCCACCGACAAGTTCGTCGCCGGGCCCCAGCCTTCGCTGCCTGCAGACTGGAAGGGCGGTTTCCTCTGCCCCTGCCATGGCTCCACCTTTGACATGGCCGGCCGGGTGTTCAAGAACAAGCCAGCGCCGGACAACCTGCAAGTGCCGCCACATATGTATCTGTCCGACACCAAGCTGCTGATTGGTGAAGACACCAAGGCAGCCTGAGGGAGACAAGAACAATGGCTCACGAATTCAAGCAAATCGACCCGAACTCCACAACCGGAGCGAAGGCCATGAACTGGCTGGAGAACCGGTTTCCGACGGCATTCGATGCGTACCGCGTCCATATGTCGGAGTACTACGCTCCCAAGAACTTCAACTTCTGGTACATCTTCGGCTCGCTGGCGCTGCTGGTGCTGGTGATCCAGATCGTCACCGGCATCTTCCTGGTGATGCACTACAAGCCCGATGCCGAAAAGGCGTTTGCTTCCGTGGAATACATCATGCGTGATGTGCCCTGGGGCTGGCTGATCCGCTACATGCACTCCACAGGCGCCTCGGCGTTCTTTGTGGTGGTCTATCTGCATATGTTTCGCGGTCTTCTGTACGGTTCTTACCGCAAACCGCGCGAACTGGTCTGGATCTTCGGTTGCGCCATCTTCCTGGTGCTGATGGCCGAAGCCTTTATGGGCTATCTGCTGCCCTGGGGTCAGATGTCGTACTGGGGCGCCCAGGTGATCGTGAACCTGTTCTCCGCCATCCCCTTTGTCGGTCCCGATCTGGCTCTGCTGATCCGTGGCGACTATGTGGTGGGCGATGCGACTCTGAACCGCTTCTTCAGCTTCCACGTGATCGCCGTGCCTCTGGTGCTGCTGGGTCTGGTCGTTGCGCATTTGCTGGCGCTGCACGACGTGGGCTCCAACAATCCAGACGGTATCGAGATCAAGGGCCCGAACGCGCCCAAGGATGAAAAGGGCCGCCCGCTGGATGGCGTGCCCTTCCACCCTTACTACACGGTGCATGACATCTTTGGCGTGACGGTGTTCCTGTTCCTGTTCTCGGCCGTGGTGTTCTTTGCGCCCGAGTTCGGCGGCTACTTCCTGGAGTACAACAACTTCATCCCGGCCGACCCGCTCAAGACGCCCAATCACATTGCCCCTGTCTGGTACTTCACGCCCTTCTATTCGATGCTGCGTGCCATCACCAGCGAGATGATGTATGTGCTGATCGCCTGCGTGGTGCTGGGTGCCGGCTACGGCATTCTCAAGTCGCGCCTGCCCGGTTTTGCCAAGGGCGCCGTCGCCATCGTGGCCCTGGGTGCCATCGCCATGATGCTGTCCATCGACGCCAAGTTCTGGGGCGTGGTCGTCATGGGTGGTGCGGTCATCATCCTGTTTGCCCTGCCCTGGCTCGATTGCAGCCCGGTCAAGTCGATCCGCTATCGTCCCAGCTGGCACAAATATGTGTATGCAGTGTTTGTGGTGAACTTCGTCGTCCTGGCCTATCTGGGGGTGCAGCCTCCGTCGCCGGTGGGCGAGAAGGTGTCGCAGGTCGGCACGCTGTTCTACTTCGGCTTCTTCCTGCTCATGCCCTGGTGGAGCCGCTTGGGTGAAACCAAGCCCGTGCCCGAGCGTGTCACCTTCAAGCCTCACTGAAGCAGGAGAGAACAAGAATGAAGAAACTGATTCTGACCCTGGTTGCAGCCCTGGGTATTGCCGGCGCTGCGCAAGCTTCTGAAGGCGGCATCCACTGGGACAAGGCGCCAGTCAACACCAGCGACACGGCATCCCTGCAAAATGGTGCCAAGATCTTTGTCAACTACTGCCTGAGCTGCCACTCCGCTGCCTTCATGCGTTTCAATCGCTTGAAGGACATCGGTCTGACCGATCAGGACATCAAGGACAATCTGTTGTTCACCACCGACAAGGTGGGTGAGACCATGAAGGCAGCCATCAATCCCAAGGAAGCCAAGGAGTGGTTCGGTGCCAACCCTCCCGACCTGACCGTGATCGCGCGCTCGCGTGCCGGCTCGGGCGGCTCGGGAGCTGATTACCTGTATACCTTCTTGCGTACTTTTTACAGGGATGACACCAAGGCCACGGGCTGGAATAATCTTGCCTTTCCCAGCGTAGGCATGCCGCATGCGCTGTGGGAGCTGCAGGGTGAGCGTCGCGCCATCTTCGAAGAGCATGACGACCATGGAACTAAGACCCAGGTCTTCAAGGGTTGGGAGCAGGTGTCTCCTGGCAAGATGAGCGCAGTGCAGTACGATCAGGCAGTTGGCGATCTGGTGAATTACCTGCAATGGATGGGGGAGCCGGCTCAGAACACCCGAACCCGTATCGGGGTGGGCGTGTTGATTTTCCTGGCCTTCTTCATCTTTATCGCTTGGCGCCTGAATGCCGCGTTCTGGAAAGACGTGAAATAAGCTTTGCCGCCGTGCAGAAGTTGTCTGCAGCCAAACCGTGTTAGTGCAGAGTGGGGTGCCGTGGGCAACCCACTCTTTTTGATTTTTAGGAGTCTCCACCATGATGGTGCTTTATTCGGGAACGACTTGCCCCTTCTCACACCGCTGCCGCTTTGTGCTGTTTGAAAAAGGCATGGATTTCGAGATCCGCGATGTGGACTTGTTCAGCAAGCCCGAAGAAATCGCCGTGATGAACCCCTATGGTCAAGTGCCAATCCTGGTCGAGCGCGACCTGATCCTGTACGAGTCCAACATCATCAACGAGTACATCGACGAGCGCTTTCCCCATCCCCAGCTGATGCCTGGCGACCCTGTGGACCGTGCCCGTGTGCGCCTGTTCCTGCTGAACTTCGAAAAGGAACTGTTCGTGCACGTGAGCGCTCTGGAAGAGCGCAACGTCAAGGGCAATGAAAAGGCTCTGGAGAAGGCTCGTGCCCATATCCGTGACCGCCTGACCCAGATGGCGCCCATCTTCCTGAAGAACAAGTACATCATGGGCGAGAACTTCTCCATGCTGGATGTGGCGATTGCTCCCCTGCTGTGGCGCCTGGACTACTACGGCATCGAGCTGTCCAAGAATGCTGCCCCTCTGCTCAAGTATGCCGAGCGCATTTTCTCGCGCCCCGCTTACATTGAAGCACTGACTCCTTCTGAAAAGGTCATGCGCAAGTAATTGCACATGAGCGCAGAGCGGGCATGTTGAAGGGCTTTCCTTCATCTGCCCGCTTTTTTGTCTTTGCAATCTTCTGGATTTGATTCGTCAGGAAATGAGATGACAGCCCCTGAAACGACTTCAACCCGTCCGTATCTGCTGCGGGCATTGTTTGAATGGTGTACCGACAATGGTTTGACGCCCCATATTGCCGTGCGTGTGGACCGCAGCACCCAGGTGCCCATGGAGTTTGTGCGTGATGGTCAAATCGTGCTCAACATCAGCTATGACGCGACCAGCGGCCTGCTGATCGGCAATGAGTATGTTGAATTCAAGGCACGCTTTGGCGGCCAGCCACGGGAAATCATGGTGCCTGTGGCGAACGTCATGGCCATCTATGCCCGCGAGACCGGCCAGGGCATGGCCTTCCCGCCCGAGGAGGACGAAGTCCCCGAGGATGGCGATGCGCCATCGATGGAGGATGCCGAGCCCGACATGGAGTCGGATGAGGAGTCCTCGGCCGAGCGTGTGGTGCAACTGGTTCCCGTCAAGGCGGAAGCAGAAGCTTCCGGCGAAGATGATGCTCCTCGTACGCCGCCACCCGCAGGTGGTCGTCCGGCGCTCAAGCGTGTGAAGTAGTCCGGCCAGTGTTTTTGCCGGCAGATCGGGAAATTTCAGGATTCTTCTTTTGGGGCTGAATTTCTACGTTAGAATTCAGTCTTCGCCGGTTTAGCTCAGTTGGTAGAGCACCCGCCTTGTAAGCGGTAGGTCGTCAGTTCGAATCCGACAACCGGCACCAAACAAATAGGTCTCTTCGGAGGCCTTTTTTGTTTTTCTGCCTCTAAAAAGGTCTTGTCAGGCCTGAACCTTGATGCGGATGCTGTTGACGGCCCAGCCTTTGGTGCGCAGATGAGCCGCCATGGCCGGCAGCAATTGGCGCACTTTGGCCGCAGCAGCGTTGTTTTTCACGATCAGGCACCAGCCGTCTTCATCAATGGGGCCGGCCTGCAAGCTGGCGCGCAGCATGGGCGGAACCAGGGGTAAAACGGCTTTGAGCCGGTTGCTGGAGTCCTGAGTCAGGGCTGCCAGGCGCGCCAATGTGGGAGATGACTCCATGGCATTGATGGCAGTTACGGCGTGATGGCGGCGAACAATGGTCATGCGAGCGGCAAACAGTTGGGCAAGGGCAAGCCCGAGCTTAGCTCAGCCGAGAATGAATGCCGCAGTGCTGGCTATTTGCGCGTGCAGTGCAATCCCATACGTGCTCTGGAGTAGCGAAAAGCCAAGGCAGGCTTGCGCGGTTAGAATCATTTTTTGGTCCTGTCCCTGTTTGGGGTGCGTCAGGAGGTTTTTTCACCCATTTCGGGTGTGGCTCTTGACTGCCGCAGGGACGGCCCCATCTGAAGACCAACAATCAAGGGATTCTGGACACATTGCTTTGCGCAACAGGCAAAAAAGCAATGTGCCTTCGCACGCATGGCCACCAATTTCCTCACCAAACTGTTCGGCAGCCGCAATGACCGGTTGCTCAAGCAATACCGTAAAACAGTCGCTCGCATCAATGCGATGGAGCCTGAGTACGAAAAGCTCAGCGATGAGGCATTGCGCGCCAAGACGCAGGAGTTCAAGGACCGCGTTGCCAAGGGCGAGGCGCTGGACGAGTTGTTGCCCGAAGCCTTTGCCGTAGTGCGTGAAGGCTCCAAGCGCGTCATGAAGATGCGTCACTTCGACGTGCAGATGCTGGGCGCCATGGCGCTGCATTACGGCAAGATTGCCGAAATGCGCACCGGAGAAGGCAAGACGCTGACCGCGACGCTGCCCGTGTACCTCAATGCCCTGTCGGGCGAGGGCGTGCATGTCGTGACCGTCAATGATTACCTGGCCAATCGCGATGCCACGACCATGGCTCGCCTCTACAACTTCCTCGGCCTGTCGGTGGGCATCAACCTGCCCAATCTGTCGCGCGAACAAAAGCAGCAGGCATACAACTCCGACATCACCTACGGTACGAACAACGAATACGGCTTCGACTACCTGCGTGACAACATGGTGTACGAGCCCGGCGACCGCGTGCAGCGCGTGCTGAACTACGCCATCGTCGACGAGGTGGACTCGATCCTGATCGACGAGGCGCGTACTCCGCTGATCATCTCCGGTCCGGCCGAAGATCACACGGCCATGTACGTGGCCATGAATCAGATCGTGCCGAATCTGGTGCGTCAGGAGGGCGAAGCCGATCCCCGCACGGGTGAAGGCGTGACCAAGCCCGGCGATTTCACGGTCGATGAAAAATCCCATCAGGTCTACCTGACCGATCAGGGCTATGAAGCGGCCGAGCGCCTGCTGGCCCATGCCGGCCTGATCGCCGAAGGCTCGTCCCTGTACGACCCCTCCAACATCTCTCTGGTGCATCATCTGTACGCCGCGCTGCGTGCCAACCAGCTGTACTTCCGCGATCAGCACTATGTGGTGCAGAACGACGAAATCGTGATCGTGGACGAGTTCACCGGCCGTCTGATGGCCGGCCGTCGCTGGAGCGATGGCCTGCACCAGGCCGTGGAAGCCAAGGAAGGTGTGGCCATCCAGGCCGAGAACCAGACCATGGCCTCGATCACCTTCCAGAACTACTTCCGTCTCTACAAGAAGCTGTCGGGCATGACCGGTACGGCCGACACCGAAGCCTACGAATTCCAGGAAATCTATGGCCTGGAAACCGTGGTGGTGCCGCCCAACAAGCCCAGCAAGCGCCAGGACCAGCTCGATCGCGTCTACAAGACCACCAAGGAAAAGTACGACGCGGCGATCAAGGACATCCGCGAGTGCTACGAGCGCGGCCAGCCTGTGCTGGTCGGCACGACCTCGATCGAGAACTCCGAAATCATCGACCAGCTGCTGACCCGCGAAAAGCTGCCCCATCAGGTGCTCAACGCCAAGCAGCATGAACGCGAGGCCGACATCATTGCCCAGGCGGGCAGCGAAGGCATGATCACCATCGCCACCAATATGGCCGGCCGTGGTACCGACATCGTGCTGGGCGGCAATATCGACAAGCAGCTCAAGGCCATCGAGAGCAACGAGGCACTCAGCGAGACCGAGCGCAACCAGCAGATCGAGCAGCTGCGTGCCGACTGGCAAGTGGCCCACGACAAGATCGTGGCACTGGGCGGTCTGCGCATCATCGCCACCGAGCGTCACGAGTCGCGCCGTATCGACAACCAGCTGCGTGGCCGTTCGGGCCGCCAGGGCGATCCCGGTTCCTCGCGCTTCTATCTGAGCCTGGACGACCAGCTGATGCGTATCTTCGCGGGCGACCGTGTCAAGGCCATCATGGACCGCCTGAAGATGCCCGAAGGCGAAGCCATCGAGGCCGGCATCGTGACCCGCTCCATCGAGTCGGCGCAGCGCAAGGTCGAAGCACGCAACTTCGACATGCGCAAGCAACTGCTCGAATATGACGACGTTGCCAACGACCAGCGCAAGGTGATCTACCAGCAGCGCAACGACATTCTGGATTCCACAGACCTGAATGGCATGCTGGCCGCCATGCGCGAGGACGTGATCACCGACCTGGTGCGTCAGTACGTGCCGGCCGAGTCCATGGAAGAGCAGTGGGATGTGCCCGGCCTGGAGAAGGCGCTGGCCAGCGAATGGCAGATCGATCTTTCCTTGCAGCAGGACGTGGCGGGTTCCGAATCCATCACCGACGAAGACATTCTGGAGAAGGTCGTCAAGGCAGCCCACGATCTGTTCGATGCCAAGGTGGCCTTGATCGGCCAGGAGAACTTCACGCAATTCCAGCGCGCCGTGCTGCTGCAGAGCTTCGACACCAACTGGCGCGATCACCTGGCCGCGCTGGACTATCTGCGCCAGGGCATTCACCTGCGCGGCTATGCCCAGAAGCAGCCCAAGCAGGAATACAAGCGCGAGGCTTTCGAGCTGTTCCGCCAACTGATCGATCAGGTCAAGACCGAAGTCACCCGCGTGCTGATGACGGTCCAGGTCCGCTCGCGCGAAGAGATGGACGAAGCCGCCGTCGCCATGAACGAGCGCGGCGCGCAGAGCCTGGAGCACATGAGCTATGCCTCGCCCTCGGAAACCGAAGGCATGAGCATCGAGGACGACGTGATGCTGGCCGAGCCTCTGGCCATGCCCGAGGGCGTGCACGTGGGCCGCAACGACCCTTGCCCCTGCGGTAGCGGCAAGAAGTTCAAGCTTTGCCACGGCAAGCTGTCCTGACCCCCTGAGGCGCTTGGCGCCTTTCCCCTGAAGGGGACTCATTGCGGTGGCGCCCCTTGCTGGCCGTCTCTGGCTTGGAGCATGCGTTATCGAACAACACGGGCTGCGGCCCGTGTTTGCATTGGGGCGCAGCTTTTTGCGCAACAAAATCCGGCAAGTCCGTTCAGGCCTCTGTTTGTTCCGATAATGGGGAACGTTTTGCTTGCAGCCCGAACTTGCCCCGCGGACTGTGAATCAGTGGCGTGCTCCAAGCGAGAGACATCGAGCAAGGGCCGCCCCGCAGCGAGGATGTCGTCCCCCTCCCGCCTGGCGAGAGAGGGGGAAGCCGCGCAGCGGCTCAGGGGGTGTTTTCCACTTTTCTAGGAACATACAGAAATGTCCGTGAATCTTTCCGCTCCCGTCGCCGCTGATCTGCTGGCGATCAATGGCGTTCGCATTGGTGTTACCGAAGCCGGCGTGCGCAAGGCCAATCGCAAGGACCTGACGGTGTTCCTGCTCGACGAAGGCGCCTCGGTGGCCGGCGTGTTCACCCAGAACCGTTTCTGCGCCGCTCCCGTGCAGATCTGCCGCGAGCATCTGGCGGCCGGCACCGGCATCCGCGCCATGGTCATCAACACCGGCAATGCCAATGCCGGCACCGGCGCCGCCGGTCTGGCCAATGCCCGCGCCACCTGCGCGGCTCTGGCCAAGGAGCTGGACCTGGGCGCGGGCCAGATCCTGCCTTTCTCCACCGGCGTGATCATGGAAGAGCTGCCCGTTGACCGCATCGTGGCGGGCATGCCCAAGGCCATTGCTGCCGCCAAGGCTGATAACTGGGCCACGGCTGCCGAAGGCATCATGACCACCGACACCTTGCCCAAGGCCTTCAGCCGCAGCGTCAGCATTGGCGGCAAGACGGTTTCCATCACCGGCATCAGCAAGGGCGCGGGCATGATCCGCCCCAATATGGCGACCATGCTGGGCTTTCTGGCTACCGATGCGGCGATTGCCCCTGAGCTGCTGCAGCCCCTGGTCAAGGAACTGGCCGATGGCTCCTTCAACCGCGTGACCATTGATGGCGACACTTCCACCAATGACTCGTTCGTGCTGATCGCCACCCACAAGGCTGGCAACGCCCAGATCAAGGAGCTCTCCAGCACCGAAGGCGAGCAGCTCAAGGCAGCATTGCTGGAAGTGGCGCAAAAACTCGCGCAGGCCATTGTTCGCGATGGCGAGGGTGCCACCAAGTTCATCAGCGTCAAAGTCGAGGGTGGCAAGAATGAGGAGGAGTGCCGCCTGGTCGCTTACTCCATTGCCCACTCTCCCCTGGTCAAGACGGCCTTTTTTGCTTCCGACCCCAACCTGGGCCGCATCCTGGCCGCTGTAGGCTATGCCGGCATTGCCGATCTGGATCAGACCAAAATCGATCTGTACCTGGACGATGTGCATGTGGTGGTCGATGGCGGTCGCAATCCTTCCTACAAGGAAGAAGACGGTCAGCGCGTGATGAAGCAGCAGGAGATCCTGGTGCGCGTGCTGCTGGGTCGTGGCGATGCCGCGCAGACGGTGTGGACCTGCGATCTGAGTCACGAATATGTGACGATCAATGCGGATTACCGGTCGTAAATGATCACCCCCTGAGGCGCGTTGCCTGGGCGGTCCCGCCTGGGCAACGCGCCTTCCCCCTCTCTCTACGCGCTGCGCGCTATGGGAGGGGGACGACAGCCTCGCTGCGCGGCGGCGCTTGCTCGCTGTCTCTGGTTTTGGGTGCGCCAGTTTTAAAGTGATGGGGCTATAAATTAAGCAGCTGCTATCGCTTGTATTTAGTTGATTTCAGTTATTTTTCTCATTGAAATCAAGCAGTATCAAGCGCTAACAGCTATAAAAACAGATGGAGATTCGATCGTGCAAGATGTGATGAACCCTTTGGAGCGCTTGGTCGAGCGTGCCGAGCAATTGATGCAGCGCATCGAGTCCGTGCTGCCCCAGCCCCTGCAGGCGCCCGCCGACTGGAATGCGGCGATTGCCTGGCGCTACCGCAAGCGCGCGAACGGCTGCGGCGTGCTGGAGCCGGTGCGCCATGTGGGTGCCATGCAGCTGTCCGATCTGCAGAACATCGACGTGCAAAAGGAAAAGATTGCGCGCAATACCGAGCAGTTCGTCAGTGGTCGCACGGCGAACAACGTGTTGCTGACGGGCGCGCGCGGCACGGGCAAGTCCTCGCTGATCCGCGCCTGTCTGCACAGCTTTGCGCCCCAGGGCCTGCGTCTGATCGAGGTGGACAAGGCCGATCTGACCGATCTGCCCGACATCGTCGACGTGGTCGCCGGCCGCAGCGAGAAGTTCATCATCTATTGCGACGATCTGAGCTTTGAAGAGGGCGAGCCAGGCTACAAGGCCATGAAATCCATGCTGGATGGCTCGGTTTCCGCAGCCACGCCCAATGTGCTGGTCTATGCCACCAGCAATCGGCGCCATCTGTTGCCCGAGTACATGACGGACAACCTGGCACAGCAAAAAAGCGAGAACGGCGAGATCCACCCCGGCGAGGTGGTGGAGGAAAAAATATCGCTGTCCGAGCGCTTCGGTCTCTGGGTGAGCTTCTACCCCTTCAGCCAGGACGAGTATCTGCGCGTGGTGGCGCAGTGGCTGTCTGCGCTGGGCATGGACCAGGCCACCATCGAGGCGGCCAGGCCCGAAGCCCTGGTCTGGGCGCTGGAGCGCGGCTCGCGCAGCGGCCGTGTGGCCCACCAGTTCGCGCGCGATTACGCGGGCCGCAACGAGCGCCCTGTGACGGTCAAGAAGCGCATTGAAGATGTGGACGGTCTGGCTGAAGAAGCAGACCTGGAATGAAGAAAGAGTGTTGTGGAAGTGACTGCTGAAACACAGGCGCAGCGCAAGCACACGGAAGTGGCCGTGGGCGTGCTGTTGCGCGAATCCGATGGGGCGCTGCTGATTTCAAGCCGCCCTGCAGGCAAGCCTTATGCGGGCTACTGGGAGTTTCCTGGCGGCAAGCTGGAGGCCGGCGAGAGCGTGGAGCAGGCTTTGCGCCGCGAGCTGATCGAAGAGCTGGGCGTGACCATTGGCCAGGCCCATGCCTGGAAGGTGACCGAGCATGACTACCCGCATGCGCTGGTGCGTCTGCATTGGTGCAAGGTGACGGAATGGACGGGCGAGTTCGAGATGCGCGAGGGCCAGCAAATGGCCTGGCAGCAGTTGCCGCTCGATGTGCACCCCGTCCTGCCCGGTGCCTATCCCGTGCTGCAATGGCTGAGCGAGGAGCGCGGCCTGGTCTTTGATCAAAGCCATTACGAGGCGCAGCAGCCTCTGGCCTGAAACGGTATGCTCTGAAATAAAGAGCGCCTTGCGCTGGTTGAATCTCGATTTTCTTGGTCAATCAAGCTGAAATCAAGACATGCCAGGCGCAAGGCGCTCTTGTTTTTACTGCCTCGCTTAGTTTTCCGTGCGTGGATCACCAAACGGCGCATCTTCGGGAGGCGTCTGAGCCGGAACGCGGAATTCTTCATTGCCCCAGGCGCCCAGGTCGATATTGCGGCAACGCTCGCTGCAGAAGGGGCGGAATTTGTTGCTGGGCAAAAAAACGCTGGGGCCGCCGCAGGTCGGGCATTTCACCATGGTGGGGGATTGCTTGTCAGTGCTCATGGCGTAGATGTATCACAGCTGGAAAACACGGGTGGCCGACCCTGAAAGCCATTGAGCCGCAATGTGCGGCTCAATCGGGACGAGAAGACTGCCGAGGACTTACTTATGCGCAGAGCGTGAGCTCGAAAGTGGCGTCGTCATTGCTGGGCTGGGGCTTGCTGCCATGGGCCAGCTTGAGCAGGCGCACCGACACCAGCAGGCGGTTGCCGCTGATTTCCGGCACCAGATTCAGATGCGGCTCTATGCGCAGGCGCAGCAGCTGGAAGCTGCGGCCGGCCGGCATGGCCTGCTGGAACACGCCTTGCTCGGCCACCACGCGCTGGGGAATGCCGGTTTCGCGCAGCAGTTGCAGGATCAGCTCAAGCGCCTGACCCAGCGGGGTCAGCTCGCCGGCCCAGTCTTCGAGGTCGCGCTGGCGGTAGCGCGGATCGAGATTCTGCCAGGCGTGATAGGCCGGCAGGTCAAAGCTGCAGGTGCCGCCGGGTATGCCCACACGGCTGCGTATGGACATCAGCCATTCGTTCTCGGTCAGCGCCTGGCCGGTCTTGCCGGTCTGTGCATTGATGGTGGCAAAGCAGCTCTCCACCTGGCGCGCCACCTGGTGCAGCATGTGCTGGGAAATATCGGGGTTGTCGCGCAACACGTCCAGCAGGTGCTTCTGGCGCTCCAGGTCCTTGATGACGTCGGCCCGCAGATCGCTGCGCGAGGCCACGTCCATGATCTCGAAGATGGTGATCAGGGCGAAATGATGATCGACCGAATGCGCGCGGGTCAGCAGCTCGCGCAGACGGCGATACAGCTGCTCAAGGCGCAGATAAGTTCTCAGACGCTCGTTAAAAGGATATTCGTACAGGATCACGTTTGCTGGGCTCCTCGGGGTGCACAGGAATCAGCGGTCAACGTGCACATGCGGCGATCACACGCACAGGCCAAGCCATGGTCTGCATCATAGCCCGAACCATGCAGCGATTTGATCGGTATATGCGTGGAGAGTTTCGATTGTGACCCCGTCATCGTTATAGATGACCCAGTCGGCCGTGGCCAGACGCTGGGCACGCGTGGCCTGGGCGTCGATGATGGCCTGCACGGCCTCGCGTGTGAGAGCGCTGCGTGCCATGACGCGCTCTGTCTGCGTGCTTTCGCGGCAGTCCACGACCAGCACGCCATCCAGGCGTGTTCGCCAGTGGCCGGACTCGACCAGCAGCGGAATGTCGTGCATGATGAGTTTGCTGCCCGCAGCCACGGCTGCTTCATGCTGCTGCCGGGTCTGCTCGGCGATCAGGGGGTGGAGAATGGCTTCCAGGCGCTGGCGCGCGGACGGATCGGCGAAGACCAGCTCGCGCATGCGGGCGCGGTTGAGGGCGCCCTGTGCGTCGATCAGATCGGCACCAAAAGCCTGAGCGATGAGGGGCAGGGCCATGCCGCCGCTTGCCGTCAGGCTGCGCGAGATATGGTCGGCATCAATCAGCGTCGCGCCGCATGCCTGCAGCCTGGCAGCAACCGTGCTTTTGCCGCTGCCGATGCCGCCCGTCAGCCCCAGTCTGAATGGTGAGCGCTCAGGTGCGACTTTCATGGATTACAGGCCTGCAAAGCTGAGCACCGCCTGCGGGCCCCAGATCAGGCTGACGAAACCGCCGCCGGCAAGAAAAGGGCCGAAGGGCACATAGCCGCCTTCTCGCAGCTTGCTGTTGATCTTGAGTGCAATGCCGATGACGGCGCCCACGACCGATGCCATGAGAATGATGGGCACCAGTGCCTGCCATCCAAACCAGGCACCGAGTGCGGCAAACAGCTTGAAGTCGCCGTAGCCCATGCCTTCCTTGCCCGTTGCCAGCTTGAAGGCCCAGAAGATCAGCCATAGCGACATATAGCCTGCGACGGCGCCCCACAGCGATTGTTGCAGAGGCACGCTGGTCCACTGCAGTGCGGAGGCGATCAGGCCGGCCCAGAGCAGGGGCAGAGTGATGGAGTCCGGCAGGAATGTGGTGTCCCAGTCTATCAGTGCAAGCGCCAGCAGCGCCGCGCTGAAGCCGCACCAGGCAAAGCCGGTGGCGGTCAGGCCGTCGCGGCCCAGGCAGAAGGCAAACAGCGCGGCGCAGACCAGCTCAACCACAGGGTAGCGCAGGCTGATGGGCTTTTTGCACTCGGCGCAGCGTCCGCGCAGAAACAGGTAGCTCAGCACGGGAATGTTCTCGTACCAGGCGACCTGATGGCCGCAATGCGGGCAGCGCGAACGAGGCTGGCTCAGCGTGATGGCAGGCTTGGCCGGCGGCAGCTCGATTCTGGCGCCCTTGTCCTTTTGTTCCTCGGCCCATTGCGCACCTTCGGCATGCCATTCCTGCTCCATCATCAGGGGCAGGCGGTGGATCACCACATTCAGAAAGCTGCCGATCAGCAAGCCCAGCACGCCGCCGACAGCGGCATTCAACACCAGTTCGGAAATCATCAGACCACTTGACCCAGCTTGAAGATAGGCAGATACATGGACACCACGATGCCGCCGATCAAGGTGCCCAGGAAGACGATGATGATGGGCTCCATCAGGCTGGAGAGGCCCGCCACCATTTCGTCGACTTCGCTTTCATAGAAATCGGCTGCCTTGCCCAGCATATGGTCGATGGCGCCCGATTCCTCGCCGATGGCACACATCTGCAGCACCATGGAAGGGAAGATGTTGGCATTGGCCATGGCAACCGTGAGGCTGGTGCCCGTGGAGACTTCCGACTGAATCCTGTCGGTGGCATTTCTGTAGAGGTAGTTGCCCGAGGCGCCTCCCACGGAGTCCAGCGCCTCGACCAGCGGCACGCCGGCGGCAAACATGGTGGACAGCGTACGCGTCCAGCGGGCCACGCAGGACTTCTCGATCAGCACGCCGAAGATGGGCAGCTTGAGTATGGTGCGGTCCATGAATTGCTGCACGCGCTCGTTGCGCTTCCAGGCCTGCATGAAGAAATAGATGCCGCCGCCCAGCACGCCGAAGATCAGCCACCAGTACTGGACAAAGTAATCGCTGATGCCCATCACCAGCAGCGTGGGCGCGGGCAGGTCGGCGCCAAAGGAGGTGAAGACCTCCTTGAAGGCCGGGATCACGAAGATCATGATCACGGTCACCACGACGAAGGCCACGATCATGACCGACGTGGGGTACATCAGCGCCGACTTGATCTTGGACTTGATGGCTTCCGTCTTTTCCATATAGGTGGCAAGACGGTCCAGCAGCGACTCCAGAATACCTGCGGCCTCGCCGGCCTCCACCAGATTGCAGTAGAGGCTGTTGAAATAGAGCGGAAACTTGCGAAAGGCGGCGCTCAGCGAAGTGCCGGTTTCCACATCGGAGCGGATGTCGTTGAGCAGCTTGGTGACGTTGGGGTTGGTGTTGCCCCGGCCCACGATGTCGAAAGACTGCAGCAGCGGCACGCCGGCCTTCATCATGGTGGCCAGCTGGCGAGTGAACAGCGCAATGTCCTTGGGCTTGATCTTCTTGCCGCCGCGGGTCCTGCGCTTCTTGATCTTGGACGGAGTCACGCCCTGGCGGCGCAGCATGGCCTGGATCTGGTTTTCTCCGCCGGCACGAGTTTCGCCGCGAACGATCTTGCCGTTGCGGTCCTTGCCTTCCCACTCGAAGAGAAATTCCTTGATTCCCTTGGACGCTGCGCTTGCCATGGCGTTCCCTCACTGATACTGGTTTTATTCGTTGGTGACCGCCAGCACTTCTTCGAGTGAGGTCAGACCCAGCTTGACTTTATGCAGGCCCGAGCCGCGCAGAGAGCGTACCCCCTCGGCCTTGGCCTGTGCGGCAATCTCCAGGGCGCTGCCGTCACGCAGGATGATGCGCTGAATTTCTTCGCTGATGGGCATCACCTGATAAATACCGACACGTCCCTTGTAGCCGTTGTTGCAGGCAGGGCAGCCGACAGGCTTGTAGCTGACCCAGCTGCCGTCGAGTTCGGCTTCGTCGTAGCCGGCATCGATCAGGGCGTCGTGCGGTATGTCGGCGGGTTCCTTGCACTGCGCGCACAGGCGTCGCGCCAGACGCTGGGCGGTGATCAGGATCACGCTGGAGGCAATATTGAAAGGGGCGATGCCCATATTGCGCATGCGCGTCAGCGTGGTCGGAGCGTCATTGGTGTGCAGCGTGGACAGCACCAGGTGCCCGGTCTGGGCGGCCTTGATCGAGATGTCGGCGGTTTCCAGGTCACGGATTTCACCGACCATGATGATGTCCGGGTCCTGGCGCAGAAAGGACTTGAGCGCAGCGGCAAAGGTCAGGCCGGCCTTCTCGTTCACATTCACCTGGTTGACGCCGGGCATGTTGATTTCGGAAGGGTCTTCGGCGGTGGCAATGTTCACGCCCGGCTGGTTGAGCAGGTTCAGGCAGGTGTAGAGCGACACGGTCTTGCCCGAGCCCGTGGGGCCGGTAACCAGAATCATGCCGTAGGGGCGGTTGATGGCCTTGAGCAGGCGCTCTTTCTCCTCGGGCTCGTAGCCGAGGGCATCGATGCCCATCTTGGCCGAGCTAGGATCCAGAATACGGATCACGATCTTTTCGCCAAACAGCGTGGGCAAGGTGCTGACACGAAAGTCGATGACGCGATCAGGGCCGACCTTGAGCTTCATGCGGCCGTCTTGCGGAACGCGTTTCTCCGAGATGTCCAG
This sequence comes from Comamonas sp. A7-5, assembly GCF_039581385.1. Classification (NCBI taxonomy): domain Bacteria; kingdom Pseudomonadati; phylum Pseudomonadota; class Betaproteobacteria; order Burkholderiales; family Comamonadaceae; genus Comamonas; species Comamonas sp. A7-5. The sequence goes on from NZ_JBCPWO010000002.1 coordinate 337,760, forward strand.
GCGCGAGATCACCTTGATGCGCGAAGCCAGCTTGTCCTTGATCGCAATCGGTGGAGAGGCAATCTCGCGCAGCTCGCCGTCGATACGAAAGCGCACGCGGTAATTGTGTTCGTAGGGCTCGAAGTGCAAGTCGGACGCGCGCATATTGAAGGCGTCCAGCAGCATCTTGTGCAGAAACTTGACGACCGGCGCATCCTCGACCTCGGCGCCGACGGCATTGTCTTTTTCCTCGGGGGCATCCTCGATCTTGACGTCGTCAAAGTCAAAGTCTCCAGAACTGGAATAGGTGTCCAGAGATTCGCTGACGCTCTTGCCGGTCTGCTCGACGAGCTTTTGCAGCTTGTCGGCCTCGACAACCACCCAGTCCACCAGCAACTGAGTCGTGAATTTGATCTGTTCGGCAGCTTCCTGCTGAGTAGGGTCTGCCGTGGCGATGGTGAGCCGATTGCCGCGCTTGCTGAGTGCCAGCACGCGATAGGCGTTGCTGATTTTCGGGTCCAGCAGCTCGCGCGGAAGTTGCTGGACGTCGATGGCGTTGAGGTCCAGCAGCGGAGTGCTGAACATCATGGAAATGGTTTCGGCAATTTCCAGCGCGCTGATTTCACCAGACTGGCTGAGCTCGGTGATGAACGGGGTCTTGCCTGTGGCGGCTTTCTTGGCTGCGTTCTCGGCGGCTTGCTGAGAAACCTTTCCTGCAGAAATCAGGGCCCTGCCTAAACCTGGGATGGCAATGGGCGCAGGAGTGTTCTTTTGCAGAGTGTCGGCAGCAGCCATGTATCCAAGTCTGGGAGGGGAGTAGAGGATCTATCCTACCATTCTTGTTGTGGCAAACGGCAGGTCGCCAGGCGCGCATGCATGCGTCAATCCACCGTCATTGAACATGGCGCAAGAAACTGCGACAAAAATGAGATTGGTCGGGGTGAGAGGATTCGAACCTCCGGCCTCTACGTCCCGAACGTAGCGCTCTACCAGGCTAAGCTACACCCCGCAGGCTTTGTTTGTCGAGCACCGTGGTGCACCTGGCGATTCAGGTGCGGCGCTCCAAAAGCTGAGAGGCCAATTGTAGCAAACTTGCGGTGTATGCATTGCTTGGCAGCGAGGCCAGTGCATCAATGGCGCGCTGGGCTTCCGCGTGCGCGGCGGCTCGGGCGACGTCCAGGGCGCCGGTGCTGCGCACGATTTCCACCACGGCATCCAGTTGATCCGTAGAGCCTTGTTCGATGGCGTTGCGCACGATGGCGGCCTGCTCGGCGCTGCCGCGCTGCATGGCGGCGATCAGTGGCAGGGTGCATTTGCCTTCGCGCAGGTCATCGCCAAGGTTCTTGCCCATTTCCTGCGTGTTGCCGGTGTAGTCCAGCACATCGTCAATGATCTGGAACGCCGTTCCAAGTGCCTGGCCATAGGCGGCACAGGCCTGCTCCACTTCAGGCGTGGCGCCCGCCAGCACGGCTGCCAGCTGGGCGCTGGCCTCGAAGAGCTGGGCGGTCTTGGAGCGGATGACGTGCAGATAGCCGGCTTCATTCAGCGAAGCATCATGGGTATTGATGAGCTGCTGGACTTCGCCTTCTGCGATCACGTTGGTGGCGTCGGACAGGATTTGCAGCACGCGCATGCTGCCCACTTCCACCATCATCTGGAAGGAGCGGGTATGCAGAAAGTCTCCGACCAGAACACTGGCAGGGTTGCCAAAGGTCTCGTTGGCCGTGGCTCTGCCACGACGCAGCGTGGATTCGTCCACCACATCGTCGTGCAGCAAGGTCGCGGTGTGAATCAGCTCCACCACGGCGGCCAGAATGTATTTGTTCTTGCCCTGATGCCCCAGGGCGCCGGCGATCAGCAGCAGCAGCGCCGGGCGCAGGCGCTTGCCGCCCGCTGCAATGATGTATTGGGAGATCTGTGCGATCAGGGGGACGCTGGTTGTCAGTCGCTGAGCAATGACGATATCCACTTCGCGCATGTCATCTGCGATCAAGGCAAGCGGATTGGATGTGGAAATTTCTGTAGTCAAGGTGATGAACCGCCAAGTGGACTCACGATTATAGGAAGATGCAACAGGGTTTTGCGTGGTGTCCTCAGAGCCCGTTCAAGTGAACAGAGGCTTTGCGGGCAGTCTGTGGCATTGCGGTCGCTTGCAAGGAGCAAGCCTTGCCACGCACCTGCGTGGCATCCCATTCCGCGCGGCCTCCGGAGATCCTGAATCGGTTCCTAGGGGTATGACAGCAGAAAAAATGCATGCGTGCTAGAATTGCCGGCTCCGTGGAAATCATTTCATGGAACTCTCAGACTTTAGAGGTTTTCAATGTACGCAGTCATAAAAACCGGCGGCAAGCAGTATCGCGTTGCAGCTGGCGAAAAGATCAAGGTAGAACAGATTGCTGCGGACGTAGGCCAGGAAATCGTGATCGACCAAGTTTTGGCCGTCGGCAACGGCGCTGAAATCAAGGTTGGTGCCCCCCTGGTGTCCGGTGCATCTGTAAAGGCAACTGTGGTTGCTCACGGCAAGCACGACAAGGTGCACATCTTCAAGATGCGCCGTCGTAAGCACTATCAAAAGCGCCAAGGCCATCGTCAGCAGTTCACCGAACTGCAAATCGTGGCAATCGCTGCTTAATTTTAGGAGCTAAGTCATGGCACAGAAAAAAGGCGGCGGCTCTACGCGTAACGGACGTGATTCCAAGCCAAAAATGCTGGGCGTGAAGGCCTTTGGTGGCGAGCTGGTGACAGCTGGTTCCATCATCGTGCGTCAGCGCGGCACCAAGTTCCACCCCGGTGAGAACGTTGGCGTGGGCAAGGATCACACCCTGTTTGCACTGGTTGACGGCCACGTGTCGTTCGGTGTGAAGGGCGCTCTGTCCAAGCAAACAGTCAACATCACGGCTGCATAAGTCGTCTTTGACTCAAACAAAGCCCCGACTTGTCGGGGCTTTGTTGTTTGAAAAGGCTCCAGGCAGCAGATTTCTGGCAGATGGGGCATGGTAATAGACCACTCAAGTGTGGCCCGGAGCTTCTGGTGCACACTGATTTTGTAGACTGGATGCCTCATGAAGTTCGTTGACGAAGCTTTTATCGACATTGCGGCCGGTGACGGCGGCAATGGTTGCGTGTCTTTCCGGCACGAGAAATACAAAGAATTTGGCGGCCCCGACGGTGGCGACGGCGGCCGTGGCGGTCATGTGTATGCCGTGGCCGATGTGAACCTGAACACGCTGGTGGATTACCGCTATTCGCGTCGCCACGAGGCCAAGCGCGGCCAGCACGGCATGGGTTCCGACATGTTTGGCGCCGCCGGCGACGACATCACGCTGAACATGCCCGTGGGCACCATCATCAGCGATGCGGATACCGGCGAAGTGCTGTTCGAGCTGCTGGAGCCCGGTCAGGTCATCACCATTGCCAAGGGCGGTGACGGCGGTTTCGGCAATCTGCGTTTCAAGAGCGCCATCAATCGTGCGCCGCGCCAGAAGACTCCCGGCTATCCCGGCGAGCGCCGCAACCTCAAGCTGGAGCTCAAGGTGCTGGCCGATGTGGGCCTGCTGGGCATGCCCAATGCGGGCAAGTCCACCTTCATCACGGCCGTCTCCAACGCCCGTCCCAAGATCGCCGACTATCCCTTCACCACCTTGCATCCCAATCTGGGCGTGGTGCGCGTGGCCGCCGAGCAGAGCTTTGTGGTGGCCGACATCCCCGGTCTGATCGAAGGAGCTTCCGAAGGTGCGGGCCTGGGCCACCAGTTCCTGCGCCATCTGCAGCGCACGCGTCTGTTGCTGCATATCGTGGACATTGCACCGTTCGACGAGGGCGTGGACCCGGTCGAGCAGGCCAAGGCCATCGTGGCCGAGCTCAAGAAGTACGATGCCGAGCTCTACGACAAGCCGCGCTGGCTGGTGCTCAACAAGCTGGACATGGTTCCCGAGGAAGAGCGTGCCGCCAAGGTCAAGGACTTCGTCAAGCGCTTCAAGTGGAAGGGCCCGGTCTATGAGATCTCGGCGCTGACCCGCGAAGGCTGCGAACCGCTGATCCGCAAGATCTACGAGCATGTACACAACCAGCAACTCGCGGAGCAGGCGCCCAAGGAAGTGGACCCCCGTTTTGCGGGAGGTGAGGATTCTGGTCTGGATATGACCGATCCGCGTTTCGCCTCTTACGATCCGGAATAAGCTAGAGGGTATAACCCAGCAGCGCACTTGGTGCGCTGTTTTGCTTTGAATTTAATAGCTTATTGCGCTTTACCCATAAGCGCTATAGGCTTAAAACACTGTAAATTCTCATGTCTTCCAATGTGCTGCGTGATGCCCGTCGCATCGTCGTCAAAGTCGGCTCCAGCCTGGTTACGAATGAAGGTCGTGGTCTGGATGAGGCCGCCATTGAAGAGTGGAGCCGCCAGTTGGCGGCATTGGTGAATGGTGAAGACGGCGTCAAGCGCGAAGTCATCATGGTCTCCAGTGGCGCCATTGCCGAAGGCATGAAGCGCCTGGGCTGGGCCACGCGTCCGACCGAGGTGCATGAGCTGCAGGCCGCAGCCGCCGTCGGCCAGATGGGCCTGGCCCAGATGTACGAGACCAAGCTGCGCGGCGAAGGCGTGCCCAGCGCCCAGGTGCTGCTGACCCATGCGGATCTGGCCGATCGCGAGCGCTATCTGAACGCCCGGACCACGCTGCTGACGCTGCTGCAACTGGGCGTGGTGCCCGTCATCAACGAGAACGACACGGTGGTGATCGACGAGATCCGTTTCGGCGACAACGACACCCTGGGCGCGCTGGTGGCCAATCTGGTCGAGGCCGATGCACTGGTCATCCTGACCGATCAGCGCGGTCTCTACAGCGCCGATCCGCGCAAGAACCCCGATGCCAGGTTCATCGACGTGGCCGAAGCCGGCAACCCCGAGCTCGAAGCCATGGCCGGTGGTGCGGGCCTGTCCATCGGTACGGGCGGCATGATCACCAAGATCCTGGCGGCCAAGCGTGCGGCGGGCTCCGGTGCTTCCACCGTGATCGCCTGGGGACGTGAGAAAGACGTGCTGCTGCGTCTGACGCGTGGCGAGTCCATAGGCACGCTGCTGGTTGCCAACACGCACAAGATGCAGGCACGCAAGCAGTGGATTGCCGACCATCTGCAGCTGCGCGGTTCGGTGACCGTGGATGCGGGTGCCGTCTCCAAGCTGCGCGATGAAGGCAAGAGCCTGCTGCCCATAGGCATGATCACAGTGGAGGGCGATTTCTCGCGCGGCGAAGTGATTGCCGTGCGTGATGAGAACGGTGCCGAGATCGCCCGTGGTCTGGCCAGCTATGCCAGCGCCGAGGCGCGGCTGCTGTGCCGCAAGAGCTCCTCGGAGATTGAGTCGCTGCTGGGCTACTCGGCAGGTCCCGAAATGATGCACCGCGACAATATGGTGGTGGCAGGACACTGAGCCCAGGCCGCCGACAAAAAAGCCGTAATGCTGTGAGGCATTACGGCTTTGTTCATTGCAGAGGCTTGTGATCGGGCGGATTGTCTATGCCGGTCTGCGGGTCCGGGTCAAAACTGGCACCGGGCGGCAGCTCTATGCCGGGGTTGATGCGAAAGCTCCCTGTGCGGGCAGGGTACATGACCTGATGGTGCTGCCCAGGATGGGGAGTGCCGCCGGTGCTCTGGCCGGCCTCCTGATCGCGTGGCCGCATGCCGCTGCGCAGATAGCGGTTGCGCTGCTGCTCGCCGCGCGGCAGAAAGCGCGCCAGCTCGGTCAGCGCCATTTCATAGACGCCGCGTTTGAATTCGACCACCACATCCAGAGGAACCCAGTAGTCATTCCAGCGCCAGGCATCGAACTCAGGGTGGTCGGTGGCACGCAGGTTCAAATCCCAGTCATGCCCGACCAGTTGAAGCAAAAACCATATCTGCTTCTGGCCTTTGTAATGCCCGCGCGCGTCGCGGCGGATGTACCTGTCTGGCACCTCGTAGCGCAACCAGTCCCTGGTGCGGGCAACCACGCGAACGTGATTGGGCTTCAGCCCCACTTCCTCGTGCAGCTCGCGGAACATGGCTTGCTCGGGTGTCTCACCCCGATCAATGCCACCTTGCGGAAACTGCCAGCTGTGGGTGCGAATGCGTTTTCCCCAGAACACCTGGTTTCTTTGGTTGAGCAGGATGATGCCGACGTTCGGGCGAAATCCGTCCCGGTCAAGCATAATCAAACCCCAAATTTTTGAATTGTGTTCATTATGCATGGCCCCTTGTGATCGACAAGCGGGCCATGCCTATTTCCACTGAATTGCCAGTTCCATGAAAGCCTCCCAATTTCTCATCTCCACCCTGAAAGAAGCTCCGGCCGACGCCGAAGTGGTCAGCCACAAGCTCATGATGCGGGCTGGCATGATCAAAAAGCTGGGTGCTGGCATTTACAACTACATGCCCATGGGCCTGCGCGTGATCCGCAAGGTCGAGGCCATCGTGCGCGAGGAAATGAACCGCGCCGGCGCCATCGAAACCACCATGCCCGTGGTCCAGCCTGCCGAGCTGTGGCAGGAAACCGGCCGTTTCGAGAAGATGGGCCCCGAGCTGCTGCGCATCCAGGATCGCCATGGCCGTGATTTCGTGATCCAGCCCACGTCCGAAGAGGTGGTCACCGATATCGCGCGCCAGGAGTTCAAGAGCTACAAGCAGCTGCCCAAGAACCTCTACCAGATCCAGACCAAGTTCCGCGACGAGCGCCGTCCCCGCTTCGGCCTGATGCGCGGTCGCGAGTTCATCATGAAGGACGCCTATTCCTTCGACAAGGATCGCGATGCGGCCCAGATCAGCTATCAGACCATGCGCGAAGCCTATAAGCGCATCTTCGACCGCTTCGGCCTGCAGTACCGCGCCGTGCGTGCCGATTCGGGCGCCATCGGCGGCGATCTGAGCGAAGAGTTCCAGGTCATCGCTTCCACGGGCGAGGACGCCATCGTCTACTGCCCGAACAGCGACTACGCGGCCAATATCGAGAAGGCCGAGAGCCTGGCGCCCACCCAGGCCCGTCCTGCCGCCACCCAGGCCATGCAAAAGGTCGCCACGCCCGGCAACAGCACCTGCGAAGCCGTGGCCGAGCAGCTGGGTCTGCCTCTGGCGCAGACCGTGAAGTCGCTGGTGCTGGCCACGGACGAGTTCGATGACAAGGGTCTGATCGTCAAGTCGCAAGTGTGGCTGCTGCTGCTGCGCGGCGATCACGAGATGAACGAGATCAAGGTCGGCAAGGTCGAGGGCCTGGCGGGCTTCCGTTTCGCGACCGTAGGCGAGATCGAGGAGCACTTCGGTGCCAAGCCCGGCTATCTGGGCCCCATCGGCCTCAAGAAGCCCGTGAACATCGTGGTGGACCGCGATGTGGCCGTGATGGCCGACTGGGTCTGCGGTGCCAACGAGGAAGACTTCCACATCACCGGCGTGAACTTCGGCCGCGATCTGCCAGAGCCCGCCGTGGTGGCTGATCTGCGCAATGTGGTGGCTGGCGACCGCTCGCCCGACGGCGCGGGCGAGCTGGCGATCGAGCGCGGCATCGAGATCGGCCATGTGTTCTATCTGGGCACCAAGTACTCCAAGGCCATGGAGGCCACTTTCCTGGGCGACAACGGCAAGCCCCAGCACTTCGAGATGGGCTGCTACGGCATTGGCGTGACCCGCCTGCCCGCCGCTGCCGTGGAGCAGAACCACGACGAGCGCGGCATGATCTGGCCCGATGCGATTGCACCGTTCACCGTGGTGATCTGCCCCATCGGCATGGGTCGCAGCGAGGCCGTGAAGACCGAGGCCGAGAAGCTCTACGGCGAGCTGCTGGCCCTGGGCGTGGACGTGATCCTCGACGACCGCGACGAGCGCCCTGGTGCCATGCTGGCCGACTGGGAGCTGATCGGCGTGCCCCACCGCGTGGTGCTGGGCGACCGTGGCCTGAAGGAAGGCGTGGTCGAGTACCAGCAGCGCCGTGACACAGAAGCCACAAAGCTGGCGACGAATGAGGTGCTGGCTCACCTCAAGAGCCGCCTGGGCCTGTAAGCTGCTGTTTCCATGCCCGAGACCCTGCTGAGCCGACGCCACTGCCTGAGGACTGCCGCTGCGCTGGCCGCCCCGGCGGCCGGCTGGCTGTGGCCGCAGGCGGCCTGGGCCGGCGGGCAGCTCGAAGAGCCGCTGGCCGACTCTGTGCGTACGGCACTCAGCGCGGCCGTGGCGGGCTCGGGCGCGCCGCCCGAGCTGGAGTTCGCCTCCACAGCGGCGCGCATGAGCTATCTGCGCTGGCTGGTCGCCAGCAGCGACAAGCTGGCCAAGCGCAAGCCCGACCTGCAGGCGCGGCGCGAATTCCTGCAGACCGTCTGGTACGAGTCCAAGCGCGCGGGTCTCGATGTGTCCATGGTCATGGGCCTGATACAGGTGGAGAGCGGCTATCGCAAATACGCCATCTCCAGCGTGGGCGCGCGTGGCTATATGCAGATCATGCCATTCTGGATGCGGCTGATCGGTGACGGCGATATCGGCAAGCTGTTCCACATGCAGACCAATCTGCGCTTCGGCTGCGTGATCCTGCGCCACTACATGGACCGCGAAAAAGGCGATGCCTATATGGCACTGGGCCGCTACAACGGAAGCCGGGGCCAGCCCCAGTATCCGAATGCCGTGTTCGGCGCCCAGCGGCGCTGGCTGGTGGAGGAGCCGCAGTCGGCCTGATACCGTGGCGATATACAGAAAAAAAGAGAGCGCCTAGCGCTCTCTTTTCATTGGTTTCAGCAAAAAAAGAACCTGAAGTCCTTTTCGGATATGCGAAATAAGCTCCTGATTCAGGAGTGGCTGCTTTTGCCAGCCTGGGACTGGGCTGCGCTGCCCTGTACCTTGGCCGCAGCGGCCGCCGAAGGTGCGGCAGATTCCGCCGCGGGCTCGGGCAGATGGGTCACCATGACCTGGTCGATGCGGTAGCTGTCCACGTCCAGCACCTCGAACTTGAAGCCGCCCCAGGTGACGGTATCGGTGCGGCGCGGCACGCGGCGCAGCATGACCATGAGAAAGCCGGCCAGCGTTTCGTACTCGTCGTCATGCGGCATATCGTCCAGATGCAGCACGCGCATCACGTCCTCGATGGGCGTGATGCCGTCGATCAGCCAGGAATGCTCGTCGCGGCGGATGATCTGCTCCTCGTCGGCCGGGCCGACCAGATCGCCCATCACCGTGCTCATCACGTCGTTGAGCGTCACCACGCCCACGACCAGGCTGTATTCGTTGACGATGACGGCAAAGTCCTCGTGCACCATGCGGAACTGCTCCAGCACCTCGGCCAGCGTCAGGCGGTCGGGCACGATGAGCACCTTGCGGATCAGGCTGTCGTCGCTGAGCGACAGCGGCTGGTTGTTGAGCGCGCGCTGGAACAGGTCCTTGGCGTCCACATAGCCGATTACATGGTCGATATCGCCGTCGCAGACCGGGTAGGTGGAAAAGGGCTCCTCGGCAATGCGGGCGCGGATGATGGCGTCGCTGTCGTCGCGGTAGAAGAAGGCCACGCTGTCGCGCTGTGTCATGGCCGAGGCCACGGTGCGCGAGTCCAGCTCGAAGACATTGGCAATCACCTGCTGCTCGCGGGCGGCCAGCACGCCGGCCTTGGTGCCCGCTTCGGTCATGGCCAGGATGTCGTCGCTGGTGATGCGCTCGTCGCGCGTGGCCGGCAGGCCCAGCAGGCGAAACAGGGTGTCGGTGGCCAGGTTGTAGAACCAGATGATGGGCTTGAAGATCACCACAAACCAGCGCATGGGCGCGAGCACGCGCACCACATAGCGCTCGGGCTCGTTCATGCTGATGCGGCGTGGCAACAGATCGGCCAGCAGGATGAAGGCCGAGGTGACTATGAAAAACGAGAGCAGGAACCCCAGAGTTGTAGAGAGGCTGGGCGAGAACCAGATCGAGAAGAACTCGGTCAGCGCAGGGCTGAACGCACCCTCGCCGACGATGCCGCCGAGTATGGCGACGGCATTCTGTCCCACTTGCACCACGGTGAAATATTCGCCCGGCTGCTCCTGTACGCGCAGCGCATGCTCGGCTCCCTCGTTGCCGTCGTCGGCCATCTGGCGCAGGCGCAGGCGGCGCGAGGCAGCCAGAGAAATCTCCGCCACAGAGAAAAAGGCGCTGAGCAGAATCAGCAGAACAATCACCGCAAGGCTTTGGGACACACTCATAGGCAGGGCTGCTGCGGCACCTGGCAGTGCCTGCGGCCGGTTATCAAGGAGTCTCTATTCGACCACATAAAGCCTGCGGCAGGCAGCCGTACTGGCTTCAGGGCTGAAGCGCGGCTGCCGAACGGGCCATGCGTGCCAGCGCATCGGCCTCGGTATTGCGGTGTCTGGGCACCCATTGCAGCACCAGCTCGTCAAAGTCCTGCATCTGTGCGCGGGCGGCCTCGAACAGCGGGGCGAGCCGGGCGATGGGCCGCGCGGGCTTGGCCGTGGGCGGGCCGAGCTGCTCCAGCAGCACCTGGGAGTCGGTGCGCACGGTCAGGCTGCGCGCGCCGAGATCGCGTGCCAGCTTCAGGGCGGCCATCAGGGCGCGCAGCTCGGCTTCGTTGTTGCAGCCGCTGCGGTGCAGATCCTGCGACAGCGTATGGCGGCTGCCATCGGGCAGCTGCAGCAACACGCCCAGGCTCATGGGGCCGGGGTTGGGCAGGGCACTGCCATCGATATGGATGCAGCAGTGGTGAGGGGGAACAGGTTTGGGAGGTGGCATGAAAAAAGCCACCGGGGTGCCGGTGGCTTGCAGACGGGGTTGGGCTTACTTGGCGGCCAGCACTTGCTGCAGTTCGCCCGATTCGTACATCTCCATCATGATGTCCGAGCCACCGATGAATTCGCCCTTGATGTAGAGCTGGGGGATCGTGGGCCACTGGCTGTAGTCCTTGATGCCCTGGCGGATTTCCTGGTCTTCCAGCACGTTCACGGTGGCGATGGACTTGGCGTCCACGCCGCAGGCCTTGAGGATCTGGATGGCACGGCCGGAGAAGCCGCACTGGGGGAAGCTGGCGTTGCCCTTCATGAACAGCAGGATATCGTTGTTCTTGACCAGGTCGTCGATGCGTTGTTGAGTGTTGCTCATAGTGGGCTCCGGATTTTGGAAATGGCGGTACCAGCCGCGATGTCTGCAATTATTTCACCGACCGCAAGGAATGCGATGCTGTGAGGAAATCTTGCTGACAGGATATTTTGGGGTGGAGGTCTGGAAATCAAGCCTTGCCGCTCCGGCAGCCGCCCGTGCAGCGCGCAATGCCGGCCAGGTCATGGCGGTGCTGGACCTGTTCGAAGCCGGCCGCTTGCATGAGCCGCGCCACGTCTTCGGCCTGATCCCAGCCATGCTCGAAGAGCAGCCAGCCGCCGTCTTTCAGGCGGGCCGGAGCTTGGTCGATGATGCTGTGTATGTCCTCCAGCCCATCCGCGCCGCTAGCCAGGGCCGACAGCGGCTCGTGGGTCAGCGCCGCCAGGTGCGGGTCGTCGGCGCGAATATAGGGCGGATTGCTGACGATCAGATCGACGGGTTCCAGCCCGTCCAGAGGCTCCAGCCAGTTGCCATGGACAAACTGCACGGGCAGTTGGAGCCGGGCGGCGTTGCTGCGGGCCACGGCCAGGGCATCGGCGCTGGCGTCCACGGCGATGACCCGGGCTGAGGGGCGCTGGCTTTGCAGGGCCAGGGCGATGGCGCCGCTGCCGGTGCCCAGGTCTATAACGCGAACCGGCTGCCTTTCGGGCATGAGCTCCAGCGCCCAGTCCACCAGGGTTTCGGTGTCGGGGCGCGGGTCCAGCACCCTGCTGTCCACGGCCAGATCCAGGCCGTAGAACTCCTTGCTGCCGGTCAGGTAGGCGACAGGCGTGCCTTGCTGGCGCAGGGCGCACAGCTGGTCCCAGCGTTGCTGCTGCTCCTGACTGAGGGCATCGCAGTCATGGGTGATGAGCCAGGCGCGGGCATGCGCTGGCTGCTGCATCAAGTGCAGCAGCAGCATCTGTGCATCGACACGCGCCAGGCCTTGGCGGGCGGCTTGCTGCAGGGCTTGAGCGACGGAGAAAGTGGGGGGCGAGGGTTCGGTCATGGCTTGGCCGGCGGCCATCTTCTTCGGAAATTCAGTAGCGGTATATCTCGGGGTCGCCCGCCTTGTAGAGCGTGCCGTACAGCTGGGTCGACGACTGGCCGGGCTCCAGCATGGGGCGCGAACGTATTCCCAGCAACAGATGCTCCAGCGCCTGCTGAAGATTCTCGCCCTCGAAGCTCATACCTACAAAAGACCAGGAAAAGCAGCGTCCATCGCCGGCCATCAGCAGCTGGCCGTGGGAGTGGTGAACTTCGGCAACTGCTATCAGCCGGGTGTGCAGGCGCTGTTCCCAGGAGAGCAGGGCGTCGTCCGCATCTTCGCCGGTGAAATGCGCTTCGAGCCAATCAAACTCTATATCGCTGCTGGCGCATTCCAGCCCCTTGCCCACCTGGCCTATGTGCAAGCCCGCCAGGTTCTGCAGTGCAGCCACGGCGGGGTGGCAGGCCGGACCGGGCTGTTGGTCCAGAGCGCTCCGGACAAGCGCCGGTATGGCGACCTCTCGCTGCGGGGTCCAGCCCTGGGCTTGCAGCAGCTCAATGACGACAGGTGACTCGAAATTCAGCATGGCGGATTCTTAACGTCCGGGCGCCGAGATGAAGGGGCGCGATTGCAGGATGATGAGCTGATCGCCCTGCACGGCCCACTCGATGTCCTGGTCCTTGCCGCCAAAGCGTTGCTTGATGCCGGCTCCGGCACGGGCCAGTCGCTGCACCAGCGTATCGCTGAGCACGGCGCGGCCGGCAGTCACGGCCACTTCGCGCACGCCGCCCCTGGCATCCAGCTGCAGCGCCACATCGTCCTGGGAACGGTTGAGCACCTGCACGGCCTTGCTGCGGCTGGAGTAGAGGATTTGCTCCGCGACCCGCTTGCCTTCGACCACGCGGATGCCTATGCCGCGCTTGGCGGCGATATAGCTCATGTGGCGGTGCGAGGCATCGAAGGGGTCGCGGGTGATCATCACGCCAGAGGCGGAGGAGTCCACGGCTTTTTGCACAAACACCGACATCATCAGCTGCGCATCGTCGATGCCCGCTGCCTGTCTGGCTTCCCAGGCCTCGAAGTTGTAGATCGAGGCCCAGACCTTGCGCACCGCGGCGACCAGGTCCGTGTCGCTGCGTACATTGGGCACGGTGGTGTAGAGGCCTGCTCCGCTGAAGCTGGGCAGGTCCTCGGAGCTGGAAGAGCTGCGCACGAACACGCCCTGGCTGCCTAGCTGGCCGGACCAGCGCTGGGTCCAGACATCGGCCACGGTCGGGCTGACGGGCCATTGCTCGATTTCGGCCTGCAGTGCGGACAGGGCCTGCCTTCGGATGCCTGCATCCGTCGCGAAGCCGGGCTGTTGGCGCATGCGGGCAATGCGCTCGGCCAGGCCGTTGGAGCGCATGAAGTCGGCATAGGCGGCAAACGGAATGCAAAAGCCATCGGGCACGCTGACGTCCGCGAGGCGGGCGGACTGGATCTCGCCCAGATTGGCGGCCTTGGCACCGCAGCGGCGGCGATCCGCGCTGCGCAGGGCCGCCAGGGGCACCAGTTCGCTGCGACTCAGATCGGGCTGAAGCAAGACCTTGCGGCCCTTGGGCGGCGGTTGCTGGGCCTGCTTTTCGGCGCTCTGTTGTTCGGCAGCCGTGGCGGCGCGCAGCGCAAAGCCGGCGGGCTGTACGTCGATATGCACCCAGCGGCCGTTGAAGTCCGCGTATTGCTCGGCCGCTTTTTGCACATAGGCATTAGGTATGCCCCAGCCACGCGCCAGCAGATTGACATGGGATAGCACCGTGGAAGGGCGCTCCGTCACCACGCCGGCCACGGGCGGCAGGCTGATGGGTACTTCGCGCAACAGCACGATGTCCCTGGGCTGGAGGTCATTCACGGCTTCGGCCTGGTTCAGGATGCGCAGCCGGCCCACGGCCTGGCCCTGGTTCAGCGGCAGATAGGTCTGGGCTCCCAGCAACTGGGCCTGGGTGACCGCTGCAACACCGGCCTGCTGGGCCACGGCTTCCTGCTGCGTGGAGTTGGCCTTGAAGCGCACAGGGGCGAAGAAGCCGGTTTTCAGCGCGGCCGCCGTGGTCTGCAGCAGCTCGGGCGTGAGCTGGTCGCCCTCCCAGAACTCGTAGCTGTAGTCCTTGAGCACGGGCTGCCAGCTCAGCGTGCCGAGAATGAAGCGGCGGCCTGGCTCGCGGTAATTGCGGTTGAGCGCAGGCTTGCCGCCCTGCAGCAGGCCTTTGGCGCGCAGAAAGTCCTCGTGGAACGCATAGCGCGGCGTGTTGATGAAATGCAGCGGCGTGCTCTTGCTGTGACGGTCGATCACAAACAGCACATGGGGCATGGCGCTGACCGGATCGAAGATGCGGGCCACGCGATCGAAATCGGCGCGGCTGGTCAGGGCCGGCAGGCTGGCAGGAGCGTTGCGGTTGCCGCTGGCGTCAACCGGGCGCCCCGCACCCGAGTCATAGGCCGATGGCTTGCGCAAGGCCTGAGCCTGGGCGGCGGTCGATGTGAACAACAGGCCGGATAGCAGGGCAGAAACCAGAACCGGCAAAAAGCGCTGTGTCATCTTGAAATTGTTCCCATTTCTGGCGAAGCGTTCTAACGGACCCGGCTCGAGCCGGCTGCAGCCTGCCGGTGCCTGCAGACTCAGGAAGCGGCCAGCTCTGCCAGCAACTCGGCCTCGCGTGCATGTTGCAGGGCCTGGATCACATCGCCCAGATCGCCTTCCATCACGGCCAGCAGCTTGTACAGCGTGAGGTTGATGCGGTGGTCGGTGAGGCGGCCCTGGGGAAAGTTGTAGGTGCGGATGCGGTCGCTGCGGTCGCCCGAGCCGATCAGGCCCTTGCGCATGGCGGCTTCCTTGGCGGCCCGCTCGCTGCGTTCCTTTTCCTGGATGCGGGCCTGCAGCACCTGCAGGGCCTTGGCCTTGTTGCTGTGCTGGCTGCGGCCGTCCTGGCATTCGGCCACGATGCCCGTGGGCAGGTGGACCACGCGCACGGCGGAGTCGGTCTTGTTGATGTGCTGGCCGCCGGCACCGCTGGCGCGAAAGGTGTCGATGCGCAGATCGGCGGGGTTGAGCGTGATGGCCTCGGCCTCGTCGGGCTCGGGCATCACGGCCACGGTGCAGGCGCTGGTGTGGATGCGCCCCTGGGTTTCGGTGGCGGGCACACGCTGCACGCGGTGGCCGCCCGACTCGAAGCGCAGCGCGCCGTACACATTGTCGCCCTCGATGCGCAGCACCACTTCCTTATAGCCGCCGATTTCGTTTTCGCTGGCGCTCATCACTTCCACCTTCCAGCCCACGTTGGCGGCGTAGCGGGTGTACATGCGGGTCAGGTCACCGGCAAACAGGGCCGATTCGTCGCCACCCGTGCCGGCGCGGATTTCGACAAAGGCGGGGCGGGCATCGTCGGGGTCCTTGGGCAGCAGCAGGCGCTGCAGCTCGTCTTCGAGCTTGATCAGCTCGGCCTCGCCGCTGCCGATCTCTTCCTGAGCCATTTCGGCCATGTCGGGGTCGTCCAGCATTTCACGCGCGGCGGCTATGTCGGCTTCGGTCTGCAGGTAGCGGGTGTAGCGACTGGCAATGGCCGTCACATCGGCATGTTCGCGCGAGATGGTGCGGTACTGCTTCATGTCGCCCATGATGTCTTCGCGCGAGAGCAGAAAATCCAGCTCCTGCAGGCGTTGGGCATAGCGTTCGAGCTGGTTGCGCAAAAAGTCTTGCATAGGGGGTACCGAGGGCTTGGGAAAGGTGAGGGGGCTCACCTTTGTGGAGTCAGGGAAGAGGGAGGACAGGCCACGGTCGGGCCTTGCGCTGCGCGAGGACGGCAGCGACCAAGCGGGCGAGCGTCGCTAAAGCTTGCTGGGGTTGCGGCTGGCGCGCAGGAACAGGCGGGAGACGGTGTCCGCCGTCTGGGCGCGCTCTTCGGCATCGCCCTTGTGCAGCTCGGCCATGGTGCCGTGCAGCATTTTCTGTGTGAGACCGCGCGAGAGCGCTTCCAGCACGGTATCGATGTCTTCGCCCCTGGCCAGCAGCTTTTTGGCGCGGGCAATTTCCAGCGCACGCCATTCGTCGGCCTGGGCATTGACCTGCTGGATCAGCGAGACCGCGCCACCCACGGGATTGCGCTGGTCCATCCACTGCATAAAGCTCTGTACGCCGGTGTCGATGATGACTTCGGCCTGTTGCACGGCGGCCTGGCGCTGGGCCTGACCGGTGCGCACGACGGTTGCCAGATCGTCCACGGTATAGAGATAGACGTCGTTGAGGTCTTTGACCTCGGATTCGATATCGCGGGGCACGGCCAGATCGACCATGAAGATGGGGCGGCGCTTGCGCTTCTTGAGGGCCGACTCCACGGCACCCAGGCCGATGATGGGCAGGGTGGATGCCGTGCAGCTGATGATGGCGTCGTACTCGTGCAGATGCTCGGGCAGGTCGGCCAGACGCATGGTGCCGGCGCCGAACTGGGCGGCGAGCTTCTCGCCGCGCTCCATGGTGCGGTTGGCGATGGTGATCTGCCTGGGGTTGCGGGCGGCGAAGTGGGTGGAGACCAGCTCGATCATCTCGCCCGCGCCCACGAACAGCACGCGAATCTTGCTGAGGTCTTCGAACAGCTGGCCGGCCAGGCGCACGGCAGCGGCAGCCATGGAGATGCTGTGTGCGCCGATCTCGGTGGAGCTGCGCACTTCCTTGGCCACGGCAAAGCTGCGCTGGAACAACTGGTTGAGCGTGGTGCCCAGGGCACCCGCAGTCTCGGCCGCGCGCACGGCGTTCTTCATCTGGCCGAGGATCTGCGCCTCGCCCAGCACCATGGAGTCCAGCCCCGAGGCCACGCGGAAGGCGTGGCGGGCGACCGAGCCATCCTGCAGCAGATACGAGTGCTGGCGCAGCAATTCAGGCGCCACGCCGCCGCTGTTGGCCAGCCAGTGCATGGTGTGATCCATGGCGGGGGCGTCGGCAGCGCAGTAGATCTCGGTGCGGTTGCAGGTGGAGAGGATGGCGGTTTCCACGGCGCTGTGAGCCCTGCCAGCGTGGGACAGAGATGCGCGCAGACCTTGCAGCGTCGGCGCGATCTGATCGAGCGCGAACGCAAAACGGCCCCGCATATCGAGCGGAGCCGTGTGGTGATTGATACCTAAAGCCCAGACTGCCATAACAGGGGATTATAAAATTTAGTACCGAATTGGGCACCCCCCGGGCTCAAAGCCTTGGAATCGATTGTTGCCATGGATTTTGTTGCGAGCGTTAATCATTTACTCAACTTCCTCGCCCCTGCGTTTTTTCTCGCTCTGGGCCTGGCAATCTGTGCTCGCGTTTTAAAGCAAAACAAGGCTGGAGCCCAATCCTTCATTGCGCAGGTAGCTATTAATTTCATATTGGGTGGGGCGGTTTTGCTACTCAGTCTCTGGCTGTTTTCACGCGACGGCAAGATGCTCGCTTATGCCGCACTGGTCTGCACAAGTGCCTGCTGCCAGTGGGTGCTTTCCAGAGCCTGGCGCTGATTGGCGTACCGGCCGGAAAGCTGTTTTGCGTGAAATCTTGATCTGACTCAAGAGTGCCTGTTGTATTCGCGCCAGTGTCTGGCCAGGCCTCAGTCGCTGACGGCCCTGGGCCCGGCCTGCTCCAGTATCCAGCGGCGAAACTGCTTCAAGGTCTCCGTGGGGGGGCGGTTGCCTTGCTGGCACAGAAAGTAGCCGCGTTCGATATGCACCGGCGCATCCAGCGCCAGAGCCACGCGGCCCGAGGCCAGATCCTCCTCCACCAGGCAGCGCTGTACCATGGCCACACCCATACCCGCGGCCACGGCCTGCACCAGCAGGGCCACGGTCTCAAAGTCCGCGACCGGGGCGGGGCAGGGCTGGCTCAGGCCCCGGGCCTGCATCCAGCTGGCCCAGTTGCCCGGGTAGTTGGTGTGGAATAGCAGAGGGCGGCTCAGCAAATCCTGCTCGCTGCGGATGGGGTTCGGCCCTTGCAGCTCGCGCGGGTGGCAGATGGGGATGAGGTCGCGGCCGATCACATACTCGGCCTCCACGCCCGCCGGCCATTGCTGGCTGCCGACGCGAATCCAGGCATCGATCTCAGGCGCATTGAGCGGATCGTCGCGCCGGTAGGGCGCGAAGGAAAGCATGATTAGCGGATGACGGCGGTTGAAGTCGGGCAGGCGCGGAATCAGCCAGTGGCTGAACAGCGTGGGAACGACCGACAGGCGCAGCTGCGGCCCGTGGCGGCGCCTGCGGGCGGCGGCCGATGCGGCCTCTATCGCCATCACGGCAGGCTCTATCGCCTGCAGATAGTCCTGTCCTGCCGCGGTAAGCGCGTTGCGTCTGCCCAGGCGCTCGAACAGGGCAAAGCCCAGATGTTCCTCAAGCCTGGCAATGGCCCGGCTGATGCCGCCCTGCGTCACATACAGCTCCTGCGCGGCGAGCGAGTAACTGCCCAGGCGGGCGGCCGCGGCAAAGGCGTGAAGTTCGGAGAGGGAGGGAGAGTGCATGCGCATGACGGTTTGGATTATGACGGTTGGTAATACTTGCGTGCCGTCTTGTCGCTTTTCGCCATGCGGCCTGGGGCACAGAATGAAACAAAGGTCGGAGCGTCCGGTGAAACGCTCTGAACCGGCCCATAACCAGTCTTTCAAGAGATCCAAGGAGAAGCCGCATGGCCATTCGTCGTACCGTTCTGTCGTCCATTGCCGCCTGCGCAGCTGCAGCCGCGCTGTCCCCCGCGTTCGCTGCCAATGCCGCAGCTGACTACCCCAATCGCCCCATCCGCCTGGTTGTGCCCTTTGGCGCCGGCGGGTCCACCGACATGGTGGCGCGTCTGCTGGCAGAGAAAATGAGCACGGTGTTAGGCAAGTCCGTGGTGGTGGACAACAAGGGCGGCGCGGGCGGCTCCATCGGGGCGACTGAAATCGCCAAGGCGGCACCCGACGGCTACACCATCGGCATGGCCACGGTGTCCACCCATGGCTCCAATCCGGCCATCTTCCGCAAGCTGCCTTATGACGCGATCAAGGACTTTGCTCCCATCACCAATGTGATGAGCGTGCCCAGCGTGTTCGTGGTGAACGCCAGCGTGCCTGCCAAGACCATGAAGGAATTCATTGCACTGGCCAAGGCCAACCCCGACAAGTACACCTTTGCATCGCCGGGCACGGGTTCCCTGGGTCATGCCAATATCGAGAACTTCATGAATCTGGCTGGTATCCAGTTGCTGCACATTCCCTACAAGGGTGCGGGCCAGGCCATTACCGATGCGCTGGGCGGGCAGGTCAATGCCATGACGGACAACCTGCCTTCGACCCTGCCGCATATCAAGGCCGGCCAGCTGCGTCCTCTGGCCGTGCTGGCGCTCAAGCGCAGCGATGTGCTGCCCGATGTGCCCACCTATACCGAGCTGGGCTATCCCCAGATGGGTGACGGCGGCTGGTTCGGCCTGGTGGCGCCTGCGGGCACACCCAAAGCGATCATCGACAAGCTCAACGCTGCGGCGCACAAGGTCATGGCTTCGCCCGACTATCTGGAAAAGCAGAAGTCCATCTCCGGCGAGTCCATGGGCAACACGCCCGAGCAGTTTGCCAAGCAGATCAAGACCGCGATCGAGCGCTATACGGCCGTGGCCAAGCGCGCCAATATCAAGCTGGACTGATGAAGGTTTGAATGTCTGTGCCTGATTTTCTGCAAGCCAGACCGGCCGAGCCGGTGCTGGTGCACCCGGCCCGGGGAGAGGTTCTGCCCATAGTCTGCGACTCGCCGCACAGCGGCACGGCCTACCCCGAGGACTTCGGCACCGTCGTGCCCATGAGTCTGCTGCGTCGCGGCGAGGACACGCATGTGGCCGCGCTCTGGGACCGCTGGCCCGAGTTCGGCGCCACATTGCTGGAAGCGACTTTTCCGCGTACCTATGTCGATCCCAATCGCAACGAGTCCGACCTGGACCCTGCGCAGATCGAGGGCGAGTGGCCGGTGCCGCTGTCGCCCAGCATCAAGACACAGCAGGGGCTGGGCCTGATCTGGCAGCGCATCAGCAAGGCCGGCGTGGCCACTTCCTTGTATGAGCGCAAGCGCACTGTGGCCGAAGTGCAGCACCGTATCGAGCGCTACTGGCGCCCCTATCACGCGGCGCTGGCGCAGGCCATCGACGACAGCGTGGCGCGCTTCGGGGCCGTGTGGCACCTGAATCTGCACTCCATGCCCAACGATGTGTACCAGCGACTGGGACGCCGCGATGCGCCGCCGCTGGCCGACTTCGTACTGGGCGACCGCGACGGCACGACCTGCGCGCCCGAGTTCATCCATCTGGTGGGCGATACGCTCAAGGGCTTCGGCTACAGCGTGGCCTACAACGAGCCCTACAAGGGTGTGGAGCTGATCGGGCGCATAGGCCAGCCGCAGCTCAATCGCCACTCGATGCAGATCGAGATCCGTCGCCCCGTCTATATGGATGAGGACACGCGCGAACCGAATGCCGGCTTCGAGCCGCTGCGCAGGTATTTTGCCGAGCTCATGCAGGTGCTGGCGGACTATGTGCGCCAGCAGATGACCAGAGGCTGAAACCAGTCCATCGCTCCAGGCCCGGCTTTGCCGGGCTTTTTCATGTCACGGTCAAATGTCAAAAAACTGTGGCTAGGATGCCGCGATTGAGGGATTCCTTATCGAAGCTGCTATCAGAATCAGTTACGCTCGCAGGTTGGTGTCATCGTATGTCTGATGTAACAACAAGCGTCTAGGAATCGTACCGGAATGAAGTTCACTCCCATCGCAGCGCTGGTCATGTCGAGTCTGGCGGCCTTTGCCCAGAGCGCATCCGCGCAAACCGGTGCGGAAGGTCGCATGAATTTTTTGCGCGATTCCAGAGCCGCCACATCGGGCCCCCAGTTTGAATTCAGCCGCCTGCAATACGGCCCGCTGCCGATTGCTGGCACACGCGTGGCCTCCACTGCCGGTCCGCTGCAGGCTGCCGAGCGCGGCGATGCCAAGGCGCAGAACCAGCTGGGCGAAATGTATGTGCATGGACAGGGCGTGCCACAGAATGCCGCCACGGCCGCGCAATGGTTCCGCAAGGCCGCAGCCCAGGGGCATGCGGGTGCCCAGAACAGCCTGGGGGCGCTGTATGCCAACGGCCAGGGCCTGCCGCAGAACTATCGCGAGGCTGCCCAGTGGTATGGCCGCGCGGCGCAGCAGAACAATGCCGTGGCCCAGTACAACCTGTCCCACCTCTATCAGGAAGGTCTGGGCGTGCCCCAGAGCTTCAGCACCGCTGCCCAGTGGCTGGAAAAATCCGCTGCGCAAGGCCATGTGACGGCCCAGTTCGAGCTGGGCCAGCGCTACCTCAAGGGCAATGGCGTGGCCGTGAACTACATGACGGCTGCAGACTGGTTCAAGAAAGCCGCCGATCAAGGCCATGCGGAAGCGCAGAACCAGCTGGGCTCCATGCTGTCCGACGGCGTGGGCGTGAAGCTGGACCCCGTGCAGGCCGCTCAGTGGCTGCAGCGCGCTGCCGAGCAGGGCGATGCCAGGGCCCAGAACAGCCTGGGCCGCATGTATATGGATGGCGTGGGTGTTCCGCGCGACTACAAGCTGGCGGCGTCCTGGTTCCAGAAGAGTGCCGAGCAGTGGAATGCCGACGGCCAGAACCATCTGGGTCGTCTCTATCTCTACGGTCTGGGGGTGGAGCAAAGCCCTGCCTATGCGGCGCAATGGTTCCAGCGCGCGGCCGACCAGAATCATGCCGATGCACAGTACAACCTGGGCACCATCTATGCCGAAGGTCTGGGCACGCCCCAGAACTACGGCACGGCCCTGCAGTGGTATCAGAAGGCAGCCGAGCAAGGCCATGCCGCCGCCATCAACAACGTGGGCACCTTGTACGCCGAAGGCCGTGGTGTGCCGCAGAACTATGCGACGGCCATGCAGTGGTTCCGCCGCGCAGCCGACAAGGGCGATGCCTCGGCCCAGTTCAACCTGGCGCGTCTGTATGCCGATGGTCAGGGCAGTGCAGCCAGCCCTGCTCAGGCGATGAAGTGGTATGCCGCGGCAGCCGAGCAAGGCCATTCCGGTGCGCAGAACCGCCTGGGCGTGATGTACGCCGAAGGCCAGGGCGCTGCGCGCGACTACGGCAAGGCCGTGCAGTGGTATCAGCGTGCGGCCGAGCAGGGCGATGCCGCTGCCCAGTACAACCTGGGCATGGTCTATGCACAGGGCCAGGGTGTGGCGCGTGACAATGCCAGGGCCTACTTCTGGTACAACCTGGCGGCCATGGAGCTGGGCGGCGATGCCGCCAAGCGCCGCGACGAAGCGGCCAACAAGCTCAGCATTGCCCAGGTGGCCGAGCAGCAGAACAAGGCGCTGGCCTGGCAGCCCAAGCGCTGATTGCCGCTTGGCACTCAGGCACCCAAGCGCTTCCATCGAGAAGCGCTTTTTTATGCCGGCCGGCTCCCGCCATGGCTCAAATCATGGCTCGAATGCTGCTATCCAGCGCAGGCTGGCTATCAGATCAGGCTGCCCGGACAGCGCTTTGTGCGGCCGATGATTTCTAAAACCAAGGAGACAACAATGAAGAAGACTTCAATGAACATACTGGCCGGCCTGATGGCTGGCGCAGGCCTGCTTTTGTCCGCGGGCGCACAGGCTCAGGACGCCTTCCCCACCAAGCCGATTCGCATCGTGCTGGGCTTTCCCGCCGGCGGCCCGCTGGACCAGCATGCCCGTTTGCTGACCGACAAGCTGCAGGGCGTGCTCGGTCAGCCGCTGGTGGTGGATTACAAGCCCGGAGCGGGCGGCTCGGTGGGGGCGCAGGACGTGATGCGCTCGCCCGCCGACGGCTACACGCTGATGCTGGCCAATACCGGCGTGATGGTCATCAACCCTGCGCTCTACAGCAAGCTGCCCTACAACACGCTCAAGGATTTCACGCCGATTGCCCGCACCGCCATGCAGCCGCTGGCGCTGCTGGTCAACAACAAGGTGCCGGCCAAGACGCTGACCGAGTTCACGACCTATGCCAAGGCCAACCCCGGCAAGATCAACTTCGGCTCGGCCGGCAACGGCGGCATCAGCCATCTGGTGCCCGAGATGTTCAAGAGCGCTGCAGGCGTGGACCTGGTGCACATTCCCTACAAGGGCAGCGCGCCTGCGTTCACCGATCTGATTGGTGGCCAGGTGCAGTTCATGGCCGAGAGCATTCCCCAGGCGGCCGCTTATCACAAGCAGGGCAAGGTGCGCGCCCTGGCCGTGACCAGCAAGGAACGCAATCCCGCGCTGCCCGAGGTGCCGACCGCCATAGAGTCCGGCCTCAAGGGCTTCGAGGTAGTGGGCTTCTATGGCTTTCTAGCTCCTGCCGGCCTGCCCAAGGAGGTGACGGCCAAGCTCAGCAATGCCTTCCAGCAGGTGATGAACCTGCCCGATGTGAAGAGCCGCATGGTGGAGCAGGGCGCCGACCCGGCCTTCCTGGGCTCTGAAGCCTTCGGCAAGTTCCTGGCCGGCGAGACGCCGCGCTGGGCGGCAGCCGTCAAGGCCTCGGGCACGAAGCTGGATTAACCCCCTGAGGCGCTGCGCGCCTTCCCCCTTTCTCTACGCGCTTTGCGCTAGGTAAGGGGGACGACAGCCTCGGTGCGGGGCGGCCCTTCCTCGCTGTCCCTTTGCTGGGGCACGCCAGTTTTTGATGCCTTTGAGCGCAAAAAAGCCCGGTCACTTTGGGTGGCCGGGCTTTTGTTTTGCTATGGATATCGAAGCTGCTTACGCTTGATTAGAGAGAAATTCAGCATTGATTGATACTGAAATTCAAGATGGATCTACGTAAGCAGCTACTGATTTACAGCTGAGCGCCTGTCTGTGCGGGGCTGAACATGTCCACACGATCGGTGATGATGCCGTCCGTGCCCAGGTCTATCAGGCGCTGTGCGGCCCATTGATCGTTGACGGTGTAGCTGCTGCAGTAGAGGCCTGCGCCATGCACCTTGGCCACCAGCTCGGGCGTCCACAGCGCATGGTTGAGCACCATGGCGCTGCAGTCCAGCTCCAGAGCCAGCTTCAGGTCGGCGTCGCCGTTGCCGTCGGCCAGCTTGTCCACCAGCAGGCCGCGCGGAATATGGGCTGCGGTCTCGCGGGCACCCTTGAGCGACTCGGACTTGAACGAGGTGAACAGCGGCTGTACCTCGGTTTGCGGCCAGATGCGCTGCATCAGCTCGCCGCAGGCACGGCCGGTTTCCAGTTCCTGGCCCGGGGTCGGCTTGATTTCCACATTCAGGTGCAGATGGTTGGCCAGGCACCAGCGTGCCAGGGCTTCCAGCGTGGGCAGGGCCTCGCCCGCATAGGCGCGCGAGTGCCAGCTGCCAGCGTCGAGCTGGGCGATCTCGCCCATGCTCAGTTCGCCGCCAATGCCGTGGCCGTTGGTGGTGCGCTCCAGCGTGGCGTCATGCATCAGAAACAGCACGCCGTCCTGGCTGAGCTTGGCATCGCATTCAAAAAAGCGGTAGCCATGCTGCGCGCCCAGACGGAAGGCGCTCATGGTGTTCTCCGGTGCCAGCTTGCCGGCGCCGCGGTGGGCCACCCAACGAGGGTAGGGCCAGGGTTTCAAAGCAGTAGTCATGATCAATCCAACAAAGGTTTGCGGCTCAACACTTTTCTGCGAGTTTGGCGCTGCGCCTGGAGCAGGCAGCATTCAAACAGGAGACACCGAGGAAGGGCCGCCCCGCACCGAGGGTGTCGTCCCCCTCCGGCGCTCGCGCCAGAGAGGGGGAAGCGGCGAAGCCGCTCAGGGGGTGTTTCGATTTAGGCCCGTTTGCCGGTTTCGGCGTTGAACCAGTGCAGGCGGTCTTCGCGCGCCGAGATGCGGGCCGTTTCACCGGGCTTGGGATAGGGCTTGCCTTCTTCCACGCGCACGGTGACGTCTTCGTCGCCCACCTTGCCATAGAGCAGGCGTTCGGCGCCCAGCAGTTCCACGGTCTGGACCTTGAACTCCACGCCGCCGGCTTCCACCAGGTCGATATGCTCGGGTCGGATGCCCAGGATCATGCCGGGCTTGCCGTTGGGCGAGTGCTTGAGCAGGTTCATGGGAGGAGAGCCGATGAAGCCAGCCACAAAGGTGGAGGCGGGCGTGTGATAGACCTCTTCGGGCGTGCCGAACTGCTCCACATTGCCGCCGTTCATCACCACCATGCGCTGGGCCAGGGTCATGGCCTCGACCTGGTCGTGGGTCACGAACAGGCTGGTGATGCCCAGCTCGGCGTGCAGCTTCTGGATTTCCAGGCGGGTCTGGCCGCGCAGCTTGGCGTCCAGATTGGACAGGGGTTCGTCGAACAGAAAGACCTGGGGCTGGCGCACGATGGCGCGGCCCATGGCCACGCGCTGGCGCTGGCCGCCGGAGAGCTGGCGCGGCTTGCGGTCCAGCAGATGGCTCAGCTCCAGAATCTTGGCAGCCTTGTCCACGCGGCGCTTGATCTCGTCCTCGGGCACCTTGGCGAGCTTCAGACCGTAGGCCATGTTCTCGTAGTTGCTCATGTGGGGGTAGAGCGCGTAGTTCTGGAACACCATGGCGATATTGCGCTTGGCGGGCTCCAGGTCGTTGACCTTGTTGCTGCCGATCAGCAGGTCGCCGTCGGTGATTTCTTCGAGGCCGGCGATCATGCGCAGCAGGGTGGACTTGCCGCAGCCCGAGGGGCCGACCAGCACGATGAATTCGCCGTCGTTGATTTCGACGTTGATGCCGTGGATGACGGGTACGGCGGACTTGCCGGTGCCGTAGCGCTTGACGATGTTCTTCAGGGAGATGGATGCCATGAGAGGTATTCCAGGTATTCGTTCAATGGGTCAAAAGAAGGTGGCGGAGGCAGTGGGGGCGAGCTTTATTTCTCGGTATCCACCAGGCCTTTGACAAACCACTTTTGCATCAGCATCACCACGGCTGTCGGGGGCAGCATGGCCAGAATGGCGGTCGCCATCACAATGTTCCAGTCCACGGCGGCTTCACCACCGGCCAGCATGCGCTTGATGCCGATCACCACGGGGTACATGTCTTCCGAGGTGGTCATCAGCAGTGGCCACAGGTACTGGTTCCAGCCGTAGATGAACTGGATCACGAACAGCGCGGCAATCGAGGTCTTGGACAAGGGCACCAGGATGTCCTTGAAAAAGCGCATGGCGCCGGCGCCGTCGATGCGGGCGGCCTCCACCAGCTCGTCCGGCACGGTCAGGAAGAACTGACGGAACAGGAAGGTGGCGGTTGCCGAAGCAATCAGGGGCAGG
The DNA here is from genome assembly GCF_039581385.1 of Comamonas sp. A7-5. NCBI lineage: Bacteria > Pseudomonadati > Pseudomonadota > Betaproteobacteria > Burkholderiales > Comamonadaceae > Comamonas > Comamonas sp. A7-5. The sequence continues at coordinate 364,044 of NZ_JBCPWO010000002.1, forward strand.
GTCAGGCCGGCGTAGCTGTTGAGCATGCCCAGCTCGGCCACGACCTTGTAGGTGGGCAGGATACGCACTTCCACGGGCAGCATCAGCGTCAGGAAAATCGCCCAGAAGCAGACCATCTTGAACGGGAAGCGGAAGTAGACGATGGCAAAGGCCGACAGCAGCGAGATGGCGATCTTGCCCACGGTGATGACCATGGCCACGACAAAGCTCACCCACATCATCTGCACGACATTGGTGTTGGAGCCGAGCTTGCCCGAACCGAGCAGGGCGTCGCGGTAGTTTTCCCACATATGCGAGCCGGGCAGCAGCGGCATGGGGGACTGCACGATGGCGTCCGCCGTATGGGTGGATGCGACCAGCGCCAGATACAGCGGAAAGGCCACGATGGCCACGCCCAGCAGCAGCACGGCGTGGGAGATGAAGGCAAGCCAGGGATTACGATCGACCATGATCAGTACTGCACTTTCTTTTCAACATAGCGGAACTGGATCACAGTCAGCACGACAACAATCAGCATCAGGATCACGGACTGGGCTGCGGAGCCGCCCAGGTCCAGCGCCTTGAAGCCGTCCTGGTAGACCTTGTAGACCAGAATCGATGTGGACTGGCCGGGGCCGCCCTGCGTGGCTGCATCAATGATGCCGAAGGTGTCGAAGAAGGCGTAGACGACGTTGATCACCAGCAGGAAGAAGGTGGTGGGAGAGAGCAGCGGCAGCTGGATGTTCCAGAAGCGGCGCCATGGGCCGGCACCGTCGATGGACGCGGCTTCGATCAGTGCCTTGGGAATGGACTGCAGCCCGGCGAGGAAGAACAGGAAGTTGTAGGAAATCTGTTTCCACACCGAGGTGATGACGATCAGGGCCATGGCCTGGTTTTCGTTCATCAGATGGTTCCATTCATAGCCCAGCTTGCCCATGTAATGGGTCACCACACCGATGGAGGGCGAGAACATGAAGACCCACAGCACGCCCGCGATCACGGGAGCCACTGCGTAGGGGATGATCAGCAAGGTCTTGTAGACCATGGCAAAGCGGATGATGCGATCCGCAAAGATGGCCAGAGCCAGCGAAACGGCAATGCCGACGCCGGCCACCAGCACCGAGAACAGTGCTGTGCGCTTGAAGGAATTCAGATAGGTGGGGTCGGCGAACAACTGGCGGAAGTTGTCCAGGCCAACCCATTCGGTACTCATGCCGAACGCGTCTTCCATCTGGAATGACTGGAGCACAGCCTGACCGGCGGGCCAGAAGAAGAAGATGCCGATGATCAGTAGCTGGGGGGTGATCAGCACCCAGGGAAGCCACTTGGATCGGAAAAGAACGCGTTTTTCCATGAGGAGTTACAAATAAAAAAACCGCCGGAGCCTGGGTGCAGTCAACGGGGTATTTGGGGGTGCAGAGCCTTGTTTGAAGGCCCCGCAGGCCTTGGCGGCACCCTTGCGGGTGCCTGGAGGGTTTACTGTTTGTAGGAGCGCTCGAAGCGAGCCAGCAGTTCGTTGCCACGGCTCACGATGGAGTCCAGCGCCTGCTTGCCGGTCTTCTTGCCAGCCCACACCTGTTCGAGTTCTTCGTCCTCGATGGTACGGATCTGCACGTAGTTGCCCAGACGGATGCCGCGCGAGTTGTCGGTCACCTTGCGGATCATCTGCGTCACGGCGGTGTCGGTGCCGGGGTGCTTGGCGTAGAAACCGGACTTTTCGGTCAGGTCATAGGCCGCCATGGTCACGGGCAGGTAGCCGGTGCGCTGGTGCGAAGCGGCCTGTACCTTGGTTTGCGACAGGAACTCGAAGAACTTGGCCACGCCCTTGTACTCTTCGGCCTTCTTGCCAGCCATGACCCACAGCGAAGCGCCGCCGATCACGGTGTTCTGGGGAGCGCCCTTGACATCGGGATAGTAGGGCAAGGGAGCCAGGGCGTAGTTGAACTTGGCGTTCTTGGCCACATCGCCGTAGAAGCCGGACGAAGTCTGGATCATGGCGCATTCACCGGCGGTGAACGAAGCCTGGGAAGTGGAGGCGCGACCCTTGTAGACAAACTCGCCAGCCTTGGCTGCTGCGGCCAGGTTGTCGATGTGCTTGACGTGCAGAGGCGAGTTGATCTTCATGCGCGCCTTGTAGCCGTTGGCGCTCAGACCGTTGTGCTCGGTGGCGAATTCCACGTTGTGCCAGGTGGAGAAGGACTCCAGCTGGGTCCAGCCTTGCCATGCCAGAGTCATGGGGCAGCTGTGGCCGCTTTCCTTGAGCTTCTTGGCGGCAGCAAAGACTTCGGGCCAGGTCTTGGGGGCGACGTCGGGGTTCAGGCCTGCCTTCTTGAAGGCGTCCTTGTTGTAGTAGAAGATGGTTGTCGAGCTGTTGAAGGGGAAGCTCAGCATCTGGCCGTTGGGGGCCGTGTAGTAACCGGCCACGGCGGGGATGTAGGTCTTGGGGTCGAAAGCGACGCCGGCGTCCTGCATCACCTTGCCCACGGGCACCGTCGCACCCTTGGAAGCCATCATGGTGGCGGTACCCACTTCAAACACCTGCAGGATGTGAGGGGCGTTGCCCGAGCGGAAGGCTGCAATCGCGGCCGTCATGGATTCGTCGTACACGCCCTTGAACGTGGGCACGACCTTGTAATCCTTCTGACTTTCGTTGAACTGCTTGGCCAGGTCATTGACCCACTCGTTATTCACGGCAGTCATCGAGTGCCACCATTGGATTTCGGTGACGGCTTGTGCCGAGAAAGTAGTAGCGGCGACGGCGGCGGCCATGGCCAGTTGCTTGAATTGCATGAAGGCTCCTCTAACGATCGTTGACGAAATATGCGGTGATGCACACTAAGTCATCCGTATGACATATGGATGTCATTGTTTGCATGGGCAACGCGCCGCACCATGGGCAGAACCCGCAGTCACAAGCCTTTGTATGACGATCCGGTGACATCTGATGGTGCGCGAAGCTGCGCCATTCTAGGTCAATGGCATTTCGTTTGTTGTTGGTAGTCTTTCGTATTGAGTTGTTTTTGATTCGGAAATGTATGATTTTTGTCTAAATAGCCTATGAAAGATTCATCTACCCTTTGGCTGCGTGCAGCGGTGAACGGGTTCGCAGCGCCTTTGTGCATCGTCATGCAGCGGATCGCCTGCGAAATGCCGATGGGGGCTTGCTGCTTTGGCGATAGCAGGGCTGGCCACTCAGAACCCATAGCAAAGCATGGCTGAGCCTCCGTCGCTTAAAATCGTCATCCCACTGGCTTAGGGGCGCCACACAGAGGGCGCCCGACACGGTCTACCCCCATGAATGTACCGATTGCGTTGGCTGCCGCCCTCCAGGCTCAGGCTGCCGAACCCGCACGACTGCGCGAGATTCCCTATAACTACACATCGTTCTCTGACCGTGAGATTGTGATTCGTCTGTTGGGCTCATCCATGTGGGATGTGCTCAATCAGCTGCGTCAGGAACGCCGTACCGGCCGATCCGCCCGCATGCTCTACGAAGTGCTGGGGGATATCTGGGTTGTGCAGCGCAATCCCTATCTTCAGGACGACCTGATCCACAACCCTGACCGCCGCAAGTCGCTGGTCGAGGCGCTGGAGCATCGCCTGGCCGAGATCGACAAGCGCCGCGAGCCCAACGAGGATGCGCTGCGCGATCAGCTGGTGGGTCAGCTGGTGGAAGCGGCCCACCGCGCCGTGCATGAATTCAACGCCACTTTTGTCGAGGCCGAGCAGCTGCGCCGCCGCGCGCAGAAGACGCTGCGCCGCTATACCGCCAAGGACAACATCAAGTTCGACGGTCTGTCGCGCGTGGCCCATGTGACCGATGCGACCGACTGGCGCGTCGAATACCCGTTTGTCGTGCTGACGCCCGATACCGAAGCCGAGATGGCCGGTCTGGTCAAGGGCTGCATCGAGCTCGGTCTGACCATCATTCCGCGCGGAGGCGGTACTGGATACACGGGTGGTGCCATACCTTTGACCTGGCGCTCGGTGGTCATCAACACCGAGAAGCTGGAAGCGCTGACCGAAGTCGAGATGCGCATGATTCCCGGCGTGGATCACGAAGTGCCCACCATCTACTCCGAAGCCGGTGTGGTGACTCAGCGTGTGGCCGATGCGGCCGAGCGCGGCGGCTTTGTGTTCGCCGTGGACCCGACCTCCATCGAGGCCTCCTGCATAGGCGGCAATATCGCCATGAACGCGGGCGGCAAAAAGGCCGTGCTCTGGGGTACTGCCCTGGACAATCTGGTGTCCTGGCGCATGGTCACGCCCGATGCGCAATGGCTGGAGGTCACACGCCTGGATCACAACCTCGGCAAGATCCATGATGCCGAGATGGCCTGTTTCGAACTGAAGTACTTCGAGGCGGACGGCAAGACCCATGTGCGCACCGAGCGCCTGGACATCCCCGGTCACACCTTCCGCAAGGAAGGCCTGGGCAAGGACGTGACCGACAAATTCCTCTCGGGTCTGCCCGGCATCCAGAAGGAAGGCACGGACGGCCTGATCACCAGCGCGCGCTGGGTGGTGCACCGCATGCCGGCGCATACGCGTACCGTTTGCATGGAATTCTTCGGCAATGCCAAGGATGCCGTGCCCTCCATCGTCGAGATCAAGGACTATATGTTCGCCGAGCAAAAGCGCTCGGGCGTGCTGCTGGCCGGCCTTGAACACCTGGACGACCGCTACCTCAAGGCCGTGGGCTACGCGACCAAGAGCAAGAAGGGCAACGGCCGTCTGCCCAAGATGGTGCTGCTGGGCGATATCGCCGGCGACGATGCCGACGAAGTGGCCCGCGTGGCTGCCGAGGTGGTGCGCATCGCCAATTCACGCAACGGCGAGGGCTTTACCGCCGTCAGCGCCGAGGCGCGCAAGAAGTTCTGGCTGGACCGCAAGCGCACGGCAGCGATCTCGCGCCACACCAACGCCTTCAAGATCAACGAAGACGTGGTGATTCCTCTGCCGCGCATGGCCGAGTACACCGATGGCATCGAGCGCATCAATATCGAGCTGTCGCTGCGCAACAAGCTCAAGCTCTGCGACGAGCTGAGCGGTTTCTTCAAGCACTCCGACCTGCCCCTGGGCAAGAGCGACGATGCTGGCGACATTCCCAGTGCCGAACTGCTGGAAGACCGCGTGCAGCAGGCCCTGGCGCTGGTGGCCGAGGTGCGCGAGCTCTGGCAGGGCTGGCTGGACGGCGTGGCCACGCTGTTCCCCGAGCTGCAGGATCACCGCCTGCGTGCGAGCTGGAAGACTCAGCTCAAGGAGCCGCTGTCCAAGATTTTTGCGGGCGCTGCCTTCCAGCCGCTGCGCGAGTCCGTCAACGAGATTCACCAGACCGTGCTCAAGGGGCGCGTCTGGGTGGCGTTGCACATGCACGCCGGCGACGGCAATGTGCACACCAACATCCCCGTCAACTCCGACGACTATGAAATGCTGCAGACCGCGCACGAAGCCGTGGCCCGCATCATGGAGCTGGCGCGCAGTCTGGACGGCGTGATCTCGGGTGAGCACGGCATCGGCATCACCAAGCTGGAATTCCTCTCGGATGCAGAGCTGGCACCGTTTGCCGATTACAAGAAGCGTGTGGACCCCGAAGGCCGCTTCAACAAGGGCAAGCTGATCCGCAACGAAGAGTGGGACGCCCTGGCGCACCAGAGTCATGACGGTCGCTCGCCGCGCGAGTCGCTGATGTTTGCCGATCTGACCAATGCCTACACGCCCAGCTTCGGCCTGATGGGTTATGAATCCATCATCATGCAGCAGTCGGACATCGGCGCCATCGCCAACTCCGTCAAGGACTGCCTGCGCTGCGGCAAGTGCAAGCCCGTGTGCGCCACCCATGTGCCGCGCGCCAATCTGCTGTACTCGCCGCGCAACAAGATCCTGGCTACTTCGCTGCTGGTGGAGGCCTTCCTCTACGAAGAGCAGACACGCCGTGGCGTGTCCATCAAGCACTGGCAGGAATTCGAAGACGTGGCCGACCACTGCACGGTCTGCCACAAGTGCTTCAATCCCTGCCCGGTCAAGATCGACTTCGGCGACGTGACCATGAATATGCGCAATCTGCTGCGCAAGATGGACAAGAAGAGCTTCCGTCCCGGCAACAAGCTGGCCATGGCCATGCTCAATGCCACCAACCCCGACACCATCAAGTTCATGCGCACGGCCATGGTGGGTGTGGGCTTCAAGGCCCAGCGCCTGGCGGCCGACGTGCTGGGGGCTGTCGCCAAGAAGCAGACCGCACATCCGCCCGCATCCGTGGGCACGGCTCCCATCAAGGAGCAGGTGATTCACTTCATCAACAAGAAGCTGCCCGGTGGTCTGCCCACCAAGACGGCGCGCGCCTTGCTGGATATCGAAGACAAGGATTACGTGCCCATCATCCGCGACCCGCAGGCCACCAAGTCGGACACCGAGGCGGTGTTCTACTTCCCCGGCTGCGGCTCGGAGCGCCTGTTCAGTCAGGTGGGTCTGGCCACGCAGGCCATGCTCTGGCATGCCGGCGTGCAGACCGTGCTGCCGCCCGGTTATCTGTGCTGCGGCTATCCCCAGCGCGGTTCGGGCCAGTTCGACAAGGCCGAGAAGATGATCACGGACAACCGTGTGCTCTTCCACCGTGTGGCGACCACGCTCAACTATCTGGACATCAAGACCGTGGTGGTGAGCTGCGGTACCTGCTATGACCAGTTGCAGGGCTACCAGTTCGACAAGATCTTCCCCGGCTGCCGCATCATCGACATCCACGAATATCTGCTCGAAAAGGGCATCACGCTGCAGAACAAGGGTGCTTACCTGTACCACGACCCCTGCCATACGCCCATGAAGCAGCAGGACCCGATGAAGACCGTCAAGGCCTTGATGGGTGACAACGTGCTCAAGAGCGAGCGCTGCTGCGGCGAATCCGGCACGCTGGGGGTGACGCGTCCCGATATCTCCACGCAGATCCGTTTCCGCAAGACCGAGGAGATCCGCAAGGGCGAGGCCGCATTGCGCGACAACGGTCAGTTGGGTGCCCAGGACAACGTCAAGATCCTGACCAGCTGCCCCAGCTGCCTGCAGGGCCTGAGCCGCTACGGCAACGATCTGAACAACGGTCTGCTCGAAGCAGACTACATCGTGGTCGAGATGGCGCGCGATATTCTGGGCGAGAACTGGATGGCCGAGTATGTCAATCGCGCCAACCAGGGCGGTATCGAGCGTGTGCTGGTGTGATGCCCCCTGAGTCGCTCCGCGCCTTCCCCAAGGGAGGCCGGGGCGGACCTGCCTCGGTGTCTCTGGCCTGCGCTGGGGTCGCATCGCAGTGATGTGGGTAAGAAGCATTGCAATGGAGATTTCAGATGCTGGTTGAAAATTGTCCTCTGTGCATTGCCGATGGCGGTGCGCTGGTCTGGCGCGGCGACAAGCTGCGTGTGATTCGAGCCGTGGAGGCAGGCTTTCCGGCCTTCTATCGCGTGGTCTGGAATGAGCATGCGGCTGAGTTCTCGGATCTGAGTGCGGCGGATCGCATTGTCTGCATGGATGCCGTGGCCCTGGTCGAACGTGTGCTGCGCGAGCAACTGGCTCCGACCAAGATCAACCTTGCGGCGCTCGGTAATATGGTGGCGCATCTGCACTGGCATGTGATTGCGCGCTATGACTGGGACAGCCACTTTCCCGCTTCCGTCTGGGCTGCGGCCCAGCGCGAGCGCGATGAAGAGCGCGAAGCTGCGATTGCCCGCCAGCTGCCGCAGGTGGATGAAGTGCTGCAAAAGGCGTTGGCCCTCTGGGCCGCGTGATGTTTTTCGTCTCCGCCGGGAGATTCAAAGGGCAGCTTGAGGCTGCCCTTTTATGCATTGATTAGGAGAGAACCATGGCAGGACTGCAAGCCAATACTCCCACCCCCCAGTCATTGACCGTGCATGGCGCATCGCGCGTGCTGGAGGTCTCTTATTCGGACGGCAAGACTTTCCGCATCCCGTTCGAGTTGCTGCGCGTGTACTCGCCCTCGGCCGAGGTGCAAGGCCATGGCCCGGGCCAGGAAGTGCTGCAGACCGGCAAGCGCGATGTGGGCATCAACACCATAGAGCCGGTCGGCAACTACGCCATCAAGCCCTTCTTTAGCGATGGGCATGAAAGCGGTCTGTACACCTGGGAATACCTCTACCAGCTGGGCAGCCAGCAGGATGCTCTGTGGCAGCAATATCTGCAGCGCCTTGAAGAGGCCGGGATGGAGCGCGACACGCCCATGCCCGAGAAGGGCGCCGGCGGTCATGGCTGCAGCGTGCATTGAGCTTTGACTCCCAGGGGCTTGCATGTCGGCTCAAAAGCCGGCAGCAACGTCCCGTACACGCCACATAGCCCATGCATACGGTACAGGGTTATTGAGGCTGGTGCTATATTTCCAATAGCTGGCAGCGCATGTGAAATAAGCGCTCAAGGCGAATTCTTTCAAAAAACCATAGTGCTTCAAAGCCTGTAGTCATACGGGGTTGTCGCTGTACGCGCAAGCACTGCCTGCTTAGCATTCTTTGTTATGAGCTCCACACACTTCGGATTCCAGACTGTTGATGAAAGCGAGAAGGCATCGCGCGTACGCGGTGTGTTCGACTCCGTGGCTTCCAAGTACGACGTCATGAACGATGTGATGTCGGGTGGACTGCACCGCGCCTGGAAGGCTTACACGCTGATGGTGGCCAACCTCAAGGAAGGCGACAAGGCGCTGGACATCGCGGGCGGTACAGGGGATCTGTCCCTGGCTTTTTCCAAGAAGGTGGGAGCCAGCGGTCAGGTGGTGCACACCGACATCAATGAAGCCATGCTGCGCGTGGGGCGTGACCGTTTGACCGACAAGGGCGTGATCCTGCCCACGCTGGTCTGCGATGCAGAAAAGCTGCCCTTCCCCGACAACTATTTCGATCTGGTCAGCGTGGCCTTCGGTTTGCGCAATATGACGCACAAGGATGCAGCGCTCAAGGAAATGAACCGCGTGCTGCGTCCCGGCGGCAAGCTGCTGGTGCTGGAGTTTTCCAAGGTGGCCAAACCGCTGGAGAAGGTCTATGACTGGTACTCGTTCAAGATTTTGCCGACCATGGGCAAGATGATTGCCGGCGACGCCGAAAGCTATCGCTATCTGGCCGAGTCCATCCGCATGCACCCAGGCCAGAAGGAGCTCAAGGCCCTGATGCAGCAATGCGGCTTTGGCCATGTGGACTATCACAACATGACAGGAGGCGTCTGTGCCTTGCATGTGGGAATCAAATGTTAAGTGCGCCCTGTGCGCAGATTTGTAGCGACTTTCTATAAGAAGGGAGATGAGATGAAGAAACTTTGGTCAATCGCCTTGGTGGCAATGCTGGTGGTGGCACATGGTCAGGCCGATGCAAAACGCATGGGCGGTGGCTCATCGTTCGGCAAGCAGTCGGGCAACGTCACTCAACGCGAAGCGTCTCGTGCTCCCGCTCAGAATACCCAGCAGGCTCCGCAGCAGAGTGCGGCGCAGCAAAACCGTGCTGCTCCGCCTGCAGCGGCTCCGGCTGCTGCACCCAAGAAGCCATGGGGCGCCATGCTGGGCGGCCTGGCCGCAGGCCTGGGCCTGGCCTGGCTGGCCAACTCGCTGGGCATGGGCGAAGCCTTTGCCAATATGCTGATGTTCGGTCTGCTGGCCATGGTGATCATGGTGGTGGTCGGCATGATCATGCGCCGTCGCAAGGCAGCGCCTGCCGTGCAGAGCACCAGCAGTCCATTCGCCTTTCAGGGCGCAGGCAATCTGGGCGGTGATGTGAATGCACCTCAGGCACGCCAGTACAACCCCGAAAAAGTGGGCAATGACGCGTCGGCTCGTCCTTGGGAACAGAACCATATTCCCGAAGCCGCAGCTGCAGCTGGCGGCTCCATGATCGGCTCTGCCCTGTCGGGTTCGCAGAACTGGGGCGTGCCTGCAGACTTCGATGCCGAAGGCTTTCTCACGGCAGCCAAGCGCAACTTCGTGACGCTGCAGTCGGCCTGGGACAGGTCCGACATCACCACTCTGCGCTCCATGATGACCGACGAGATGCTCGCGGAAATCCGCAGCCAGCTGTCCGAGCGTGAGAGCCAGCGTGCCGGTGAACCCAACCACACCGACGTGCTGATGATCGATGCGCAACTGCTGGGCATCGAAGATCTGGGCAATGGCTATATGGCCAGCGTCGAGTTCTCCGGCATGATCCGCGAAGAGGCATCGGCAGGCCCCAGCCCCTTCCGTGAAGTCTGGAACATGACCAAGCCCAAGAGTGGCTCCAGCGGCTGGCTGGTGGCAGGTGTGCAGGCGCTGCAATAAGCGCTGCAGGTGGGGATTACTCGCGGCCCATGCAAGGGGTACCAAGCAAGGGCCGCCCCGCAGCGATGGTGCCGTCCCCCTTGGGGGGAAGGTGCAAAGCGCCGCAGGGGGGGATTAATTTCATGAATAATCGGGGACTATGGCAACACAGTCCCCTTTTTCTTTTCTGGGCGGTCTCGTCGAACGCGTGATGGCCGGTCCCCAAGCTCCCGAATGGCTGGTGAGTGAAATGCACCAGCGGCTGGTGCTTTTCCTCAATCATGTGCTGATGCAGGAAAAAGAGGCCATGGACCGCCTCGTGCGCCAGAAGGGGCGTATTGCGCGCGTGCAATGGCGCCAGTATTCGGTCGCCTTGCTGGTCACTCCTGCTGGCCTGTTCGACGTGGCTCCTGCGGAGGCTGCACCCGATCTGATGCTGGAAGTCACCGAGACCTCTCCTCTGTCGCTGGCCCAGACGGCCTTGCGTGGCGACAAGCCCAGCATTCGCATCGAAGGCGATGTGCAGTTTGCCGCCGAGATCAATTGGCTGGTGGATAACGTCAAGTGGGATGTGGAGGAAGATCTGGCTCGCCTGATTGGCGATGTGCCGGCCCACACCATTGGCAAGGTGGCACGCACGGCCGCACAGGGGCTGCGTCAGTTCGTCGGCGCACGCATGGGCAGCAAGTCTGCCTCTGCTGCCGATGTCGCCAATCCTGCCAGCACGGCACCCGTGGCAGCCATGCCCGGGGCCGATTACACACAGCCATGAGCCGCTTTCTGCGGGGCTGGGCCATCCTCTGGGTGGTGTTTCGTTATGGACTCGATGAGCTGGTGCTCTCCGGGATTCCCCATCCGCGCCTGCGCAGCCTGCGCGGCGTGCTGACCTTTGGCCGCAAGCTGGACAAGCCACGTGGCGTGCGCCTGCGCGAAGCGCTGGAAGAGCTGGGCCCCATCTTCGTGAAGTTCGGTCAGGTGCTGTCTACGCGTAGCGACCTGATGCCGCCCGATGTGGCCGAGGAACTGGCCAAGCTGCAGGACCGCGTGCCGCCGTTCGATTCCCAGATCGCGGTGGACACCATCGAGCGCTCCTTTCGCAAGCCGCTGGAGCAGATCTTCATCAGCTTCGAGCGTGAGCCCGTGGCCAGCGCGTCCATCGCCCAGGTGCACTTTGCCAGGGTTCGCGACAAGTCCGGCGTCGAGCACGACGTCGCCGTCAAGGTGCTGCGTCCGGGCATGAAGTCCGTGATCGACAAGGATCTGGCGCTGATGCACATGATGGCGAGCTGGCTGGAAAAGCTCTCCCATGATGGCAAGCGCCTCAAGCCCAAGGAAGTGGTTGCCGAGTTCGACAACTATCTGCATGACGAGCTGGACCTGATCCGCGAAGCCTCCAATGCCGCGCAACTGCGCCGCAATATGGAAGGGCTGGATCTGGTGCTGATCCCCGAGATCCACTGGGATTACTGCCACACCGATGTGATGGTGATGGAGCGCATGAAGGGCGTGCCCATCAGCCAGGTCGAGCGCCTGCGCGAAGCCGGCGTGGACATCCCCAAGCTGGCGCGCGATGGCGTGACCATCTTCTTTACCCAGGTGTTCCGCGACGGCTTCTTTCATGCCGACATGCACCCGGGCAACATCATGGTCAGCCTGGAGCCCGATACCTTCGGGCGCTATATCTCGCTGGACTTCGGCATCGTCGGTACGCTGACCGAGTTCGACAAGGAATACCTGGCGCAGAACTTCCTGGCCTTCTTCCGCCGCGACTACAAGCGTGTTGCCGCCTTGCATGTGGAAAGCGGCTGGGTGCCGGCCACGACGCGCGTCGAGGAGCTGGAGGCGGCCATCCGCGCCGTCTGCGAGCCTTATTTCGACCGGCCGCTGGCTGAAATCTCGCTGGGCATGGTGCTGATGCGCCTGTTCCAGACCTCGCGCCGTTTCCAGGTCGAGATTCAGCCCCAGCTGGTGCTGCTGCAAAAGACCCTGCTCAATATCGAAGGCCTGGGCCGTCAGCTCGACCCCAACCTCGACCTCTGGAGCACGGCCAAGCCATTCCTCGAGAAATGGATGCTGGACCAGATGGGGCCGCAGCGCCTATGGCATGAGCTGCAGGCGCAGGCGCCGCGTTACGCCAAGATCCTGCCCGACATTCCGCGCGTGCTGCACCAGTATCTGTCCAGGCATGGCGCCGGCAACGACAGCGAGACCCTGCTCAAGGAGCTGCTGCAGCAGCAGAAAACGACCAACCGTCTGCTGCAGGCCATCCTCTGCGGCGGCATCGGTTTCGTCATCGGGCTGGTGGTGCTGCAGGTTCTGCTGCGCATCCGCTTCTGAGCTTTCCCTTTCTTTAGAGTTCGAGGAGTGCCAGCGTGCTGCTCTCATTGGTGATCGTCTACCTGTTAGTGACCATCGGCATCGGCCTGTGGGCCGCCAGACGCGTGAAGAACACGGCGGACTTCGCCATTGCCGGCCGTCATCTGCCGCTCTACATGATCATCACCACCACATTCGCGACCTGGTTCGGGTCCGAGCTGGTGCTGGGCGTGCCAGCCAAGTTCATCGAAGGCGGTCTGCATGCGCTGGTGGAAGATCCGTTTGGCGCGGGCATGTGCCTGATCCTGGTGGGCGTCTTTTTTGCGGCCAAGCTCTACCGCATGAATCTGCTGACCATCAGCGACTACTACCGCTCGCGCTATGGCCGAGCTATCGAGGTGGTCTGTTCGCTGATCATCATGCTCAGCTATCTGGGCTGGGTCTCGGCCCAGGTCACGGCGCTGGGCCTGGTGTTCAACCTGCTCTCGGGCGGTGTCGTCAGCATTCCCATGGGCATGACGATAGGCGTGCTCTCGGTGCTGGTCTACACCCTGTTCGGTGGCATGTGGTCGGTGGCCGTGACGGATTTCGTGCAGATGATCATCCTGGTCGCCGGCCTGCTGATACTGGCCTTTTTTGCCGGTGACATGGCGGGTGGCGCGGGCAAGGTGGTCGATCTGGCCACCAGCCGCGATCTGTTCAAGTTTCTGCCCGAGCCCTCGCTGCATGAAATCGTTTTCTTCATCGGTGCTGCCGTGACCATGATGCTGGGCTCGATTCCGCAGCAGGACATCTTCCAGCGCGTGATGTCGGCAGACACCGAGAAGTCGGCCGTGCGCGGCACCATCATCGGCGGTGCCTGCTATGTGATCTTTGCCTTCGTGCCCATGTTCCTGGTGGCCAGTGCGCTCATCATCATGCCCGCCGAAGCCACGGCCCTGCTGGCCGATGATCCGCAGAAGGTGCTGCCCACCCTGGTGATGGACAAGATGCCGTTTGCCATGCAGGTGCTGTTCTTCGGCGCGCTGCTCTCGGCCATCAAGTCCTGCGCTTCGGCCACCTTGCTGGCTCCCAGCGTGACCTTTACCGAGAACATCTGGCGCCAGTTCCGTCCCTACACCACGGACAAGGACAATCTCAGGACCATGCGCATCAGCGTGCTGGTGTTCGCGGCCTGCGTGCTGGCCTATTCGATAGCCATGGAGGGCACGCCCATCTATGAGCTGGTCGCCAGCGCCTATCAGGTGCCGCTGGTGGGGGCCTTCGTGCCGCTGGTGTTCGGCCTGTACTGGAAGCGAGCCACCACCCAGGGCGCCATCAGTGCCGTGGCGCTGGGCATAGGTGTGTGGCTGGTCTTCATGGTCACGCCCGCGCTCAACCAGGCTTTTCCACAGCAGCTGGCTGGTCTTTTGGCTGCGGTTGCCGGCATGCTGGCGGGCTCGCTGCTGCCCCAGTGGATCAGCAACCATCACCGTGAAATCGAGTCCTTGGTCGAGATCAAGGCTTGAGAGAGCAAACCGGCTGCACCGGGGCTTGCTTGCGCAGCGCAGCAAAACCAGGGGCGGCGCCTATAATTGAGGGTTTTTGCACTTTCTCCGTTTTTAGCGCTATGCCTATCTATGCATACAAGTGTGGCTCCTGCGGTCACGCCAAGGATGTGCTGCAGAAAATCTCGGACGCGCCGCTGACCGTGTGCCCAGCTTGCGGGGCCGAGGCCTTTTCCAAGCAGCTCACCGCTCCGGGCTTTCAGCTCAAGGGTTCTGGCTGGTATGCCACGGACTTCAAGAACAGCGGCAGCAAGCCGGCTGCAAGCACCTCTTCATCCAGTGACAGTGCCGCTGCACCTGCAGCAGCTGCCCCTGCCCCTGCGCCCGCCAATTCCTGAGGCTTACCCACACTATGTCTGCATTGCGCAAGTGGCTGATTGCCGGTTTGCTGGTCATCGTTCCCCTGGTGATCACGCTGGGCGTGCTCAACTGGATCATCGGAACGCTTGATCAGACGCTGGCCATTCTTCCCGAGGCCTGGCAGCCCGACAGATTGCTGGGCATGCATATTCCGGGCTTTGGCGTTATTCTGACCTTGCTGATTCTGCTGCTCGTGGGCGGCATTGCCAGCAATTTCATCGGCCGCAAGCTGGTGGGCTGGGGTGATGCGCTGGTGCGTCGCATTCCCGTGGTGCGCTCCATCTATTCCAGCGTCAAGCAGGTCTCGGACACCGTGTTCTCCGACAGCGGCAACGCTTTTCGCACGGCAGTGCTGGTGCAGTGGCCGCGCGAGGGCGTATGGACCGTGGCTTTCGTCACAGGCCAGCCCAGCGGTGAAGTGGCGGCTTTGCTGCGCGATGAATATGTGAGCGTCTTCGTGCCCACCACGCCCAACCCCACGGGGGGTTACTTCGTGCTGGTGCGCAAGAGCGAGTGCATCGAGCTGGAAATGAGCGTGGATGCGGCGCTCAAATACATTGTTTCGATGGGCGTGGTGGCTCCGCCAGACCTCGCTCTGATCGAAGAATCCAAACAAACAACCTTGTCGCACCCCTAAGGTGCAGGAAGAATTTTCATGGCAATGCGTTCTCAATACTGCGGTCTGGTGACCGAAGCCCAAATGGGCGAAACCGTGACCCTGTGCGGCTGGGTGAATCGCCGCCGTGACCATGGTGGCGTGATCTTCATCGACCTGCGCGACCGTGAAGGCTATGTGCAGGTGGTCTGCGACCCCGACCGCGCCGAGATGTTCAAGGTGGCCGAAGACGTGCGCAACGAGTTCTGCGTGCAGGTCAAGGGCGTGGTGCGTGCGCGTCCCGCCGGCACTACCAACGACAAGCTCAAGAGCGGTCAGATCGAAGTGCTGTGCCATGAGCTGAACGTGCTCAACGCTTCCGTCACGCCTCCTTTCCAGCTGGACGATGACAATCTGTCGGAAACCGTGCGCCTCACGAATCGCGTGATGGATCTGCGTCGTCCCGTGATGCAGCGCAATATGATGCTGCGTTACAAGACCGCCATCCAGGTGCGCAACTTCCTCGACAAGGAAGGCTTCATCGACATCGAGACCCCCATGCTGGGCAAGTCCACGCCTGAAGGCGCCCGCGACTACCTCGTGCCCTCGCGTGTGCATGACGGCGAATTCTTCGCGCTGCCCCAGTCGCCCCAGCTGTACAAGCAGATGCTGATGGTCTCGGGCTTCGACCGCTACTACCAGATCACCAAGTGCTTCCGCGACGAAGACCTGCGCGCTGATCGTCAGCCCGAATTCACGCAGATCGACTGCGAAACCTCTTTCCTGAACGAAGAGGAAATCCGCGCCATCTTCCAGCGCATGATCAAGGAAGTGTTCCAGACCCAGTTGAACGTGGATCTGGGCGAGTTCCCCATCATGACCTACCAGGATGCGGCTTTCCGCTTCGGTTCGGACAAGCCCGACCTGCGCGTCAAGCTGGAGTTCACCGAGCTGACCGACATCATGGGCGACGTGGACTTCAAGGTCTTCTCCACCCCCGCCACCACCAAGGGCGGCCGTGTCGTGGCCCTGCGCGTGCCCGGCGGCGCTGCCATCTCGCGTGGCGAGATCGACGGCTACACCGAGTTCGTCAAGATCTACGGTGCCAAGGGCCTGGCCTGGATCAAGGTCAACGAAGTGGCCAAGGGCCGCGAAGGCCTGCAGTCGCCCATCGTCAAGAACCTGCATGATGCTGCCCTGACCGAAATCCTCAAGCGCACCGGCGCCCAGGATGGCGACTTGCTGTTCTTCGGTGCCGACAAGGAAAAGATCGTCAACGACTCCATCGGTGCCCTGCGCCTGAAGGTCGGCCACAGCGAATTCGGCAAGAAGAGCGGCCTGTTCGAAGACAAGTGGGCGCCTCTGTGGGTGGTGGACTTCCCCATGTTCGAGCATGACGAGGAATCCGGCCGCTGGGTGGCCGTGCACCATCCCTTCACCTCGCCCAAGGACGGTCACGAAGACCTGATGGACACCGATCCCGGCAAGTGCATTGCCAAGGCCTACGACATGGTCTTGAACGGCTGGGAACTGGGCGGCGGCTCGGTGCGTATCCACCGCGCCGACGTGCAGGCCAAGGTGTTCGAAGCCCTGAACATCACGCCCGAGCAGCAACGTGCCAAGTTCGGCTATCTGCTGGACGCGCTGCAGTACGGTGCGCCCCCCCACGGCGGTCTGGCCTTCGGCCTGGATCGTCTGATCACGCTGATGACCGGCTCCGACTCCATCCGCGACGTGATTGCCTTCCCCAAGACACAGCGCGCCCAGGATCTGCTGACCCAGGCTCCCTCGCCCGTGGACGAGAAGCAGCTGCGCGAGCTGCACATCAAGCTGCGCAACCCCATGGTGGTCACCACCGAGGCTTGATTGCCAAGCTCCCCGTGAACAGCGCCGGTCGCTGTTCACACCCGGGCGCCAGTTCGCGAAAGCGGCTGGCGCTTTTTTGTTGCTTTGAAATCGGGAGCTGCTTGCGCCTGTCAATCTTGAGACTCAGATGGTTTTCAATCTGAATTCAATGATTGGAAAGCGGTTGAAGCTATGAATATTGATGGCTATCAAGCAGCAGGGCGACTCAGCCTGCTGTCATGCTGGCCGCGCTAATATGCTGCGATGGAAGTCAGGCCCTACAAGATTCCGCAGTCCGTGCTGGTCGTGATCTACCGCGAAGACGGGCAGGTGTTGCTGCTGCGCCGAAGCATCGATGCGCCCGAGGGCGAGCCTTTCTGGCAATCCGTCACGGGCAGCAAGGACAGCCTGGACGAGGACTGGCATGAAACCGCGGTGCGCGAGGTGCTCGAGGAAACCGGCATCGATGCGCTGGCGCCGGAGTGTTGCCTGACCGATTGGGAACTCGAGAACGTCTACGCCATCTATCCGCAATGGCTGCATCGTTACGCGCCGGGCGTCAGCCATAACCAGGAGCGTGTCTTCGGCCTCCGTGTGCCACCTCACATGAGCGTGCACTTGAATCCCAGGGAGCACACCGCACATGATTGGCATGATTGGCGTGAGGCAGCCCAGCGCTGCTTTTCTTCTTCCAACGCAGAAGCTATTTTGCTGTTGCCGCGCTTCGAGCCGGCGCTGGTCGAGCGCCGCTGCAGGCAACAGCCTTGAAACCCACAGTGCCTATGTCTGAAGTTCAGTTGTTTACGCCGCCAGAGCCGCAGATCCTGCGCGTGGCTACCTACAACATTCACAAGGGTGTGCAGGGCCTGGGCCCTGCCAGGAGGCTGGAGATTCACAATCTGGGACTCGCGGTGGAGCAGCTCGATGCGGACATCGTCTGCCTTCAGGAGGTTCGCAAGATGAACCGCAAGGAGGAGCAGTATTTCGACCGCTGGCCCAATGTGCCTCAGGCCGAGTATCTGGCTCCCGAAGGCTACGAGTCCGTCTATCTGACCAATGCCTATACCCGGGACGGCGAGCACGGCAATGCGCTGCTCAGCCGCTGGCCGGTGATCGGCTACCAGCACGAGGACATCTCTGACCACCGCTTCGAGCAGCGCGGCCTGCTGCATGTGGAGCTGGACATCCACGGCAAGCGCGTGCACTCCATCGTCGTGCACCTGGGTCTGATTCCGGGCAGCCGCATTCGCCAGATTGCACTGCTGCAGCGTTTCATCGAGCGAGAGGTGCCGCCCAATGCGCCGCTGGTGGTGGCGGGCGACTTCAATGACTGGGGCAACCAGATCAAGCGCATGCTGGCGGGTTTCGGCCTGTTCGAGTACGAGGAAACGCAGGGCATTCTGACCTATCCTTCGCGGCTGCCGATTGCGCAGCTCGACCATATCTATGTGCGCGGCCTGACCCCGCTGGGGCTGCAGGTGCCCAAGGGGCGCATCTGGTGGCGCATGTCGGATCATCTGCCGCTGATCGCAGAGTTCAAGCTGTAGCGGCCCTGAGCCCGGTCCCGCGCCCGGGCGCGACAGCCTCGCCGCGCGGCGGCGCTTGCCCGCTGTCTCTGGTCGGGTGCATGCTTATTTTGAGATTGCTCCTGAAACCATAGCTTCCAATGCCTTGTAAACATGCATCTGGACGGCAAATCCTTTGTAGCTTCGGGAAGTTGATTCACTGGTACCATTCTTGGATGTTCAGAGATCTCGCCGACATGAAAAAAGACAACTCAGCCGAAGGAACACCCGTTTCGGTCAAGATCCGCGAGCGGCTGCAGGCAGCTAAAAAACGTTTCCACGCCAACGACAACATTGCCGAATTCATTGAGCCCGGCGAGCTGGAGAAGCTGCTGGACGAGGTGCAGGAGAAGATGCAGGGCGTGCTCGACTCCATGGTCATCGACACCGTGCACGACCACAACACGCGCGCCACGGCCCGCCGTGTGGCCAAGATGTATGTGAATGAGGTGTTCCGCGGCCGTTATGTGCATCAGCCGGCCATCACCGAATTCCCCAACGCCGAACACTTGAACGAGCTGATGATCGTCGGTCCGATCACCGTGCGCAGCGCCTGCAGCCACCACCTGTGTCCCGTGATCGGCAAGATCTGGATCGGCGTGCTGCCCAACAAGAACACCAATGTGATCGGTCTGTCCAAGTACGCGCGTCTGGTGGACTGGATCATGGGTCGCCCGCAGATTCAGGAAGAGGCCATCATCCAGCTGGCCGACCTGATCATGGACAAGACCCGACCCGACGGGCTGGCCGTGGTCATGGAAGCCTCGCATTTCTGCATGTCCTGGCGCGGCGTGCGCGAGATGGATTCCAAGATGCTGAATTCCGTCATGCGCGGCGCTTTCCTCACCAACTCCGAACTGCGCCGCGAATTCCTGTCGCTCATAGCAGCTAGAAAATAAATGCCCCCTGTGGCGCTTTGCGCCTTCCCCCGAAGGGGGACGACACCTTCGCCGCGAGGCGGCTCTTGCTCGGTGTCTCTGGCCTGGGGCACGCTAGTTTGTGGGTTGTGTTCTGTGTTGAAAACTGATCTTTGGAAGGGCTGCGCATCGCGCGGCCTTTTGCATTTCCGGCTCTCATGTCCCTGCAAGCGTTCACTCTCATCATTCTGGCCGGCCTGATTCATTCAGGCTGGAATATCGTGGCCAAGAAGGCGGGCGGAGATGCCCGTTTTTCGCTCTACACCTCCATTTGCAATGCCGTCATCTGGCTGCCGCTGGGCTGGTGGCTGGGCAAGGATGTGGTGCCGGGCTGGGGCTGGATGGAGTGGGCGTTCGTTACCGCCAGCGCCGTGCTGCATGTGGCTTATTTCGTGGTGCTGCTGCGCGGCTACCGCGTGGCCGATCTCACCGTGGTCTATCCGCTGGCGCGTGGCAGCGGGCCACTGATCTCATCGCTGGTGGCGGTGATGTTTTTGGGGGAGCAGATTTCCACGCTGGGCGCTGCCGGCATTGCGGGCGTGGTGCTGGGCGTGTTTCTGATCGCGGGCGGCCCGCGCATGATTGTTGCCATCCGCGAGGGGCAGGATCTGGA
Source organism: Comamonas sp. A7-5 (assembly GCF_039581385.1). NCBI lineage: Bacteria > Pseudomonadati > Pseudomonadota > Betaproteobacteria > Burkholderiales > Comamonadaceae > Comamonas > Comamonas sp. A7-5. The sequence continues at coordinate 384,057 of NZ_JBCPWO010000002.1, forward strand.
GGCTCGTCAGCGCGTGCTGTCCGGTCTCTACTACGGCCTGCTGACGGGCTTGTTTATTGCCAGCTACACCGTGGTGGACAGCTATGCCGTCAAGATGCTGCTGATGTCGCCGATTCTGGTGGACTATATGGGCAATCTGATCCGCCTGGTGATTCTGGCACCGCTGGCCGCCCGGGACTGGCCCGAGACCAAGCGCCTGTGGCGTCTGCAGTGGCGCTATGCGGCCGTGGTGGCTTTCTTCAGCCCCATTGCCTATGTGCTGGTGCTCTATGCGGTGCAAAGCGCGCCCATTTCTCACGTCGCTCCGGCGCGCGAGGTATCCATGCTGTTCGCGGCCCTGATCGGCGGCAGGTTGCTGGGCGAGGGCGACCGGGCCCTGCGCATTGCCGGGGCCGTGATGATTGCCCTGGGCGTGACGGCACTGGGGCTGGGTTGAAGTGGGTTGTTTGTCAAAAAGGCCTGCAGCCCTTGTCGATGAATCGCAAGTAGCTATTGTTTTTGAAGAGATCTGAAAATGCCGACCTGGGAAGTCCTGATCACATTCTTTGGCGTGGCCCTGCTGCTGGGCCTGAGCCCCGGCCCCGACAACCTGTTTGTGCTGGTACAGTCGGCCCAGCGCGGCTGGCGCGTGGGGTTGTGCGTGGTGCTGGGCCTGTGTCTGGGCATTGTCGGACACACGGCCGCCGTGGCGCTGGGACTGGCGGCCGTGGTGGCGACGTCGCCCATGCTGTTCACGGCGCTCAAGCTCTGCGGCGCCGCCTATCTGGCCTATCTGGCCTGGGGCGCATGGCATGCGCCGGTCAGCGTCGAAGAAAGTGCCAAGGCGCAGGAGCAGCGCGATGTGCTGACTCTGCGCTCCGCCATGGGCTGGGTGGGCAGAGGCGTGGTCATGAACCTGACCAACCCCAAGGTGTTGATCTTCTTTCTGGCCTTCTTGCCCCAGTTCACCGACCCGGCACGCGGCAGCGTCGCGCTGCAGATCATGGTGCTGGGCAGCGTCTTCATGGCAGCAGCTTGGCTGGTCTTTGGCTCTATCGCCTGTTTCTCGGGGCTCTTTGGCCAGATCCTGCAGCGCTCCGTACGCGCCCAGCGCTGGCTGAACCGCATCGCTGCGACCGTTTTCGGCGCGCTCGCACTTCGTCTTGTGATGGTGCAACGCTAGAGGCAAACACTTTTAAAACTGACGCGCCCCAGCAAAGGGGCAGCGAGCAAGGGCCTGTGCCGGCCGCACCGCAGCGAGGCTGTCGTCCCCCTCCGTCCCCCTCCCATAGTGCGAAGCACATGGAAAGAGGCGCCCGGCTGAGGGAAGGCGCGTAGCGCCTCAGGGGGAGCTTGTCGTTCTTATCCCCAGGACAAGGACGACAAGTCATTGACAAACACCGGCATGTCCTTCCACAGCCCGCGCAGTTTCTTGTTTGCCACGGTCACCCACTGCGGGGTGTAGAGAAAGCCGTGCACCGAATCATGCGCCAGCAGGCGCTGGGCATCGCCAAGCAGGCGTGCGCGGTCGGCGGGGCGCGGTGTGTGCTTGATCTTGTCGAAAAGCTCGTTGAATTCCTGGGACTGGTAGCCCCAGTAGTAATCGGGCTTGGCAAAGTTGCCCAGATCAAACGGCTCCACATGCGAAATGATGGTCAGGTCGTAGTTCTTGTTGGTGTAGGTGCCCGACAGCCACTGCGCCCATTCCACATTCTGCAGCTTGAGCTGGATACCGATCTTGGCCAGCTGGGCTGCAATCAGCTCACCGCCTTGGCGCGCATAGGGCGCTGGCGGCAGCGTCATGGTCAGCGTCAGCGGGGTCTTGATGCCGGCTTCAGCCATCAGAGCCTTGGCCTTTTCCAGGTCAAAGGGGTTGACACCTGTGGTGTCCACATAGCCAAAGGCCGTGGGCACATAGTAGCTGCCGATGGGCACGCCATAGCCGTCGGCGGCACCGGCAATCACGGCCTTGCGATCGATGGCGGCGGCAATGGCACGGCGCACGCGAATATCGCTGAGCGGCTTTCGCGCATTGTTGATGGCCAGAATGGTCTTGGCGCGCGAGTTGCTCACCACCACCTGAAAGCGGGCATTGGCCTTGAACTGAGGCACGCTGCGCGGCGAGACGCGCGGGAAGGCATCGACATCGCCCGCCAGCAGGGCTGCAACCTGTGCCGCAGGGTCGGGAATGAAGCGGAACACGGCGCGCTTGATGCGAATGCTCTGTGCCGAGCGATAGCCGGGCCAGGCGGTCAGTGTGACCGATGCACCCTTGGCCCAGGCCGCCAGCTTGTAGGGGCCGGTGCCTACGGGCTTGCTGGCGTTGGTGGTGGCGCTCTTGGGCTCGACGATGATGGACGTGGCCTGACCCATCATGAACAGAAAGTCGGGATCGATCTCCTGGTTGGTCAGTACCACCGTATGCTCGTCGGCGACCTTGGTGCTCAGATTGGCAAAGGTGCGCTTGTCCTTGTTGGTGCTTTTGTCGGCGGCCGCGCGGTCGAACGAGAACTTGACGGCGGCAGCGTTGAAGGGCTCGCCGTTCTGGAACTTCACATCCTTGCGCAGGCGAAAGGTATAGGTCTTGAGATCGGACGAGACTTCCCAGCTCTCGGCCAGCAGAGGCGAGACGCTGCCGTCGGAGTTGATCTTGGTCAGTGTCTCAAACACGTTGTAGAGCACGACTTCGGCAATCGAGGAAGCAGCCCCGGCCGTGGGGTCCAGTCCTGGCGGCTCCAGCGTCATGGCCAGCGTGACGCTGTCTTTCTTGGCCTGGGCCATGGCAGGCCAGGCAGCGAACAAGGGCAAGCTGGCAGCAGAGCTGGCCAGCAAGGAGCGGCGATTGAGCATCAACAAAGTCTCCGATGGGGGGGCTGGCCGCATGGGGCCATCAAAAGCGCTGCAAGTCATCGCGGGGAGCGGACTTGTTTCATATGCGTTTTTACACCAGCCGGAGCAGTCTTTGCTGTGGTCGCTGGCATATCGCTGCTGCGAGTGTGAACAACTGTTTGCCGGCCCGGTTCAGATGACTCGCGGTGCGGCCTTGACCAAGGCCTGGGTATAGGGGTGCTCGGGAGCGGAGAACAGCTTGCGCGGTGTGCCGCGCTCCACCACTTCACCCTGATGGAGCACGATGACCTGATCGCAGACATGCTGGACCACGGCCAGGTCATGGCTGATGAACAGATAGGACAGGCCCAGCTCGCGTTGCAAGTCCTGCATGAGATTGAGCACCTGGGCCTGCACCGAGACATCGAGCGCGCTGACCGGTTCGTCGGCCACGATCAGGCGGGGGCGGGTAATCAGAGCGCGGGCAATGGCAATGCGCTGGCGTTGGCCGCCAGAGAACTCGTGCGGATATTTGTCGGCGTCCTGCGCGCGCAGACCGACCTGGTCAAGCACGCTCAGCACCTGCTGGCGCCTGGCAGGGCGACTGAGCTTCTCAGGAGTCGTTCCCAAAGGCTCGCTGACGATGGCTTCCACTGTCATGCGCGGGTCCAGCGACCCATAGGGGTCCTGAAACACCATCTGGAAGTCGCGCCGCGCGGCGCGCAGTTCCTGTTCGGACAGCAGGTGCAGATTGCGGCCCAGCAGTTCCACCCTGCCTTCGCTGGGGCGGTCCAGCGCCATGACCAGACGCGCCAGCGTGGACTTGCCGGAGCCCGATTCGCCGACCACGCCCAGGCTTTGTCCGCCCTGCAGCTCGAAGCTCACGCCGCGCAGCGCCTGCAGCGGCTCGGGCTTGTGCCACAGCGATGTGCGGGGGCGTGAATATGCGCGTTTCAGGCCGCTAACCCTCAGCAAGATTGCGCCGCTGGTTCCTGTTTCAGAAGTTTCGGCCGGCTTGCTCATGTCCTTGCTCCTGCCGTCAGCACTCGTTCATACAGGCAGCGTGCCACATGGGGCTGGCGCCAGGAAGCGAGAGAGGCCGGTGCCGCCATGCTGGGCTGATGCAGCGTGCGAGGCTGGGGGCGCTCCACATAGCACTCGTCCTGAGTATGGGCGCAGCGGCCCGCAAACGGGCAGCCTGCGGGCAGGTCCACGAGCTCTGGCACGGCTCCGGCAATGGTGGGCAGATGGGCTGTACCTTCTGCGGCGTGGAGTTGCGGGCGTGCAGCAAACAGGCCGCGCGTATAGGGGTGGGCGCGCCTGGCGAACACCGCTTCCGTCATGCCGGATTCGACCACGGTGCCGCCATACATGACCAGCAGCTGCTCCGCATTCTGGGCAATCACGCCCAGGTCATGGCTGATGAGTACCAGTGCCATGGAATGCTCGGCCACCAGCTCCTGCAGCAGATCCAGAATGCGCTGCTGAACCGTCACATCCAGGGCTGTGGTGGGCTCGTCGGCCACCAGCAGATCGGGACCGCAGGCCAGAGCCATGGCAATCATGATGCGCTGGCGCTGGCCGCCGGAGAACTGGTGCGGATATTCATCGAGCCGCTGCGCAGCCTGCGCGATGCCCACCCTCTCCAGCAGCTCGGTGGCGCGGGCGCGGGCCTGGGCGCGGCTCATTCCCAGATGGAGCCGCAGCGGCTCTGCCACCTGGCGGCCGATGCTGTGCACCGGGTTGAGGGCGCTCATGGGTTCCTGAAACACCATGGCCATGCGGTTGCCACGCAGGGCGCAGAGCTGGCGCTCGCTCAGGCACAGCAGTTCCTGGCCGTCCAGCTGGATGCTGCCGTCCACTTGCGCGTGCTCGGGCAGCAGGCCCATCAGCGCCAATGCCGTCAGCGATTTGCCGCAGCCCGATTCGCCGATCAGGCCCAGTGTGGCACCGCGCTCCAGCGTAAAGCTCACATCGCGCACGGCCTGGGCCCGGCCGCGATGGGTCTGCAAATTGATGGTGAGGTTGGAGACTTCAAGCAAAGCCATGGTGATTCAACGCTCGCGTGTCAGTCGAGGGTCCAGCAGGTCGCGCAGACCGTCGCCCAGCAGGTTCAGACCCAGCACCGACAAGGCGATTGCCAGGCCGGGCCAGACGGCCAGCAGCGGAGCCTGGAACATCAGGGTCTGGGCTTCGCTGAGCATGCGCCCCCAGGATGGCTGGGGAGGCTGCGTGCCCAGGCCCAGATAGGATAGAGCGGCTTCAGCCAGAATGGCCAGCGCAAACTGAATGGTGGCCTGCACGACCAGCACGGCAGCAATATTGGGCAGCACGTGCTGCAAAGTGATGGCACTGCGGCTTTTGCCGCAGGCGCGCGCGGCCAGCACGTAGTCGCGCGCCCAGATGGCGTTGGCCGAGGCGCGGGTGATGCGCGCAAAGGTGGGGATGTTGAAGATGCCGATGGCAATGATGGCATTGACCATGCCGGCTCCAAACACGGCCGTGAGCATGATGGCCGAGAGCAGGGCTGGAAAGGCGAAGGTGAAGTCCGCCAGCCGCATGATGATTTCCTCCACCCAGCCACGGCGTGCAGCGGCGACCAGGCCCAGCACCACGCCCAGCGTCAGACCTATGCCCACGGCGATCAGGCCCACGGCAATCGATGCACGTGCGCCGACCAGAATCTGCGAGGCAATATCGCGCCCGAAGGCATCGGTGCCCAGCCAGTGCTGGCTGCTGCTGGCCTGCAGGGCTGCGTCCATATCCACTTCATAGGCCGAGCCGGGGGTCCAGGCAAAAGACAGCAGCGCGGCGGCAACCAGCAAGGTCGTGAGCAGGGCGCCGAGCACAAAGCTGCGGTGCTGCAAGGCGCGTCGGCCAAAGCTTTGGGGCTGTGTGCGCGTGAAGGCGCGTGTCGGGTAGTCGCTCACGCTGGCGCGGGTATCGGTCTGCCTGCTCATATATCGCTGGCCTTGATGCGGGGGTCGATGGCGGCATAAAGCACGTCGACGACAAAATTCACCACCACCACCATGGCGGCCAGCAGCAGCACGCAGTTGCGCACCACGATCACATCTCGGTTGGAAATGGATTGAAAGATCAGTCGGCCCAGGCCCGGCAGATAGAACACGTTCTCCACCACGATGGTGCCTGCCAGCAGATTGGCGAACTGCAGGCCCATGACGGTGACGACGGGAATCATGGCGTTGCGCAGCACATGACGCCAGAGCGCCGCGCCGCGTGAAAGCCCCTTGGCGCGGGCCGTGCGCACAAAGTCCTCGCGCAGCACCTCCAGCACCGCAGAGCGGGTGATGCGTGCCAGGATGGCGGCCTGCACCACGGCCAGCGCAACGGCAGGCAGCAGCAGTGCCTGCAGCGCAGGCCAGAAGCCGCCGCCGGCCTCCTCGCTCCAGCCCGGAAAGCCGCCGGCCGAGAACCATTGCAGCTTCACCGAGAACAGCAGGATCAAAAGAATCGCAAACCAGAAGTTGGGGATGGCAATGCCGATCTGGGCCAGGCCCATGAGGCCCACATCGCCCCAGCGTTTGTGGTTGGCGGCCGCAAACACTCCCGCAGCAATGGCCAGCACGGCGGTGATGCACATGGCCATGACGGCCAGCGGCACGGTGACCGCAAGGCGTTCCCAGACCAGCTCGGTCACGGGCGAGCCATAGACGTAGCTGTCGCCCATGTCGCCGTGCAGCAAGCCGGCTATCCACTGCCAGTAGCGTGTCAGCGCGGGCTGGTCCAGGCCCAGTTGCTGAGCCATGGCCGTCACGGCCTCGGGCTCGGCATCGGGGCCCATGAGCATCTGGGCTGCATCGCCGGGCAGGACTTCCAGCACGGCAAAAACCACGATGGAGGCACCGATCAATGTGGCGATCAGCGTGAGCAGGCGTTTGAGCAAGAAGATGCTCATGGCGTGGGGCGTTGTTTCATCGTGAAGTGGGCTCAGACGCGGTGTTTGCGTGCTGCGCAGCATAGCGGCAATTGTGCCGCGTCCGAGAGGGGGCGGCTTTGTCCCGGGTGCTGCCATGTCTTGGGGAGCTTGGGATAATGTGGGCCGATACCGAGAACTGCACAGGAGCTGGCACATGGCATTGATGATTACCGATGAATGCATCAACTGTGATGTGTGCGAGCCCGAGTGCCCCAACGATGCCATCTATATGGGTGAGGAGTTCTACGAAATCGATCCGCACAAGTGCACCGAGTGCGTGGGCCACTTTGACGAGCCCCAGTGCGTGCAGATTTGCCCTGTGGCCTGCATACCGGTGAATCCGGAGTACATCGAAAGCCGTGAGGTTCTGTTCAAAAAATATGAGCAGCTTACGCAGGCTAAGAAAGAAAGTTAAGGCTTTTTTAGCCTGAATTACTTGTATATCAAGCGCAAATAGCTCCTTATTCAGGAGCTATTTTTCATTCTGCCTCGGGTTCAGGCCTCGCCAGCTGCAGGCTGGGCGGCATCGGGCGCAGGCTTGCGGGGCGGCTTGGGGCGGGGTGCCTTGGTGGTGTGAATCGCGAGAGTCGCCTTGTCCATCTGGCCGGCCACCATATCGGGCCAGGCCTTGAGCGAATGTGCGATGGCGTCTTCGATCAGCTTGAGCTGGTCGGGGGCCGGCTTTTTGAGCACCCAGTTGGCGACCTCGCCCTTGTGGCCGGGGTGACCGATCCCCACGCGCAGACGCCAGTAATTGGGCGAGCCGAGCTGGGCATGGATATCGCGCAAGCCGTTGTGGCCGCCATGGCTGCCGCCGAGCTTGAGCTTGACCACGCCGGGCTCGAAGTCCAGCTCGTCATGCACGACCAGGATTTCCTCGGGCTGAATCTTGAAGAAGCGGGCCAGTGTGCCGACCGACTTGCCCGAGAGATTCATGAAGGTCTGCGGCTCCAGCAGCCAGATGCTCTGGCCGTGGATGCTGGTGCGTGCCATCAATCCCCAGTAGCTGCGTTCTGGAACCAGGTTGACCTTGAGTTCGCGCGCCAGCGCATCAATCCACCAGAAGCCGGCATTGTGCCGGGTGTCTTCATATTCAGGGCCAGGATTGCCGAGGCCGACAAACAGTTTGATCATTGCTCGATTATCTTCTTGCCAGCAAGGCTGGGAGGACAGGGGCTGTTGTGCATGGGCCAAAGAAAAAGCCCACCGAGGTGGGCCTTTTCTTGGAGTACAGCGGCAGGCGCCGTACCGAAGTCACAAGAATTACTTCTTGCCCTTCTTGGCGGGAGCAGCTGCGGGAGCAGGTGCGGCGCCTTCGGCAGGAGCCACTTCGGGCAGCTTGATCGAGATCAGCGAAGGGTTCTTGTTGGCGCCACGCACCACAGCCTTCACGCCATTGGGCAGCTTCAGAGCTTGCAGGCCCAGCACGGACTTGGAAGTCAGAGCGCTCAGGTCCACCTTGATGAACTCGGGCAGGTTTGCGGGTTCGCAGATCACTTGCAGCTCGTGCATCAGAGGAGTCACGGTGCAGTTCTCGACCTTCACGGCGGGGGATTCAGCAACGCCTTCGAAGTGCAGGGGCACGTTCATGTGCAGCTTGGTGTTGCCGTCCACGCGCTGGAAGTCGATGTGTTGCACCAGCTTCTTGTAGGGGTGGAACTGCACGTCGCGCAGCACGACCTTGGTCACTTGACCGTTGATTTCCATGTCCAGGATGCTGGAGTGGAAAGCTTCCTTGTGCACAGCGTGCCACAGGGCGTTGTGATCGATTTCGATCAGTTGGGCTTCACCAGCACCGTAAACGATACCGGGGGTCTTGCCCGACAGACGCAGACGGCGGCTCGCACCCGTACCTTGCTTGGCGCGCTCAGTAGCGACGAATTGCATAACTAACTCCTAGATGGGCGGACCGCGACCAGTCTCGCCCGATTGATAAAAGAATCTGCACCTTGCAGCAAGGCCGTGGATTCTTGCGGTGGCCTCGAAACGGTCAAACCTCCCGAAGGAGGTTTGCTTGGGCTCGAAGCCGAAAAACCAGAGATTTTAAGCGGTAAACAGACTGCTCACCGAATCACCTGTGGAAATGCGGTGAATTGTCTCGGCAAACAGGCCGGCCACAGACAGCTGGCGAATCTTGCCGCACTGCTGGGCTGCGGGGCTCAGAGGAATGGTGTTGGTCACAACCACTTCGTCCAGAGCGCTGCCGTTGCCGATGCGTTCCAGGGCCGGGCCCGAGAAGATGGGGTGCGAGCAGTAGGCGTACACGTTCTTGGCGCCGCGCTGCTTGAGCACTTCGGCGGCCTTCACCAGCGTGCCGGCGGTGTCGATCATGTCGTCCATGATCACGCAGTTGCGGCCGTCGATATCGCCGATCACGTGCATGACTTCGGACACGTTCGCCTTGGGGCGACGCTTGTCGATGATGGCCAGATCGCAACCCAGTTCCTTGGCCAGGGCGCGAGCACGCACCACACCGCCAACGTCGGGGGAGACCACGATCAGGTCTTCGTAGTTCTTCTGGCGCAGGTCACCCAGCAGCACGGGGGTGGCGTAGATGTTGTCCACGGGGATGTCGAAAAAGCCCTGGATCTGGTCGGCGTGCAGATCCATGGTCAGCACGCGCTCGACACCTACGGCCTGCAGCATGTTGGCCACCACCTTGGCGGTGATGGGCACGCGGCTGGAGCGGGGGCGGCGGTCCTGGCGGGCATAGCCGAAATAAGGGATCACGGCGCAGATGCGCTCGGCCGATGCACGCTTGAGGGCATCGACCATGACCAGCAACTCCATCAGGTTGTCGTTGGTCGGAGCGCAGGTGGACTGAACCACGAAAACGTCGCGGGCGCGAACGTTCTGCTTGATCTCGACCGCGACTTCTCCATCGGAGAAACGGCCAACGTCAGCAGCACCAAGAGAGGTGCCGAGGTGCTTAACAATCTCTTCGGCCATGCCAGCATTGGCATTGCCTGTGAAGACCATGAAATCAGAGTGATGTGAATGCATTGTGCGTCCCAGTGCTGTGGGTTGCTATGACGCAAGAAGATGTTTGGCAGGGGAAGAAGGATTCGAACCTTCGCATGCCGGAATCAAAATCCGGTGCCTTAACCAACTTGGCGACTCCCCTACACAGGCCTTTTGTCGAAGACAAACAGCCTTATAACTTGTTCTCTGGAATCCAGCTATTAAGTGGGTGTTTTTCCAGATTTCTGCAAACCTTGATCTGCCATGTGCCAGGAGCACAGCTCAGATCAATGCTTTGCGCTATCGGTGCAAATACCGCACTTCCAGAGCCCGTCATTCTAGCATGCAATTTGAGTGATTCGAGCCAGCTTCTGACTTTCATCACCTCGGGCTGCAAGCCTTCAGCGACCGGCTGCAGGTCGTTTCGGCCAAAGCCGAAGTGATTCGCAGCGAAGTCCGCAACTATAGCAGGCTTTGTGTCGCGTTTCAGGAGATCGCTGGAAAAAATCTTGCCCGTTTCCAGGCCCTGTTCGGGCTTGACCACCAGGAACTGCTGCTCCGGCAAGGCATTGCGGCCTGTCAGCGGGGTGATGATTTCGCCGATGCCGCTGACCCAGGCCGAGTGACCGCAGAGGAAAAAGGGGACATCGGCGCCGAGCTTCAAGCCTATGCTTTGCAGTTCCTGGCGCGAGAGCTTCAGATTCCAGAGGCGGTTCAGCGCCATCAGCGTGCTGGCCGCATCGGATGAGCCGCCCCCCATGCCGGCCTGGGCGGGCAGGTGCTTTTCAACCCCTATGCGCACGCCTTGCGTGCAGCCTGTGGCTTGCTGCAGGGCGCGGGCCGCGCGTGTGATCAGATCATCGGCAGGCAGGTCAACGCCATTGAGGTCTTCACGGCTGATCTGGCTGCTGACCGTGCGCTCGAGATGCAGCACATCATGCCAGTCGATGAGCATGAAGACGGATTCCAGCAGGTGATAGCCGTCAGGCCTGCGGCCGGTAATGTGCAAAAAAAGGTTGAGCTTGGCCGGGGCCGGCACGTCATAAAGCGAGTGCATGGCGTGTATGTGTCAGTAAGAAAAACGGTGCAACGATAGCACCGGGTTGCCGGCCAGTCAGCGAGCGTCCTGATCGAGAACGATGCGCAAGGAGGCCTCGGGTGGCGGGCTGATGCGGTCGGCACGCAGGCGGCCATCGCTGATGCGCGAAAGATCTGTCTGCCAGCCGGTCACAGCCGTGTTCTTGCCTTGCAGCCAGTCGAACAGCGCGGCGACGGGAATCTCGCTGCCGGTCATGCGGGTGATGAGTTCAGGCAGGGAGTCTGACTGGGTGATCTGATCGCCCTGCTGCAAGGTGGCTCCGGCACGCGTCCATTGCAGGCGGGCCATGATGGATCCCAGCGGGTTGAAGACCAGCAAGGTGCCGCTCTCGGGCTGACCTTGCAGCTCGAAACCAGCGCTGAAGGATTGCTGCTGGGCATCCTGGACCTGCAGCGCCATGCGGCCGGACCAGTGGTGGCTGGCCGCTACATCGAGCTGCAGCTGCCGTGCAGGTTGGGCGCAGCCGCCGAGCATGGCCGCTCCCAGGGCCAGCCCGAGGGCTGGAAGAATTTTCAAGAAAGTCGGCCTGCGCTTCATGGCGTCACTTTGTGGCGTTTGAGGGTTTCCAGCAGAGTGTCATTGCTGCTGTCTGCCTTCATGCCCTGGCGCCAGATGAGTTGGGCGCGGTCTTGCTTGCCTTGGGCCCAAAGAACTTCCCCCAGGTGGGCGGCAATTTCCGCATCCTGACGCGTGGCATAGGCCTGCTCCAGCAGTTTTTCGGCTTCGTCCAGATTGCCGCGGCGGAAATGCACCCAGGCCAGACTGTCGGTGATGAATGGATCGCCGGGCTGCATGTCCAGAGCGGTCTGGATCAAGGTCTGCGCTTCTTCAAGCTTGATGCCGCGATCAGCGTAGGAATATCCCAGTGCGTTGTACGCATGCTTGAAATCGGGTTTGCGCTTGATGATGTCGCGCAGCAGGCGCTCCATCTCGCTGAAGTTTCCGGCTCTTTCCGCGAGCAAGGCGGTGTCGTAGGCCAGCTCCACATCATCGGGTGCCTGGCTCAGCAGCTGAGCTTGCAGCGCATAGGCTTCCTTGTTCAGGCCTGCATCGCGCAGCAGCTGCACCTCGGCAATCTGCTTGAGGCGCTTCTGGTTGGGGCCGTTTGCCGGAATGGCCTGGATCAGGGCACGAGCTTCCTTCACCTTGCCCTGGCGAGCCAGCAGATCGGCGCGCCGGGCCTGCACGCTGAGCAGGTTGGCGGCATCGGGAATGCGCTGCAGATAGATGTCGGCTTCGTCGTAGCGCTGACGCTTCTCTGCCAGATCGGCCCTGAGCAGATAGAGCTGGGATTCGCCAGCAGCGCGACCCACACCCTCAGGCAGTTTGGGCAGCAGAGCGCTGAACTGTGTCAGGGAAACGTCGGCAGCATCCAGCTCACCATCCTGCAATTGCAAATTGGCGAGCATGACCCAGGCTTCCGGAAATTCGGGCGCCTCGCGCGTTATGAGCTGCAACTGGGTCTTGGCATCGGCGTTGCGTTTTTGTCCCAGCAGCACGCGGGCATAGGTCAGGCGCAGTTGTGGCGAATGATTCTTTTCAAGATAGCGCTTGACCAGCGGCTCCACTTCGGCAGAACCCGATTCCAGCAGTTCCATGGCCAGCAAGGCGACGGCACCCGATTCAGGACCCAGCTTGGCGCCGTTCTGCAGCGCCTGCAGGGCGGCAGGTTTCTGACCGGCGATCAGGCGCATATGGCCTATGGCGGCCCAGGCCATGGGGCCGTTCTTCGGGTCCTTTAAATCGATTTCCAGCGCTTGCTCGACCACATCGGCGGCCAGAGGCTTGTCCGAGGCATTGTTGTAGAGCTGGGTGATGGCCAGAAAAGTGGCGCTGCGATTGGCTTGAGGGGTCAGCTCGACCTCTCGACGCAGATAGCTGGCCGAGTCTGCAATGCGGTTCATCACCACCAGAATGCGCAGCACTGCGCGGTTGGCATCGCGTGATTCGGGGTAGGCCTCCAGCCAGGCGCGGGCATTGCGCAGTGCGCGGTCGCCCGAACGGGACTGAATGGCAAGTTCGGTGGCGCGGCGATAGAGCTTTTCGTTGTTGCTGCTGCGCGCGGCCTCCATCATCAGGGCCTGGGCGTCCGTCAGGGCGCCTTCCTGAGCGGCCATCTCTCCCACCAGGATTTCGTAGAACAGCTCGGCAGAGAGGGCCGCTTGCTCATTCTCACGCTCCGCGGCCTGTTCGAGATCGGTGCTTTGCTCGATCTTGTCCTGCTGGGATGGCGGGTCAGCGGTCTGGGCGGATGCGATTGCCGATCCCATGGCCAGAACGGCGGCCACGGCGAGTCCCTGAAAACGTAGAGGATGAACCATCGGCTCATAATAATCCAAGCTTGTTGAACACTTGGCGAAGATGAGATTGCATGCCTGAGTTGCCCGAAGTCGAGGTTACGCGCCGCTCTTTTGCTGACCGCATTGCGGGTGCGCAGATTGAGAAAGCCACCTTGGGAAAGCCCCTGCGCTGGCCTCTGGGGCTGTTGCCGCAGGCATTGGTCGGCAGGGTCGTGCTGGGCGTGCGCAGACGCGGCAAGTATCTGCTGCTGGACCTGAGCGAGGGTCTACTGCTCATGCACCTGGGCATGTCTGGCAGTCTGCGCTTTGTGGGCCGCGACGAGGAGCCGCTGGGAACTGGCGGAGTGCATGATCACTTCGACCTGCAGACATCGCGCGGCTTGCTGCGTCTGCATGATCCGCGCCGCTTCGGAGCCGTGATCTATGTTCCGGATGAAGGCGATGCCCTGGCGCGCAAGCTGCTTGACCATCTGGGTATGGAGCCGCTGAGCGACGGATTCACGCTGGACGCCTTTCAAGCCGGGCTGGCGGCCAGTCGCTCGCCCATCAAGCAACTGCTGCTCAGCGGCAGCGTGGTCGTCGGTGTCGGCAATATCTATGCTTCCGAGGTGTTGTTTCTCTCGCGGATTCACCCGACAACACCGGCGCGCGATGTGGGCAGGCGCAAGGTCAAGGTTTTGTATGAGGCCATTCGAACCGTGCTGGCCTTGGCGGTGGAGAAAGGCGGCACGACCTTGCGCGATTTTTCCGCGGCCAACGGCATGGAAGGGCACTTTCAGTTGGAGGCCCAGGTTTATGGCCGCGATGGCCTGCCTTGCTCGCATTGCGGAGCCGCCATCCAGCTCATGCGCCAGGGGCAGCGCAGCACCTATTACTGCGCCCGCTGCCAGAAGGCCGCAAAAACTCTCTGAATTTGATAGCTAATACCGCAGTTTGAGTATGCGTTCAGGCATGTTTTGACGTCACAATTTCATTTTGATGCTTGATATGCCTCAGAGGCGTCGCCAGTGCCCAGGCATTGGCGCTGTTCTGCGCCGTTGCGCGCAGATACTTGGCGGCTGGAGATATCAGGCCAGCCTCTGGAAGAGCCGTAGATGCTGTCAAGGGGCAATGCTATATATTGATCAGGCGGTCAGCCTTGGCTGACCCGGCGACTCAGACAAACAAGAGGGGTAGATGTGTCAGCTTCATTCAACGAGCAGTTTGGTCAGTATGGCGCATGGCGACGGGGCTTTGCCACCCAACTGCAGGAGCTGCGTGAATGGTTGATTGCCCAGGATCTGCTGGACGCCTCGGTGCAGGAGCGCTTGCAGAGACTGGAAGAGCAGATGCGCACCGACAAGGTCATGGTTGCCTTCGTGGCCGAGTTCTCGCGCGGCAAATCCGAGCTGATCAACGCTGTCTTCTTTGCCCATTACGGCCGCCGGCTGATGCCGGCCAGTGCAGGCCGCACCACCATGTGTCCGGCGGAGCTGGGCTGGGAGCCGGAGCTGCCGCCTTGTCTGCGTCTGCTGCCCATTGATACCAGAGAGTCGCCGGAGAGCCTCGGCCAGTGGCGCATGCGTCCCGACGCCTGGGTGCAGCAGCCGCTGGATATCGCCGATGCGCAGCAGATATCCGACACGCTGGCCAAGGTGGCGGAGGTGCGCAAGGTCTCCATCGATCAGGCCAGGGCCTGGGGCTTTTGGCATGACGACGAGGCTGCCGACAACCCCATGGTCGATGCCGACGGCTGGGTCGAAGTGCCGATGTGGCGTCATGCCTTGATCAATATGCCCCATCCTCTGCTCAAGCAGGGACTGGTGATTCTCGACACGCCTGGTCTGAATGCCGTGGGGGCCGAGCCGGAGCTGACCGTCAATCTGATACCCCAGGCACATGCTGTGGTCTTTGTGCTGGGCGCCGATACCGGCGTGACCAAGTCCGACCTTGCCATCTGGCGCGACCATGTGCTGCCGGCAGGAGCCGGCAAGGCGGGGGGCGATGACGCTCTGGCAGCATCGCGTCTGGTGGTGCTCAACAAGGTGGATACGCTGTGGGACAGTCTGAGTTCTGGCGCGCAGGTGCAGGCCCAGTTGCGCCGTCAGCAGCAGGACTCGGCCCAGTTGCTGGGGGTGGCGCTGGAGCGCGTGCTGCCCATCTCCGCCCAGAAGGGGCTGGTCGCCAAGGTGGGGCATAACGACAGCCTGCTTCAGGCCAGCGGCCTGCCCGCTTTTGAAGACCTTCTGGCCAATGGCATCATGGGGCAGCGCCAGAAAGTGCTGCAGGCTGCTGTGCGCACCAATGTGCAACAACTGCAGTCGCAGGTGGAGCGTGTCATCAATATGCGCCGCGGCGATCTCGACGACCAGCTGGCCGAGCTCTGCGGCCTGCGCGGCAAGAATGCGACGGTGATTGCCAGCATGCGTGCCCGTATCGAGGCCGAGCACAAGGAATTCGACCAGAGTGCCAGCCGCATCCAGGCCATGCGCAATATCCATATGCGCATGCTCAAGGAGCTTTTCCTGCTTCTGAGCTCGAGCACTTTGAAGGCCGAATTGGCCGAGCTGAAAGAAGCGCTGGATCAGCGTGGGCTCAAACTTGGCCTGCGCAAGGTCTATGAGCAGACTTTCGAGCGCCTGCATGCCGTGGCTGCAAAGGCGCAGGACCAGGCCGATGAGACCCAGGCAATGATGAGTTCCTCGTTCAAGGAGCTCAATGCGGAGTTTGGCTTTTCCCTGCAGACACCGCCGCAGCTGGTGCTGTCCGAGCTCAAGGACGACTTGCGCAGCATCGAAGGCAGTTACACCCAGTATTTGGGGCTAAGCAGTGTCATCAGGCTCGGCAGTGCCGACTTTTCGCAGCGCCTGATCAAAGCTCTGGCGCTGCGTCTGCGCACGGTGTTTGAAGCGGCATCGAACGACGTGGATATGTGGAGCAAATCACTGACTGCACCAGTCGATGCACAATTGCGCGAACGTAAACGCAGTTACACGCGCCGCCTGGAGGCTGTGGACCGGATCAGCGGTGCAGCCACTGAACTGGAGGAGCGCATTGCAGACATGGAAAATGCGCAAGCCCGCCTGGGCATGCTGCAGACGCAGCTGATCAGCGCATCGGCGCAATTGCTGGATCCGATTGCGGCCGAGCGGCCGCAGGCCGCGTCCATGCCGTTGGACATCAACCTGGTAGCTTGAAATCTTGACTCTCCCTTCGATTGCCGCAGCCGTAGTGCAGTGGCAGGCCAGCCATGGCCGCAATCATCTGCCCTGGCAGCAAACTCGTGACCCTTACCGCGTCTGGCTGTCTGAAATCATGCTGCAGCAGACCCAGGTCAGCACCGTGCTGGGCTACTACCAGCGCTTCCTGGACGCTTTCCCGGATGTGGCCAGCCTGGCGGCTGCACCGCAGGATGCCGTGCTGGCGCTGTGGAGCGGCCTGGGCTACTACAGCCGCGCGCGCAATCTGCATAAATGCGCGCAGACCGTGATGGAGCAATGGGGCGGGGCTTTTCCGCAAACAGCCGAAGAATTGGCGACCTTGCCAGGCATTGGCCGTTCCACGGCCGGTGCCATTTCATCGTTCTGCTTTTCCGAGCGGGTGCCGATTCTGGATGCCAATGTGCGACGTGTTCTCACAAGGGTGCTGGCGTTCGATGCGGATCTGGCTCAGTCCAGAAATGAAAAGCAGCTGTGGGAACACGCCCAGCAACTGTGTCCCACCGAGAATCTGCACGAAGCCATGCCGCGCTACACCCAGGGCATGATGGATCTGGGCGCCAGCGTCTGCACATCGCGCAAGCCCACCTGCCTGGTGTGCCCTCTGCACTCCGAATGCCGGGCGGCCCGCGCCGGCAACCCGGAGAACTATCCCGTGCGCACGCGCAAGATCAAGCGCAGCGCCGAGTCCTGGTGGCTGCTGCTGGCGGTGGACGCGCAGCGCCGCGTATGGTTGCAAAAGCGTCCGCAAGCCGGTATCTGGGCCGGGCTTTACAGCCCGCCGGTCTTTGAAGACTATGCGGCACTGCAAAGCCATGCGCAGGCCGCATGGCCTCAGGACGGGACCCGGAGCTGGCAGGACCTTCCCGGCTTTCTGCATGTGCTGACCCACAAGGATCTGCACCTGCATCCGGTTCTTGTGCCCGTCGATCAGGCGCATGCCGCCCTGGTCTCAGAGGCTGATGAATCCTGCTGGGCGGATGCAGCGGCCTGGGCGGAGCTGGGTCTGCCGGCCCCGATCCGCAAGCTGCTCGATGCCGAGCTGGCTTGAACGCCTGCCGCATGAATGAAAAAAGGTGACGGGCGGCGTCACCTTTTTTGATGGCTGCAGATTTCAGAAGCGCAATCTGGGCATCAGCATGGAGCAGCGCAGTCCCATCAAGGCCAGCCACAGGACCCTGGCCTGCGGGTTGCCGCGCTGTGTCTGCAATTGCCGGCCCGCGGCCACCACCTGCTGGCGCAGGACTTGCTGCGCCTTGCGGTCGCCTTGGCTTTGTGCGCTCAGCCAGAGTTGCTGGTACTGCTGCACGCTGAGCTGGCAAGGCTCGCCAAGCAGATGGCGCGACGAAGTGTTCAGCAAGGCCTGAGCCTGCGGGGTGTGTCGTGACTGGTTCATGCGGCCTCCTCTTGTTTCGAAGACTTGTTTGGCGCTTCGCTCTCGCTGCGTCCAAAGGCGTACCAGTCCACATGACGCGTGCAGATCATGACCAGGGCCAGCACGCCGAACAGGGCGATGGAGCCGACGACCAGAGCGGTCTGCTCCAGCTGCAGCAGCACATACAGCAGGCCGTACAGGGCCGAGATGGCAATTGCGAACGGCAGGCCGCGTCTGATGCTGCCCAGAATATGGCTGGCATAGAAGGCCAGCAGAGCCACGCAGGAGCTGGCCGCAATCGCATAGGCCGTGGCAAAGCCCAGGTGTTCGGACAGGCTGATCAGCAACAGGAAGAAGCTGCACAAGGCCGAGCCGACCAGCAGGTATTGCACGGGGTGAACGCGCAGCTTTTTCATGACTTCGAACAGGCCGACCGCGACAAAGGTCAGGATCACAAAAAGAATGCCGTACTTGGTGGCACGCTCGCTCAGCGAGTAGACATTGACGGGGTTGACGAACTCCGTGTCCATGGTTTCGAGGCAGGGGCCGCTGTCGTCATGGCCGCGGGCTGCAGAGGCGGCATAGGTTTCCGAGCTGCCCCAGTAGCCAGGGCTGCAAAGACGTTGCTGGCGGGTAAAGGCCGTGCTGGCAGAGGTGGCCAGCGAGGACAGCTCCCAGCTGGCGGTGAAGCCGCTGTCCGTCACTTCGCGTCGGCTGGGTAGAAAGCTGCCGCCAAACGAGGGATGAGGCCAGTCGGCCGTCAGCGTGACCTTGCTTTCCGTGGCGATGGGGCTGAAGGCGAGCTGCTCCGTGCCCAGCAACTGCAGCTTGAGTTCCAGATTCAGGGCTTCGCCTTTTTTCAGCAGGCTGGAGTCAATTTCCGCCTGGATGCCCTTGCCGTAGCGCTCCAGCGGAGTGCCGGACTCGACCGCCAGATCCTGGCCGTTGGCCTGCAGCGTCGCACTGCGGATGCCGCGGGGGTCGCTGAGCGCGAATGCCGCAAAGACTTTCTTGCAGCGCACCACGGCGTTGGGCTCGCTGGGTTTGGGCAGCTCCGCATACTGCGCGGCATTGGCAAAACCGGCCGAGATCTGGTCGTGCAGCACATAGGTGTTGATGTGGTGCAGGCCGCGTGAGCGCTCTTCCATTTTGGCGTTGGCATCGTGGTTGAGCGTGTCGGGCAGCAGCATGCGCTGGAATTCGCGGGTGCTGTACTCGATTTTCTTGCCATTGGTCGTGCTGGTGGTTTCCGTGCAGTTCTGCACCAGGGCCGGGCCGATCAGCGTCTGCGTGCCGGCCAGGCTGGAGACCACGCTTTGCACGGCGTAGTCGCGGTTGCGGATGCGGTCTTTCACCACATCCTGAATCATGGACAGGCCGGCCATGAGCAAGGCCAGAACGATCAGCAGTGAGACTGTCTTGAACAGCAGTCGGTTTTTCATGCGTGCTCCTGAATGAGGGGTTTCAGGACGCAGTGTCGGCAGCGACTGTGTGGGCGCAATGAAGTCTGTGAAGCGGGTGTGAAGTCCTGCTCGAAAGCCTTGGCTGCTCAGCTTCCGGGAGCAAAATCCAGTGTCACGGCGAGGCCGGGGTGGCGATTTCGGACCTGCATGCTGCCGCCATGAAGATGCATGATGCGAGTGACAATGGACAGGCCCAGCCCGGTGCCGCTGCGCTCTCCGTTAGGTCTGGGGGTCGTGAAGAAGCGCTCGCCCAGGCGGGCCAGCAAGGGCTCGGCCACGCCCGGACCCTGATCGCTGACGGTGATGCGGTGCGGGGCCAGCTCAAGCTCGATCACGCTGTTCTCTGCAGAGAAATCCAGGGCGTTCTGCAGCAGATTGCTGATGGCCAGGGTGACCAGGCCGGCCTCCCAGGGGCCGCTGCTGTCCACACCGCTCAGGTGCAGGGCCATGCCGCGTTGCTCGGCATGGCTTTGCAGCGCAGCCATGGCTTGCCGGGCACATTCCATCAGGCTGCAGCCATGACTGGTGTCCAGTTGCTGGCGCTGCTCGAGGCGGCTGAGCTGGAGCAGCTGGTCGATCAGATTCTGCAGACGCAGGCTCTGGTCCACCACCTGTCCGGCAAACATGGCCCGGTCCTGGGGCGGCAGCTCTTCCTGCAGCAACTCGCCCGCGCCGCGTATGGCGGCAACCGGGCTTTTGAGTTCGTGGGTCAGGGCGCGCACATAGCCCTCGATATAGTCGCGCCCCTCCAGGCGCTTGCGCATATTGTCCATGGCCTGTGCCAGCTCGCCCAGCTCGCCGGGCATGTCGGGTATGGAAGCAGGGGCAGAGGTCTGAGCGGGGTGGGCAGACTCGTTGAGCGTGGGGGCCTGCACCTGTTGTGCATAGTTGCGCAGCCGGCGTACGTGAAGCACAAACCACCAGGTGACCGCACAGCCCACGGCGGCGGACAGCAGCACAAACAGCAGGCCGCCGCGCAGAATCTTCTGCTCCGCGCTGTCGACGATTTTCTGTACCGAGCTGGAAGGCTTGGAGGTGGTCAGCACCCCGGCAATCCTGCCGTCCACCATGATGGGCGCGGAGACATACATGACGCTGCTGGATTCGTCCTCCTTGACGGCTCGCGTGGTGCGTGCGCCATATTCACCGCGCAGCGTCAGATAGACATCGCGCCAGCGCGAGTAGTCGGCGCCCTGGTCCCTGCCCAGGGAGTCGAACAGCACCGTGCCCCGGGCGTCGGTGACGGTGATGCGCAGATCCAGCGTGGTCTTGCGCGTGTCCCAGATCCAGGCCTGTATCGGCTTTTGTGTGTAGCCCAGCAGCTGAGCGGCAAACGTGCTGTCCGCACCGGCTTGCAGCCGGCCTTTTTCCATGTCGGCACTGGCCAGCGTGGCAAGCGCATAGGCGGTCTCCACCAGCGTGTCCTCGGTCACCTTGCGCACGCTGGGCTTGATCTCCACCATGAAGACGCGCAGTACGAAAAAGGCGGCCAGACCGTTGATCAGGAAGAAGGCGAAGAAGAGACGCAGGCCCAGACGCATACCGGCTATCCGGGCTGGTTCAGGCTATAGCCCAGACCGCGGTGGGTGACGATGAGCTCCTGATCGGGCAAACGCTCGCGCAGTTTGGCGCGCAGGGTCTTGATATGGGTATCCACCGTGCGGTCCGTGCTCTCGCTGTCCAGCCCCCAGATTTGCTCCAGCAAGGCGTCGCGGCTCAGGATGCGGCCTGCCGCGTTGACCAGACTCTGCAGCAGCTGATATTCGCGCCTGGTCAGATCCAGCGCCTTGCTGTGGATCAGGGCACGCTGCCCTTGCTCATCTATTTGAAGTGCTCTTGTAAGCTGGGCGGGCGCTACAGGCTGGAATTGCCTGGAGCGGCGCAGCAGGGCGCGGGTGCGCGCCAGCAGCTCGCGCGGGCTGAAGGGCTTGGTCAGGTAGTCGTCCGCGCCCAGCTCCAGGCCCAGAACCTTGTCCATCTCCTCGCCTCTGGCACTGAGCACCAGCACCGGAACAATGGAGCCGGCAGAGCGCAGCTCGCGGCACCAGTCCAGGCCGTTGCCGTCGGGCAGGCCTACGTCCATGAGCAGCACATCAAACGCTGTCCTGCTCCATTGCTGACGCGCATCGGCGATCAGCAGACTGTGGGTGACGGCAATGCCCTCGCGCTCCAGAGCGTAGCAAATCGTTCTTGCAATGGCTGGGTCGTCTTCGAGCAGCAGCACCTGCATGGCTGACGTCTGAGGGCTGAGCATGCGGGTCAGCTGATCGGGTGGATGGCGTCCGGGGCCAGAAACTGCTGAGAGACCTGGATGAACTTGTCGCGAAAATCCAGTGAGCGGTGGCGGCGTACGGTGGGCCACTGCTTCTCGAAGTGCCTGGCGAGGGCCTCGACGAGAAAGACCGAGCGGTGCTGCCCGCCCGTGCAGCCTATGCCCACGGTGACATAGCTGCGGTGGTCTCTGGCCAGCAGCGGCAGCCAGCGTTCGAGGAACTGCTGTATATCCAGCTGCATCTGCTGCACCTCGGGCAAGGCGCCCAGATAGTCGGCAACCGGCTTGTCCAGGCCCGTCAAGGCACGCAGTTCCTTGTCGTAGAAGGGATTGGGCAGCATGCGCACATCAAACACATAGTCAGAGTCTGTAGGCATGCTGTGCTTGAACCCAAAGGACTGGAACATCAGCGTCATCTGCCCTGTGGGTGCTTCGATGATCTGCTTGATATAGCTTTGCAGCTGCGCCGACTTGAGGTCGCCGGTGTCGATGACGATGGAGCGGTCGCGTAGCAGGCCCAGCAGCTCTCGCTCCTTTTCGATATCGAGCTCCAGTGCCTGGCGCTCGTTCGTCAGGGAGCCGGGGGACAGAGGATGGCGCCTGCGGGTTTCCGAAAAGCGCCTGATCAGGGTGCTGCTGTCGGCATCGAGAAAAATCATGCGCGGCATCAGCCCCTGCTTTTTGAGGCGATGCAGCTGCTCAGGCAGCTGAGGCAGGCCCTTGGCGCTGCGTGCATCCATGGCAATGGCCACTTTCTCGTCCTGATGATTGAGCTTGAGCTCCACAAAGGACTGCAGCAGTTCCGGGGGCAGGTTGTCGACGCAGTAGTAGCCAGCATCCTCCAGCGCATGCAGCGCAACGGATTTGCCCGATCCGGACATGCCGCTGATCAGAACAATCTCCATGGACATGATTTCAAACTCCTCTGACTTTGCTGCTTTTGCGTGCTGTAGTGCTGGCCTTGGCACTTCGGGCCTGGGTGCCCGATGAACGCTGGGCGCTGTTTGCCGCCTGCTTTGCAGGCAATCTTGCCATGGCCAGCATTTCTCTGGCATGGGCCATGGTTGCTTCGGACAGGTGCTCGCCGCCCAGCATGCGGGCCATTTCCATCTCGCGCTCCTCGCCAGTCAGCGGATCCACGCTGCTGATGGTGGTGTTGGACTTGGGGCGCTTGGTCACCCGGTAGTGCTGGTCTGCGTAGGCAGCGACCTGGGGCAGGTGAGTGACGGCCAGCACCTGGCGTGAATCGCCGAGCGAGTGCATGAGGCGGCCCACGGTTTCGGCCACGGCTCCGCCCACGCCGGAGTCCACCTCGTCAAAGATCAGGGTCCCGGCCTGGCCCAGTTCGCTGGTGGTCACGGCAATGGCCAGCGAGATGCGCGACAACTCGCCGCCCGATGCCACCTTGGCAACGGGTTTGGGCGTGGCGCCGGTATGGCCTGCAACCAGAAAAGTGATGCTGTCCGTGCCCGCAGGACTGGCGGCATCGGCATGTTCCAGCTGCACTTCGAAACGGCCGCCCTTCATGCCCAGACTTTGCATGGACTGGGTGATGGCGCGTGACAGGCGTGGTGCTGCCAGGGTGCGCTGCTGCGAGATTTTGCGCGCCTCGGCCTGATACCTGAGGTGGGCGGCTTGCTCTTTGGCGCGCAGCCCCTCCACATCGACGGCAGCATCCAGCTGGTGCAGCTCCTGTTTCCAGCCTTCGAGCAGGGCGGGCAAGTCCTCGGGTGTGCGCTTGTAGCGGCGCGCCAGTTGCATCCACAGCGACAGGCGTTCATCGAGATCGGCCAGCAGCTCGGGATCCAGATCGGCGCGGCGCAGATAGGCCTGCAGCGAGTGACGGGCATCGTGCAACTGGGCCACACAGGAGCCCAGTACGTCGGCAATGCTCTGAAACTCAGGCTCAAGATGCTCCTGGTCCTGCAGCAGGTGGTGGGCCCTGCCCAATGGGGTGGCCGCTCCCGAATCGTCATCCTCCAGCAGTTGCAGGCAGGACTGGGCCGAGTCCATCAAGGTCTGCGCGTGTGACAGACGTGTGTGCTGGGCATTGAGCTCATCCCACTCTTCGGCGCGCGGCGACAGCTTGTCCAGCTCGGAAATCTGCCATTGCAGGCGCTCCCGTTCGCGTTGCAGATTGTCCTGGGCCGAGAGCGCCTGCTCCAGTGCCTGATGGTTCTGGCGCCAGTCCAGCCAAAGCGATTTGAGCTGGGCCGTTTCAATGCCTCCGTAGGTATCCAGCATGGCGCGTGCTGCATCCGGGCGGGTCAGGCTTTGCCAGGCATGCTGGCCGTGAATGTCGATCAGCTGATCGCCCAGATGGCGCAGCTGCGTGGCCGTGGCGGGAGAGCCGTTGATCCAGGCGCGGCTGCGGCCCAGACTGTCGATGACGCGGCGCAGCAGCAAATCCTGCTCCTGCGCAAAACCCGACTCTTCCAGCCATTCATGAAGATGAGATGGGCAATCGAACTCTGCGCAAATATCGGCCTGAGGGCAGCCTTCGCGCACCACCTGTGCATCGGCTCGTGCGCCCAGCACCAGTTGCAGAGCGTCGAGCATGATGGATTTGCCGGCCCCGGTTTCGCCGGTAAGCACCGTGAAGCCGGTCTGCCAGTCCAGATCGAGTGACTGGACAATCACAAAGTCCCGCAGGACGATGCGCTTCAAGGCCATGGTCAGACGCCTCCCTCGTTCCAGCCCAGTTTTTTGCGCAGGGTGTCGAAGTAATTCCAGCCCTTGGGGTGCAGAAAGTGCACGCTGTGATCGGCGCGCGTCACCAGGATGCGGTCACCATGCTGCAGCGATTTCAGTGACTGCATGTCGAAGTTCGCGCTGGCGTCGCCTCGGCCGCCCACCACCTCGATAGTCACTTCCTGAGCGTCGGAGAGCACGATGGGGCGGTTGGAGAGGTTGTGCGGCGCGATGGGCACCATCACCCAGGCCGGAATCGAGGGGTGCAGCATGGGGCCGCCGGCCGAGAGCGCGTAGGCGGTGGAGCCAGTGGGGGTGGCCACGATCAAGCCGTCCGCGCGCTGGTTGGAGACAAAGCTGCCGCCGACCTCGATGCGCAGCTCCACCATGCCCGAGGTCGAGCCACGGTTGACCACCACATCATTCATGGCTTGGGCTTCAAACACGCACTGGCCGTCGCGCATGACGCGAGCATTCATCAGGGTGCGTTCGTCTTCCTCGTACTCGCCCTGCAGTATGGGCGTGATGGAGGCTTCGAATTCATCCAGGGCGATATCGGTGACAAACCCCAGGCGGCCCTGGTTGATGCCGACCAGCGGCGTGCCATAGCGCGCCAGATGGCGGCACACGCCCAGCATGGTGCCGTCGCCGCCCACCACCAGGCCGAGGTCGCAATGCCTGCCCAGACCGTCAACGTCCATGCTCGGGTAATCGGGCAGGCCCGCATAGATGGCGGACTGGGTATCCAGAATCACCTCACAACCCAGGCTGCGCACGTAACCGGCAATCCGTTGCAGCGCTTCGCTGGCTGCATCGGACGGAACGCCTGCTGCGGGTGTGTGGTACTTGCCGATCAGGGCAATATGGTGGAACGTGGATGTCATCTGGGAAATTACATCATTAAAATGAAATCATGCTCGACGAACGTGCCAAGTTATTGCTCAAAGCGCTGATCGAGCGTTACATCGCTGACGGTCAACCAGTCGGCTCGCGCACTCTTTCACGTGCATCCGGGCTTGAATTGTCGCCTGCCACCATACGCAATGTGATGGCCGACCTGGAAGAGATGGGTCTGATCATCAGCCCTCACACATCGGCAGGCCGCGTGCCGACAGCCAGGGGATACCGCCTGTTTGTCGACACCATGCTGACTGTGGACCGCTGCGATCTTGTAACGCCCGGCCTGATGCCTGAACAGCCGCAGAAGGTAATTGCCAATGCGGCCAATCTGCTGTCCAACCTCTCCCAGTTCGTGGGTGTGGTCATGGTGCCGCGTCGCAGCTCCGTCTTCAAGCATATCGAGTTCGTGCGCCTGTCGGAGCGGCGCTTTCTGGTCATCATCGTCTCGCCCGAAGGCGATGTGCAAAACCGCGTGATCTTCACGGATGTGGATTACGAGTCCTCGCAACTGATAGAAGCCTCGAATTTCCTCAATCACCATTACGCCGGTTTGACAATGGAGGAGGTGCGCACGCGGCTGCAAACCGAGGTGGAGCAATTGCGGGGCCAGGTTGCCAGCCTCATGCAGGCAGCGGTGAATGTAGGCACTGAGGTCATGAGCAACCATGATCGCGAGGATGTGGTGATCGCCGGCGAGCGCAATCTGCTGTCCGTGAGCGATTTTTCCAGCGATATGGGCAATCTGCGCCGCGCTTTCGACCTGTTCGAGCAGAAAACGCAAATCCTTAGGTTGCTGGACTTCTCCAATCAGGCTGATGGCGTACGCATTTACATCGGCGGCGAGAGCCAGACCGTGCCGTTTGAAGATTTGTCTGTAGTGAGTGCTCCCTATGAGCTCGACGGCAAGGTGGTTGGTACCTTGGGGGTGATCGGCCCCACGCGCATGCACTACGACAAGATGATCCAGATTGTCGATATCACATCCAAACTGGTGAGCAATGCTCTGAGTCACAAGCGTTAGGCCCTACAATGGCGAAGTTTTTCTGGTGGCAGCCACGGCTGTTGTCAGTGTTGGGGCGTTAGCTCAGTTGGTTAGAGCAGAGGACTCATAATCCTTTGGTCGTCGGTTCAAGTCCGCCACGCCCTACCAATAATTCAACGGGTTACGAGAAATCGTAGCCCGTTTTTCGTTGGGGCTGTCAACCAAGTGTCAACGTAGACAAAGGGTTGAGCTTCACGACTTCTAGCAAATGGTCGGGCGCTAAATGGGCATAGCGCATGGTCATCGTGAGGTTGGCGTGCCCCAGGCTGCGTTGCAAAACCAGAATATTTCCGCCATTCATCATGAAGTGCGACGCAAAGGTATGGCGCAAGACATGAGTAAGCTGACCTTCTTGCAGTCGAATATTGGCCCGCTCGACGCCCTCTCTGAAGGCGGAGTAGCAGGGCGCAAACAATCTGTGCCCTGTCTCTTTAGGGTCGTAGTGTGCTTTGAGTTCGTCTGAAAGCTCCGGTGAAATTGGCAAAGCCCGCACTTTTCCGGACTTGGTGCCCGCAAATTGAAGTTGCCCATTTCTGAGATGCTGGATTTCAAGGCTTTCAGCTTCACCCCAGCGTGCGCCAGTGGACAGGCAAATTTTTGCGACCAGAGCGGCATGCCTGTTTCGGCCTTCAACAAGCGCGGGGATCAAGGCCTGAATTTGCTCGTTCGTGAGAAACGATAGTTCGCGCTCTTCGATCTTGAACTGGCGCAGCTCACCTAAAGGATTGTCCTTTTTCCAGTGACCCAGACGACGTAATTCATTGAAGACCGAGCGCAGGTAGGCGTGCTCTCGATTCACGCTGTTGGGCGCAATACCGGCCTCCAGGCGCTGCGTGCGATACGTCGCGAAGGTGTTCACGGTGAAGCGGTCTGCAATAGGGTTGCCCATCGCTTCGCAGGCACGCTTAAGTCGCCCATAGGTGTTGGCTGCTGCTTTCAGCCCAGAGCCATGGTGTGTGTACCAGAGGTCGATAAGCTCGCTCAGGCGTCTGAGATCTTTCTTTTCAGGTTGCCATTCCGCATCTTGGAGAACTTGTGTTTTAAGCCACGCTTCCCACGCGAGTGCTTCTGCTTTTGTAGTGAATGTCTTCCGGAAACGCTTTGCGCCTCGTCCCCCAGGTTGAAGGTCGACAAGCCATCCGGATTCACTTTTCTTTAGCGCCACGCTTCCTCCTTTCCCACTCTCTGTCCGTCTCAAATTTTTCCCACATTTCAGAGGACGGGGCTCGCCCTATGTCGATGCCTCCTGTATCTCCTGTCATCAGCCAATGAGCGTATGGAGACCGGTAATGGCAGATCGCTAGCAGCATTTCGTTAGTCGGCATTTGCCTGCTCAGGAATACGTTTTTCCACTTTGTTGCAGCGATGGCGGTTCTGGATTCAAGGTACTCATACCTTGCTCTAGATGGGGCCAGATCTGCTGCAAGGTAGACCAATCGGTCTCTCAGCTCTTCGGCCCTTTTCGACCAAGTCTGGGCGTAGCCATCAAGCACATCTGGGGAAGCCTCTTCGACGTCGCGTGTAGACATGTTGACTCCTTTTGGAATGGTGTTTAATATGCATGAAAAGTGCATAAAATGCACGTTTCGAGCTAATGCATATGAGTCTACATCTACCTACTGATGCTGGGTTGACCTCAGTTCCATTGATGACCCGTGAGTCGTTTGCGAAAGCGATTGGTCTTCCTTTAGGCGTCTTGACGGCGCAAGCAGAGAGGGGCTACTGGCCCCAGATCACAGTCGGGCGACGTGTCTTTATCAACGTTGAAGCTGTCCGGCTCAAAGCGGCTGAGCGAGCTCTGGAGTTCAAGCTGTGAAGACGACAAGCTTCATGGGTGAGGTACACCAAACATGATTGGTCATCCATACACCCACGCAGAGCACGCTCGCAGGTGTCACGATGCCGCACAGCTCGGTCATACGTTACACGCCCAGCATGTTCAGGTTATGCGACGGGGCGTGTTGTATTGTGCGCAGATCTGTTATGCCTGGACCACGCCGGGTGGTGAAGAGTTTTGGACCGTGCATGCAGTGCACCCGGAAAGTGGCCGCTTTACGGTTCCATATCGTCAGGTTCGTCTGTGCGGCGAGGAAGGTTCCTGCGTGTGCGTTGGAGCTCTCGACGGGGCTTGTGCGCCGCAAGCGAAGCGCGACGCGCAAGCCCCGTCAGGGGCCAGGAGAGATTGACGTGCCTGTAACACGTCAATCTAGTCTCACCGGTGAGACTTTTACTAGTTCTGGCGCGGCCTCTTCGGCGTCGGAATTGAGCAATGTCGTGGACATTTCCACGCGTGCCGAGTGGCGAACATACCAACCCACTCAGGTGCAGATGGTCGGCTTTACTGACTGGCTGTCCATCTATCAGCGGCACTACCGCAACGACCTGCCTAAAGTCTCTGATGGCGCGGTCATGCGTATCGACAAGCATGGCGAGGTCGAAACCGTCACGCTTAAGAAGGCACGCATCGAAGGCAGTCACGAATCAGCGGTGTTCATTCGCTGCGATGGCGAGACCGTTTGGTTTGAGGGCAACGTCTCCAAGTGGGGGCGACCTGACAACCTTTTCGGCTACACCTTCCTGCAATGCCTGGAGATCATCAACGGCCTGCTGCAACGCCATGACCTTCCCCCGTTTACGGAGGGTGATAAGTACTGGACGTGCTTCAAGGCTGAGCCTCGCAGTGTCTGGACGGGTGCGGTGGTCACACGCATTGACATGACTTGCAACTTTGCCACCGGCAGCAAAGAAGACGCCTATGCCTACATGCGCTACCTGCAGAGCCAGCAGGCCAGCCGGATGAAGACCGGTACCTATGGCGATGGCGAGACCGTGGACTTCGGTCGTGGTTCGCGTTCGCACTACCTCAAGGCCTACCTCAAAGGCCCTGAGCTGCGCCGTCACGCGGGCAAGGTGCCCGATGCAGAGGGCATCGAGCAAGGGGCCGTCAAGGACTACGAAAAGGGCATTACGAACCCCTATGTCCACACCCTGGCGAACTGGTGTGATGCCGTGGGCCTTGTGCGTGTGGAACTGACTTTCAAGGCGACCAAGCTGCACAACATGGGTTGCCACTACCTGGGAGGCTTCGACATGAAGCAATTGGAGCACGAATTTGAGCGGCTCTCCGAAGTGTTCACCCGTGGAAGTGCCGAAGCAGATGACTTTTCTCTGTTGCCCAAGGCTGTGTTGTCCACCTATCGCATGTGGCAGGCCGGAGACGATCTGACCACCAAGCTGAGCCGCGCCACCTTCTACCGTCACCGCCGTGAGCTCCTCGCCATGGGCTGTGACATCGCTATCAAAAGCAACGTCGTGCAACTCAAAACCAGGACGCGGGTAATCAAGCTCGGCCCAGTGTCCATGCCCGACTGGTACGAGCTGCCACCCATCGAAAGGAGCCGCAATGGCACTCATTATTAAGGTCGTTGGCATGAAGGCCTTCAAAGGCTTCGTCAACAAGGAAGGCATCAACAGCGGAGCGCTGTTTGCCGAGGTCAAGATGGACGATCGCCACAACAAGCAGGGCGAAAACTTTAAGGCCGGCATCGCCATGGAGGAATGGAAGATGCCCGATGCGGATGCAGTGTTCCGCATGCAGCACATTCCAGTGCCCTTCATGTGTGAGCTGGAAATCGAGCGCGTCAGCAATGGCCGCGAATCGAAGGAGGTTGTGATCAGTGCACGTCCTATCGAACATGCCCAGACCAAGCCTGCTGCCTCGCCTGCCGCGAAGGCTGCTTAACGGAACCAATCGTTGACAACTGCTGCACTGCGAAGAGTTTAGGCATGAACCCTGATCAGATTGAGCAAATCCTCAAATTCATCGAGGCCGTGACCCCGTGGCTGAAGCAGATCCATGCATCACTACTGAGCTTCGCTGGCGTCAGCTGCTTCGCCCTTGGTTTCCGAGCAGGCTCAGGAGTCGGGGGCCATGAGCTTTGATCTAACCACACTGAAAAAGATTACAGGAGCCCTTTTTATCGCCTGGGCTCTTGGTTTCTCAGCCGGGTTCGCCTGGACTTGGCTGCGCAAATTGTTAGGCGATTTAACTGATCCCGAATAGGAAATCACATGAAAGAAAAACTGCAAACCCTGCGTGCCATCGCTGCTCGAAACCACCAGCGCATCACAGTGGCTGTCATGTTGGCTGCAGCTGGCCCGGCTATGGCCCAGAGCGAATCCACGTTGGACACCGTCCTCGACACCTTCATCAGCGCAATCATTAGCGGTATCGGCACAACCTTCGCGAAGATCGGCCCGCTGTTGGCTTTGGTCTTTGGCGTGGCCTTTGCTTGGCGCTGGGTACGTAAGGGTGCTTCGGCCTGATAGGGCGTGACTGAGCTGCTAGGTCCGGAACTGGCAGCTCACTCTATTTTTCGCACGCGAAAGTTACCCGACATCTTTGCCATGAGGCGTTCCCATCACACCATTGTTCGTAAAGGCCTGTTGTGCTTGCTCGCCATGAACATCGCGCTTGCCCCGATGTTGGTGACGGCCAATCCATTGCTATTCGGGGGACTGTCCGTCCTCTTCAGAACAGCGGCCCCTGTCACATCAACTGTCTCCAGATTTGTCGTCCAGCGTTTTGGCGAAAGTGCGCTGTATCGTATCGGTGCTGCAGAGGTGCATGCTTGGTTGGGCGCTGGCCTGCTTGGTGTCTACTTCACGAATCCTGAAGACCCTGCTCCAGCCGATGCACCGGCCGACATCGCATTGGTGGATGGCCCAATGATTTGGCTCGATTCAGCCGACAGCAGCGTATTCAAGAATCCAGATACCAGAAAGTATGACGACGCGGTAGCTAGTGGCGATAAGCAGCCTCAACCCAAGGCCAGTTATGACCTCGCAGAATCGCTGCCATCTCTCCCAGGAAATGGCAGCATAGGAGACATTGTCAAAGCCCTCGGCGGGGCAGGATTTGGGCAATACAAGAGTTCCACAAAGAACCGGCAGCTTAATTTCTATGTCATCGATCTGGGCACCACAGGTACAACGGCAACGAACTGCGGCTCTAGCAACTTGGACTCCAAAAGACCGGAGGGCGTCACAACGGCAGCGTCTTGCGGGCAGTACAGCATCAATGGAACGCTTCGCTGGGTTGCCGTATGGCAGACCTTTGACGATTTTCCCTGTGACCCCGGATACAAAAAATTGGTGAATGGGCTTTGCGAGCGCGATTCCACACAACCCACAACCAAGCCCAACAACACGCCCTGTGAAGTGCTCTACACCTCTACGGGGTGGCAGAAGGATCCAAAAAACTCTAACTGCGGCCAAGTGGCCATTGAGGTTTCAGGCACCGGTCGTGGTGAGCTTTCGGTCGAGTCAAGCGAGGGCAACTACACCTTTCATGGTGACGGGAAGGCCCCCGAGAGCATCACCGTCAATAAATCCAACGGAGACAAGCAAACCATTGACCTCAACCCCAACGGCGCAGGACAAGGCAAACCTACGCTGGAAGGTGTAGAGACTGTTCCAGGTAGTTCAGGGGGAGACGGCTCCGATGGCTCTGAAAACCCTGGAGGGGATGGTGGCTCGGGTGGCACGGGAGGTGCGCCCTCAGGTGGCGGAAGCTGCGGTGCTTCAGGTCAAGTTGCATGCCGTATTGATGACGGTGGCTTTGCTGGCAAGTCAGTGGACTTCACGACCGCAAAAGAGGCACTTTCAGGAGGAGGGGACAAGCTTCGCAGGACCATTGATGAAGCTGCCAAGAACCCAGCTGAAGTGGCATGGAGCGCCATCTTTGGATCACTGCGTTTTGGCCTTCCCGCTGCAGCTTGCCGTAACCCTGATCTGAAGTTTTTTGAGAGCTTTGAACTGCAAATTGACGTCTGCGGCAACGAGTTCATTCAGATGATCCGCACGCTTGAAGAGTGGGGCCTTTACTGCTGGACGCTTTGGTACATCTGGCGTCGCTTCTTATCTTCTGAGCAGGTCGCTCCGGTAGGGGACTGATATGACAAATCTCTTTGGATTTCTGAACTCCTTCTTTGTTGGCGTGGTGGGGCTTCTGACTGCTTGGCTGGGCAGGAAAGCAGCTGTAACTACAGCGTTAATCGCCATCTATTCGGCAGTGGTCATCGCACTGTGGGCTGGCATCAAGCTGCTCGTTGGCACTCTGGTGTATTCGTTGCCATCTGGAGGTCTCTTTGAATGGCTATACATCGGGATCAATCTCGCGCTGCCAAGCAACTTTGAAGTCTGTGTGGCAGCAATGCTCTCAGCTGATGTGGCGGTCTATCTCTATCGCTGGCAGCTTGAGCATGTCATTGCACCCGCTGCGGAGGCCTGATGCCCGTCTACAACGTCACAGGCAAGCTAGGCGGCGGTAAGACGCTTTGGGCAGTAAAAAAAGCATTCGATGCATTGCGTGCAGGCCGCATCGTTGCCAGCAATGTGGATCTTTTTGTGGATGCTGTTTTGCCTCCATGGTTTGATGAAGCCAGATGTCGGGCATACCGGATTCCAGACCTGCCAACGCGCGCAGACCTTGATGCTTTGGGGGTGGGTAATCCTACTTCTGATGAGACCAAGAACGGCTTGCTCATCCTGGATGAATGCGGTGCGATCCTCAACGCCAGAAACTACCGCGACGCCGATCGCAAGGACGTGATCGACTGGTTCCTGCATGCTCGCAAACTGGGCTGGGACATCATGTTTATCAGCCAGTCGCACGCAATGCTTGACAAGCAAATAAGGGATGGTTTGGTCGAATACCTGGTCGTGTGCCGCCGCTTTGACCGCTTCAATGTGCCAGGCCTAGCGTGGCTCGGAATCAAGCTCAAGCTGCCAAAGATCCACTTTGCGTTGGTTAGGTACGGCTCTCAGCCAAGAGCCATGTTGGCTGATCGGGACTTCTTTCGAGGCTCGGATTTCTACAAAGCGTACTCGACGCGCCAGCTCGTACTTGGCGAAGGCCAAGGACTCTATTGTTTGCTTTCACCTTGGCACCTAAAAGGACGCCACATGACCAAAATTCAACTGGCAAAAATCGCTGCTCGCGGAGCTTGGCTTGCCGGCCTTGCGCTAGGCGTCATCGGCACCTCAATCTATTTTCATTTCGAGGACAAGCCCATAGTGGCCAGCGCGCCAGCTGTGCAGGCATTACCTGTTGCTCTTGGCGTAATCCGCCGAAGCGATGCCTTGCTTGTGGTGCTCCCGGATGGCCGCCGTGAAATCGCGCATTCCTGGAAGACAACCCAGGAGGGAACGGTGGCCCGAGTGCCATCTGGTGAGGTGTCTATTCCACGAGGAGCAATGCAGTGAAAGTGTGGCAATTCATCGGTGTTGCACTGGTCTCTATCGCTTCCAGCCTGACCGTGCAAGCTACAGAGCCTGCGGCAGCGCGGCCAGTCAGCCTAGCCTTGGATAAGACGCCTTTGGTTAGTGTCATTGCCGTTGTCTACGGCGAGATCCTCAAAGAGCCTTACATGCTGGACGAAAGCATCAAGCAGGTCGCTGTGTCGATCCATTACAAGGATGCGATGCCGGAGACGTTTAGGTCAGTGCTTGATGCCTATTTAAGTTCCAAGGGGATCGAGCGCGTCCAGCAGGCAGGCGTCAATATGTTCATGCCAAAGGGCAGCGCACAGCCAGGGCTATCTTCCTTGCTGCCCGAAGAGTTGAAGTCGAGCAAAGACATAGCCGATGTGGTTCAGGCCAGCATGGATGCCAAGGGTGTATCTGAGCATGCTTATTACCTCCGTCCTGTGTATCGACCTGCGGCAGAGATCCACAAGGTATTGACACCGCTGTTGGGCCGCAGTGGCTCTGTCGTTGCAGCCGGTGATGATGGCCTGCTGCTCATGGGGGAACCCAATCGGCTGGCCCTGGCCAGAAGCCTCATTGATCAGTTTGATCGCCCCTTGGCTGAGGTAGTTGTGAAGGCCACTGTTGTGGAGTACAGCAGCAGCGATGATGATGGGGCTGGGTTTTTTGGCGCGCTCCGTTTGCTTGGTGACAGGCTCACAGTGAGCATTGGCGAGCGCACGAACACCATGCAGCCCTTAGCCAACATCAAGACAGGAACGCTAGAGGCGGTGCTTTCTATCGTTAGCCAGGACAGCCGCTTTTCAGTGCTGGACACTTCTAGCTTACGGATCGTTAGTGGCAAAAGTGGACGCCTTACGGTTGGGCAGGAAGTGCCTGTGCTGAGCCAGTTCACTACAGACCCAAAGGGCAATCCGGTTCAAGCGGTGCAATACCGTACATCGGGCCTGGTACTCGACGTTAAGCCCAATGTCCAGGGTGAGCGCATCGCTGCGGATGTCACCCAGACAGTTTCAAGCTTTGCTATCACCAAGACTTCCAACATCGATAGTCCCACGCTGCTCAAGCGCGAGTTCACCACATCACTAAGTGCTGATTGGGGCGAAATCGTGTTCTTGGGAGGCCTGGACGAGCGCAAGGACAGTGATGCGCGTTCTGGGATCTTTGGTGCTAGGTTGTCGCGATCCTCCGCACGCAGCGCAACAACGCTGTTTCTGATCCTGCAATTCCAAAAGGCGTGAGGTGGTAGGCGATCTGCAGCTAGAAGTGTGCCGATGAATTTTCGCGTGCGAAATTCTTGCGCACTTGCTGGCGAGTCCTTGCTAGGTGTCCGCCACTGCGGACATATCAAGGTCGGCTCACTCGTCAGTCGCTGGCAATGGCTTATCTATGTCAATTTCGACACCGTCAATTAGTGCCAGGCTGCGCAGTGCCATGCTGGGGGCGATGGGTTGAGCAGCTCCTGGATGTTGAGCGATGTCCTGAGCCAGGAGGTTCAAGAATTGATTGAGATATGGATCGAGCTGAGGTTCAGTTTTCATCTCAATGTTCCAAGCGATGTACTGATCTAAGTATTAGACCATCATGCTTAACTCTTGCGCTTTCGCTCGCAGCATGCCGCTCACCGCGGCGAAAGACGAAATGCCATGGGGAGCGATGCACAAAAGCCCCCGAAAGACGAAAGATTGGGTTTTAAGGTCACAGCACCTTATAAGTAGTGGGCTTTTTTAGGACTATTAGCTCTTGAGAGGGGCCTCACTTCGCCAAATTCGTCTTTCGGCGCACATCCATGATTTGAGAGACCTGAGCTTGGTGCATCTAGCCTGCCACGTTAATCGTTGAGGTTGTCTTTCGTTGAAGGAGTGTCAAGAGACCGTGGAATAAATGGAGGGGACCCGCATGCGGGGAGGAAACCGTTTATGCCGCGAAAGCTCTTGACGCTCCTGCAACGACTCACGCTACCGGCAACGCCGGGGGATGTAGGCCGAAGGCCGTTAAGCATCTCCCGGGGCTGCCTCCACGGCGAGTGGAAGGCTGGGCAAACCTTTCTGCTGGAGCACTTGACAAGAAAAGTGACCTAAGATAACATTTGTTCCCTAGTCGGGAGTGCTGTCCTTGTTACGGTGCGTTGGACGATTGTTCCACCCGGCTTACCTTCTATTGACGGATCGCAATTGCGGTCCGTTTTTGTTTGTCCAAAAGGTCTCTTGTGTATCTTCTTTACCTTGATGAGTCTGGGCACTCGCATGACCCTAGCTCGAATTTCTTCGTGCTTGCTGGGTTTAGTGTCTTTGAGAGACAAACACACTGGCTAGAGTCAGCAATTGATCCAATTGCGACTCGGTTTAATGCGGAGAATCCGAGCGCTGTTGAATTTCATGGCGCGGTGATGCGTGCTGGGAAGGAAATGTGGCATGGCATTCCCCCCGCAGATCGAGTTCAAGCAGTGGTTGATATCTTGGCACTGCTTTCTAATCCTCAGTTAAAGGTCCGAGTTTTTGCTTCAGTAATTGAGAAATCATTGCTGCACCAAGACCAAATTCTGAGTAAGTCTTTTGAGAATGTGTCGTCTGAGTTTGATAAGTACTTGGCTTCCATGTATTTGAAAAAGAATCCTCAACGTGGGCTTGTCATCTTCGATAAGACCTCATATGAGGAAAAGCTTCAAACACTTTCACATTTTTTTAAACATCAAGGTCATACGAATGGAAAGTTGAGGAATTTCGCTGAAGTTCCGCTCTTTCTGGATTCAAAGGCATCACGTCTAATTCAGTTGGCCGATCTTGTTGCGTACTGGATTTTTCGTTACTTTCAGTCTGGCGATGACCGGGGCTTTAAGCTGATCCAGCCTTATTTCCACAGCTATGCAGGTACGCAGTGTGGGCTAATCAAGATGGTGTCAGCGGAGACTGAGCAGCGCTTGCAAAGCCTTCCTGAGAACGCCTACCCGTTCCCTTCTCCTACGCCTCTGAACCGAGCCCAACCTTGAAGCCAGTGTCAACGAGTAGTCAACCACATAGAGGGACGATGCTGGGTTATTGCGGAACTTAGAAGCTCTAAGCTGTTGAATTTGCAGACAAAGCTGACCTATTGCGGGATGTTGGTTGAGACTCATAATCCTTTGGTCGTCGGTTCAAGTCCGCCACGCCCTACCAAGCTGCATGAAAGCCTGCCGTCTTCATTGATGGCAGGCTTTTTCTTTGCATGAACGTGAAAAAGTTGTCGATTTGGTCCGAGAGCCGTTTTTGCACTGCTAGAATACAACCCTGTTGCGGCTGTAGCTCAGCTGGATAGAGTACTTGGCTACGAACCAAGGGGTCGTGGGTTCGATTCCTGCCAGCCGCACCACAAAACGTCAAGCCTCAGAACTGAAAAGTTCTGAGGCTTTTTCGTTTCTGGGCTCAGGCTTTGGGTATCAGCAAGGTGAAGCTGCTGCCTTGGCCCAGCTGGCTGCTTATCTGCAGGCTGCCGCCATGACGCTGTGCCACGGTGCGCGTGAAGGCCAGGCCCAGGCCCACGCCATCCATGCGCTGGTGTTGCTGCAGGCGCTCGAAGGGCTGGCTGAGTCTGGCCAGCGATGCCTCGTCCATGCCTGAGCCGTGATCGCGCACGGCGATGCCCCATTGGCTGTCTTGCTCGACAACGGCGACTTCCACTTGGGCACCGCCATCCCCAGTCTGTGGCTTGCCGTATTTGATGGCATTGCTCAACAGGTTGATGACGGCGCGGTGCAGCAGGCCGGGGTCGCCATGCACGCAGGCTTCGGCATCCGGCAGCTGGAATACCAGTTGCATGTTCTGCTGCTGGGCAAGGGTCCAGCAATCCGAGACGGCCTGATCCGCCAGCAGGCCCAGGTCCAGGACTTCGCTGCGGTATTGCTGCTGCTGGGCTCTGGCCAGATGCACAAAATCGTCTGCCAGCTGAAGAGACGACTGGGCATAGCCCTCAATGCGGTCAAACAGTGCATCTTGCGAATCGATGCGCTTGCCTGTGCGCTGCATCTCCAGCAAGGTGATGATGGAGCCTATCGGTGCACGGATATCGTGGGAGATGAACTGCATGGCCTGGTCGCGCTGGGCCTGTGCGCTGCGCAGGTCGCTGATATCGACCAGGGTGATGAGCCAGCCCGAGGTGGGCGGTGCCTCGAAGCTCTGGCTCAGCAGCATCAGATGGCGGCCCTGGGTGTCGCGCCCTTCGCTCTGGCGTGACAGAGTGGCTTGCTGCAATGCACTGTGCGTGAGCAGTGGCGTGCTGCTGGCAGCGCGGCCGCCGTCGCTGCTGGCGCTGTTCAGGCCGTGGAGCAGGGCGACCAGATCGTCACCTTGCTGGAGTTTGTGCTCCAGGCTTTCGATATAGCGGTGCGCGGCCGTGTTGGCAAGCAGCAGCAGCCCTTCGCGGTCGCAGACAAAAGTGGCCGAGGGCAGCTGGCGCAGGCTTTCGCTGACAAAGTGATGCAATGCGCGCAGCTGGCGCGAGGCTTGCTCCACAGCGTCGATCCGCTGATCGAGTGCGTCGCTCTTGAGCGAGGGGGCGGGCAGGCCCTGGCCTTGCAGATCGCGCAGCTCCAGCGCCAGAAAGCGTGTGGCGGCGCGCAGGCGCAGCCAGCTCCAGAGCGGGTAGGCAAGCGACAGGCCCAGCAGTGCCGCCGCGGGGGCTGTCTGTACATGACCCCAACGCGGCGCCAAACCGGCTATCGACAGACTGAGCAAGGCCAGCAGGATGCTTGAAATCAGCCCGCCAGAAGGGCCGAGCCAGGCCAGAGCCAGCAGGCCCAGCAGCACGGGCAGCACATTGAGGCTGCGGTTGAGCGTGGCAGTGGCTGGCTCCAGATGTGTGTCCTCAAGGATGCCGTTGAGCACATGGCCCAGCATCTCCACATTCGAGATCAGGCGCGCATCAAAGCCGATGGGGGCCGTGAATTTTTCGCCAAGACCAGCGGCAGTGGCTCCAATCAGCACGTATTTGCCGCGAAAAGCGACCGCTGGGATATTGCCGCGCAGGATGTCGATATAGGAGTAGGTGGTGAACGGCGAGCCCGGGCTGTTCTGGCGGTCCCGCGAGGCCCGGGCAAAAGCGATGAACTGGGGCTGCAGCTTTTGCCAGGAGTTGGCTGCAACCGAGTCTGCTGGAGGTGGGGCAGATGGTTGGCAGGGTCGGGTGGTCTGGCCCACGCAGTGCAGGCTCAGCGCCATATGCCACCAGAGCTGGCCGGCCTTGCCTTCCTGCGCATAAAAGCGTCGCACCACGCCGTCGGCATCCACAGGCATCTGGGTGTGCCCCAGAGCAGCAGCCTCGCTGGCAAGGCTCTGTAAAGGGGCGGTGGCGGCGCTTTGCGCGGCGCGCGTGACGGGCAGCACTACGTTGCCGCTTTTTTGCAGTGCTCGTTGCAGCAGCAGATCGTCGCCGGGGTAGTCCCAGTCTTCCTCGCTGAAGACCACATCCATGCCGATGGCGCGGGGCTGTCCTTGAGTGATGCGCTCCAGCACGGCGGCGTGCAGTGCACGCCGCCAGGGCCAGCGGCCTATGCTGTCGATGCTGTCATCGTCGATGGCCACGATGACAACATCGGGCGAGGCTGGACGCTGGTGAAGCCAGGCCGAGGTGTCCTGAATAATGCCGTTGAAACGTGCCAGCTGCCCCGGGCCGCTGAGCCACCAGGTCATGCCGAGCAGGAAAGCGCTGAGCAGCAGCCAGCTCAGGCGCAGGTCCTGCAAGCGGTTTTTACGCAGGTTGGGCGCTTCAACCATGTGGGTGACTCGGTGAGAAGCTCATAAAAAAATAGCTTCCAGCGCTTGTCATATAAGTGATCAAGATATGAATCCTATGAAGCTTCATGGAATTCAAGCGCTGGTAGCTATGGTTTTTACTGGCGCATCAGGCGTGAACCGTCGCCGGAAGTCAGCGCCTGCCCCTCGGACGAGGTCACCCAGTTGCCGGTCTGGAATTGGCGCGCGACAGAGAGATTGCTGCGCAGGCCGTTGGCATCCTCGACCTGCATCTGCAGATAGTAGGTGCCAGGGGGCAGATCCTGCGTGCTCCACTGAGGCTGGGTTATCCAGGTGTCGATCAGGGGCGCAGTGAAACCGGCGTCGCTGGCCACCACGATACGGTAGCGTTGACCCTCTTCACCTGCCCAGTGAATATGGCTGCTGCCTTCGCCGGGCGCGCCGCCGATCTCCAGCTCGGGCGATTTGGGTGCCAGGGCCAGTTTCATCTTTTGCGGGGCTGCGAAAGGACCCGCATCCGGCTGGCCGTTGCCGAGCTTACGGATGCTGCCTACGCGCCACATATATTCGCCGACAGGCAGCTTGGCCAGCGCACTGGCAGGCAGGGCGCAGTCCTTGAGGTCGTTGGCGTCGATCAGCGGCTGGGCAAAGCTGCCGTCGGCGGTGGCTACCTGGATGCGGTAGGCCGAGGCTTCCGCTACCTGGGTGCATTGCAGGCCGTGCTGGCCCTGTCCGATGGTGGCTTCAGGTGCTGGAGACTCATAGAGCGGCGGCACCGGATGAGCTTTGACGCGCAACACTTGCAGGCTGCGTTTGCCAGGAATGCCGTTGGCGTCAATGGCGCGAATGGCCGCAATGTAGCTGCCGTCTTCGACACCCGTCAGGCGTGCTGGTGACCTTGTGAACATGCCGCCGCGCACGATCTGGGTCAGCTCCTTGTCCTGAGCGAGCAGCACTTGGTAGCGCACGGCACCAGCCATGGCTGGCAGGGGCAGGCTGACCCAGTTGGCGTCTTCGACAAGAGCGGGCCAGGCCGAAATATCGGGAGCGCCCAGCATGGTTGTGGGCTTGCCGATCTGGCCGTTTGCGGAGACGGACAGACCTTGACCTGGCCTGAGCAAGGCTGAGGGCTGGCCCGTCTGCACGGCGACCGAGCCTTCGTCGACGGCAGCAGCCGTGCGGCCCTCGTCATCACTCATCACCAGAAACTGGGTGCCGCGCACGCTGGTCGAGGCCGCCGGGGTGCGCACCTCGAAGCGGCGCTCGCCATTGGCTTGCCTGGACACTTTTGCTTCAATTGCGCCCTCGCGCAGATCGATGATGGACTGCAGACTGCCGGCTCGGCCTTTGCGGCGCATCTGGCGCAGCTCGACATCGGATTCGGACTGCACGCGCACCAGTGAGCCATCTGCCAGGCGCACGGAGACAAAGGCGTTGGCCGGAACCTGGAGCGAATCGCCTTCCTGCAGCAGCTGGCCTTTTTGCACGGGCTGAGGCGGCGCGTTGACGGAGTCTGCGAGATGGCTCGCAGAGCGTGTGCTTTGCACATCGCCTTGCACAAACACCACCGAAGCCATCGCGGCGCGCAACAGACGCGTGGGAATTTCCAGCACCGAACCGGGGCGCAGGCGCAGGGGGTTTTCCACCTTGTTGTGACTTTGCAGCGCTGTCCAGCGCTTGTGGTCGCCCAGATAGCGTGCTGCCAGCATCTCCAGCGTATCTCCAGTCACCACGCGGTGGGCAATGACATCGTTGCCGCGGGGAGTGATCTGGGCATGGGCCAGACCTGTTGCCGTCATCCCTCCAAACGCCACCCACAACATGCCTGCACTAAGAATGGGCATCGGGGAGTGGACGGAAAAGAGGTTTTGACGTAAATCAGGCATTTTTAAAGCTAGGTTATGGGGCTGCCGAACTCAGGCAGCTGGGGCTGCGGGCTGCGCAGCTTCGGGGACATCCAGGCGGTAACCATAGCCATAAACGGCTGAAATGGCATAGGGCTGACCGGCGCGCAGGTTCAGCAGATTGCGCAGGCGCGAGACATGGGTGTCCAGCGAGCGCGACTGCACCTCGGCGTTGTGGCCCCAGACGACTTCGCGCAGATGATCGCGCGAGAGCAAACGGCCCTGGTTCTGGAACAGCGTCAGTGCCAGAGTGTATTCACGGTGCGTAACCTCCACGGGCTGGCCGTCCATCTCTATGCCATTGGTGGTGGTGAGAAAGCGGTAGGGGCCGAAGTCCAGCACGCTTTGTGCGGTCAGCGGATAGGCGCGGCGCAGCAGGGCGGAGATGCGAGCACGCAGCTCGCCCGCACGTATGGGCTTGATCATGAAGTCATCGGCGCCGCTGGCCAGGCCTTCGACAATGTCGGCCTCTTCGCTGCGGTGGGTCACGAAGATGACCGGCACTTCCTTGCTGATCTGCTCGCGCACCCAGCGCACGATATCCGGACCGCTGCTATCGGGCAGCTCCCAGTCAATCAGCAGCAAATCGAAGCTTTCGCGGCGCAGGGCTTGCTGCAGGGCGGCCCCCTTGAGGTAAGAGTGACAGCTATGTCCGGCTTCCGTCGCGACTTGTTGCAACAGTTCCAGTTGTAGCGGATCGTCATCCAGAGCAGCAATACGCATCGGTAGTTCCTTTAGTGCGAAGGATTACATCCACGCTGTCCTTTGAATTCGGAGGCAGCGTCCATCGGGCAGCGAGGAGCTATTGCTCGGCCGCCTCACGCAGTTGTTCCAGAGCCTGGATCACCAGGTCATCGCTGACACCATCCAGTGTCTGCAGGCACGGCTTGATGGCGGCCAGAGCCGTCGCGCCTTCGCGCTGCAACCGGGCGATGTTCTGCCCCGCTTCCTTGGGGGCGGTAAAGCCCAGGCTTTGCAGCAGCAGCTGACCGTCAGCGGCCACCAGCTTGAAGTAGAACTGGCCATCGGATTCGCGATACTGCTTGAACTGGGGCAGTGCAGTCTTGGCAGCCTTGGTCTTGGCCTTGCTGGCTTGCGCCAGGTTGCGGATGCCGACGGCGCCGCGCAGTTGCTGCAGCAAAGGAGTCGCCAGCTTGCGTGCCTTGATGGCACCCGCCTGAAGAATCTCTTCCAGCTCTGCCGGGTGGGCAATCAGGTATTCATAACGCTCGCGCATGGGGGCGATTTCACGGTCGATGCGCTCGAACAGGATCTGCTTGGCATCGCCCCAGGCAATGCCTTCGGCATATTGCTGGCGCAGGGCGGCACTTTCCTCTTCGCTGGCAAAGCCTTGATAGATCTGGAACAGGGCGGAGCCTTCGACTTCCTTGGCCTCGCCGGGGGCGCGCGAGTCGGTGGTGATGCTGTTGATGAGCTTCCTGAGTTGTTCA
The DNA here is from genome assembly GCF_039581385.1 of Comamonas sp. A7-5. NCBI lineage: Bacteria > Pseudomonadati > Pseudomonadota > Betaproteobacteria > Burkholderiales > Comamonadaceae > Comamonas > Comamonas sp. A7-5. The sequence continues at coordinate 426,455 of NZ_JBCPWO010000002.1, forward strand.
CGTGGCGCAAACAGCGGAATCGTGTTGTTGTAGCTCTTGCTCATCTTGCGGCCGTCAAGGCCGGGCAGGGTGGCGACGGACTCCTCCACCACGGCCTCAGGCAGCGTGAAGTACTCGCCGCCGTAGATGTGGTTGAAGCTCGACGCCATGTCACGTGCCATCTCCAGGTGTTGCACCTGATCGCGGCCCACAGGAACCTTGTTGGCGTTGAAGATCAGAATGTCGGCACCCATGAGCACGGGGTACATGAAGAGACCGGCGGTCACGCCGTCGTCAGGTTCGCTGCCGGATGCATTGTTCTTGTCCACCGCCGCCTTGTAGGCGTGGGCGCGGTTGAGCAGGCCCTTGCCAGTCACGCAGGTCAGGAACCAGGTCAGCTCCGGAATCTCGGGGATGTCCGACTGGCGGTAGAAGGTCACATGCTCGGGGTCGAGACCAGCGGCCAGCCAACTGGCGGCGATTTCGATGGTCGAGCGCTGCACGCGCTCGGGGTCCTGGCACTTGATGAGCGCGTGGTAGTCGGCCAGAAAGTAGAAGTTCTCCACATTCTTGTCGCGACTGGCTTCGATGGCGGGGCGCATCATGCCTGCGTAGTTGCCCAGGTGTGGGGTTCCGCTGGGGGTGATGCCGGTCAGAAAACGAGTGGTGCTCATAGGGATCAACAACAGATATCAGTAGCAGACCAGGCGCTGGGTTCAGCGCAGCAAGGCCATGAAGGGGTAGAGGATCAGATCGATGGCCGAGTAGCCCAGGCTCATCAACGGGCGCAGCCAGTAGCTGCCGACCACGCCGGCAATCACCAGTGCCATGACGATGAAAAAGCCATAGGGCTCGACACGCGCCACCAGTTGCGCCTGTTTCCAGGGCAGCAGACCGACCAGAATGCGGCCACCGTCCAGAGGCGGCAGCGGAAAGAGATTGAAAGCCCACATCACCAGGTTGACCAGAATGCCGGCGCGGCACATCTCTAGGAAAAAGCGCTCGTGCAGACCTGTGCCTACCAAGACGATCAGCAGCAGGCCCCAGAACACGGCCTGCACGAAATTGGAGGCAGGGCCGGCCAGCGCTACCCAGATCATGTCGCGCTTGGGGTGGCGCAGATGGTCAAAGCGCACGGGCACGGGCTTGGCATAGCCGAAAAGAAACGCGCCCGAGGTAGCGAAATACAGCAGCAGCGGCATCAAGATGGTGCCGATGGGGTCGATATGCTTGATGGGGTTGAGCGTGATGCGACCCATCATGGCTGCGGTGTTGTCGCCAAAGTGACGCGCAGCATAGCCGTGCGCCGCCTCATGAATGGTGATGGCGAACAGCACGGGCAGTGCATAAATCAGTACGGTTTGTATGAGTTCGGTGAGTTCCACGCACTGATTGTCTCAGACGCCGCGCCAAGCTGCTGTCTTGTACCGGGACAAGCCGTTTGCTGTTGCAGAAATACGGGTTGCACATAGTTGTGTGGTAAACCAGATGTTGCAAAATGCAACTCGCGCAAATCCGTGGTTGCTGCCTGCACAGCGGAACAGGTTTTGTGCGGGTTGACGAAATCAATACATAACACGGCGTTCGGCAGGACAGGGCAAGGGGATCAATATGACGGTAAGCAAGCGACTGGTGATTGCATTTGTCAGCATCAGTGTTTTTGTCCTGGCTTTGATGGGAATTGCCTGGTCAGCGATGTCTGATGTGCTGGAGGTGCTCAAGGCGGGATCGCTCACGGCGCAGCAGTCGCAGAACTTGATGGCGGAGGTCGAGCGTTCGCGCTGGTGGCTGCTGGCACTGGGCGCCTGGGTCTGCATTTCCTGCACCTGGTCCTGGATCAGCCTGCGCCGCCGCATCGTGGCGCCATTGCAGGAAGCCATCCTGATTGCCGAGACCGTGGCAGCAGGTGATTTGAGCAAGGAGTTCTCTTCGAATGCCGAAGGCGAGTTCGGTCGTCTTCTGACCGCGCTGAGCACCATGGAAGACACGCTGACCGAGTTGGTGGGGCGCATCAAGCAGTCCACCGATTCGCTGGCCGTTTCGGCCTATGAAATCGATGCGGGCAACATCAACCTCTCCAGCCGCACCGAGCAGCAGGTCAGCGCGCTGACCGAAACCGCAGCCAGCATGGAGCAGCTCACCGTCACCGTGCGCCAGAACGCAGAGCGCGCTCATTCGGCCAGCTCTCTGGCAGTCACTGCATCGGCCACGGCCGGACGTGGCGGTGATGTGGTGGACCAGGTCGTTCACACCATGGATGCCATCAGCGGCAGCTCGCGCAAGATTGTGGACATCATTCAGGTCATTGAAGGCATCGCCTTCCAGACCAATATCCTGGCCCTCAATGCGGCCGTGGAAGCGGCCCGTGCCGGAGAGCAGGGGCGTGGCTTTGCCGTGGTGGCCAGCGAGGTGCGCTCGCTGGCGCAGCGCAGTGCCGAAGCGGCCAAACAGATCAAGGAGCTGATCACGGCCAGCGTGACTCAGGTGGAAAGCGGCTCTGGCCTGGTGGGCCAGGCCGGCAGCACCATGAAGGAAATCATGCAGTCCGTAGGTCAGGTCACAGGTCTGCTGAGCGAAATCTCCGGTGCGCTGCAGCAGCAAAGCGAGGGCATCGCCCATGTGAATACGGCCGTGGCTCACATGGACAGCACCAATCAGGAAAATGCCGCCCTGGTCATGCAGGCCACGCAAGCCGCTGCTGCGCTCAATGCGCGCACGCAGGATCTGCAGCAGGCGGTGGGGGCCTTCAAACTCGATGACGATGAGTCACCTTGTCTGGCTCCTTCTGCCATGCCGGCTCCGCGCGGAGCCGGGGCCGCGCAGGCGCGTCCAGCTCGTGCCCGCGAGCTGGCCTATGAAGAGCTTTGATTCAGCGAGCTTCGTGCAGATAGCCGTAAATGGCCACGACGGTAAAGCCGAAATGGAGGCAGATAGCCGTTCCCAGCAGGACTCTGCGGCGCAGTATGGAGTCATCGGCCTGTGCCGACAGCCCTGGCGAGACATGGAATGACTTGCCTCCCGCATAAGCCCGAATCGTCCATGCCGTCCAGAGGGTCGCGAGGGCATAGACCGTCCATAGCTGGGATGTCTGCCGAAACACCAGCGCCACGACCAAGGAGTAAGCGCACAAAGAGACGATGAGCCAGGGCCAGTGGCGCTGAACAAAGTCTTGCGGCAGCTGCTGTTCCTGCATGAGGCCGCGCCTATTCGGGCTGAAGGCCTATGTCTTTCAGGCCGCCCATGCCCTGGCGCACCACGACGGGGGGATTGTTCAAGGCCATGGGCGTGAGGTCCAGCACCGTGGTGGGTTGCTGCGGGCAGGCACCGGAGTCGACCACGGCGTCCAGCTCATGGGGGAAGCGCTCCAGAATCGACTCGGCATCATTGAGCGGCTCGGTCTCGCCGGGCGCAATCAAGGTGGTGGCCAGCAAGGGCTCGCCCAGTTCTTCCAGCAGCAGTTGCAGACCTTTGCGATCCGGCACGCGCAGGCCGATGGTCTTGCGCGAAGGGTGGCTCAGGCGCTTGGGCACTTCCTTGCTGGCTTCAAGAATAAAGGTGTAGGGGCCTGGCGTTGCCAGCTTGAGCAAGCGGTACTGGCGGTTGTCCACGCGGGCATAGTTGGCCAGCTCGGACAGGTCGCGGCACAGCAGCGTGAGGTGGTGCTTGTCGTTGATCTGCCGGATGCGGCGCATGCGGTCCACGGCGTTCTTGTCGTCCAGGTGGCAGACCAGGGCATAGCTGGAATCGGTGGGTACGGCAAGAATGGCACCCTTGCGCAGCATGTCCGCCGCCTGCTTGATGATGCGGGGTTGCGGGTTCTCTGGATAGACTTCAAAAACGGTGGTCATGCAATCTCTCTCTGTGATTTATGCACGCTGTATGCGGTCCTGCAGCAGCTCCCAGACGGGAGTGAGCTGACTGGGCAGATAGGGCAGCTTCCCCAGGTCTATCTGCGATTCATCGGGGCTGTGAAAGTCGCTGCCGCGCGATGCGGCCAGGCCGAATTCCAGGGCCAGATCGGCATAGATCGCATATTCGTGCGGACGGTGGCTGCCGGTCACGACCTCCACGCCCTGGCCGCCGAGTTCCTTGAACTTGGAAAACAGCGCATATTCCTCGTTATGGCTCAAGTCGTAACGTGCCGGGTGGGCAATCACGGCCACGCCGCCGGCATCCACGATCCAGCGCACGGCGTCCTCCAGATTCGCCCAGACATGGGCGACATAACCGGGTTTGCCTTCTGTCAGATAGCGTTTGAAGACTTCATAGGTGTCGCTGCAGACTCCGCTCTCCACGAGAAAGCGCGCGAAGTGGGTGCGCGAGATCAGCTCGGGGTTGCCTGCATGGCGCAGTGCTCCTTCATAGGCGCCGGGAATGCCGGCCAGTTCCAGTTGCCTGGCCATTTCGCGGGCGCGTGGGCCGCGACCGTTGCGAGTGTCGTACAGGCCTTGGGTCAGCGCTGCGTTATCGGCGTCAAAGCCCAGGCCCACGATATGTACGCCGCTGCCCGAGAAGCTGACGGAAATTTCAGTGCCTGTCAGATAGTCCAGCCCTGCTGACCTGGCTGCGGCTGCTGCCCGGTGCTGGCCGCCGACCTCGTCGTGATCGGTCAGCGCCCAGAGCTCAACCCCTCGCTCGGCAGCACGCAGAGCCAGTTGCTCGGGCGTCAGAGTGCCGTCGGAGACGACGGAGTGGCAGTGCAGATCGGCGTTCAGATAGGTTTTGGGCACGGCTTGATTGTAGGCGGCTGTACGCAATCATGATTTGTGTCATAACACGAGCGCTATTGCGGTCGTAGCTTGTAACAAAGCTCAAATCTCCCGCCAGTATGCCGATTAAGGATTGGCTACAGCGCTTGTGAGTTTCTGAATTCGTTAAGGCTGCCACGGTGTTGCTTGATCTATTGAGATGGATAAAAAATGAAATTGAATCAGTTCTCTGTGTCACAAAAGCTGTGGGCTTTGGTGATTGGCTTGCTGGCGGGCTTGCTGCTGGTGTCTGCAGGCAGCCTGATCTATCTGGACCGCGTGTACGTGAGCATCTCCAAGGAGGCCACGCGTACCCGAATGGCAGCCAACATTGCCAGCGAGTGGCGTCATCTGACCGAGCAAAGTGTGGATCGCTCCATCGTCGCGGCCATTTCCTCCGAGGAAAACCTGGTGGAGCAGCAGCGCAAGCTGATGAGTGACGGGATTGCGCATATCACCGAGCTGCAGAAAAAGCTCAACGAACTGGTCACTGACGATGAATCGCGCAAGGTGCTGGACGAGGTCGCCGAGCGCAGGCGCGTGACGCTTGAGAGCAATGCAGCCGTGCAGACCGCGCGCAAGGACAATGATTTTGCGGCGGCCTTCGATCTGGTTGAAAAACAGCTGCGTCCCAACGCCAAGGTCTACGTGGATGCGCAGCGCAAGTTTGTGCAGTTGCAGGAGCAACGCAGCCAACGTGCGGTTGCCGATGGCGAAGCAAGCCAATCTCAGGCCTATGTGGCTATCGGTCTGGTCTGCGGCCTGATCGTTCTGCTGGGGCTGGCGATGGCGGCTCTGATCCTGCGCTCGATCATCGCTCCGTTGAATGAGGCGGTAACTCTGGCCGACTCCATCGCTGCCGGCGATTTGACGGCAACGGTGCGCAATGACCGTCATGACGAACTGGGCCGTCTGCTCAAGTCCCTGAACGCCATGGCCGAGCGCTTGCGCTCCGTCGTCGGCCAGGTGCGCTCGGGCGTGGAATCCGTCTCTTCGGCCTCGGGCCAGATTGCCACGGGCAACCAGGACCTGTCGGCCCGCACCGAGCAGACTGCGGCCAATCTCGAGGAAACCGCAGCCAGCATGGAAGAGCTGACGGCCACCGTTACTCAGTCTGCCGACACTGCGCGTCAGGCCAATCAGCTGGCATCGACAGCCGCCCAGGCCGCCGAGCAAGGCGGTCGTGTGGTGCAGCAGGTGGTGCAGAGCATGGGCCAGATCACCGACAGCAGCCGCAAGATTGCCGACATCATCGGCGTGATCGACTCCATTGCCTTCCAGACCAACATCCTGGCCCTGAATGCGGCCGTGGAGGCAGCACGCGCTGGCGAGCAGGGCCGAGGTTTTGCCGTGGTGGCGGGCGAGGTGCGCAGCCTGGCGCAGCGCAGCGCCGAGGCGGCCAAGGAGATCAAGCAGCTCATCACCACCAGCGTGGACAATGTGCAGTCGGGCTCGCAGCAGGTGGAGCTGGCGGGCCAGAGCATGAGCGAGATCGTGGCCAGCGTGCGCCGCGTCAGCGATCTGATCGGCGAGATCACGGCCTCGTCCACCGAGCAGCGCGACGGCATCAATCAGGTCAATCAGGCTGTGAGCAATCTGGACCAGATGACGCAGCAGAACGCAGCGCTGGTGGAGGAGTCCAGTGCGGCGGCGCTGTCCATGCAGGAGCAGGCGCGTCGCCTGGCCGAAGTGGTCTCTGTCTTCAAGCTGGGACGCAATGCCGAGGCTTTCACGACCGTGTCCGCAGTGCTCCCAAAGCCGCTAGCGACGATCAAGGCGCTCAACCCGGCCGCTCATCCTGCCGTTGCAGCTCCCAGGCCGGTAGCGTCCAGGTCCAAGGAGCAGTCCCTTGCAAGCACTGCGGAGGACGATAGCTGGGAGCAGTTCTAAGTGTCGGGCACAGCGTGAAATGGACAGCCGCCACGTTTGCTGTGGCGGCGGTCCTGGCTGGGGCGAGGATCAGAAGCCCATGTTGCCGGCACCGCCCTCGAAGTCCTGCGCGGCTTCCACGAGAAACTGCACCTTGCGCTCGCCGCGCCATTCGTTGATGTCCAGGCGATAGGCCAGGGTGGTGCGCGCGGGCAGCGGGTCGGTGTGGTTGAACCAGATGCCGTCGATCTTGGAGCCATGGTGCAGCAGCTCCAGCTTCAGATGCTTTTCGCCGACCAGGCGCTGCGAGGTGATTTCCAGCTCTTCGCTGAAAGTCGGCGCGGCAAAGCCCTGGCCCCAGACGGCCAGCTGCATTTGTTCGATCAGGCCGGTGTCCAGCCATTGGGGCGACAGCGGGCCATCGGTCTCCAGCCTGCGCGTCAGCGTGGCGGCATCCAGCCATTCCCTGGCGACCTGGGCAAAAGCCTTTTCGAACTCGTCAAAGTGCGCTTCCGCGATGGTGCAGCCTGCTGCCATGGCGTGGCCGCCAAAACGCAGTATCAGACCGGGGTGGCGCTTGCTGACCAGATCCAGCGCATCGCGCAGGTGAAAGCCTGGAATGGAGCGGCCCGAGCCCTTGAGCTCATGCTCCTTGCCCGGGGCGCCGCTGGCTGCAAACACAAACGTGGGCCGGTGCAGCTTGTCCTTGATGCGCGAGGCCACTACACCGACCACGCCCTCGTGAAAGTCGGGGTCGAACACGCTGATGGCAGGCGGCGGCGTCATGCCGTCCTCGCAAAGGCCTTCGGCCATGAGCAGGGCATGCTCGCGCATGCTGACTTCGATCTCGCGGCGCTCGCGGTTGATGCTGTCCAGCATGCGTGCCAGATTGTCGGCGCGGCTGACATCTTCCGTGGTCAGGCACTCGATGCCTATGGTCATGTCTGCCAGACGACCGGCGGCATTGATGCGCGGGCCCAGGGCAAAGCCGAAGTCGATGGTGGTGGCCATGTCGAAGCGGCGGCCCGATGCCTCGAACAGCGCGCGTATGCCGGGCTGCATGACGCCTTTGCGAATCTGCTTGAGACCCAGTGCCACCAGGCGGCGGTTGTTGGCATCGAGCTTGACCACGTCGGCCACTGTGCCCAGTGCTACCAGAGGCAGCAATTGCTCGAGACGGGGCTGGTTGTGGCGGTCAAAGCGGCCGCGATTGCGCAGCTCGGTGCGCAGGGCCAGCAGCACATAGAACATGACTCCCACGCCGGCCATGGATTTGCTCGCGAACTCGCAGCCGGGCTGGTTGGGGTTGACGATGGCATCGGCCAGCGGCAGGTGGTCGCCGGGCAGATGGTGGTCGGTCACCACGACCGACATGCCCAGCTCCTTGGCCACGGCCACGCCTTCGACGCTGGCAATGCCGTTGTCCACGGTGATCAGCATGTCGGCACCGGTCTCCTTGACTCGGCGCGAGATGGGGGCCGTCAGGCCATAGCCGTCGACCACGCGGTCGGGCACCAGATAGTCGGCATGAGCCGCGCCCAGCATGCGCAGGCCGCGCAGGCCCACGGCGCAGGCCGTGGCGCCATCGCAGTCATAGTCGGCGACGATGCACAGGCGCTTTTGCGCGGTGATGGCATCGGCCAGTAGTTGCACGGCAGCATCGATGCCGCGCAGGCCCGAGGGCGGTAGCAGGCGCGCCGGGGCATCGTCCAATTCGTCGGCCGAGCAGACGCCTCGCGCTGCATAGAGCTGGGCCAGCAAGGGATGAATCTTGGCCTGCAGCAGTGCAGAGACACTGCCGTCGGGAATGGACCTGGGGATTATTTTCATAGCATCTCTCGCAGGTCAGGTAAGCGTTTCGTGCCAAAAACACTCTTGATCTTGTCCATCAGGCCACGTGGCTGGCTTTGCCATTGCACGGCATTGCGCTCGCCGCAGAGCGTGAGCTTGACGGGCTCGCCCCGGGCGGCCCGCTGCTGCAGCTCGGCGATCAGGCCGCTGTCCAGCGCCTGCCAGGCTTTTTTCCAGCCTTGCACATTGCCCTGCAGCGCGGTGTGGCGCAGATCATCGATACAGACTGCGGCAGGGTTCGCTGCGGGCAGGCTGCTCAGGCTTCCCGTGCCATGTACCCAGAAGGAGTTGATGGGCGGTAGACCGCGTGCTGCACGCTGGTCGTTGAAGACATGGGTGTAGAGCAGCATCTGCAGCTCGGTCTGCAGACGCTGGATGATGGCACCCTGGATGGGCTCGGGCATCCAGGGGCGCACGTCGCGACCCAGTGCCCGGTCCATCGAGGCGGTAGCCAGGTCCTTGAAGGCCGCCCCGCGTGCCAGCCAGAGGTCGGTGCGCAGATATTCCAGCGTGATGCCGTCGTCGCTGAACCAGGGCGCGATCAGCGCCAGCAGCTGGCGGGATTCGTCTTCGTCCAGTGGCGCGCTGGCCGGGTCGGTCTGGTGGACCTGGTCCGGCGTGATATGCCAGTGGCAGGGAGTGATGAAGGCACAGGCCTGGCTGCTGTCTCCGGCCGCCAGCGCTGCCCAGGGAATCAGCCCGGGTGTATCGGGCAGCTGCATGCTGCGGGCCAGGGCTCGTTCATGCGGGGGGGAGAAGTCCATCTCGTCGCCCTGCACCAGCGTGGTCGGGGCCAGCGTTGCCAGCAAGGCCTGCAGGTGAGGGAGTTGCAAACCGTCCCATGCCTGGGGAATGTCGGCAGGGCCGCTGGCATAGGCAACAATGATTTCAGAGGCGCCTGTGCCCAAGGCTTGGGCGGCAGGCAGCAAAGGCGCGGTCAAAGACATGGGCGCTATTGTCGGGCATGGCCGCCGCCCGGGCATGGTGCGGGGTGCTTTGTCACCTCGCCGGCATATTTTTCAGGGTGTAGACCAGGCTGTAACTCGCATCATCGGCAATGGCGGGCATGCTGGCATTCCAGTCGTCCCAGCGCTGTCGCATGGCCTGCAGGCGCTCGGGGTGCTGTCCGGCCAGATTGGCACGCTCGCGTTCGTCCTGTGCCAGATTGAACAGGTATTCGTTGTCTTCCACGCGCAGGTATTTCCATTCGCCTTCGCGCAGCGCACGCTGGTTGCGGTAGAGCATGCGCCAGTACAGAGGCCGGGCAAACTCCGCACCGTCGGTGCGCAGCACGGGCAAGATGGAGACGCCGTCCAGCGGGTAGTCCGGATCGGCGCTCACACCGGCTGCATCCAGCACCGTGGCCGACCAATCCATGCTCATGCATTGTTGGGCGCTGCTGCGACGGGCCGCGATCACGGCAGGCCAGTGGGCGATCCAGGGCACGCGGATGCCGCCTTCGGTCAGGTCCATCTTGCCGCCCACGAGAGGCCAGCTGTCCGAGAAGCGCTCGCCGCCGTTATCGCTGGTGAAGACGATCAGCGTGTTGTCCAGTTGGCCGTTCTTGCGCAGGGCTTCGACGATCCAGCCTATGCCTTCATCCATGTGATGAATCATGCGGCGGTACTGGTGAATATTGCCGCCCGCCAGATGCGTGATGCCCGCCCCCAACTGCTCGGCAGTCTCACGGTCATCACGGGTTTCCCAGGGCCAGTGCGGGGCCGTGTAGTGAAGGCTCAGGAAGAAGGGGGCGTTGCCCTCGCTCATGCGGTTGACGAAGTCCACGCTGCGCTGGGACAGCAGGTCGGTCAGATAGCCTTCGTCGTGATGCTCCTCTTCGCCCACCCACAGATCGTGCTGGCCCGAGCTGCTCAGATGGGTGAAGTAATCCACGCCGCCCGACATGGGACCGAAGTATTCCTCGTAGCCCGAGCGCAGCGGGCCGAAGTGGGGAGGGTAGCCCAGATGCCATTTGCCTATCAGTGCCGTGCGATAGCCCGCGCCCTTGAGCAGCGAGGCAACGGTGGGGATTTCGGGCGGCAGGCCCAGCTTGGCGCCCAGCGGCGTGCCGCGCGTCTTGCTGTTGATGGGCTCCTCGGCCGCGCCGCGCAAGCGGTATTGATAGCGGGCCGTGGCCAGGGCAAAACGCGTGGGCGAGCACACGGGTGAATTGGCATAGCCCTGGGTGAGCCTGAGGCCGTTGGCCGCCAGGCGGTCGAGCACCGGGGATACCGGGCCAAACTCGGCATCGCGGCCGCCGTAGCAGCCCAGATCGGCATAACCGAGATCGTCGGCGACGATAAAGATGATGTTGGGGCGAGTCATGAAATGCGGGTCGTTGTCATGGGGCTGATGGCTGGCGCAAGCGCTCATTCCATCTTCATGCCGGTGGCCTGGGCCAGAACCCGGTAGCGGTCGGCCAGGGCCTGAATGCGCTTGACGGCCGCATCGCCTGTCAGCCCTTCGTAGACCATGTCGTTGACACGCATGCGTTCACGCAAAGTGCCATCCTTCATTGCCTTCTCGAACTGGACCTGGATTTTCTGCACCAGCGGCTCGGGTGTGCTGCTGGGTACCCAGGCAGCGAAAAGCACTTCCTGCTGTAGCTCCTTGTGTCCCAGTTCGGCCACCGACGGGACTTCCGGCAGCAAGGGGTTGCGCTGGGCAGTGGTTACCGCCAGCGGGGTGATCTTGGCGGAACTCACATGGGGCAGCATGGCGGTGGAGCTGATGACGCCGCCATCCACTTCGCCCGAGAGCATGGCCAGCGTGGCAGGTGCATTGCCTTTGTAGGGTACGTGGTTCACCTTGGCCCCGGTGGCGTAAGTCAGGATGCTGGAGGCCAGATGGCCGGGGGTTCCATAGCCGGCGGACCCCAGCGTCAGTCCCTTGTCCTTGCCGCGGGCGATGAACTGCTCCAGCGTCTTGATATTTGTCTTGGGACTGACAGCCATCAGCATGCCTTGCGAGGCGAACACCATGACGGGACGCAGGTCGCCATTTTTGAACGGCATGCTTTTGTAGATCAGCGGGTTGACCGTGAAGCTCGTGTCCAGGCCGAACAGCATGGTGTATCCGTCCGCGGAGGCCTTGGCGACGTAGTCGGCTCCTATGTTGCCGCCGGCGCCGATGCGGTTTTCAACAACGAAGGGCTGTTTGGTTTCGCGCTGAAGCACTTCTCCGACGCCGCGCGCCAGTAGGTCCACAGCCCCTCCGGGAGCGAAGGCGGCTATCAGCCGAACCGGCTTGTGAGGCCAGGCGGCGACGGCTGCGCCATCGGCAGATTGGGCCTGGGAGGCGAAGGCGGTGCAGCCCAGCAGCAGAGCCAGGCTGGTTTGAAGAAGGCGGCGGGGTGCAGTCAGGCGAGCCATGGAATCACTCTCTTGTCTGAGGGAAGAGCCGGCATTTGCGAAAATCCCCAGCACTCCCCTTTGTCTCTGTATTGGGAATGCCCACTGTAGAAGTGACATCCACAATTGATCTAATCAACTCATCCCCGTGAATACCCGACAACCCACCTCCATTCAGCAGATGCTGTTGTTTCGCATCAGCCGCTTTTTTGGCGTGGCGGGCGGCATGGCCATGCGCATGTGCGAGGCCCGCTTCGGCCTGACGCGCCGCGAATGGGGGGTGATGGCGACGCTGGCGACCGAGGAGGGTTTGCTGTCCTCCGAGCTGGCACAGAAGGTGCAGTTGGACAGGGCGCGCACCTCTCGGGCGCTCAGTGGCCTGGAGGAAAAAGGCTGGGTGCTGCGCAAACCTCTGGATGGAGACCGTCGGCGCGTGGCCATGTATCTGACCGATGAGGGGCGGCACATGTACGGCCTTATCCTGCCCGAGATGGTCAAGATTCATGCCGACATCGTGTCCGTCCTCAGCGATGAAGAGCTGGCCTTGTTTGACGGCCTGCTGGCCAAGCTTCAGGCCCATGCGGTGACGCTGGAGCAGCAGGCGCAATACGCGGACCTGCCGCGCATAGGGCGCAGCAGGCCGCCCCGATAGAGGGGCGGCGGGCAGCCAGATCGCATAAGGCTGGCGCCGCCGGCAGGGCATTGCCGGCAATGCCACAATGCTGACAACATGCAATTTCCCTACGAACTGGCCGTGGGCTGGCGCTATACCCGTGCAGGACGCGCCACACGCCGCAATGGCTTCATCTCCTTTATCTCGGGTGTCTCCATGCTTGGCATTGCGCTGGGCGTGGCGGCGCTGATCATTGTGCTGAGCGTGATGAACGGCTTCCAGAAGGAAGTGCGGGATCGCATGCTCAGCGTCGTCTCCCATGTGGAAATCTACGCCCCGCAGGGCGCGCCTCTGCCTGATGTGGAGCGCACCATGCGCGAGGCCAGAGCCAACCCCGATGTGGTGGGGGCCGCGCCTTTTGTGGCAGCTCAGGCCTTGCTGGCGCGCGGCGAGGATATGAAAGGCGCCTTGGTGCGCGGTATCGATCCGGCGCGTGAGGGCGAGGTGACGGATCTGGCGGCCACCAGCGGCGAGGTGCTCAAGCGTCTGGTGCCTGGCGAGTTCAAGGTGGTTCTTGGCATCGAGCTGGCGCGCAATCTCGGTGTGAGCGAAGGCGATGTGATCACGCTGATCGCTCCCAGCGGACAGGTCACTCCGGCCGGCGTGCTGCCGCGCATGAAGCAGATGACGGTGGCCGGCACCTTCGATTCCGGTCACTACGAATATGACTCGGCGCTGGTGATGATGCATTACGAGGATGCCCAGCGCATCTTCCGCCTGGAAGGGCCGACCGGCATTCGCCTCAAGCTCAAGGATTTGCACGAGGCCCCGCGCGTGGCGCATGAACTCGCTGACACCTTGACGGACCGTTTGTTCATTCGTGACTGGACGCAGCAGAACAAGACCTGGTTTGCCGCCGTGCAGCTCGAAAAACGCATGATGTTCATCATCCTGACCCTGATCGTGGCCGTGGCGGCTTTCAATCTGGTGTCCACCCTGGTGATGAGCGTGCAGGACAAGCGTGCCGATATTGCCATCCTGCGTACCCTGGGGGCCTCGCCCTCGTCCATCATGGGCATCTTCATGGTGCAGGGAGCCATGGTCGGCGTCATCGGTACCTTGGCCGGTCTGGCGCTGGGGCTGGCGATTGCCTTCAATATCGACGTCATCGTGCCGGCCATAGAGCAGGCGCTGCATGCCAACTTCCTGCCCAAGGACATCTACCTGATCAGCAAGATGCCCAGCGAGCCGCAGTCCACGGACATCGTGCCGATCGCCGTGATTTCCCTGATTCTTTCTTTTGTGGCCACGATTTACCCCAGCTGGCGTGCCAGCCGCGTGAACCCTGCGGAGGCACTGCGTTATGAATGATGTTGTGATGGGCCAGAGCGTGCTGGAGGCACGCGGCCTGACCAAGCGCTTTGCCGAAGGCAAGCTGGATGTGACCGTGCTGCAGGGCGTGGATCTGCAGGTTCAGGCGGGCGAGACACTGGCGATTGTCGGCGCCTCGGGTTCGGGCAAGTCCACCTTGCTGCACTTGCTGGGCGGGCTGGATGCTCCCTCCACCGGCAGCGTCAGCCTCATGGGCCAGCCCTTGCACCAGCTCAGCCCGCAAAAGCAGGGCGCGCTGCGCAACCAGCATCTGGGCTTTATCTACCAGTTCCATCATCTGCTGGCCGAGTTCTCGGCCCAGGAGAATGTGGCCATGCCGCTGCGCATTCGCCGCGATGCCAAGGAGGACTGCATGGATCGCGCGGCCGAGATGCTGCGCGCCGTGGGCCTGGGCCAGCGCATGGCGCATCGCCCGGCCGAGTTGTCGGGCGGCGAGCGTCAGCGCGTGGCCATTGCACGTGCCCTGGTTACGCGTCCGGCCTGCGTGCTGGCCGACGAGCCCACGGGCAATCTGGATCGCGGCACGGCCGATACGGTGTTTGCGCTGATGCTGGAGCTGGCGCGCAGCCATGGCACGGCGTTTGTGATGGTCACTCATGACGAAGGACTGGCAGCGCGTTGCGATCGCATGGTCAGGCTGGGGCAGGGACAGCTGGCCTGACCTCCTGCCTGCCGACGGGCAAAGGCCCGGTCGCTGCCTTTGCAGCGCCGGGCCTTTTTCATGAAGTGCCTGGGGCGCTTTTCCTGTTTCAATAAGCGCCGACTGCCGCGTTCCGGATGGCGATCGTGGCCTGCTCGCGGGCCGAAGCCTGCAGCGGCACGGCAGGGCGCGGCTTGACCGAGCCTGGATTGGCCGAAACATCCTGCGCCGTCAGATCGTCGGTGACCTCGCGCAGCCTGGCGGACTGGGCCAGCGAGGTCTGCACCACCTCGCCCATGATCTGCGTGACCTGGCGCGAGGAGTTCACGATCTCGGCCATGGTGGTGCCGGCCTCGCGCACCTGGTTCACCCCCTGGGTGACCTGGGTGACGGAGGTCTGGATCAGCTGCTTGATCTCCTTGGCGGCTTCGGCGCTGTGCTGGGCCAGCTGGCGCACCTCATTGGCCACCACGGCAAAGCCGCGCCCCTGGTCGCCGGCGCGGGCCGCTTCCACGGCGGCGTTGAGCGCCAGCAGATTGGTCTGGAAGGCGATGGAGTCCATCATGCCGATGATGTCGCTGATCTTGCGCGAGCTGGCGCTGATGGATTCCATGGTGGTCACCACATCCTGCACGGTGCGGCCGCCGGCCTCGGCCACGCTGCAGGCGTCCTGGGCCAGCTCGTTGGCCTGGCGCGCATGGTTGGCGCTTTCGGTCAGACCTTCCACCGTGGCACGCAGGGTTTGGGCTGCGGTCACGCGGCGCGTGATGTTGGTAGCGAACTTGACAACCTTGAAGGGGCGGCCTTCGGCGTCGAGTATGGGGTTGTAGCTGGCTTCGATCCAGACCTGGCGACCGGCCTTGCCTATGCGCAGGTACTGGCCGGCATCATGATGGCCCAGGGCCAGCTTGTGCCAGAAATGCTGATAGGCCGGGGACTGGCGCTCGTGCGGCTGGACGAACATGCTGTGGTGCCTGCCCACGACTTCGGCGAGGGAGTAGCCCATGGTCTGCAGGAACAGATCGTTGGCCGTGAGGATGTTGCCGTTCAGATCGAACTCGATGATGGCCTGTACCTTGGCAATGGCCTGGAGCTGGCCGCGGGCATCGTCTTCGTGCTGCTGCTGCTCGGTGATGTCGGTGGCGTACTTGATGACTTTGCGCGGCTGGCCCTGGCTGTCGAAGATCGGGTTGTAGCTGGCCTGCAGCCACACGTCCTCGCCCTGGCTGTTGATGCGGCGGTAGCGTCCGCTGTCGTGCAGACCCGCTGCCAGGCGCTGCCAGAACTGGGCGTACTCGACAGAGCCGCGGGTTTCCTCATCGACGAACATGCGGTGATGCTGGCCGATGATCTGTTCGGGGCTATAGCCCATGGTGCGCAGAAAGTTGTCATTGGCCGTCAGCACATGACCTTGCAGATCGAATTCGATCACGGCCTGCACCTGATCCAGCGCGGCCAGCTTGCCCTGCATGTCGGCGCGCTGATGACTTTGGCTCAGGCGTTGCCAGAGCGTGCTTTGCAGAAGTCCCGTCATAACTTGCTCCTTTGGCCGGTCGCGCAGGGTAGGGGGTAAAGTTGCTTAATGTTTTATTTGTTTCAATATGTGAATCGTAGGACAAGGCAGGAAACTGTCTGTAGTCACTTGACGTGTCATCGGCCGAGGCCGGGCTGCGCAAGCAGCCCAGCCGATGCATGATGTGTGGATGCCAACCTGGATAGATACTCATTGCCATCTGGATGCGCCCGAGTTCGCACCTGACAGAGATGCCGTGCGCGCCGCTGCGCAGGCCGCAGGCGTCACGCATCTGGTCATTCCTGCCGTACAGCGCAGCCACTGGCAGGATGTGATTGCGCTTGCCCATCGCCATGGCGACAGCTATGCGCTGGGCATTCATCCGCTCTACACGCCCGGCGCGCAGGAGTCCGATATCGCGGCGCTGCGCGAGCTGCTGCATCAGCAGCGCGGCGACCCGCAACTGGTGGCGGTGGGCGAAATCGGTCTCGACTTTTTTGTCCCCGGACTGGACGAGCAGCGCCAGATCTGGTTCTACGAGCAGCAGATCCGGCTGGCACGTGAATTCGAGCTGCCCGTCATCCTGCATGTGCGCAAGAGCAGCGATCGTCTGCTCAAGACCTTGCGTCAGCACAGGGTTGTGGGTGGCATTGCCCATGCGTTCAACGGCAGCGCCCAGCAGGCGCAGGCCTTCATCGATATGGGCTTCAAGCTGGGCTTTGGCGGTGCCATCACCTATGAGCGCGCGCTCAAGCTGCGTGAGCTGGCGGCCAGCTTGCCGCTGGAGGCGCTGGTTCTGGAAACCGATGCTCCCGATATTCCGCCGCACTGGCTCTACACCACGGCTGAACAGCGTGCGGCCGGCCAGCCCCAGGGGCGCAACAGCTCCGCCGAGCTGCCGCGCATTGCGGCGGAGATCGCGCGGCTGCGCGGCATGGACATTGAGCAGCTGGCGCAGGTCTGCACGGCCAATGCACGTAAGGCGCTCAAAGGGCTGCCGGCACTGCCGTAGATGGGGCAGTAGCTATCCTTTGCAGGCAAAGAGGCTCATGCTCATCTTTTTGAATGTCAGCCCAAGATCCAGGATGATGATGGCTGGGCGACAATAGAGCATGACCGAGGATTCTTCTGCCACTCCAACAGAGACTGGCCTGCGCTGGCAGGGGCTGGCAGCCGTGGCCGATGAGCGCACGCGTGCGCTGGTTCTGGGCAGCTTTCCGGGCATGAAGTCGCTG
This sequence comes from Comamonas sp. A7-5, assembly GCF_039581385.1. Lineage (NCBI taxonomy): Bacteria > Pseudomonadati > Pseudomonadota > Betaproteobacteria > Burkholderiales > Comamonadaceae > Comamonas > Comamonas sp. A7-5. Next base: position 443,645 of record NZ_JBCPWO010000002.1, read on the forward strand.
CAGCAGGCCCAGTACTACGCCCATCCGCAAAACCAGTTCTGGCCGCTGCTGCAGGCCTTGTGGCCCCAGCTCCTGCAGCCGCCACGTAGTGATTACGCGGGCCGCTGCGAATGGCTGCTGGCACGCGGACTGGGTCTGTGGGATGTGTATGCGAGCTGCGAGCGCGAAGGCAGTCTGGATAGCTCCATTCGCGCTGCCCAGGTCAACGACTTTGCCGGACTGTGTCAGCGCTGCCCTGATCTGCAACTGGCGTTGCACAACGGCGGCGAGAGCTACAAGCATGCCCGTCAGACAGAGGCACTGGGGCTGATCGCCCTCAAGCTGCCATCCACCAGCCCGGCCAATGCCGGCTGGTCGTTCGATAGAAAACTGCAGGCCTGGCGCCATGCGCTGGCGGCCCATGGCCTGCTTTGAAGATTGGTGTGAAACGTGATCCGTAAAACCCGTGGCGGTGCCAAATCCGCGCAAGACAAGAATGTGGCCAGCGTGCAGGAGCTGCCCGAAGTCAGCGTCTCCGACGACGGCGATATCCGCTATCTGCATCTGGGCACGCCCTGGGTCCAGGGCTCCATGCGTATTCGCGATCCTTTTGATATCGACCTGGAGTATGTGCAGCGCATGATGGGCTGGCTGCTGTTTGCCGAGCCTGCCGAAGTGCCCGGGATGCATGCCATGCAACTGGGTCTGGGAGCGGCCGCCATCACCAAGTTCTGTCACAAGAAGCTGCGCATGAAGACCACGGCGGTCGAGCTGAACCCTCAGGTCCTGGCCGTGTGCCGCAGCTGGTTCAAGCTGCCGCCTGACAGCAGCACGCTGCAGGTGGTGCTGGCCGATGCAGCCCAGGAAATCAAAAAGCCCGAATGGCAGGGCACGGTCGATGCACTGGCAGTCGACCTCTATGACCATGAGGCTGCGGCTCCCGTGCTCGACAGCGCAGAGTTCTATGCCGATTGCCGCAATCTTCTGACCGAGGACGGCATCATGACCGTCAACCTCTTTGGTCGCTCCTCAAGCTTTGACAAAAGCCTGGATCAGATGGCCCAGGCCTTTGGCGAGGACGCGCTCTGGGCTTTTCGGCCCACGCGCGAAGGCAATACCGTGGTGCTGGCCCAGCGCACGCCGCGCGTGCTTCAGGGCGCGGAGCTGGATCTGGCCTGTGACCAGGTGCAGGCCCGTTGGGACCTGAACACCACCCGCTGGGCCAAGGTATTTGTGCCTGCACGCGATGCAGAGGCAGGCAGCAAGACGGCCAAAGCCAAAGTCAGCCGCATCGGACGGGGCGCTGCCGTGTAATTGCAAAGCCTGAGTAAAGTGATTGTGTCGGCATTGATGGTGGTGGTTTTCTGCCGATGATGTGGACATGACGATCAGTGCCATCTCCTCCAGTTCTGCCGGTTCAGTCACTTCGGGGAGCGGCATTGCATCGCGTATCCAGCAGTTGCAAAAGCAGATCAAGGATGCCACCAACGAACTCAAGGAAGTTGCCAACAGCGACGCTGATGCCAAAACCAAGGAGCAGCAGGCGCAACTGCTGCAGACCAAGATCCAGATGTTGCAGGCCCAGATAGAGGCATTGCAGAACCAGCAGGCACAGCAAGCCCAGCAGGCTGCCCAGCGCGGGACCGAGGCAGTCCAGCAAAAGCAGGATGAGCAGATGCAGAGCAGAAGTCGCGACAATCCGGGCCAGGGCGGCCTGGGCGGACTGCTGGACGAATATGCCTGAGCTGCATCAGAGATGAATGCCATCGTTCGCCTGCTTTGTATCGTCCTAGTCAGAAGCGCGGGCCGATGGCGGTACAGTCAAGGCAGTTTTATTGCCACTGCCGCCCATGTCATTGACTGAATCCCTTCTGCCACAGTCCATCAAGCCTGCTCAATACCAGGGACCGCTGGACTGGCGCAAGCTGGTGCAATGGTTGCAGGAAGACGCTGTGATCACGGCGCAGGAGGCCGAGCGCACGATTGCGCGCTGCTCGGCCGCAGAGAGCGCGCAACTGCCGCTGGTGCGGCTTGCCAATGTAGGTGTTGTCGGCGCCCAGACGCGTCAGCCGCTGGATCTGGAGACCCTGACCCAGTATCTGGCACAGCGCAGCGGTCTGGCCTATCTGCGCATCGATCCGCTGCGTGTGGATGTGGGCCGCGTGGGTGAGGTCATGAGCGCCAGCTATGCCGAGCGCCACAAGGTACTGCCCGTGCAGGTGACCGCCAAGGAGGTGGTGATTGCCACGGCCGAGCCCTTCATCAGCGACTGGGTGAGCGAGGTGGAGCGGCAGGCACGCCGCAGCGTGCGCTGCGTGGTGGCCAATCCGCAGGATATCAAGCGCTATACGGCAGAGTTCTTCGCCCTGGCCAAGTCCGTGCGTGCGGCAGAGAAAGCCGGTGGAGCGACCGGCGGCGCCAGTTTTGAACAGCTGGTGGAGCTGGGCAAAAGCAACAAGCAGCTCGATGCCAACGACCAGGGCGTGGTGCGCGTGGTGGACTGGCTGTGGCAGTATGCCTTCGACCAGCGGGCCAGCGACATTCATCTGGAGCCCAGGCGCGAGCAGGGCGTGATCCGCTTTCGCATCGACGGCGTGCTGCATCCGGTCTACCAGATGCCCATGGGCGTGCTGAATGCCATGGTGGCGCGCGTCAAGTTGCTGGGGCGCATGGATGTGGTGGAAAAGCGCCGGCCGCTGGATGGCCGCATCAAGACGCGCAACCCGCGCGGCGAGGAAGTGGAAATGCGCTTGTCCACCTTGCCCACGGCTTTTGGCGAGAAGATGGTGATGCGCATCTTCGACCCGGAGAACACGGTCAAGAACCTGGATGCGCTGGGCTTCAGTGCCCATGACGCGCAGCGCTGGGAAGACCTGGTCAAGCGCCCGCACGGCATCATCCTGGTCACCGGCCCCACGGGCTCGGGCAAGACCACCACGCTGTACTCCACGCTCAAGCGTGTGGCGACCGAGGAGGTCAATGTCAGCACGGTGGAAGACCCCATCGAAATGATCGAGCCCAGCTTCAATCAGACCCAGGTTCAACCCCAGCTCGACTTCGGCTTCACCGAAGGCCTGCGTGCGCTGATGCGTCAGGACCCGGACATCATCATGGTGGGCGAGATTCGCGATCTGGCCACTGCCGAGATGGCGGTGCAGGCTGCACTGACCGGCCACCTGGTCTTCTCCACGCTGCATACCAATGATGCCCCCAGCGCCGTCAGCCGCCTGATGGAGCTGGGCGTGCCCTCCTATCTGATCAACGCCACCTTGCTGGGCGTGCTGGCCCAGCGTCTGGTGCGTACGCTGTGCTCCAGCTGCAAGGTGCGCGATGAAGACGCAAAGCCCGAGGATCTGGCCGAATCGGTCAAGCCCTGGAAACTGACCGGCAGTTACCAGCCCTACAAGCCCGTGGGTTGTGAGGACTGCCGCATGACAGGCTACCGCGGCCGCATGGGTCTGTACGAGTTGCTGATGGTGACCGAGGCCCTCAAGAAGCAGATTCACGATGCCCCGTCCATGGACGTTCTGCGCCGTCAGGCCGTGCAGGACGGCATGCGCCCTCTGCGCCTGGCCGGGGCTTTGCGCGTTGCCGAGGGCGTGACCACCTTGCCCGAGGTGCTGGCCTGCACGCCGCTGATGAGCGAAATCTGAAAGTTCGGGTGCTAGTGCTTGCTTCTTGGTTGGTGTAGCAAGTGCAGGCCGGCATTGGCCTGGGTTGAATGCGGTAAATGTGTACAAAGCGTCGGCATTAGGGTATGCCCTCTGTAGGTGGAATCCACATCAATTTGGCATTTCTATGAAACGAGAATCGCCAAGTCGTGATTTCCGTAAGGAGACGTTTTGTGAAAATCAAGAGCCAAAAAGACTTTTTCTCCGGTCTGATGTTCTTGGCCGTCGGTCTCGCATTTGCGATCGGCGCGTCCAACTACACCATTGGCACCGGCGCCCGTATGGGGCCAGGTTACTTCCCTCTGATCCTGGGTGTGCTCATGGCCATCCTGGGTGCAGCCATCTGCGTCGGCGGCCTGACCAAGGGCCCCGAAGGTGGTGACAAGATCGGCAAGTGGGCCTGGAGGCAGGTGTTCTTCATCCTGGCAGCCAACTTTGCCTTCGGCATCTTGTTGGTGGGCGTGCCTGCTGTGGGTATCCCTCAGTTCGGTCTGATCATCGCTATCTATGCGCTGGTCTTCATCGCCAGCCTGGGCGGTCATAGTTTCAACTTCAAGGAAACAGCAATCCTGGCCACCGTGCTGGCAGTGGGTAGCTATTTCGCTTTCGTGTGGGCGCTGAATCTGCAGTTCCCCGTGTGGCCTAGCTTCATTGCAGGCTAATCAGGAGCATCGTCCATGGATCTGATTCAGAACTTGTCGACGGGTTTTGGCGTGGCTTTCACGTTCCAGAACCTGATCTACTGCTTTGTGGGCTGTTTGCTCGGTACGCTGATCGGCGTGCTGCCCGGCATTGGCCCCGTGGCGACCATCGCCATGCTGCTGCCCGCCACTTACGCTCTGCCTCCCGTGGCGGCGCTGATCATGCTGGCCGGTATCTACTACGGCGCCCAGTACGGTGGCTCCACCACTGCCATTTTGGTGAACCTGCCAGGTGAATCCTCGTCGGTGGTGACCGTGATCGACGGCTACCAGATGGCGCGAAAAGGTCGAGCAGGCCCTGCGCTGGCAGCGGCCGGTATCGGCTCCTTCTTCGCAGGCTGCGTGGGCACCGTCATCCTGGCTGCCTTCGCTCCACCCCTGACCGAAGTGGCTTTCAAGTTCGGCCCCGCTGAATACTTCTCGCTGATGACCCTGGGTCTGATCGGTGCCGTGGTGCTGGCTTCCGGTTCGCTGCTCAAGGCGATCGCCATGATCGTGCTGGGTCTGCTGCTGGGCATGGTCGGTACCGACGTGAACTCCGGTGTGGCTCGTTACAGCTTCGACATTCCTGAACTGACCGACGGCATCGACTTCGTCGTGATCGCCATGGGTGTGTTCGGCTACGGCGAAATCATTGCCAACCTGTCCAAGCCCGACGACGAGCGTGAAGTGTTCGCTGCCAAGGTGACGGGTCTGCTGCCCACAAGCGAAGACTTCAAGCGCATGCTGCCAGCCATGCTGCGCGGTACGGCTCTGGGTTCGGCCCTGGGTATCTTGCCCGGTGGCGGTGCCATGCTGTCGGCCTTCGCTGCCTACACCATCGAAAAGAAGACCAAGCTGAAGCCCGGCGAAGTTCCTTTCGGTCAAGGCAATATCCGTGGTGTGTGCGCTCCTGAATCCGCCAACAACGCCGGCTCTCAGACATCGTTCATTCCTCTGCTGACCCTGGGTATTCCTCCCAACGCCGTGATGGCGCTGATGGTGGGTGCCATGACTATCCACAACATCCAGCCCGGTCCTCAGGTGATGACCAGCAACCCCGAACTGTTCTGGGGTCTGATCGCCTCCATGTGGATTGGCAACCTGATGCTGATCATCTTGAACCTGCCGCTGATCGGCGTCTGGATCAAGCTGCTGACCGTGCCTTATCGCTGGCTGTTCCCGTCCATCGTGCTGTTCTGCGCGATCGGCGTGTACGGTACCAACAACAACGTCTGGGACGTGTGGATGGTCGGTATCTTCGGCTTCATCGGCTATGTGTTCCACAAGCTGGGTACCGAACCTGCTCCTTTGCTGCTGGGCTTCATCCTGGGCCCGATGATGGAAGAAAACCTGCGTCGAGCCCTGCTGCTGTCGCGTGGTGACTGGTCCGTGTTCGTGACGCGTCCCATCTCCGCCTGCCTGCTGGCTGCCGCCGTGGTGCTGCTGGTGATCGTGCTGATGCCTGCAGTGAAGAACAAGCGTGAAGAAGCTTTCGTGGAAGACTGATCGTCAACCTGATCGCTGATCATCGTTAAAGCGGCCCTTCTGGGGCCGCTTTTTTTATATGAGGACCTTTGTTTCGGGGACTATGGATTAGGGCGGCAAAATAGCTGCAGTTATTCGAAAGATTGCATGGCCTTGTCTTTATTGCCCGCGCAGCACCCTCAGCGGGTCTTGCTGCACAACGAAATTCATGCCCGTCCTGCGGAAATCATGCAGGCCCCTCTGGCCATCACGCATATCGTGATGCTCACCGATGCGGCACAGCGTGAAGCCAGCCGCGAGCATGTGGCGGCCCTGCTGCGCAACCACCATCGCCCTCTGCCCGATGCGGCAACCACCCATGTGCTGATCGACCTGGGGGCATTTCGCCTGCGTTGGGAGCAGCACACCGAGTTCGTGGCCTGGACCTTCACCACGCCCATGGCCCAAGCCGGCGTGGCCGATGTGCGCGAGCCCGAGACAGCCATCGACGCCGTTCCGCGCGACTGGCTGGCAACCCTGCCAGGGCAGTGCCTGAGCAGCCTGCACCTGTGGGCGCTGAACGAGCAGGATGTGGACCCGCAGTATCTGATGCGTCATATGTTGCAGGCCGATACCCTGGTCGGCTCGCGCGTCTCCGGCGGTGCGGGGGCCATCTATACCGACTTTGCGATTCACCCCGATGGTTTCTCGCGAATGTTGCTGCTTGCGGGCGCCGATCTGTCTCCGCGCCGCCTGGGCCGTCTGGTGCAGCGTGTGCTGGAGATCGAAACCTATCGCATGGCGGCGTTGCTGGGTTTGCCAGCCGCACGCAAGGCAGCAGCCGTGCTGGCCACGGCCGAGCGTGAACTGGCCGAGCTGGCCAATGCCATCCGCGCTGCCGACCGCGACACCGAACCGGCGCTGCTGGACCGACTGACCCGCTTGGCCGGGCAGGTGGAGAGCGAATATGCGGCCACGCATTCGCGCTTTTCGGCCAGTTCCGCCTATTTCGAGCTGGTAGATAGGCGTATTCAGGAAATTCAGGAGACGCGGGTGGATGGCATTCAGACCATCCGTGAATTCATGGACCGGCGACTTACACCTGCGCGTGCCACCTGCGAATGGGCGACACGCCGCCAGAATGCGCTGTCCGAGCGAGTATCCCGTGTCAGCAGTCTGTTGCGCACGCGTGTCGAGATCGAGCAGCAGCAAAGCAGCCAGCAGCTGCTGGGCACGATGAACGACCGCCAGGGCACCCAACTCAAGTTGCAGTCCACGGTGGAAGGCCTGTCGGTCGCGGCCATCACCTACTACATCACCGGCCTGATCAGCTATCTGGCCAAGGGCGGGCAGAAGCTGGGCTGGCCCTGGTCGCCCGAGTCGACGGCGGCCGTGGCCATTCCGGTTGTGGCACTGGGCGTCTGGTGGTCGCTGCGCAGGCTGCACCACAAGCTGTTTCATGGTCGCAGTCATTGAGCATGACATTGGATGCCAGCGCTTTCTGATAAAGCTCTAGCAGTTATTGATTTTGATAGCGTCGGGCAGTTTGTCCGGCTTGGAAACTGTGTGAAAGGACACTGACATGGACTTTGGTATCGCCGGGCGCTGGGCTCTGGTCTGCGGCGCCAGCAAGGGGCTGGGTTTTGGCTGCGCCAAGGCTCTGGCCGAAGAGGGAGTGAATCTGGTCATCAACGCCAGAAACGCCGAGGCATTGCAGCTGGCCGTGCAGAAGCTGCAAGCCATTGCTCCTCAGATCAAGGTCATCGGTGTCGCTGCAGACATCACCACGCCAGAAGGCCGCGCGGCAGTGTTCGAAGCCGCCGGCGGCCCGGGCAAGGACTACGACATCGTCGTGACCAACGCCGGTGGCCCGCCTCCTGGCGACTTCCGTACCTGGGATCGTGAGGCCTGGATCAAGGCGGTGGACGCCAATATGCTGACCCCTATCGAGCTGATCAAGGCTACGGTGGATGGCATGGCCGAGCGCGGCTTCGGTCGCATCGTCAACATCACCTCGAGCGCGGTGAAGGCGCCCATCGACATCCTGGGCCTGTCCAACGGCGCGCGCAGCGGTCTGACGGGCTTTGTGGCTGGTCTGGCGCGTTCGGGCATTGCCGCCAAGGGCGTGACCATCAACAGCATACTGCCCGGCAAGTTCGACACCGACCGTCTGGTGGCAACCCATCAGGCGGCGGCCAACAAGACCGGTCAGGACCTGGATGCCGTGCGCCAGGCCCAGGCTGCCCAGATCCCCGCCAAGCGCTTTGGTACGGCCGAAGAGTTCGGCGCCATCTGTGCCTTCCTGTGCAGCCGCCAGGCCGGCTATATGACGGGCCAGAACATCCTGCCCGACGGCGGCCTGTATCCCGGCACTTACTGATCCGTGATCGAGTGCTGAAACGACAAAAGCCCCGCAATGCGGGGCTTTTGTCTGGGTGGGCAGCCGTTTATTTGCGGGATGACACGACGATGCCGGTCACGATCAGCGCAAACGCAAGCGCGTGGTAGAGGTGCGGGGTTTCGCCGAGCACGGGAATCGACAGCAGGGCCGTGAACAGCGGAATCAGATTGCCGAAAAAGCCCGCAATGGCGGGCGTGGAGCGCTGCACGCCCATGCCCCAGAAGCGGTAGGCCAGAATGGCCGGGCCCACGGCGATGAACAGCAGGCTGCCCAGCAGCGGCCAGCCCGGCACCAGGCGGAACTCGCCCAGCAAGGCTTCGCCGCCCGTGAAAAGGCCGGACCAGAGCAGGCCGAAAACGATCTGTGCGAGCAGAAAGCTGGCCCAGTGCGACTTCACTTCCTGGGGGCCGGTGCTGCGCGACAGCAGCCAGGTGTAGAAGGCCCAGGCAATCGTCGCCAGCACCATGAACAGGTCGCCGGGCACAAAGCGCAGAGCAAGCAGCGTCTGCCAATCGCCGCGCGACATTACCACCGCCACACCCAGCACGGACAGCAGGGCGCCGCCCATCTGCCGGCGGCTGACACGAATACCCCAGCATAGCCGACCTATGGCCAGCATCCACACCGGCATGCTGGAGCTCACCAGCGTCACATTCAGCGGGGTCGAGGTCTTGAGTGCCAAGTACAGCAATGCGTTGTAGCAGCCTATGCCCAGCAGCCCCAGCAGCATGTACTGCCGCCACAGCGGCCAGATCGGACTGTCCTTGCGCAGCACCCGCCATGCCAGCGGCAGCAGCAGCACAAAGGCGATGCACCAGCGCAGGAAGTTGAGTGCAAAGGGCGAGATCAGATCGTGAGCGAGGCGGCCCACGATGGCATTGCCGGCCCACAGTGCCGGAGCCAGGCTGAGCATGGCGACCGTGGTGGGTTTCAGGGGGGAATTCATGGGTTGTCACTGTAACGCGCGGCAACTGGCCTCCGGATCTTCAGCGCGGTGTGGCAGCGGCTGTTGCCGGCAAACTGGCGACCATCAATAGTGATGCAAGCCTTCCCGTTTTGCGAAGCTGAGCACAATGCAGGCCAGGGAGATTTTTCATGAAGCAGCAAACCACGTCGCTCCAGCAGCAATGGCTGCAGTCACAGCAGGCCATGGCCAGCAGGCAGCCTCTGCGCCCGCGCCAGCCGCTGTGCATCGATGATCAACAGGTCGGCAGTATCGAGGAAGATTTTGCGCGCAAGCTGGGGCCCGACCTGCTGGCAGCGCACGGAATAGCGCTGAGGCTGCTGGCCGGGCAATGGCGCCTGGAAGGCCGGGGCGGGGCGACGGACAATCTGAATCGGCTGGCACAGGCCATGCGCAGCGCCGGTCTTGCCGGTGCCTGGCGCAACGAACAACTGGCGGTCTGCAATGCCGATGGTCGGCAACTGGCCACCGTCGAGCGCGGTGCTGTGCGGCCGCTGGGCATTGCCACCAGAGCCGTGCATCTGGTGGGCGTTTGCGCGGATGGCTCGATCTGGGTGCAGCAGCGCTCGGAGGACAAGGCCAACAACCCCGGCATGTGGGATACCTTGATGGGCGGCATGGTCTCGGCGGCAGATGGTCTGGCCGAGGCGCTGGCGCGTGAAACCTGGGAGGAGGCCGGTCTGCATGTGGCAGAACTCGGCGAGCTTCGGCACGGCGGAAATGTGATGTTCGCCAGACCCAGCGACGAAGCAGAGGGACAGGGTTATATGGTCGAGCGCATAGACTGGTTTTCGGCCCTGGTGCCCGATGCGCTGCAGCCTGTGAATCAGGATGGCGAGGTACAGCGTTTCGAGCGGCTGGAGCGGACCGAGGTCCAGGGCTGGATGCTGCAGGGGCGTTTCACCCCCGAGGCCTCCCTGGTGCTTGCCGCCTACATGGGCTGGTAGGGCGGCAGAGCAGCTAGCGCTGGTTCTCCAGTGCGGTGGACTTGAGCCGGCTGGGTGCCAGGGCTCCGGCCTGCTCGAGAATCGGGTAGGCCACCGAGCACAGCAGCGAGTTGATGCGCTTGAGGTCGCTGATCATGTCGATATGCAGGGAGCTGGTCTCTATGCTTGAGACCGTGTGCTGGGACAGGCGCTCCAGGTGGGTGGCCGAGTAGGCCAGCTCCAGATCGCGAAAGCGCGCTTTTTCCTCAAGCAGCTTTTGCGCCTCGCGCACATTGCCGTTGAGGAAGACGCTCATGGCCAGGCGCAGATTGTCCAGCAGATGCTGGGTCAGCTCGTGAATTTCCTGTTTTCCGGCAGCCGAGAACTGGCGGCCCTTCTTGATCTTCTTGTCTTCCAGATCCAGCAGCACGCGCTCGATGATGTCGCCGATCTGCTCCATATTGATGGTGAAGCTGATGATTTCCGTCCAGCGCTGACCTTCGCGTTCGTCGAGTTCGGCGCGCGAGATCTTGGTCATGTAGTACTTGATGGCCGAGTACAGATCGTCCACCGTGCCTTCCAGGTGACGCACTTCCTCGGAGAGCTTGGCATCGTCGGTTTCAGCCACTTTTTGCAGGCCGATCAGCATGGACTCAATCACGTCGGCCTGATGCAATGACTCGCGCACGGCACAGGTTATGGCCAGTGAAGGGGTGGACAGGGCCGAGGGGTCCAGGTGGCGTGGGCGCAGCAGCTTGGCCGCACTTTCTTCCTCGGGCTTGGGCAGCAAGGCGGTCACCCAGTGGGCCACGAGCTGGGTCAGGCCGATGAAGCACAGGCTGTTGAAGACATTGAACGCCAGATGGAACATCACCACGTTCTGGCCGGCGCTGGGCAGATAAGGCTGGGCGTACTGCGACCACAGCCCGATAAAGGGCGCGACGATGGCCACGCCCATGATCTTGAACAGCAGATTGCCTATGGTGACCTGGCGCTCCTCTACCGCCGATTTGGCGGTGGTGAGCGCCGCGACCAGACCGCTGCCCAGATTGGCGCCCAGGGTCAGGCCCAGAGCCACATCCAGCGGAATGGCGCCGGAGCTGGCCATGGCCGCAATCAGCAGCACCACGGCCAGGCTGGAGTAGGCCAGCACGGCCAGTACCGCGCCCAGCAGCAATTCCATGAACAGATCGCTGCTGACCGAGGCCAGCAGGGTGCGCACGGCAGGGGCCTGCAGCAGGGGCTCGGTGGCTTCCACCACCAGGCGCAGGGCCAGCAGCATCAGGCCCAGGCCGATGAGCACGCGGCCGATACGACCGGGCTTGGAGTCCTTGCGCGAGATATAGAGCACCACGCCGACAAAGATGAACAGCGGCGACAGCCAGGAAAGGTCGGTGGAGAACAGCACGGCCATCAGAGCCGTTCCGACATCGGCACCGCGCATCACGGCCAGGGCCGAGGGCAGGGTGATCAGACCCTGGCCTACAAAGGACGAGGTCATCAGCGAGGTGGCCGTACTTGATTGCACCAGGGCCGTGACGCCCATGCCGGAAAGCGCTGCCGAGAAACGGTTGCTCATGCTGCGGGCGAGAATATTGCGCAGGTTTGCGCCGAAGACCTGCAGAACGCCGGTGCGAACCATCTGAGAGCCCCAGATCAACAGGGCAATGGCTGCTAAAAGATTCAATAAATGCTTCATGTTCTGCCCGCGAAGGAGCGACCTAATATACCCCTGAGTGAGGTCGGTCTGCCCGGATGCCTCACTCTTCACGCACAAATAAGTGCGGAATAAGGAACACAATAGAACAAAAACGAATTATTCGAAACATCGTTTCTACGGATGAGATTTCAGAGCTGACCGAGTTTCCCGTATATCTGTATTGCGTTCGACGCTATTAAAAAGGTGGGTTCATGATTCCTGCCATGTCCGGTGCTGCTGCAGTGAGCTTTCTTTTGATGTTGCTGGCAGCCATGGCGGCTGTGGGCTGTGGCATTTGCGGCGCGGCAAGCCCAGGCGGCCGCTGCGCATCTGGCAATGGGTGGTGGCGGTATTGCTGTCCATCTCCACGCTGCTCGGGCCGGCGCAGATTGCATGGATCGATCAGCGGCAGGCGCAGCAGATGGCCGAGCAGGAACTGCTGACGCACATCACGCTGGTTCAGTCCGTGGTCCGGGGCGGCATCACCTTGTCTGCGGGCAGCCATATTCAGCGCGATATGCCTGAAGGTGCTGCCGAGCCCGCCTATGAGCCGGCCGAATCCGGCCGGAGCGGGGCGGAATGAGCAAGGCCCGCTGTCTGCTAGAGAGACAGCGGGCCTTGGGCCTTGCCGATGGAAAGCGGCTGGCGCTTACACGCTCTGGTTCTTGGCGCGTTTTGCGCGCAAGAACTCATCCAGGATCAGCAGTATGGCGCCTAGCGTGATGCCCATATCGGCCACGTTGAAGGCCGGGAAATGGCTGCTGCCCCAGTAGAAGTCCAGAAAGTCCACCACATAGCCGTGCTGCAGGCGGTCCACCACATTGCCGATGGCTCCGCCCAGAATGCTGGACAGCGACAGGCAGAACATCTTCTCGCCGGGATGCTTGCGCAGCTGCCAGACGATGAGCACGGTGGCAATTGCGCCTATGGCCACGAACAGCCAGCGCTGCCAGCCGCTGCCGCCCGCGAGGAAGGAGAAGGCAGCGCCCGTGTTGTGCGCGCGCACGATGTTGAAGAAGCCGGTGATGGGAGTCCAGTCCCCATACTGGTAGTGACTCAGAATCATCTGCTTGGTGACCTGATCCACGCCGATGATGACAAGCGCCCACAGCAGCCAGGGCCAGATACGGCCAAGGCCTGCGGAGGAGGTCTGGGTGTTGCTCATGGCAGCTCTTTGCTAAGGTTCTTTGATAGCGGTTAGCACTTGATTCAAAAGGATTTCAGCATTATTCAATGCTGAAAATGGCTGCCAGCATGCGCTGGCAGCTCACTTTCTGATGGATCAAGCCTTGGTGCGGACTTCGCCCGTGCCGTGCAGATTGCTGTCGCAGCGGCCGCAGATCGAGGGGTGCTCGGGGTTCACGCCCACGTCTTCGCGGTAGTGCCAGCAGCGCTCGCACTTGGCGTGCTCGCTGGCCTTCACGGTGGTGGTCAGGGCATCGCCGGCCACGGCAGTCGCTGCCGAGGTGATGAAGACGAACTTCAGATCGTCCTTGAGGCTTTGCAGCAGGGCCAGGTCCTCGGGCTCGGCCGTGAGCGTGACTTCGGCCTGCAGGGACGAGCCCACGGCGCCAGTGGTGCGCACCACTTCGATGTCCTTGTTGACCAGGTTGCGGATCTCGCACAGGCGCGTCCACTTGGCCAGCAGGCCTTCGTCGCCGGCGGGCAGCTCGGTGAACTTCTCCAGGAAGATGGATTCGCTGTGGCCCACGATCTTCCAGGCTTCCTCGGCCGTGAAGGACAGGAAGGGCGACATCCAGCGCAGCAGCGCCTGGGTGATCTGGTAGAGCGCGGTCTGGGCCGAGCGGCGTGCCAGGCTCTTGGGGGCGCTGGTGTAGAGGCGGTCCTTGAGCACGTCCAGGTAGAAGCCGCCCAGGTCTTCGGAGCAGAACAGCTGGATCTTGGCGACGACGGGGTGGAACTCGTAGACCTTGTAGTGGGCCAGGATTTCCTGCTGCAGCTGGGCCGAGCGGGCCAGCGCGAACTGGTCGATCTCCAGCATCTCGCCGTAGGCCACGGCATCCTTGCTCGCATCGAAGTCGCTGGTGTTGGCCAGCAGGAAGCGCAGCGTGTTGCGGATGCGGCGATAGGCGTCCACCACGCGGGCCAGGATCTTGTCGTCAATCCCCAGGTCGCCCGAGTAGTCGGTCGAGGCCACCCACAGGCGGATGATTTCCGCGCCCATCTTGCTGGACACGTCCTGCGGGGCCACGGTGTTGCCCAGCGACTTGGACATCTTCTTGCCCTGGCCGTCCACGGTGAAGCCGTGGGTCAGCAGGCCGCGGTAGGGCGCGCGGCCGAAGATGGCCGACGCCAGCAGCAGCGAGCTGTGGAACCAGCCGCGATGCTGGTCGTGGCCTTCCAGGTACAGGTCGGCCTCGGGGCCCTTGTCGTGGTGGTGCTCGGGATGGGTGCCGCGCAGCACATGCCAGAAGGTGGAGCCCGAGTCGAACCAGACTTCCAGAATGTCGGTGCTCTTGGTGTAGTGCTTGGCTTCCTCGGCGCCCAGGATGTCTTCGGTGCTGACGCGGCTCCAGGCCTCGATGCCGCCTTGCTCGATCATGGCCGCTGCCTGATCGATGATCTCCATGGTGCGCGGGTGCAGGGCGCCCGTGTCCACATGCAGGAAGAAGGGGATGGGCACGCCCCACGAGCGCTGGCGCGAGATGCACCAGTCGGGACGGCCGGCGATCATCGCGCGCAGGCGGTCCTGACCGTTTTGCGGGTAGAAGTTGGTTTGCTCGATGGCGTCCAGCGCGATCTGGCGCAGGGTCTTCTCGGGCTTTTGCGCGGGATCGGTGAACACGCCTTCGCCTTCGTCCATGCGGATGAACCACTGGGCGGCGGCGCGGTAGATGACGGGCGTCTTGTGGCGCCAGCAGTGCGGATAGCTGTGGCTGATGGTGGTGGTGTCCATCAGGCGGCCCGCGACCTTCAGGGCGTCGAGGATGACGGGCACGGCCTTCCAGATATGCTGGCCGCCGAACATGGGCAGATCGGCTGCGTACACGCCGTTGCCCTGCACGGGGTTCAGGATCTGCTTGTAGTCCATGCCGTTGGACATGCAGCTGTTGAAGTCGTCCACGCCATAGGCAGGGGCCGAGTGCACGATGCCGGTACCGTCGTCGGCGGTGGCGTATTCGGCCAGGTAGACGGGCGAGATGCGGTCAAAGCCCTTGTCCACATGGGCCAGAGGGTGCTTGAAGGGCATGTGGTCGAGCTTCTCGCCCTTGGCGGTGGCGAGTACGCGGCCTTCGAGCTTCCAGCGGGCCAGGCATTTCTCGACCAGAGCGGAGGCCACGATCAGCAGGCCGCGCTCGGTCTCCACCAGGCTGTATTCCAGGTCAGGGTTGACGTTGAGCGCCTGGTTGGCAGGGATGGTCCAGGCTGTCGTCGTCCAGATGACGATGAAGGCTTCCTTGTCGAGCTTGTCCAGGCCGAATGCTGCGGCCAGCTTGGCCGGCTCGGCAGCGGGGAACATCACGTCCAGGGTCTGACTTTGCTTGTCGGCGTATTCGATCTCGAACTCGGCCAGCGAGGAGGCGCAGTCAAAGCACCAGTACACGGGCTTGAGGCCGCGGTAGACAAAGCCACGCTCCATCACCTTCTTCAAGGCACGCAGCTCGGCGGCCTCGTTGGCGTAGTTCATGGTCTTGTAGGGGTGATCCCAGTCGCCGAGCACGCCCAGGCGCTTGAAGTCCACCATCTGCTGCTCGATCTGCTCGGCGGCAAAGGCGCGGCTCTTGGCCTGCATCTCGTCGCGCGGCAGATTGCGGCCATGCAGCTTCTCGATGGCATTCTCGATGGGCAGACCATGGCAGTCCCAGCCCGGTGCGTAGAGCGCGTCGAAGCCTTCGAGCTGGCGGCTCTTGACGATCATGTCCTTGAGGATCTTGTTCACCGCATGGCCGATGTGCAGCTTGCCGTTGGCGTAAGGAGGGCCGTCGTGCAGGATGAACTTGGGTGCGCCGCTGCGGGCGTCGCGCAGCTTCTTGTAGATGCCCTTGTCGTCCCATTCCTTGGCCCAGGCGGGCTCGCGCTTGGGCAGGTCGCCGCGCATGGGGAAAGGGGTGTCGGGCATGTTCAGCGTGGCGCGGTAAGCGGACGCTTCGGGCTTGTTGGACTTCGAATCAGACATGGGAAACCTTGAAGGCAATGCAATGCCCGGGCAGTTCTGCCTGGGCGTGAATGGTGAGGTGAGCGCCAGTGCGCTGCTGCGCCTGGGACGTGCGAGCAGCGAGCTTCAAATTCGGTCGCGCGTGGTCTGGCGACGGGTCTCTGTGTGCGACGAGGTGTGAGACGGTATGTGGGCCGAGGCGAAAAACGCGCGCGCGTCATCGCAGTCCTTGGCGATGCCGACCGTCAGGGCATCGAGACTGTCATACTTCAGCTCGTCGTGCAGTTTGTGCAGAAGTTCCACGCGGATGATTTTACCGTAGGCACCTTCTCCACCCAGTTGAGCGGGCCAATCGAAACAGTGGGTCTCCAGCAGCACCCGCCCGCCGTTGATGTCGTTGGGGTCCAGCGAGGGGCGCACGCCCAGGTTGGCCACGCCCTGCAGCGGTTGGTCCGTCAGCCCATGCACCAGCACGGCAAAAATGCCGCTGGCGGCAGGTTTCCAGTGGTCGAAACGCAGATTCAGCGTGCGAAAGCCGTCCTCGGCTCCGCTCATTGATTCGGCCAGCTTGCGGCCCAGCTTGCGGCCATGCACCACATGGCCCGAGATGCGGTAGGGGTGGCCCAGCAGCTTGGCGGCCTGCTGCATGTCGCCGGCGGCCAGGGCCTCGCGCACGGCCGTGCTGGAGACGCGCAGCCCATGGACTTCATAGCTGTTCATGCGGGCCACATCAAAGCCCAGGGCCTGGCCGGCGTTGTCCAGCATGGCGTAATCGCCGGCGCGCTTGGAGCCAAAGCGGAAGTCGTCGCCCACCAGCACGTATTTGGCGCCCAGGCCCGAGATCAGCACGTCCTGAATGAAGTCCTCGGGACTTTGGCTGGCCAAGGCCTGGTTGAAGGGCAGGATCACGACCTGATCGACGCCGCAGACCTCGAGCTGGCTGAGCTTGTCACGCAGCGTGCCCACGCGGGCCGGCGCCAGCTCAGGCTTGCCCAACTTCTTGGCAAAGTAGTCGCGCGGGTGCGGCTCGAAGGTCATGGCGCAGCTGGGAATGCCGCGCTGTGCCGCCTCGGCCTTGAGCAGGCCCAGCATGGCTTGATGTCCCCGGTGTACACCATCAAAATTGCCAATGGTCACAGCGCAGGCCGGAGCCAGGCCGGGATGATTGATACCGCGAAAAATCTTCATGGGCTGCTTTGTTATTTGTAGCAACTGGCGCCGATGCATGCGACACAAGCCGTCAATTTGACATAGTTTCAGAGTATATTGCTTCAAATCAGGCAGCTGTGCAGGCTGCACGATTGTGCGCAAAAGCGCCAAGACGCTTGTCCGTTTTCCGTGGTCGATGTTTGACTGTATGGAGGCTGGTTGTGAAAGTCTTGAAGCTGACAGCCCAGGGGCTGCCGCAGTCCTGGGTAACGCTGGAGCAGGCGGCGCTGCATTACGCAGCAGAAGATGTGCGCTGGGAAGCCGGTGTCGAAATCGCCTGCTTTCGCGGTGGCCACAATGCGGTGACCGGCAAGCAGTCAGTCATTCACATCAACTCCATCATCGGCACCAAGGGCATGCCGAACATCAACCCGCATGAGCTGCTGCCGGGTCTGACCAATGGCAAGCTCTTTGCTCGTGACCGCTGCGTCTGCGCCTATTGCGGGCGGCGCTTCCATGAGAGCGATCTCACGCGCGAGCACATTGTTCCCGTGAGCACCGGCGGGCAGCACAGCTGGATGAATCTGGTCACGGCCTGCCGCGCCTGCAACCACCGCAAGGGGGCCAGAACGCCGGAGCAGGCCCGCATGCCCTTGCTCTACACCCCCTACACGCCCACGCTGTGGGAGGACTTCATCCTGAGAAACCGCCGCATTCTGGCCGACCAGATGGAGTTTCTCGTGGCCCATGTGCCGCGTGGATCGCGCTGGCGCAGCTAGGGCATAAAAAAGCCCCGGGCTGACGCCGCGGGGCAGGAGCAAGAGGACAGAAACGCGTTCAGACGGTGGCGGAGACGGCTTTTTGCCAGGCCTCGTAGAGGTCTTCGCCCGTGTCGCGCACGCGCTGGCCGATTAGGGCCATCTCGCGCTGATCTTCGGGCTTGGCCAGTTCCACATAGCCGCGCGCGGCCGACAGGTCGTAGGGCTCGCCGTCTTCGTTGGAGTAGGCGAAATACACCTGCTTCACGCCGGCCAGCAGCATGGCCGTATAGCACATGGAGCAGGGGTAGCCGCTGGCATACATGACGGCCCCCGACAGATCGGTGCTGCCCTGGGCCTTGGCGCCCATGCGCAGAGCCTGCATCTCGGCGTGGGCCGAGGGGTCGCAGAGCTCGTCGACCTGGTTGACGGCGCGGGCAAGTACCTGGCCGTCCCTGACCAGCACGGCGCCGAAGGGCCAGGTGGGCTGCTGGCGGCCCTTGACATTGCCCATGGCCAGGCGTATGGACTCAAGCAGGTATTTGCCGCTGTCGTTTTCGTTGTTCATCGAGTCGTTCTCCTTGGTAAAAAATCAGCTGCCGCGGTAGGTGTTGAAGAACCACGGCGAACACAGCATGGGCACGTGGTAGTGCTGGGCCGCGTCGAAGATGGAAAAGCGCACCAGCACTTCTTCCGACAGCGCCGTGGGCTCCTTGAAATGCTCGCCTGTGTAAAAGCGCAGCTCGAAGTCCCCGGTGCGGGCCGCGGTGGCGGGCAGCATGGGGGCGTCGGTGCGGCCATCGGCATTGGTACGGGTGCTGTTCAGACGCTGCGCCGGGGTCTGCGCCACGTCGTAGAGTTCCACCCGCATGCCGGCTATGGGGCGACCGGTGGTGAGGTTGAGTACATGGGTGCTGATGCCTGCCATAGTGGTCTTTCGATGGGTTGCGATAGAACGCGGATATGCCGGCTCAGCTGCCGCGCGAATAGGTGTAGCTCCAGGGGCCGAACTGGATGGGCAGATGGATGCGCTCTGCCGTGTTCACGATCTGGAAGCGCACCGGCACCTTGGACAGAAAGGCCGGGCGCGGCAGCTTGGCGCCCTTGGCAGCAAAGTACTCGTCCACGTGCAGCAGCATTTCGTAGCGCCCGCTGCGGTAGCTGTCGTCGATCAGCAGCGGCTCGTCGGCCCGGCCGTTGGCGTTCACGACAAAGCTGCGTATCGGCACATAGGTTTCGCCGTCGAAGCGCGAAAAGTCGATGCGCAAGCCCGTGGCTGCAGAGCCATGGAAGGTGTCCACGGCATGCATGGTCAGGCGCGGGCTGACACCATGCAGCACGATGGGGCCGGTGGCCTGGGCCGGCGCTGCCGGGTGTGTGTCGGCGGCCAGCGCGCCGTGTGCGCCCGTCAGGGCCGAGGCGCCGAGCACGAGGCCCGAGAGTGCGAACTGTCGGCGCGACGGGGTCGGTGTGGGTGTGGGTGTGGGTGTGGGGTGCATGCGGGATGACTCCTTCAGGCGTTCTTGCGGCGCTGGATGCGGGCGACGAAGGCGATGGCGAGAACGGCTGCCAGGGCTTCCACGATGGCCACCAGGTACAGGCCCGGAGCGACCTTGCCGGTGGAGGCCTTGATCACGCCCATCAGATAGGGGGCACCGAAGCCGGCCAGATTGGCCACCGAGTTGATCAGCGCCACGCCCACTGCGGCAGCGCCGCCGCTGAGCAGCATATTGGGCATCTGCCAGAACACGGGGATCGCGCTCATGGTGCCCACCAGTGCCAGGACCATGGCCGTCAGCGCCACGAGCACGGGGATGCTGTCCATGCCCATGGTGACGGCCAGGGCCAGCATGCCCACGGCGCCCAGCAGGACCGAGCCCGCGAAGTGCCAGCGCACCTCGCCACGGTGGTCGGAATGGCGACCGTTGATGATCATGCCGGCCGCGCCGAGCAGATAGGCTGCACCGGCGATCCAGCCCACCTCCATGGGCGAGGTGAAGCCCGCTTCGCGGATCACGGTGGGAATCCAGAAGGTCAGCGTGGAGTTGGCGCACAGCAGGCAGAAGAACACGGCGATCAGCAGCCACACCATGGGGTTGCCGAACAGGGTGCGCCAGTCGCTGTGGCGCTCGCCCTGGGCCTTCTGGTCGATCTCGAGCTGCTGGCGCACGACGGCGCGGTCCGTGTCGGTGAGCCATCTGGCTTCCTCGGGGCGGTCGGTCATGTAGAAGTAGGCAAAGATGCCGGCCAGCACCGAGGGGATGCCTTCGATGATGAACAGCCACTGCCAGCCGTGCATGCCGTGTGCGCCTGCGGCCCAGGTCATGATGCCGCCGGCCAGAGGGCCGCCGATGACGCCGGCGATGGCCGAGGCCGACATGAAGGTTCCGAAGGCCTTGGCGCGGCGTTTGGACGGATACCAGTAGGTCAGGTAGAGGATGATGCCGGGGTAGAAGCCAGCCTCGAACACGCCCATCAGAAAGCGCAGGATGTAGAACTGGGTCGGTGTCGTCACCCAGGCCTGCAAGATGCAGATCAGCCCCCAGCCTATGGTGATGCGCATCACCGTCTTCTTGGCGCCTATCTTCTGCAGCAGCATGTTGGAGGGCACTTCGAACAGGAAGTAGCCGATGAAGAAGATGCCGGCGCCCAGGCCGTAGACGGCTTCGCTGAACTTCAGGTCGTCGAGCATCTGCAGCTTGGCGAAGCCGATGTTGACGCGGTCCAGCCAGGCCAGCACCCACAGCACGCCCAGAAAGGGCAGCAGGCGCCAGGAAATCTTGGAGTAGGTGGCGTCGACCTGATCGACGGACGCAGCAGTGCCGCTGATCGGCACATGGTGAGCACTCATGGCAAGTCCTTGTCTCGGAAATTTGTTGTTGGGTTTGCGGACACTTGCATGGTCGCGACTTGTGGCGATATGCGAAACTAAGCGCCTGCTATGAGCCGCATAGCAAAATGCATATCTCTAGGGAAAACACGTGTCTCGCAGCGAAGAACCGTTCGATACCTATTTGCTGCGCGTGCTGTGCACCCTGATCAGCGAAAAAAGCGTGTCGCGCGCGGCAATACGCCTCAATCAGTCACAGCCGGCCATCAGCGCGGCGCTGCGGCGATTGCGGGCCATCTTCAACGACCCGCTGCTGGTGCGCGACAAGAACCGCATGGTGCCGACGGCGCGTGCACTCCAGGTTGTGGAGCAGGCACGTGCGGCGCTGGGGCTGATCGACGGTTTGCTGAGCGTCGGCAAGGAATTTGTGGCCGAGACCACGCAACTGCGCTTCACCATCGCCATGCCCGACTATCTGGCACCGCCCTTCATGGCGCGTGTGGTCCAGCTCATGCGTGCGCAAGCACCGGGCGCGAGGCTGGTCCTGCTGCCGCTGGGCCAGAACTTCGACTACGAGCAGGCCCTGCAAAGCGGCGAGGTGGATATCGTCATCGGCAACTGGCCGAGCCCGCCCGAGCATTTGCACATGTCCACGCTGCTCGAGGACGAGGTGGTCTGCCTGCTCGACGAGAAGCATCCTCTGGCGCAGCCGGGTCGGCTTACGGCCGAGCACTATCTGCAGGCCGCGCATGTGGTGTTCACGCCTTACTCGCCCGATCAGCGCGGCGTGGTGGAGAGCAGTCTGGGCACTATGCGCGTGAGCCGTGACGGCCGCGTGCAATGCTCGCATTTCTCGCTGGCTCCGGACTTGCTGGCGGGCACCGATCTGCTGCTGACCACCAGCCGCCATTTCGCGGCCTATCACGCAAGGCGGCTGCCGCTGGCCATGGTGCCTCTGCCCATGGGCAACCGCGTCATGCGCTTCTACCAGCTCTGGCATTCGTCCCGGCATCGGGATGCCTCCCATATCTGGCTGCGCGCTCTGCTCAATCAGGCCTCGCAGGTGCTGACGGCATCGACGTAGCCGGCTGCTATACGGGCTATAACAAGCCAGCACTGTGAGGCGGGAAACGCGCTTCCTACACTGGCCCCATGACTAGCACCACTATCTCCTCCATCCCCACGCTCGACGAGCTCAACGTCATGACGCACGCAGACTTTGCGGCCGCGCTCGGCGAGGTTTTTGAATACGCCTCCTGGGTGGCCGAGGCAGCCGCGCAGCAGCGCCCCTTTGCCAGCCTGGACGCACTGCACCAGGCCATGCTGGCCGCCGTGCATGGCAGCCCACGTGAGCAGACCCTGCACTTTCTCTGTGGTCACCCCGAGCTGTCGGCCAGCGCCGTGCGCTCCGGCACGCTGACCGTTGACTCCCAGCAGGAGCAGCAAAGCGCGGGCCTGGGGGATCTGGCGCAGGAGCAGGGCGAGCGCCTGGCCGAGCTGAACCAGGCCTATCGCACGCGCCATGGCTTTCCCTTCATCGCCTGCGTGCGCCACTACACGCGCGCCGGCCTGTTTGCCGAACTGGCCTCGCGCACTGAGCGCGGCACCGAGCAGGAGTTTGCCGAAGCCCTGCGCCAGATCGGCTTCATCAGCCGCCTGCGCCTAGCGCAGCGCGTGAGTGCTGGCAGCCTGCAGGCCGCCTGAGCCCCTATCGCCGCCCAAGCCCCGCAATGCGGGGCTTTTCTTATGCTGGCTGTAGGGGGAGCCCTATGTCGGGGGCGCTGCCCATGTGCAGCAGATGCCGCATGGAGCGTGCTGGCGCGGCCCTGGCTGCCTACTGCCGCAGTGGGAGTTCTCGGCGCTGGCTGAAATCCCCGGATGCTTGTGATTGAATTCGGGTTTAGACCTTATTTCTCGTTTTCATGATCGTCAGAGATCGCCCGTCGGGCTTCAAGCTGCTGTGGATTGTCCGGGGCTCGGTGCTGCAACGCATCAAAGGCGTGCTTGCCGTCAATATTGTGCTGGCCATCATAGTCACCGTGGCGCATGGCACGCTGTTCCACACAAAGATCCCCATCACGCCGATTCCGTTCACCCTGATCGGCCTGCCGCTGGCGATTTTTCTGGGCTTTCGCAACAACACCGCGTATGCGCGCTACTGGGAAGGACGCAAGCTCTGGGGCGAGATCGTGATCTATGCACGCACGCTGGCCCGCCAGTGCCTGAGTCTGATCGAGCTCGATCACCCCATAGACCCGCGCCAGCGGGCCAGCGATGTGCGGGTGCGCATGGTGCACCGGGCCGTGGCTTTTTCTCATGTGCTGCGGGCCCAGCTGCGCAGCCTCAAGGACGATGTGGCGGCCCAGCAGTGGCTGACTCATGCCGAGTGGCAGCGCCTGCAACTGCTGCCGCTGAATCAGCGCACCGATGCGCTGATGCTGGCCATGGGCAAGGATCTGGGCCAGTGTGTGCGCGACCAGCGCATAGACCCCTGCCTGGCCGTGGAGCTGGACCGCACCCTCAATGGCTTCACGACGGCCGCTGCCTCCTGCGAGCGCATCCGCAATACGCCGATTCCGTTTTCCTACACCTTGCTGCTGCACCGCACGGCCCATCTGTACTGCTTTTTGCTGCCGTTCGGCCTGGTGGACATCACGGGCTTCATGACGCCGTTTGTCGTAGCCATCGTGGCCTATACCTTCTACGGTCTCGATGTGCTGGGTGACGAGCTGGAAGAGCCATTCGGCATGGAAAGCAACGACCTGGCACTGGACAGCATCTGCCGCAGCATCGAGATCAGCCTCAGCCAGTCGCTGGGCGACCCCCAGGTTCCGGCGCCGCTCAAGCCGGTGGACTATCTGCTGACCTGAGGTCCTCCAGAATGCAAAAGCCCTGAACTCGTCATTCAGGGCTTTGTTCATGATGGCGGCTGGAGCCAGTGCTGGCTAGACCGTGGCACGATCTTCGTCCACGGCCTTTTGCCAGGCCTGGTACAGGTCCTCGCCGGCATCGCGCACGCGGTGGCTGATGACGGGCAGTTCGCGCCGGCCTTCGGGGCGAGCCAGCTCCTCATAGCCGCGTGCAGCCGACAGGTCGTAGGGCTCGCCGTCTTCGTTGGAGTAGGCGAAGTACACCTGCTTCACGCCGGCCAGCAGCATGGCGGTGTGGCACATGGAGCAGGGATAGCCGCTGGCATACATGACCGAGCCGGACAGATCCGTGCTGCCCAGGGCCTTGGCGGCAATGCGCAGGGCCTGCATCTCGGCGTGGGCCGTGGGGTCGCACAGATCATCGACCTGGTTGACGGCGCGCGCCAGGACCTTGCCGTCACGCACCAGCACGGCACCGAAAGGCCAGGTCGCGGATTCGCGGCCCTTGACATTGCCCATGGCCAGGCGGATGGACTCCAGCAGATACTTTTCGCTGTCTTGCTTGCTCATGCATGTCTCCTATGATTCTTGTGAATGGCGCAAGAATCATAGGAAGAGCGGCAGGGTCCATAGTGCATGCAGGAAGCAAAACAGCACGCCGAAGCGTGCTGTTGACTTTTAGTTTTGGATTGAATGCAGTTGCCGTGATTTTGATGAATGTTGATGCAGGCTTTTAGGCAAAGACGCCAGCGCTGTCCTGCATATGGGCCGATACCGTGCCCAGGTGGTGCAAGGTGTCGCCACCCGTCATCTCCATCTGGGTCAGGCGCTTGAAGTAGTGGCTGCCCACATATTCGTCCGTCACGCCGATGCCGCCATGCAGTTGCACGGCCTGCTGGCCCACATACCGCATGGACTGACCCAGCTGCACCTTGGCGCGGGCGATGGCGACATGGCGCTCCTCGGCAGGCGCCACCAGCTTGAGCGTGCCGTAGTAGCTCATGGAGCGGGCCAGCTCCAGCTGCATCTTCATGTCGGCCACGCGGTGGCGCAGGGCCTGGAAGCTGGAGATCACCACGCCGAACTGCTTGCGCTGGTTCATGTACTCGGTCGTGAGCTTGAGCGTCTGTTCCATCACGCCCACACCTTCGGCGCACAGCGCGGCATTGGCCACGTCCTGTGCAAGGGTGAGGGCTGCCACGCCGTTGGTAGTGATCAGGGTGGCCGATGCGGCATGGCAGACCAGGTCGGCCGCGCGCCCTTCGTCCTGGGTGGCATAGGGTTTGCTGCTCACACCCTCGCGGCCGTTCTCGACGAGGAAGAGCGCAATCTTGCCGTCAAGCTGTGCCGGCACGATGAAGGCGTCGGCCTGGTCGCCTGCAGGAACAATGTTTTTTCTAGCATCTACCGTATAGCCATCGCCGGATTTGGAAGCTTTTGCCGCGCAAACATCAATCTGGTAGCGCGCTTTGCGCTCCTGCGATGCGAGCACCACCAGCTTTTCACCGCTGGCGATACGGGGCAGCCAGGTTTGCTTGACGGCTTCGTCGCCGAACTGTCCGAGCAGGGCGGAAGCCACAAAAGCCTGGGTCAGCGGCTCCATCACCAGACCGCGGCCCAGCTCCTCCATGACCACCATCACATCAACCGCGCCCTGGCCCAGGCCGCCATATTGCTCGGGCACCGTGAGGGCCGTCAGGCCCAGTTCGGCCAGTTCGTTCCAGACCTCGCGCGAGAAGCCGCCCTGCTTGGCAATGCTCTGGCGGCGCTCGAAGGTATAGCCCTTGTCCACCCAGCGGGCCACGGCATCGCGCAGTTGCTGCTGGTCGTCGGAAAAATCGAAATCCATATTTGTCTCCTGCTGCTGAAGCGAGTGCGCTTTGCGCACCATCACATTCAGCGAAGCTCTAGCAAGAACCCCCTCCCGGAGGGGGCGCGGGGGAGCAGTGCGAGTTCGCGCAAGCGAAATATCCGCGCTGCCGCCAGTTCCGAATCAGCCCAGCACCGTCTGCGCGACGATGTTTCGCTGCACCTCGTTGGAGCCGCCATAGATGGTGGTCTTGCGCATATTGAAGTAGGTCGCGGCCAGCGGCGCATTGCCCAGCACGTCGCCAGGAAAATCGCCCTGGTAGCCGGCTTCCATGGCTTCCTGGATATAGGGCAGGGCATAAGGGCCTGCGGCCAGCATCATCAGCTCGGAGTAGCGCTGCTGAATCTCGCTGCCTTTGATCTTGAGCAGACCGGCGATGTCCAGCGGGTTCTTGCCCGACTTCATCGCCGAGAGCACGCGCAGCACCAGCATTTCCAGCGCGATCACATCGATCTCCAGCAGGGCGATCTGATCGCGAAAGCGCTGGTCTTCCCAGACACCTTCGGTCTTGGCGATGCGCTTGAGGCGCTCCAGCTCGCGCTTGGCACGGTTCACATCGGCGATATTCGTGCGCTCGTGGCTGAGCAGGTGCTTGGCATAGGTCCAGCCCTTGTTTTCCTCGCCGATCAGCTGGTCGGCAGGCACTTGCACATTGTCGAAAAAGACCTCGTTGACCTCGTGCGAGCCGTCCAGCAGCTTGATGGGGCGCACGGTCACGCCCGGCGACTTCATGTCGACCAGCAGGAAGCTGATGCCGGTCTGGGGCTTGCCCTCGTTGCTGGTGCGCACCAGGCAGAAGATCCACTCGCCGTACTGGCCCAGCGTGGTCCAGGTCTTCTGGCCGTTGACGATGTATTTGTCGCCCACGCGTTCGGCGCGGGTCTTGACGCTGGCCAGGTCCGAGCCCGAGCCCGGTTCGGAATAGCCCTGGCTCCACCAGACTTCGCCGCTGGCGATGCCGGGCAGAAAGCGCCGATGCTGCTCTGGTGTGCCATAGGCCATGATGACCGGCGCCACCATCACGGGGCCGAAGGGCACGATGCGCGGCGTGCCGGCGAGTGCGCATTCTTCCTCGAACAAATGCTTTTGTACGGCGCTCCAGCCGGGGCCGCCGAATTCCTTGGGCCAGCCGTAGCCGAGCCAGCCTTTTTTGCCCAGAATCTTGGCCCAGCGCTGCATGTCCTCGCGCGTCAGGTGCAGATCGTTGCGCACCTTGTGCGCAATATCCTCGGGCAGATTTGCCCGCACCCAACTGCGGATCTCTTCGCGAAAAGCCTGTTCTTCAGGGGTGAATGCCAAGTCCATGCGTTGTCTCCTGCAAATGCTGGAGATTTGTAGCACGCACGTTCTTTTTCTGGCTGTCCGGGTTGCGACAAATGGCGGGAAACCCCAGGGATGAGCACCTCCTGAGCGGCTGTGCCGGCCTTCCTTTGCTTGGCGTGCGCCAGTTTTTGGCACTGGCGGGTCGTTTGTAATGAAACAGGCCGCCAGCGATTATTGGATGAACGCTGGCAGCTATCAGTTTCTGTCGGGATTCATTCAGCCGGGGTTGCAGGCGGTTCCACGCCCAGCGATTCGCACAGCATCTGCACGGTGGCGCGCAACTGGGCGACTTCGGTTTCGAGCGCATCCACACGCTGCTGCAGGGCCGATGCATTGCCGCCTGTGCTGGCGCTGCTGGTGCTTGCCAGGGCGTTGACATCCACCGGGCCGCAAAGCAGATGGGCCCAGCGCTGTTCGCGGGCACCGGGGGCGCGCGGCAGTTGCACGACCAGCGGACCGCCTTTTTCCTCGCTGCGCTCGCGCAGTTCGTCGAGAAAGGCTTCGACCGAGGAGATGTCGGCAAAGCGGTGCCAGCGCTCGGAGTTGATGCGCAGCTCGCCAGCGGTCTGGGGGCCGCGCAGCATCAGCAGGGCCAGCAGCACGGCCGACTGGTCGGGCACGCCAATGCCGCGCGGGAAGTTGTGCTCCCAGCGCGTGGAGCGCACGCTGCTGATCTGCACCGACAGGGTCTTGAGGCGCAGGCTGTCCAGTGCCTCCTGGGCCTCGCCCTCGCTGACCTCCATCACCGGGTCGCGGCTGGACTTCTGGTTGCAGCCCGTGACCAGGCTGTTGAGCGTGAGCGGATAGCTGTCGGGCACGGTGCGGGCCTTTTCCATCAGCGTGGCCAGAACGCGGGCTTCGATGGCGCTCAAAGGGGTGTTGCGTGGGTCAAACGGCATGGGGTCTCCTCGAAAGTCTTAGGGCAGCGCACAGGAACTGGTGCAAACCCGATAGGGTTTGTCCGTCAATGCGACAATCGCCGCCCATGAAAAACATCGTGATCCTCATCTCGGGCGGCGGCTCGAACATGGCTGCCATTGTGCGTGCATCCCAGCAGCAGAACTGGGCAAAGCAGTACAACGCCCGCGTGAGCGCCGTGGTGAGCAACAAGGCCGAGGCCAAGGGCCTGGTGTTCGCGCGGGACAACGGCATCGCCACCGAGGTTCTGGATCACAAGCAGTTCGACAGCCGCGAGGCCTTTGATGCCGAGCTGACGCAGGTCATCGATCGCCATGCGCCTGATCTGGTGGTGCTGGCCGGCTTCATGCGCATTCTCACGCCAGGCTTTGTTGCGCACTATGAGGGCCGGCTGATCAACATCCATCCCTCGCTGCTGCCGGCCTTCACCGGTCTGCACACCCATCAGAGAGCGATCGATGCGGGCTGCAAGTTTGCGGGCTGCACCGTGCACCGCGTGACGGCCGAGCTCGACGTGGGCCCCATCC
The DNA here is from genome assembly GCF_039581385.1 of Comamonas sp. A7-5. NCBI lineage: Bacteria > Pseudomonadati > Pseudomonadota > Betaproteobacteria > Burkholderiales > Comamonadaceae > Comamonas > Comamonas sp. A7-5. Next base: position 471,794 of record NZ_JBCPWO010000002.1, read on the forward strand.
TGGAGCAGGCCGTGGTGCCCGTGCTGCAGGGTGACACGGCCGAGCTGCTGGCTGCACGCGTGCTGGTGCAGGAGCACATCATCTATCCGCAAGCCGTGCTCAATCTGATCAAGGCTTGATCAGATTTGATAGCTTCTATTTCTTTATAGGTAAGCGATAGAGCCTGTCTTTATGCTGATTTCTGCTCCTCGGCGGGCAGGCGGCGAAAGCGTGGCCGCTCCACGCCGTCGATTACCACCGTCTCGTTGAACATGGCGGCCGGGCGCACCCACAGGCCACGCTCGCCATAAAGCGCGCGGTATAGCGTCATGGGCTCCAGCGTCTCGCTGTGGCGCACCGTGCCTATGACTTCATAGCGCATGCCTTTGTAGTGTTCGTAGAGACCGGGCTCGGTGGTGATGAGTGCAGGCAGATCGTGGTCGGACATGATGCTTTAAAAAGATGAGCTGTAAATGCTTGAAGGAAAAGGGCTGAAGCCTGTTTTTACTATGAATCGTTTGGAGCAGGCCGGCCTCATAGATTTCTGGTGCCAGCCAGGGCCAGGGCGAGAGTGGGACAATTGCGCCCATGCATCCCAAAGCCCTTCTCGACGCTTGCTCTGAACTCGTCAAGCGCGCCCTGACATTTGAACACCCGGCCGATGCCGTGGTGTCCCGCTTTTTCCGCGAAAACCGCTATCTGGGCCCGCGCGAGCGCGCCACCCTGGCCGAAACCGTCTACACCGTGCTGCGCAAGAAGCTGCTGTTCGAAGCGCTGGCGCATTCGGGCAGCGGCGCACGTGAGCGCCGGCTGGCCATCCTGGGCTTTGCCGCCGTGCTGCGCGAGCAGGCCAAGAAGGAAGGCAAGGTCAAGAACAAGGACGGCCAGGACAGCGAGACCTTTATCAAGGCCGCGCTGACGCCCCAGGAACTCAAGTGGCTGGCTGCCTGCGACGGCGTCAAGCCCGAAGAGCTGATGGAGGCGCACCGTCACAATCTGCCCGAATGGCTGGTCGAGCCGCTCAAGGCCCAGCTGGGCGATGGATTCTGGGCACTGGCCGCCAGCATGGAGCAGGCAGCTCCATTGGACCTGCGTGTCAACACGCTCAACGACAAGCGCTCCGATCTGCGCAAGGAACTGGAAAAAGCCGGCATCAAGGCCGAGCCCACGCCGTTCTCGCCCATCGGTCTGCGTGTGGACGGCAAGCCTGCGCTGGCCAAGATTGATGCCTTCAACCGCGGCGCCATCGAAGTGCAGGACGAAGGCTCGCAACTGCTGGCACTGATGCTGGATGCCAAGCGTGGCGAAATGGTGGTGGACTTTTGCGCTGGCGCCGGCGGCAAGACCCTGGCCATTGGCGCGGCCATGCGCAACACCGGCCGCCTGTATGCCTTCGACGTCTCGGGTCATCGCCTGGATGCGCTCAAGCCTCGTCTGGCGCGTTCGGGTCTTTCCAATGTCCACCCTGCCGCGATTGCCCACGAGCGCGACGAGCGCGTCAAGCGCCTGGCCGGCAAGATCGACCGCGTGCTGGTCGATGCTCCCTGCTCGGGCCTGGGTACGCTGCGCCGCAATCCCGACCTCAAGTGGCGCCAGAGCGTCAAGGCCGTGCAGGAGCTGACGCAGAAACAGGCAGCCATCCTGGAAAGCAGCGCGCGCCTGGTCAAGGCCGGCGGCCGTCTGATCTATGCCACCTGCTCCATCCTGCCAGAGGAAAACGAGGCCATTGCCGAAGCCTTCAGCGCCGCTCACCCCGAGTTCGTTCCGATGGACGCGGGCGAGGTGCTTGAGCAGCTCAAGATTGCCGACGGCGACAAGCTTTGCAGCGGCGGTGACGAGGGTCGACGCTATCTGCGTCTGTGGCCACATCAGCACGAGACAGACGGGTTTTTCGCCGCTGTTTGGGTGAAAAAGGCGTAACTTCGGTGCAAATCCGGTATCTGCTGTCGGGGAATCGACAACAGACCGGTCGGCGGCTCACATAAAATGGCACGACCGTGCTTATCGAGTGGGCGCGGTTTTTTGCCAAAGGCTTTGTTATTTATGTCGCTGGATATAGCCTCGATCTGGAATGCCGTCGTGGATTGGATGGCCAATGGCCTGTGGGATCTGACGTGGTGGCAATTGCTGCTCTACACCCTGATCACCACCCACTTCACGATTGCGGGTGTCACCATCTATCTGCACCGCAGCCAGGCGCATCGGGCACTGGATCTGGGGCCTGTTCCCTCGCATTTCTTCCGCTTCTGGCTCTGGCTGGGCACGGGCATGGTGACCAAGGAATGGGTAGCCATCCACCGCAAGCACCACGCCAAGTGCGAGACCGCAGATGACCCGCACAGCCCGCAGACGCGCGGCCTGGGCAAGGTGATGCGTGAAGGTGCCGAGCTGTACCGTGCCGAGGCCAGGAACGAGGAAACGCTCAGGAAATACGGTCACGGCACGCCCGATGACTGGATGGAGCGCAATGTCTACCGCCATTCGGTGATGGGCCCCTCGCTGATGCTCATCCTCAATGTGGCGCTGTTCGGCGTGATCGGCCTGTCGATCTGGGCCGTGCAGATGGTCTGGATTCCATTCTGGGCTGCGGGCGTGGTCAACGGCGTGGGGCATTTCTGGGGCTATCGCAACTACGAGGCGACGGATGCCTCCACCAATCTGGTGCCCTGGGGCCTCATCATCGGCGGCGAAGAGCTGCACAACAACCACCATACCTTTCCCACTTCGGCCAAGTTCTCCGTCAAGCCCTACGAGTTCGATATCGGCTGGGTCTATATCAGCCTTATGCAGAAGCTGGGCTGGGCCAAGGTCAAGAAAACCCCGCCGCGCCTGCGCATGGGCGCCGTCAAGCCTGTGGCCGACGAGCTGACGCTGGAAGCCATCATTGCCAATCGCTACGAGGTTATGGCCCGTTATGCGCGCGGCGTGCGCACGGCGGTTCAGCACGAGCTGGACCTGCTCAAGCAGAAGCAGGCACAGAAGTCGGATGTTTCCCTGCTCAAGGGCGTGCAACGCTGGCTGCACCGCGATGCCGACAAGGTGCCCGAGCGTGCCCAGAGCCAACTGGCGCAGGCGCGCGCTGCGCACCCGGTGATTGACCAGATGCTGGTCATGCGCGAAGAGCTGCGTCAGCTGTGGCTCAACACCAGCCTGAGTCGCGAGCAACTGACCGGTCAACTGCAGGCCTGGTGCCAGCGCGCCGAGGCCAGCGGCATTGCGGCACTCAAGGATTTCTCCGTCAAGCTGCGCGCTGCCCACGTCTGAGGCCGAGCTTGCCAAGCTGCTGCCAGATTCTGGCAAGCGCGAAGCTCAGGCCTTTTCCCTCTTCAAGCCGCTGCGCTGCCCGGCTTTGCTGTATCCGTGCCGCCGGATATTGAATCCAGGCCGCACCTGCCGGCGTGCTCAGCTGCACCCAGGTGCGACTGGGGCAACGCCAGCTTTGCCCGGTTTGCAGCACCATGACCTGACCGAAGTGATTGTCGGTAAAGCTCAGCGGCCCGATGGCCAGACGCAGCGGCCCTTGTTGGCAGAACAGTTCGCTGCCTGGTTCAAACAGCAGCGATGCAGCTTGGTCGCTGTTGAGGCTATGTATTTTCGAGGGGAAGTTCGGCTGTGACATGGTGGCTGGAGGTCTTTGATTCAGGCCCTCAAGCGTAGGGAAGCACGGCTTGGCAGAACAGGTACAGCAAGCGTTCCGTGCAGGCGTAGCAGCGTGGATTTCGGTGCATCTGTTCCGGTATGTTTGCTGACAATCTGTATCTGTTGCAGAACAGGGCTTGCTGGCATGATGCCTGTCCGGTCCTGCGTTTTTGTCATCATGCTGACTTCCACTACCTCCGAATCACAGCCTGCCGATCATGCGACAGGCGATGTGCTGCTGCCGCTGTATCAACGGCTGGCCGCGCACTACAGCAAGGCCATGGAGCTGGGGAGCCTGAAGCCCGGGGAGCGCATGCCGTCGGTGCGCGAGCTGATGGCGCGGCATGACATCAGTCTCTCGACGGCCTTGCAGGTGCTGCGTTTTCTGGAAGCGCAGGGTTGTCTGGAGGCCAGGCCTCGCGTGGGCTACTTCGTGTGCGCGACGATGACGGGCGATATTCCTCTGACCAGCGAACCGGACCTGAGCCAGCCGCTGTCTCCCGGCGCGCATGCGCATTTCGTGGGCATCAACGAGCATATTTCTCTGCTGCTCGAGCGCGGCCGTCAGGCCGAGGTCTATATGGACATCGGTGGCTGCACGCCGCCTGCCTCCTTGTTCGATCATCACTATCTGAACAAGACCGTCACCAGGCTGCTGCGCGAGCATCCGACGCTGCTCTCGCAGGGGCGCTCTCTGCTGGCCAATCAGGGCAATCATCCGCTGTTTCAGCAGGCCATGGCCAGACGGGCGCTGGCCTCCGGTATCCGTGTTGCACCTGCCGATGTGCTGGCAACCACCGGCAATTCCGAAGCGGTGAGTCTGGCGCTGGCTGCCGTGGCATCACCCGGGGACATGGTGGCCGTCGAATCGCCAACCTATTACGGCCTGCTGCAGGTAGTGGAGTCCTTGCAGCTGAAAACGCTGGAGATTCCCTGCAGCCCGCGCACCGGCATGTCCATCGAGGCGCTGGAGCTGGCTTTTCAGACCCAGCCGCGCCTGAAGGCCGTGGTGGTGGTGCCGGATCTGCAGATGCCGCTGGGCGCGCGCATGCCGGACGAGAAAAAGGCCAGACTCGTGGCCCTGTGTGCAGCCCATGGGGCGGCGCTGATCGAGGACGACTCCTACGGTCTATTTGTCGAAGGACTGCCGGTGAAGCCGCTCAAGGCCTGGGACAGCGTATCCGGGCATGTGATCTATTGCCAGGCCTTCAACAAAAGTCTGGCGCCGGGCCTGCGCCAGGGCTGGATGAATGGCGGCCAATGGCATGGCCGCATCCAGATGCTGAAATTTGCACAAAGCCGCAATACCCAGACGCTGGGGCAACTGGTCGTGTCCGAGGTGCTGGGGTCACCCACCCATCAGCGCAGTCTGGAAAAGCTCAGGCAGCAGCTCAAGCGACAGCGCGAGGCCATGGCCAGACTGGTTGCACGTCATTTCCCGCTGGGCACGCGCATGAGCCTGCCAGGCGGCGGCCTGTGCCTGTGGCTGGAGTTCCCCGCGCAGATGTCCACATCGGACCTGTTCACGGCAGCCCTGGCGCGCGGCATACGTATTGCGCCGGGCAGCATGTTTTCCAACTCCGGCAGGTATGAGCACTGCATGCGCCTGGCCTGCACCCATCCGGTCAACGAACTCATGGAGAGGGCGATGCAGGATCTGGGCGCGATGGCCTGCCGGCAACTGGGGCAGAGTCCGCGCAGCTAGCGCTGGCCGGGGTCCTTTACTTCGTCGGCTGACCGGCCATGCACTTGCTCAGAAATTCACGGGCCTTGCCGCCTTCCTTGTAGAAGGTGCTGATGACCTCCTTGCCTTCCACAGAGACCTTGAAGCGGGCTTCTTCCTCTTCCCCAAGCTCCTTGACCAGTGCTTCGGGGCCGCCCAGCGCATAGACGATGGCTCCCCATTTGCCATTGGACATGGTGTAGTTGATGGCGCCGACCTCCTGGGGCCGGTCCTGGTTCTGGGTCAGCGTGGTTCTGATCTTGCGCGGGCTGGCGGGCTGGGGAATGTCCATGCCCAGAAAGGTCAGCAGGGCACCGTTGTGCTTGGCCGTGGGGCCGGAAAGCTGAACGGCACCGGACATGCTGCCAAAGATCGCCGCACATTCAAGACCGGAGCGCGGGTTTTTCTCGTCATGCGAGAACATCCAGTAGCCCTTGCGCAGTTTCTGATACTGCGGGTCTTGTGCAATTCTCTGTCCTTCCTTGATCAGCTCCTGCCCCTCGCGCAGCAGCTCCAGCTGGCTGCGCGCCAGACCGCCCAAGGCATCGGCGGGCGACGGTTCGGCGCGTTGGGTGGCGGCGGGCGCGGAGCTGAACTGCTCGCAGACGGGCACCGAGGCCAGACCCGGTGAGCCGCCTGTCATGCCGACCTGGCGCTGGCCGGGGCCGGGGCCCGTGGGGCAGATGAAGGTCTGGCCGAAGACGGCTGGCGACACGGCAAGCGAAAAAAGCAATGTGCTCAGCGTCCTGTGATTCATGTGATCCATCCCTGTTCGTTGCAAACTGCCAAGTATAGGGAGGGTCGCTGCGTCAGCTCTCGCGCCGCGACAGGAGTCGCAAAGGCATGAAAAAACCGCCTGCACTTGCGTGAGGCGGTTTTTCAAGAAACAGGCCGAATTACTTCAGCTTGGTTTCCTTGTACTCGACGTGCTTGCGAGCCTTGGGGTCGAACTTGATGATCGACATCTTTTCAGGCATCGTCTTCTTGTTCTTGGTCGTTGTGTAGAAGTGACCGGTACCAGCAGTGGAAGCCAGCTTGATCTTTTCGCGTCCGCCTTTAGCAGCCATGGTGTTTCTCCTTCAGGAAATTAAGCTTGGCCACGAGCGCGCATGTCTGCGAGCACGGAGTCGATACCGTTCTTGTCGATCAGGCGCAGAGCAGCGCTGGAAACGCGCAGGCGCACCCAACGGTTTTCGCTCTCCACCCAGAAGCGGCGGTATTGCAGGTTGGGGAGGAAACGACGCTTGGTCTTGTTGTTGGCGTGGGAAACATTGTTGCCCACCATGGGCTTCTTGCCCGTAACTTCACATACGCGTGCCATTGGGACACTCCGATAGTTGAATCGGCCGCCGGCTCTGGAATCCTGCAGAAGCAGGAGGTGCCGACAACCTCACCTCGCCAGTTTGTAATGGGTGGCGGTAGCCCGATTGCGGAAGTCCCGAAGCACGGTAAAGCGCGAACCTGGAATTCAGCAAAGTCTGCGATTATAGCGTTTTCGCAAAAAAGCCCCTGGTGCCGGCCAAAACTGGCCAAACCCAAGGGCTTTTGCGCCGAACATGCGCTAACAATCGCTCAAACGCCGAAGCGCCTTGGCGTCATCAGGATTCCTGTTCCAGGAAGCGCTGGGCGTCCAGGGCCGCCATGCAGCCGGTGCCGGCGCTGGTGATGGCCTGGCGGTAGACATGATCCTGGCAGTCGCCGGCGGCGAACACGCCGGGCACGCTGGTCTGTGTGGCAAAGCCCTTGAGGCCGCCTTGAGTGACGATGTAGCCGTTTTCCAGCTCCAGCTGGCCCTGGAAGATGTCGGTGTTGGGGTGGTGACCGATGGCGATGAAGGCGCCTTGCAGCTTGACCTCTTCCGTGTGGCCATCCTGCGTGCTCTTGATGCGGATGCCGGTCACGCCGCTCTGGTCGCCCAGCACTTCATCTAGGGTGAAGTGGGTCTTGAGCTCGATCTTGCCTTCCTTGACCTTGTCCATCAGCTTGTCCACGAGGATGGGCTCTGCCTTGAACTTGTCGCGGCGGTGCACCAGGGTGACCTTGCTGGCGATATTGGACAGATACAGGGCCTCTTCCACGGCCGTGTTGCCGCCGCCGATCACGCAGACGGGCTGCTCGCGATAGAAGAAGCCGTCGCAGGTGGCGCAGGCGGAGACACCGCGGCCCATGAAGGCTTCCTCGGAAGGCAGGCCCAGGTACTTGGCCGATGCGCCGGTGGCGATGATCAGCGAGTCGCAGGTGTAGACGCCGCTGTCGCCGGTCAGGGTGAAGGGGCGCTTGGAGAGGTCAACCTGGTTGATGTGGTCGAAAACGATTTCGGTCTTGAAGCGCTCGGCATGTTCCTGAAAACGCTGCATCAACTCGGGGCCCTGCACGCCCATGACGTCGGCAGGCCAGTTGTCCACTTCGGTGGTGGTCATCAACTGGCCGCCCTGGGCCATGCCGGTAATCAGCAGGGGCTTGAGGTTGGCACGGGCCGCGTATACGGCTGCGGTATAGCCGGCAGGGCCGGAGCCGAGGATGAGAACTTGTGCGTGTTTGGTAGAGGACATGGAGCGGAACTCTGAAAAAAGCAGGCCGACAGCCGGCGCGCGGTCATGAAAACATTGGGAAGATGTGGGAGTATCGCTCCGGATCAAGGTCTGCGCGTGCAGCTGTTTTTAATCACCGGAATTGTTAAAAATGATAGTGATGAAGCGAATCCGGCTGCCGTATGGCAGTTTTGTTGCATGTGCTTGCATTACGCTGAGCGATCGTCTTGGCCGAATGCACCGCTTGGATAAGGGCCTAAGGTAAGCTTGCGCCTGCGTATGACATACACATTGAACGCTTCGAACGCGTCTTCTTCCAGCAAATCAAAATCCCGCGCTGCGACTCCGCGCTATGGAGTGATTCGCTTCAGTCAGGAGGTTTTGCTGTTGATCGGCCTGCTGGCGCTGGTGTTCTGGCTCATGGCCATGTTCACCTACTCGCCGCAAGACGCAGCCTGGTCCACTTCGGGCGCCGGGCAAAAGCCGTTTGTGCACAACTGGATGGGCCGTGTGGGTGCCTGGCTGGCCGATGCCTGCTACTTCGGCTTCGGCATGTCCATCTGGTGGCTGGTGCTGGCCGCCGTGCAGACCTGGGTGACATCGCTGGTGCGCTGGATGCGTGGCGGGGTGAACAAGGACGGCAGCCCTCTGGCACTGATGCCGCTGTGGCGCCGCCGCTTTCTGTTCTGGGGCGGTCTGGCCATTCTGATGATTGCCAGCTGCGCGCTGGAATGGACGCGTCTGTACCGTTTCGAGAACCTGCTGCCGGGCCCCGCTGGCGGCGTGTTTGGTTACATGATGGGCTTCAACGCCCTCAAATGGCTGGGCTTTGCCGGCTCGGGCCTGATCGGCATCTGCCTGTTCGTGCTGGGCGCGGCCATGGTGTTCGGCTTTTCCTGGGGCAAGCTGGCGGAAGGCCTGGGCGCGCGCCTGGACGGCATGGTGCAGTTTGGCCGCGAGCGTCGTGAAATTGCCAAGGATGTCTCTGTCGGCAAGAGAGCGGCCCGCGAACGCGAGGAAGTGGTGTTTGACCGCACAGAAGGTGCGATTGCTGCACCGGTGCATCAGCCTGTGCAGATTATCGAGCCAGTGCTGCAGGAGGCCAGCCAGCCCAGCGCCCGGGTTGTGAAGGAGCGCCAGAAGCCGCTGTTCACCGATCATCCGGACAGCAAGCTGCCGCAGGTGGATCTGCTGGACCAGGCCCAGCAGCGCCAGGAACTGGTGTCTGCCGAGACACTGGAGATGACCAGCCGGCTGATTGAAAAGCGCCTCAAGGACTTTGGCGTGGAAGTGCGGGTGGTTGCGGCCATGCCCGGTCCTGTGATCACTCGCTATGAGATTGAACCTGCCACGGGCGTCAAGGGCTCGCAGATCGTCAATCTGGCCAAGGACCTGGCGCGTTCGCTGTCCCTGGTGTCGATTCGCGTGATAGAGACCATTCCCGGCAAGAACTTCATGGCGCTCGAGCTGCCCAATGCCAAGCGCCAGTCGATCCGTTTGTCCGAAGTTCTGGGCTCGCAGGTCTACCACGACGCCAAGAGCCTGCTGACCATGGGGCTGGGCAAGGACATCGTGGGCAACCCCGTGGTGGCCGATCTGGCCAAGATGCCCCATGTGCTGGTGGCCGGCACGACCGGCTCGGGCAAGTCCGTGGGTATCAACGCCATGATTCTGTCTCTGCTCTACAAGGCAGAGGCGCGCGATGTGCGTCTGCTCATGATCGATCCCAAGATGCTGGAAATGTCGGTCTATGAAGGCATTCCCCATCTGCTGTGCCCTGTGGTCACCGACATGAAGCAGGCGGCCAACGGTCTGAACTGGTGCGTGGCCGAGATGGAGCGCCGCTACAAGCTCATGAGCAAGCTCGGTGTGCGCAATCTGGCTGGCTACAACAGCAAGATCGACGAGGCCAAGGCGCGCGAGGAGTCGATTCCCAACCCCTTCAGCCTGACGCCCGAGGAGCCCGAGCCGCTGCAGCGCCTGCCGCACGTCGTCATCGTGATCGACGAGCTGGCCGATCTGATGATGGTGGTGGGCAAGAAGATCGAAGAGCTCATCGCCCGCCTTGCGCAAAAGGCGCGTGCGGCCGGCATTCATCTGATTCTTGCGACCCAGCGCCCCAGCGTGGACGTGATCACCGGCCTGATCAAGGCCAATATTCCGACGCGTATTGCCTTCCAGGTCTCCAGCAAGATCGACAGCCGCACCGTGCTGGATCAGATGGGGGCCGAGACCCTGCTGGGCATGGGCGACATGCTGTACATGGCCAGCGGTACCGGCCTGCCGATCCGTGTGCATGGCGCTTTTGTCTCCGACGACGAGGTGCATCGTGTGGTCAGCTATCTCAAGGAGCAGGGGGAGCCCGACTACATCGAAGGCATCCTGGAAGGCGGCTCTGTCGATGGCGAGGGTGGTGATGACGATGGCGAAGGCGGCGGCGAAAAGGACGAGCTCTACGATCAGGCGGTAGAAATCGTGCTGAAAGACCGCAAGGCCAGCATTTCCTACGTTCAGCGCAAACTGCGTATCGGCTACAACCGCTCGGCCAATCTGCTCGAGCAGATGGAAAAGGCCGGTCTGGTCAGCTCGCTCACATCCAGTGGGCAGCGCGATGTTCTAGTTCCGGCCCGCAGCGAGTGAGCCACGCACAAGAGAGAGAGTCATGAAACGTCTTTTGACTGCAATTTTGATAGCTGGCAGTGCAAGTGCTGCAATGGCTGATGGTCTGAAAAGCCTTGAGTCCTTCATGAAGAATGCCCAGGCGGGCAAGGCCGACTTCACCCAGTCCGTGACCTCGCCACCCAAGTCCGGGCAGGAGGCGCGTACCAAGGTGTCCAGCGGCAGCTTCGAATTCCAGCGCCCCGGCAAGTTCCGTTTCAACTACACCAAGCCTTTTGAGCAGCTCATCGTGGCCGACGGCAAGACGCTGTGGCTGTACGACGCCGACCTGAATCAGGTGACGGAGCGTGCCCAGGCCCAGGTGCTGGGCAGCACACCGGCGGCCATCCTGACATCGGCCACCGACCTCAAGGCCTTGAAGGCCGATTTCGAGCTGGGCAACCAGCCTGACGCCGATGGCCTGGAATGGGTGCTGGCCAGCCCCAGGCAGAAAGGCGGTCAGCTCAAGAGCGTGCGCATAGGCTTCACACCCGAAGGCAAGCTGGCTGCGCTGGATATCGAGGACAGCTTTGGCCAGCGCTCGCTGATGCAGTTCAAGGGCCTGCAAACCCAGGCTTCGCTGCCGGCATCGACCTTCCACTTCACGGTGCCCAAGGGGGCCGATGTGCTCAAGCAGTAAAGATCGCGGCGCGCATCAGCAAAAAAGGCCTGCGGATTGTGTCCGCAGGCCTTTTTATGCAGGAATCGGGTTTGAGCCCTTGTGAGTGGAGCGCAGCCAGCTGCGCTTTGGTGGGGACTGTTGTGATCAGGCGCGCGTGGCGTTTGCGGCACTTTGCTTGTTGCCGATGGCGAAGTCCAGCAGGCCTGCAATCACCAGCACGCCGACCACTGGGGCGACCCAGCCCATGCCCAGGGCGGCGCCGGGCAGCTTGTCCAGCCAGGCGGGCACCAGTGCATCAAGCTTGGCAGCCTTGGCAGCGTCAAACAGGCCGAAGACCAGGGCGGTGCCCATCGCGGGGATGTAGACGCGCGATGGCTGATTCCAGCGATGCAGCAGGCTCAGGGCGATCAGGGCGATGGCCACGGGATACAGCCCCACAAGCACGGGCACGGCCACGGCGATCAGCTGGGCCAGGCCCTGGTTGGCTACGGCTGCACTGAAGACCGACAGGCCGATGACCATGGTGCGGTAGGAGATGCCGGTCAGCTCACTGAAGAAGCTGCTGCAGGCCGTGATCAGGCCCACGCCGGTGGTCAGGCAGGCCAGCATGATGACGATGGCGAGCAGCCACAGGCCTGCGGGGCCAAAGGTTTGCTGTACAAAGGCTGTGAGAATCTGCACACCGGTGGTGGCGTTGGCAGCCAGTTGGCTGTTGGTGGCGCCCAGATACATCAGCGAGACATAGACCAGGCCCAGGCAGGTCGCGGCAATGATGCCGGCGTAGATGCAATATCGGGTGTGCAGCTTGCTGTCGCTCACGCCGGCAGCCTTGATCGCGTTGACGATGACGATGCCGAAGATCAGCGAGGCCAGGGCGTCCATGGTCTGATAGCCCTGCAGAAAGCCTTCGGAAAAGGCGGCCGCCTGCGTGGCATAGGCCTCGGTGCTGAGACTGTATCCATCCACAGGGGCCAGCACGGCGGAGCCGCCGAGCACGGCAAGCGCCAGAATAAGCACGGGCGTGATGATCTTGCCCACGTTGTCCATGAGCTTGCCGGGGAACAGCGACAGCAGCGCCACCGCCACAAAGTAAGCGATGGTGAAGGCCAGCAGCATGGCAGGTGTGTTGCCGACAAAGGGAGCCAGACCCATCTCGAAGGATACGGTGGCCGTGCGCGGCGTCGCAAACAGAGGGCCGATGGTCAGATAGATGGCCACGGCCAGCACCAGGCCGGCAATGCGGCCTATGGGGCTGGTCAAGGTGTCCAGGCCGCCACCCACACGTGCGAGAGCGACTACGCCGAGAAGGGGCAGACCGACACCCGTCAGCAGAAAGCCGGTCGAGGCGCCGAGCAGGTTTTCACCGGCTGCCAGGCCCACCATGGGTGGAAAGATGATGTTGCCGGCCCCGAGGAACAGGGCAAAGGTCATGAAACCGAGGGCAAAAATGTCCCAGGTCTTGAGTTTTTTCATACGCGTAGACTCAGACGTGCAGCGCTGGCACGCCCTGTAGCAGTGTGGAGCCAAGGAAAGTTGCGGATGCTTTCGATTGATTTCTGGCTGATGGCGGTAGCCCTATCAGGCACAGGCATTGCGCGGCGCAGATGAGGCGGCCCGCAATGAATCTAAGCGCGCTGCCAAGCCTGGCTGGCCTGGTTTTTGGCAGGCCGGATGGGGGCAGTACCTCCATGGGGCGAGGGGTGGCCTCGTTAATGGAGAGATTGAATCCGTTGAAACGCTATTTTCTCTTATGAAAAATTCTGATAAGGATGCAAGGGTTAAGGTGGATAAGTATTGACTGCCTTCGGTGTGCAAACAGCCCCAACCCATTTGGATGCGCAACTGGCCGGAGAGTTGGATACTTGAGGGGTCATGGTTACGCACAACAACTCCTCATCTTCAGCCATTCCTCATCAGCCCCTGGCCGAGCGCCTGCGGCCGCACACTCTGGCCGAAGTCATCGGCCAGCAACATGTGTTGGGAGAGGGCATGCCGTTGCGCCTGGCCTTCGAGTCGGGTCGCCCGCATAGCTGCATACTCTGGGGCCCGCCGGGGGTGGGCAAGACCACGATTGCGCGCCTGATGGCCGATGCCTTTGATGCGCAGTTCATCTCCATCAGCGCCGTGCTGGGCGGCGTCAAGGACATCCGCGAGGCCGTGGAGCAGGCGCAGGCCGCCCAGAGCGGACTGCTGCAGCAGCGCACCATCGTGTTTGTGGATGAGGTGCACCGCTTCAACAAAAGCCAGCAGGACGCTTTCTTGCCCCATGTGGAAAGCGGGCTGTTCACCTTCATCGGAGCGACCACGGAAAACCCCTCGTTCGAGGTCAACTCGGCCCTGCTTTCGCGGGCGGCGGTCTATGTGCTGCAAAGCCTGACTCCGGACGACTTGAAGCAGATTGTGGCCAAGGCCCAGGCCATCCAGGCGATTCCTGCGATCGAGGACGAAGCGCTGGAGCGCCTGATTGCTTATGCCGACGGCGATGCACGGCGCTTGCTGAACACGCTGGAGACCCTGTCCATCACGGCCGAGCAGGCCGGGGTGCAGAGCATCACCGATGCCTGGCTGCTCAAGGTGCTGGGCGAACGCATGCGCCGCTATGACAAGGGCGGCGAGCAGTTCTACGACACCATCAGCGCCCTGCACAAATCCGTGCGCGGCTCGGACCCCGATGCGGCGCTTTACTGGTTTTGCCGCATGCTGGATGGCGGTGCCGACCCGCGCTATCTGGCGCGCCGCATCGTGCGCATGGCATGGGAAGACATAGGACTTGCCGACCCGCGTGCCATGCAGATGTGCAACGATGCCGCTGCGACTTATGAACGCCTGGGTAGCCCCGAGGGCGAACTGGCCCTGGCTCAGGCAGTGATCTACCTGGCCGTCGCGCCCAAGAGCAATGCCGGCTACATGGCCTACAACAAGGCCAAGGCCTTTGTGAAGGGAGACACTACAAGGCCTGTGCCGCTGCATCTGCGCAATGCACCTACCAAGCTGATGAAGCAGCTGGACTATGGCCGGGACTACCGCTATGCCCACAGCGAGGAGGGCGGCTTTGCGGCGGGCGAGCGCTATCTGCCTGAAGGAATGGAAGATCCGGGCTTCTACCAGCCCGTGGCGCGCGGGCTGGAAATCAAGATCGGCCAGAAACTGGCGGAGCTCAAGGCGCTCAACGACGCTGCTCGTGCGGAAGATGACGAGCCGGCAGGCTTGTAAAGAGCGAGTTGCCCAGGTGTTGCAAGACTGGCACTAGTTGAATGCTGCATTTTTTGCGGTGTTTTCAGGGTTTTTCGCTAGATTGAGTGGCAGCACATGACTAAGTGCCTGTATTTATTGGACTTGCATTGCCGATGAAATTGTTGCGATGCAGCATTTTGAGTCTGCGCACGGGAAACCCCGGCCCTGAGTCCTGAAAACAGCTCCCTAGAATCGATTCACTCTTTTGCGACAAGCGGCCCACAAAGCGGCGGACTGCAGAAGGGGAACCATGGCATCGCTGGCTCCGTCGTTCGGGATGAGAGGCTCGCAGTGTCTCCGTCTTGGATCGAGGGAAGGGGAGCGCGCTTATGGATATCTTGCTGCAGCAGATCATCAATGGTCTGGTGTTAGGCAGCATGTACGCCTTGATAGCCCTGGGCTACACCATGGTGTACGGCATCATTCAGCTGATCAACTTCGCGCATGGCGAGGTGCTGATGGTGGGGGCTTTGACCAGTTGGAGCTGCATCGGCCTGATGCAGGAGGCCATGCCCTATCTGCCGGGCTGGCTCATGCTTTTGATAGCCGCCATCATCGCCTGCGTGGTGGCCGCATCGCTGAACTTCGTGATCGAGAAGGTGGCCTATCGGCCGCTGCGCAACAGCCCGCGTCTGGCGCCGCTGATCACGGCCATCGGTGTCTCCATCCTGCTGCAGAGCCTGGCCATGATCATATGGAAGCCCAATTACAAGGCTTATCCCACACTGCTGTCGTCCACGCCCTATGAAATCGGCACGGCGGTGATCACGCCCACGCAGATTCTGGTGCTGGTGGTCACGGCGATTGCACTTGCCACGCTGATGTATCTGGTCAACTACACCAGGCTGGGGCGCGCCATGCGGGCCACGGCAGAGAATCCGCGTGTGGCGGCGCTGATGGGCGTCAAGCCCGACATGGTGATTTCCGCGACCTTCATCATCGGTGCCGTGCTGGCCGCGATTGCCGGCATCATGTACGCCTCCAACTATGGCACGGCCCATCACACCATGGGCTTTCTGCCGGGTCTCAAGGCCTTCACGGCCGCCGTTTTCGGCGGCATCGGCAATCTGGCCGGTGCCGTGGTGGGAGGTCTGCTGCTGGGGCTGATCGAGTCCATCGGGTCCGGCTATATCGGTGACCTGACGGGGGGCGTGCTGGGCAGCCAGTACACCGACATCTTTGCCTTCATCGTGCTCATCATCATCCTGACGCTGCGCCCTTCGGGCCTGCTGGGTGAGCGTGTGGCGGACCGTGCCTGAGGAGTGCCCATGAAGAACAACAAGACACTCCACTGGATTCTGGGCGGCATAGGCCTGCTGGTGCTGCCGCTGATCCTGCAGTATTTCGGCAACGCCTGGGTGCGCATCGCCGATCTGGCTCTGCTCTACGTGATGCTGGCGCTGGGCCTGAACATCGTGGTCGGCTACGCAGGCCTGCTGGATCTGGGCTACGTGGCCTTCTATGCCGTGGGCGCCTATATGTTTGCGCTCATGGCATCGCCGCATCTGGCCGAGACCTTCGAAGGCTTTGTGGCCATGTTTCCCAACGGACTGCACACCTCGATCTGGTTGGTGATTCCGCTAGGAATGCTGCTGGCCGCCTGTACGGGTGTGCTGCTGGGCCTACCGGTGCTGCGGCTGCGCGGTGATTACCTGGCCATCGTGACACTGGGCTTCGGCGAGATCATCCGCATCTTCCTGAACAACCTGGACCAGCCAGTCAACATCACCAACGGCCCCAAGGGCATTGGCCAGATCGACTCGGTCAAGATCTTCGGCTTCGACCTGGCCAAGCGTCATGAGATCTTCGGCTACGACATCGCTTCCGTCACGCTGTACTACTACCTGTTTCTGGTGCTGGTGCTGGCCACCATCGTGATCTGCTACCGCTTGCAGGATTCGCGCATAGGCCGCGCCTGGATGGCGATTCGCGAGGATGAAATCGCCGCCAAGGCCATGGGTATCAATGTGCGCAATATGAAGCTGCTGGCCTTCGGCATGGGCGCTTCGTTCGGCGGTGTGGCAGGTTCCATGTTCGGTGCCTTCCAGGGCTTTGTATCGCCCGAGTCCTTCAGCCTCATGGAGTCCGTGATGATTGTGGCCATGGTCGTGCTCGGCGGCCTGGGCCATATTCCCGGCGTGATTCTGGGGGCCGTGCTGCTCTCGGCCCTGCCCGAGGTGCTGCGCTATGTGGCCGGGCCGCTGCAGCAGATGACCGATGGACGCCTCGACGCGTCCATCCTGCGTCAGTTGCTGATTGCCCTGGCCATGATCGTCATCATGCTGATGCGTCCGCGCGGCCTCTGGCCCACGCCCGAGCATGCCAAAAGCCTGGACCGTCAGTCCTGATGACTGCACAGACAAGGAATGTGAACTGATATGGCAGAGAGCACGACTTCAGCGGTCCTTCATGTCTCGGACATCTCCAAGCGCTTTGGCGGTTTGCAGGCACTGTCCGGTGTGAGCATGAAGATTGATAGAGGCCAGGTCTATGGCCTGATCGGCCCCAATGGCGCAGGCAAGACCACATTTTTCAACGTGATCACCGGCCTCTATACGCCCGACACCGGCAAATTCGAGCTGGCCGGAAAGCCCTATGAGCCGACGGCGGTGCACAAGGTGGCCAGGGCCGGCATTGCACGGACTTTCCAGAACATCCGGCTGTTTGCCGAGATGACGGCACTGGAGAACGTCATGGTCGGGCGTCATGTGCGCACGCATTCCGGTCTGCTTGGTGCGGTGTTTCGCACCAAGGGCTTCAAGGCCGAGGAGGCCGCAATTCGCGCCCGCTCCCGTGAGCTGCTCGACTATGTCGGTATCGGCAAATATGCGGACTTCAAGGCGCGCACCTTGTCCTATGGCGACCAGCGCCGCCTGGAGATTGCCCGTGCATTGGCGACGGACCCGCAGCTGATTGCGCTGGATGAGCCGGCCGCCGGCATGAACGCGACCGAGAAGCTGCAGCTGCGTGAGCTGATCGACCGCATTCGCAACGACCACCGCACCATCCTGCTCATCGAGCATGATGTGAAGCTGGTCATGGGCCTGTGCGACCGCGTGACGGTGCTGGACTATGGCAAGCCGATTGCCGAAGGCACGCCGGCCGAAGTGCAGAAGAATGAAAAAGTGATTGAAGCCTATCTGGGCACGGGAGGCCATTGAAGATGCAGGATCAAGTGCTGGAACAGGCGCAGGCCTCCAAATCCACAGCCCCGGTATTGCTGCAGGTGAAGGGCCTGAAGGTGGGCTATGGCGGTATTCAGGCTGTCAAGGGCGTGGATTTTCAGGTGCATCAGGGTGAACTGGTGTCGCTGATCGGCTCCAACGGTGCGGGCAAAACCACGACCATGAAGGCTGTCACGCGGGGTCTGCCGATTGCCGATGGCGAAATTCTCTATCTGGGCCAAAGCATCAAGGGCAAGGGTGCCTGGGATCTGGTGGCCGAAGGCCTGGTCATGGTGCCCGAGGGGCGCGGTGTGTTCGCACGCATGACGATTACCGAAAACCTGCTCATGGGGGCCTACACGCGCAAGGACAAGGCTGGCATACAGACGGATATCGAGCGCATGTTCGGCATCTTTCCGCGCCTGAAGGAGCGCAAGGATCAGCTGGCAGGCACCATGTCCGGGGGCGAGCAGCAGATGCTGGCCATGGCCCGCGCGCTCATGAGTCAGCCCAAGGTGCTGCTGCTGGATGAGCCGTCCATGGGTTTGTCGCCCATCATGGTGGACAAGATCTTCGAGGTGGTCAGCGATGTCTATGCGCTGGGCGTGACCATGGTGCTGGTGGAGCAGAACGCCAGTCGCGCGCTGGCGCTGGCCGATCGAGGCTATGTCATGGAGTCCGGCATCATCACCATGACGGGGCCGGGCCAGACCTTGCTGAGCGATCCGCGCGTGCGTGCGGCTTACCTGGGAGAGTAAGCCCCGACGAGACTGCCGGCGCTTTCGATCGCCGTGCGCTATCTCGCCGTGACGCTCTGCTGCAGTCAAGGGTGAACCCTAATTCCCTTTAAATTCAAGAAAATGACAAAAAAATGACGTTTTTCATGGCTCTTTGATTGTTTTATTTATTTCTTTTTAGTTCCTTTTAATTCTTTTTTGTCATTGACTAGAATTTGCTTATTACAAAAAGAAGTATTTGGAACGTTTTCGCGTGGCTCAGTGACATGCTCAAGGAGTCGGCGCGTTGGGTGGGCGGATTGCTGCTCTCCGGTGTTGTCTGGAGGAATCACTGGCTTTGTGACAGCGCCTAGCATGGCGAAGAGCTTGTATTTTATTTTTCGTGGTGCCCGAAGGGGTGTCTTGAAGACGCGCTGAAACGCACAATGACTCAAGAGTAAACTCCGCCCCGTTTAAGCCGGGAACCATGCACTTTTTTTGCAGTGAGTCGCCTGGTTTCTTTTCCCCGGTAAGGAGCATTCATGCTGTTTGGCAAGCTATTGCCGCGCGAAGGCAATTTTTTCGAGATGTTCAATCAACATGCGGACCGCATCGTTGAAGCAGCTCATGCCTTCTCGCAACTCGTTGCAAATTACAACGATCCCCATCTGCGCGAAAAATACAACGCCGATGTGGACAACGCCGAGCGCGCAGCCGACCGTGTGACCCATGATGTCACCAAGCTGCTGCACAAGACCTTCATCACGCCCCTGGATCGCGAGCATATCCACTCGCTGATCAACACCATGGACGACGTGGCCGACCTGATTCAGGACTCGGCCGAGACCATGGCCCTGTATGACGTGCGTCACATGACAGACGAAATCACACGTCTGACCGATCTGTGCGTGCGTTGCTGTGAGCGTCTGCGTGATGCCGTCAAGCTGCTGGACCGTCTCTCGGATCCCACGATTGTGGACGCCGCGAGCAAGACCTGCGACGAGATCGACCGCCTGGAAGGCGATGCCGACCGCGTGATGCGCGCGGCCATGAGCAAGCTGTTCCGTGAAGAGCCCGATGTGCGTGAGGTGATCAAGCTCAAGGCCATCTATGAGCTGCTGGAAACCATCACGGACCGCTGCGAAGACGTGGCGAACCTGATCGAGGGCATCGTCCTCGAGAATTCCTGATTCTCGCTGGAGCCCGATCATGGAGCCGGTACAGGCAGCCCTCTGGGTTGTGATTTTGCTGGTGGTGCTCGCCTTGCTGTTCGATTTCATGAACGGCTTTCACGACGCTGCCAATTCGATTGCCACCGTGGTTTCCACGGGGGTTCTCAAGCCTACTCAGGCCGTGGCATTTGCCGCGTTCTTCAACGTTGTCGCGGTTTTTGTCTTCCACCTCAGTGTGGCGGCAACCGTGGGCAAGGGTATTGTTCAGCCGGGCATTGTTGACACTCATGTCGTGTTCGGCGCTCTGGTGGGTGCCATCACCTGGAACGTCATCACCTGGATCTACGGCATTCCCAGCAGCTCCTCGCATGCCCTGATTGGCGGTATCGTGGGTGCGGTGATTGCCAAGGCCGGTGCAGGTGCGCTGATCGCCAGCGGCATCTGGAAGACGGTGGCCTTCATCTTCGTCTCTCCCGTGCTGGGCTTTCTGCTGGGCTCGCTGATGATGGTTCTGGTGGCCTGGATTTTCCGTCGTGCCAGTCCCAATCGCGTGGACAAGTGGTTCCGCCGTCTGCAATTGGTTTCTGCCGGTGCCTACAGCCTGGGTCACGGCGGCAACGATGCGCAAAAGACCATCGGTATCATCTGGTTGCTGCTGATTGCCACGGGATATGCCAATGCCGGTGATGCCGAGCCTCCCATGTGGACCATCGTCAGCTGCTACCTGGCCATCGGCCTGGGTACCATGTTTGGTGGCTGGCGCATCGTCAAGACCATGGGCCAGAAGATCACCAAGCTCAAACCTGTCGGTGGCTTCTGCGCCGAATCCGGTGGTGCTCTGACTCTGTTCTTTGCCACCTTCCTGGGCGTTCCGGTCTCGACCACGCACACCATTACCGGTGCCATCGTGGGCGTGGGTTCCACGCAGCGCGCGAGTGCCGTGCGCTGGGGCGTTGCAGGCAATATCGTCTGGGCATGGATTCTGACGATTCCGGCCAGCGCCTTTGTGGCATCCATTGCCTACTGGGTCAGCCTGCAACTGTATTGAGTTTGTGCACTCCTTGATTGATAGCTGTAACTGCTTGTCGATCAAGGGCTTAATGGAAAAAAGGCTTCGCGTTGCGAAGCCTTTTTTCATGGCTGAAACATGGAGGTCAAGCTGCAGCCTCCTGCAGACCGAGCATGGCCTGCCGCTGCATCAGGGATTTGAGCTGGCTGACCGGAGCTGGGGGGCTGAGCAGATAGCCCATGAAATGCTCGCAGCCATGCTGCGCCAGCAGGGCACGCTGCTCCAGGGTCTCCACCCCTGCGCCGACGATCGTCATCTGATGGCGGGCAGCCAGCGCGATGGCTGCCTGTACGGCGGCCTCGGCGGCATTGTTGGGGCCCAGGCGCTGCACCAGGGAATGCGAGAGCTTGAGCTGGTTCAGGGGGAGCTGCTGCAGCGCTTCCTGCATATTGGAGCTGCCACCAAAATTGTCGAGTGACAGCCGCACACCCATGGCGCCGATGCGCTTGAGGCTGCTCGCGCTATCCGCATCCAGAGGACTCAGGGTCTGGGCGGAAAGTTCCAACAGCAGCAATGCAGGATCGGCCCCTGTCTGGCTGAGAATGCTCTGCACTTGCTCGGCCAGGTCCGCTTGCCGAAGCTGTTTGGCGCTGATGTTGACGCAGATGGGCAGCCTGTCCAGTTGCGGCTCGGCTTTCCATCTGGCCAATTGTTCACAGGCGGCTTGAATGCTCCAGCGGCCAAGCGCAACGATGATGTCGGTCTCTTCTGCCACGGACAGGAAGATGCTCGGGGGTACCAGACCTCGCCTGGGATGACGCCAGCGCAGCAGGGCCTCCAAGCCGTTGACTTCGCCGCTGGCGGAATACTGGGCCTGGTAATGCAGCTCGAACTGGCCGAGGCGCAGGGCTTCCCGCAGATCATGCTCCATGCGGCTGCGGTCGTTGGCCGGAACCTGCTGCTCGGGGCTGAAGAAGTGCAGGCCGCGAGCCTCTTCATCGCGCAGACGGTACATGGCGACCTCTGCCTGCTGCAGCAACTCGGTGGCGGAGCGGGAGTGCGGGCCGAACAGGGTGGCGCCTATATTGGCCTCCAGCATCACGCTTTTGTGGCCGAGCTGGTAGCTGCCGTTCAGGCTTTCCTGCAGACGCTCTCCAAGACGTTCCACCAGCACCGTGGTCATTTCGATATCCGGGGACAGATCCGAGACCATGATGACGAAGTGCGCGGCATCCAGTCTGGCCACGGTATCGCAGGAGCGTACGCAGCCGAGCAGGCGCTGTGCGATGTGCGGAGCCAGGCAGGACTGGCTGTCTCCCGTGCTGGCGGCCGGGCCCGCCACCGGCTCCATGTCTATGGTCAGCAATGCGCCGCGCCAGCCCGTGCGCTCGGACTGGATCATGGCTTGGGACAGCCTGTCCAGCAGCAGGCGCCGGTTGGGCAGATTGGTCAGCACATCGAAGAAGGAAAGGCTTTCTGCCTCGTTGCCATGAGGCAGCAGTTCCTTGCAGGCGAGCACGGTGTAATTGGCCGATAGGGCGTGAGCCGACAGATTGAGCTTGCGTCCATTGGGCAGCTGAAACTGGGCATTGGCTTGCTGGCGCGCAATCAGGGCTTGATGACTTTCGGCGATATGGTTCAGGGCTGGTGCAGCGTTGGCCGGGGCTGCTGTTGCGGCAGCTTGCAGAGCGGCTTGCAGAGGTATGCCTACTTTGAGGGTGGAAGCCAGCCAGGGGAATATCTGCAGATAACCATCATTCCAGCGTTGTGCCCGGTTCTGAGCATCCAGCAACACATAGCCGCTGCTGGTTTGCTCAAGAATGCGGAAAAGCTGTTCTCCGTACACGCCCACCAGGCTGGTGGCAGCTGGAAAGGCATTTTGCCCATGCACTTCGGATCTGGCAGACTTTTCGTTGGTTGCAGACATAAGACCTCTTCGGACTGGTGCAGCAAAGCCGTTGTAGTGCGAAAACTGCTTGGATGCAGTCTTTGCAAGAAGTTCGTCAGTTGGGCATTGTGAGTTCTGTGGAATCGGCAGGCGCTGCTTTGCGCCCAGTAGGTGAAAAATTAGACTTTTGCTTACAAAAGCGGCGAGGCCGAAGCCGCTTCGGAGTGGGTGAGAGCTCCCTGGTTCGGAGAGCTGCAGCTACTGTGAAATCTTGCGCGCCTCTTCGACCTGATATTCAAAGTAGTGTTGGAAGCTGTAGGCGATGCTGGCCATCAGCACGGTGGCACCCAGCATCAGGGACAGGCTTACGGCAAAAATCGTGGTCCATTGGGTGCGCCCTGCAGGCGCGTCGGCATCCATCCATGGATTGAAGAGCCGGTTCCAGTTTCCTTGCTCCATCAGGCCGTAAAGGATGGCGCGCAGGGCGCAGCCTGCTATCGTGAAGCCGAGCAGGGGGATCAGCAGCCAGCTCAGCCTGTCGTCCTGCCCCAACTGCTGCACGCGCTCGATGCCGTAGATGCCAAGTGCAGTGGGAATGGGCAGCAGCCAGCCCAGCCAGTCCCCAAGGCCGTGCAGGTAGAAGCGATGCAGCCCCAGCGGTCCGCCGATCAAGGCCAGCCAGGAGGCAATCGTCTTGTTTTTGGGGCGAGGGGCCGGGGTGGTGGCGGGAACAAATTGGTTCATGGTCTGGTGCGCGGGCAGAAAACGAAAGAACCCGTCCATTATTCCCTTCGCGTCAATTATGGGGCTCAGGGCAATTGCGCTTCATTTTCAGGAAGTCCTCTGTGCCGACCATGCTCATTTGCCGCTGCTATAGGCAGATTTGACAGAACTCGATATAATTTCCGGTTTTACGGCGTGTCGCTGGCCGGGTGGTCATGTCGCGTGTCTCAAACGCTGTAAGAAAACCTGCGCAGCTGGTCAAATTTTTGATGGCACTGGCTGTAACCACCCGAAGGAAACATCATGGTTGTTATTCGTCTCTCCCGCGGCGGCTCTAAGGCTCGTCCTTTCTACAACATCGTTGCAGCTGACAAGCGCGTGCGTCGCGACGGTGCTTTCATCGAACGTCTGGGTTTCTACAACCCTAGCGCTCGTGGCGCCGAAGAAGGCCTGCGTCTGGCTCTGGACCGCGTGAACTACTGGAAGAGCGTTGGTGCTCAAACTTCCGATACGGCTGAACGCCTGATCAAGGAAGCTGCAAAGAAGGTTGCTGCCTAATTTAGGCGGTCGCTCTCTAGGCACCTTTACCAAAGCGGGTTCCGTTGGCTTGCCTGACGGGACCCGTTTTTTATTGAAATTCTGCATTTTCTGCTGATCCCATGAGCCACATGCCTGTTCTTCAAGCCACGAGCTTGCCTGCTGATGCCATTGAAGTCGGTCGCATTGCCGATGCCTGGGGAATCAAGGGCTGGTTCAAGGTGCATGCCTTCAGCAGCGCCCCAGAGGCCCTGTTTGCCGCCAAGGACTGGTTTTTGCAGCCTGCCGAGAAAGGTGCCAAGCATTTCACGGGTACCGTGGTGCTGCCCGTCAAGCAGGCCCGCTTCCATGCCGACACCATCGTGGCAACCTCGCTTGAAGTCGCCGACCGCAACGCCGCCGAGGCTCTGCGCGGTGCCCGCGTCTTTGTGGCGCGCGAGCATTTCCCCAAGACCGAGGATGGTGAGTTCTACTGGGTGGATCTGATGGGGCTGAACGTGGTCAACCGCGAAGGTGTGACCCTGGGGGTGGTCAAGGACTTGATGGCCACCGGCCCGCAGACCGTTCTGGTGCTGGGCTATGAACAGGACGGCAAGGAGCAGGAGCGTCTGATACCCTTTGTCGATGCCTATGTGGATTCGGTGGATCTGGCCGGCAAGAAGATCGTGGCCGACTGGCAGCCCGATTATTGAACTGGAATGCTTTTTTTGCTATTTGGTTTGTAGCTTAAATCGCTTTTATATCAATGCGTTTCGACATTATTACGCTGTTTCCTGAGCTGTTCGCTCCATTTCTTGAGAGCGGGGTGACGCGCCGTGCCTACAGCTCGGGCCAGGTGGCAGTGCATCTGTGGAATCCGCGTGACTGGGCCGAAGGCAATTACCGCCGTGTGGATGATCGTCCATTTGGCGGAGGCCCCGGCATGGTGATGATGGCCGAGCCGCTGCAGCGCTGCCTCGAAGCGATTCGCTCGGCACGCGCCGAAGTCGATGCACAGGAACAGGCGGAGCCTGCTCCTGTGGTGTTGTTCTCACCCATAGGTACGACCCTCAAGCATGCCGTGGTGGCCGATTGGGCCGAAAGCCGGGGGGCGGTGCTGCTCTGCGGCCGTTATGAGGGCATTGACCAGCGTTTCATTGATAGAAACGTCACTCATCAACTGAGTCTGGGTGACTTTGTCCTTTCGGGCGGCGAGCTGGCAGCCATGGTGCTGCTGGACTCTTTGGCGCGTCTGCAGCCCGGTGTGCTTAACGATGAGGGCAGCTTTCAGCAGGACAGCTTCAATCCTGCGCTTGACGGTTTGCTGGACTGCCCCCACTACACTCGCCCAGAAGTCTGGAATGACCAGGAGGTGCCAGCCGCGCTGCTCTCCGGCCATCACTCCAATATCGAGCGCTGGCGTCGCGATCAGCGCTTGCGCATTACGGCCGAGCACAGGCCCGAGTTGATAGAGCAGGCCCGCGAACAGGGGCTGCTCAATGCCAAGGATGAGGGTTTTTTGGCAAAAACAGCGTCCAAGCTATAATTGCAGGTTCTTTGATCCTCTATCCGGCCGCTGCAAGGAAATAGCGGGACAGCTTTCGGGCTGTTCTTGTAATGCAGCAATAGCGCCAATCCCGGCGCTTGCCAATTCTGGCGCGGACAAGATCAAGGTGGACTAAATCATGAATCTGATCCAGACCCTCGAGCAAGAAGAAATCGCTCGCCTGAACAAGACCATCCCCGAATTCGCCCCCGGTGACACCGTCATCGTGAGCGTGAACGTGGTGGAAGGTAACCGTAAGCGCGTGCAGGCTTACGAAGGCGTGGTGATTGCCAAGCGTAATCGCGGCCTGAACAGCGGCTTCACAGTGCGCAAGATCTCCAGCGGTGAAGGCGTGGAACGTACGTTCCAGACCTACTCTCCTCTGATCGCCAAGATCGAAGTCAAGCGTCGCGGTGATGTGCGCCGTGCCAAGCTGTACTACCTGCGTGAGCGTAGCGGCAAGTCTGCTCGTATCAAGGAAAAGCTGCCCCAGCGTGTTAACAAGACTGCTGTTGCAGCCGAGTAATACACGCATCGGAAGTGATTCCGTAAAAGCCGCTACAGTTCGCTGTGGCGGCTTTTTTTATGTCTGCCTTGGTTCGTGATTCTTGCTTTGGGGTTTGGCCGAACACATACATGCCTGCATCTGATAATTCTTCGCTCCCCGTGGTGGGCATTGTTGATCCGCGCAAGGCTCGCCTTCTGGGCATTGATAGCCAGTTGCCGGCTGTGCCGCTGGCTGCTCAGACGCCGCAGGCTCTGCGCACGCGCTTTGCCCAGCCACCGCAGTGGCTGCCCGAGGCCATGCAGGAAAAGCGCATCACGGCCAGGCAGCCTTCCGATGCGGCCGTGCTCGTGCCCATCGTCATGCGTGAGCAGCCCACCGTGTTGCTGACCGTGCGCTCGGCCAGGCTGTCCACACACTCGGGTCAGGTGGCTTTTCCGGGCGGTAAGCGTGACCCGCAGGATGTTTCGGCCGAGGCCACGGCATTGCGCGAGGCGCATGAGGAAGTGGGACTGGCTCCGAAGAATGTCGAGGTGCTGGGTCGCTTGCCCATTTACGTGACGGGGACGGCGTTTCACATCACCCCTGTGGTGGCGCTGGTCCATCCGCAGGCCAGTTATTTCCCCAATCCGGGAGAGGTGGCCGATCTGTTTGAGGTTCCCCTGTCCTATCTGCTCAATCCCGCGCATCATGAACGTCATGCCATGCTGTGGCAGGGGGTGGATCGCGAATGGTTTGCCATGCCTTATCAGGATGGTGAGCAGCAGCGCTATATCTGGGGCGCGACAGCGGGCATGTTGCGCAATCTTTACCGTTTTTTGGCGGCTTGAGACAGCAGTTGTAACAAGTCGACAAACAGCGCAGCTATGATGAAGCAATGAGCTTTTTTGCCATCCTGATCGCACTGCTGCTGGAACAGGCGCGCCCGCTGGCCCGATCCAATCTGGTACAGGCCGGTTATCGCGCCTGGACCGTGACCGTGCGCAGCAACTTTGATGCGGGCAAGCCCCTCCATGGCTGGCTTGCCTGGGCGATGGCCGTGCTGCTGCCCAGCGTTATCGTGTTGGGCATATTCTGGGCGCTGATGGAGTTCATAGGCTGGCCTGCAGCCATGCTGTGGAATGTCGCGGTGCTCTATGTCACGCTGGGTTTTCGCCAGTTCAGCCACCACTTTACGCGGATTCGCGATGCGCTCGATGCCGGTGATGAATTTGCCGCTCGTCAGGCCCTGGCCGACTGGCAGCAGGTCGATGCCAGCGAGGTGCCACGCAGCGAAGTAGTGCGCCATGTCATCGAGTACTCGGTGCTGGCAGCACACCGTCATGTGTTTGGCGTGCTGTTCTGGTTTTCGATTCTCTCGGCTCTGGGGCTGGGACCGCTGGGTGCCATTCTCTACCGCATGGCTGAATATCTGTCGCGTGCCTGGTCGCGCAAGGGGGCGGAAGGTCTTCGGGCACCGACCAGCGAGCGTTTGCAGTCTGCCGCAGCCAAGGCCTGGTATGTGATCGATTGGCTGCCGGCGCGGCTGACGGCGCTGTCCTTTGCCATGGTGGGCAGCTTTGAGGAGGCCATAGACAACTGGCGCGTCTATGCCCAGCGCTTTCCCAATGACAACGATGGCGTGATTCTGGCTGCCACTGCGGGTGCCATCAATGTACGCCTGGGGGGGGAGGCCTTGCGCCGCCGCGATGCGGCTGACGGCGAAGAGGGCGACGATGCGCAGTGGACGGGCAGCGATGTCACTCCGGGGCGAGAGCCGGAAATGGCTCATTTGCGCAGTGTGGTGGGGCTGGTCTGGCGATCGGTCGTGGTCTGGCTGCTGCTGCTGGCCTTGCTGACCTTTGCTCGTCTGCTCGGGTGAGCACCCGGACATCGCCTTCCGTGTGGCAGCAGCTTGGTGCATGAGCGCTCAAGCCGCAGCGGGTCATAGAAGTCCTGTGTTGCGCAGTGCCACATACCAAGGTGGCTCAGGTGCGACGGGCATGCCGGGCACTGTTCAAGGTTCCATCAGCGAGCCGGGCGCTCGTGGTGCTTGGCGCGATAGAAGCTGAGTATGCGTCGCACATATTCACGCGTCTCCGCATAAGGAGGCACACCGCCATACTGTTGCACGGTTCTCTCGCCCGCGTTGTAGGCTGCCGATACCAGTGCCACATCGCCCTCGAAGCGCTCCAGCAGCCAGCGCAGGTAGGCCAGGCCGCCACGCACGTTCTGCTCGGGATTCCAGGCATCGCGCACGCCAAAACGCTCGGCCGTCTCGGGAATGAGCTGCATGAGGCCCTGAGCATTGCGCGGCGACAGCGCCTGCGCCTCGAAATTCGACTCCGAACGCACAATGGCCAGTGCCAGCCGCGGATCAATCGAGAAGCGTGGCGCGAGGCGCTGCACCAGTTCGGCCATGCGTCGCTTCTCCCTGGGCAGACTGCTCACATAGCTGGCTACCACCTCGTGGGGGACGGCCTCCTGGCTGGCCTCCAGAAACTCCTGTGCGGGCGCATCGCCCTGGGTCAGGCAGTCGGGCAGCCGGTCGCCGGGGAGCTTGCCGGCCAGCAGCAAGCGGGCTTTCTCATGGCCGCGCTGGGCGGCCAGGGCCAGCAGCGTCGTGCCCGTGGCAGGGTCGGGAGTCAAGCCTCGCCCCAGCAACAGCAGCCGGCCCAGCCGGTATTGGGCTTCGAGGCTGCCATAGCGTGCTGCCGCGCAATAGCGCTGCGCTGCGCGCCATGGCTGCCGGCTCAGCTCGGCCTTGTAGCCTTCTTCGATCCAGCGAGACAGCGTGGGTGGCTCGTCCTCCCAGCTGGGGGCGGAGTCCGTGTCCTGGGCCCAGGCCAGGCTCATGCCTGCATATAGCGCGACGGCGAGGGCGGCTTGCAAACAGGGCTGTAAAACTCTGGGCTTCATGACGTGAACACCGGGTTGTGGCCGGCAGCCAATCCCGGAGGCGGAGCACTCGTGCCGGCGCTCATCGGGCTCGGAATGGCTGCGTGGCAAACGCTGAAATTGCTCTCATATGGCGCGGCCCTCCGGCTTGGCTGGCCTCGCGCTCAGTAGCGGGGCTCCTGACTCAGTTCATCGAACAGCTCGCCATAGATCCGGTAGCGGTTGGCACTGATGGAGTGGGGGCTGTCCTGCGCTTCAACCTGGGCCATGACGGCGCAGCCAGGCTCATGCAGATGGGTGCAGTTGTAGAACTTGCACTGGTCCGCCAGCGCGCCGATGTCGGGCATGCAGGCGGCCAGTTGCGTGGCGGCAATGTGATAGAGGCCGAATTCCTGAAATCCTGGCGAGTCGATGATGGCGGTGGTGCGTGCCTCATCCACCCAGTACAAGGTGGTGCTGGTGGTGGTGTGCTTGCCGGTGTTCAGCGCCTGCGAGATTTCGTTGGTCGCCACCCTGGCGTCGGGCAGCAGCAAGTTGATCAAGGTGCTCTTGCCTACGCCCGAAGGACCGAGGACCAGTGTGGTCTTGCCTTGCAGCAGACCGATGATGGCGTCGCGATCCTCGTCGTCTGCATCTTCCAGCGACAGCGGCAGCACCATGTAGTGCGGTGCAGCGTTCGCGGCATCGCGCATGGTCCGGTAAGGCTCCAGCCGCTGCCAGGCGCGCAGGAAGGGCTCTTCCAGGTCCATCTTGTTGAGCGCAATGATGGGCTTGATGTGTGCGGCTTCGGCGGCGATCAGCGCGCGGGCGAGCTGCACTTCGCTGAATACCGGCTCGGCGGCTATCAGAATCAGGAGCTGGTCCAGGTTGGCGGCAAAGGTCTTGGTGCGAATGTCATCCTGGCGATAGAAGACGTTGCGGCGCTCCACGATTTTTTCGATCGTGCCCTCATCGCCCTGGCCGGGTGGGGGAGCCAGCCATTGCACATGGTCGCCCACCACGGCCTGGCTTTTCTTGCCGCGCGGGTGGCAGATGCGGCGCTCGCCGTCCGGGGTCTCGACCACGCAGTGGCGGCCATAGCTGGCGACCACCAGGCCTGTCTGGGTGTCGCCTGTTGCTTGGGCGCCTGGGCGCCGTCCTTGTTTGGCCATAAGGATCAGGCCGGATTCAGCAGTGCTTCGATGCGGCGTGCGCAGTCGATGTCGGTCTCGGAGATGCCGCCCACATCATGGGTGTTGAGGCTGACCTTGCAGCGGTTGTAGCCCACCTCCAGATCGGGGTGGTGGTCCTGCTGATGGGCAACCAGGGCCAGCGCGTTCACAAAGGCCATGGTTTCGTAGAAATTCACGAAACGGAAGGTCTTGCTGATGGCCGCGTTGCCGGCCAGCAGCTCCCAGCCCTCAAGGGTTGCCAACTGCTCTTGCACTTGCTCTGTGTTCAGGGCGCTGCGCTTGAGTTGGGACCAGTCTTTCTGTTGCAGTGTGGGTGTGCTCATGTCTGAAATCGTTGTGGTGTTACAAGCTGCCTGCAGGAGCCGGCATGCGCGCCAGGCGATCCACGGCAGGAGGGTGCGAATAGTAAAAGCTCACATACCATGGGTCTGGCGTGAGTGTGGAGGCATTGTCCTCGTAAAGCTTGAGCAGTGCCGAAGCCAGTTGTGCACCATCGGCCTGCTGCATGGCATAGGCATCGGCCTCGAACTCGTCGCGGCGCGACATGGCGGACATCAGCGGCGTGACGAAGAAGCTGAACACCGGCACCGCCAGCATGAACAGCAGCAGGGCCAGCGCATTGTTTTCGGCAGCCACGCCGATGTTCGGACCCAGCAGCACAGAGACTCCGAGTCCCGTGTAGAACCAGAGTTGCTGGCTGAGCCAGCCCAGCAGCGCAAAGCCCAGCAGCGAGACGCCGAGCATCAGGACCATGCGCTTGCTGATGTGCTTGTGCTTGAAGTGGCCCAGCTCGTGAGCCAGCACGGCTTCGACTTCGCCGGGGCTGAGCTGCCTGAGCAGGGTGTCAAAGAACACCACGCGCTTGGAATTGCCGAAACCCGTGAAATAGGCGTTGGCATGCGCCGAGCGGCGGCTTCCGTCCATCACGAACAGTCCCTTGGCCGCAAAGCCGCAGCGCTCCATCAGCCGGGTCACCCGGCTCTTGAGGCTTTCATCGGCCAGCGGCTCGAATTTGTTGAACAGCGGTGCAATAAAGCTGGGGAAAATCCACATCAGCAGCAGATTGAAAGCCGTCCAGGCGCCCCATGCCCAGAGCCACCACAGCGGGCCGGCCCCGCCCATGAGCCAGAGAATCAGGGCCGCCAGCGGCAGGCCGATGATGGCGCCCACCAGCGTCGACTTGAGCAGATCGGCCAGCCACAGGCCTGGCGTCATCTGGTTGAAGCCAAAGCGCTGCTCCAGTTTGAAGGTCTGATAGAGCGACAGGGGAAGCTCGATCAGCGCCGAGATCACGGCAAAGCTGGCAAGCAGCGCCAGCTGCTGCCACAGGCCGGGGCTGATGAATTCCAGCAGCCAGCGGTTGAGCCAGTCCAGCCCGCCCAGCAGCGTCCAGCACAGCAGCACGGCGGCCGACAGCGTGATGTCGACCAGCGACACCCTGGCCTTGGCCAGCGTGTAGTCGGCCGCCTTCTGATGGGCGGACAGGCTGATGCGATGGGCAAATGCCGGTGGCACGGCGCCGCGGTGGGTGGCCACATGGCGCACCTGGCGCGAAACAAGCCACACGCGCAGCAGCCATTGCAGGGCCACGGCCGTCGCAAACAGCAGCGAAAGTGCCAATGTGAAATCTAGTCTGGAAGCCATGTATTGGCAGTGTAGGCGACAATTTGCGCCATGTCTGAAGCTTCCTGTACGAATTCCGTCAGCGCCGCCCCCGTGGCCGCTACCCCACCGGTTCTGCCCAAATCCGATCTCAATATGGTGTGGCTGGACTGCGAAATGACGGGGCTGAACCCCGACCGCGACCGCATCATCGAGATTGCCGTGGTGGTCAGCAGCTCCGATCTGCAGATTCGCGTCGAAGGCCCGGTATTCGCCATTCATCAGTCCGACGAGCTGCTGGGCGGCATGGATGCCTGGAACAAGGGCACGCATGGAAAAAGCGGCCTGATCGACAAGGTCAAGGCTTCGACCATCAGCGAAGCCGAGGCGGAGGCCGCGCTGATTGCCTTTCTGGGCAAATACGTGCCCAAGGGCAAGACGCCGCTGTGCGGCAACAGCATTGGTCAGGACAGGCGCTTCATGGAGCGCTACATGCCCAAGCTCAATAATTTCTTTCACTATCGAAATATCGACGTGAGCACGCTCAAGGAGCTGGCCAAGCGCTGGAAGCCCGAGGCCTATACCTCCTTCAAGAAGGCGCAGCGCCACACGGCCCTGGCCGATGTGCACGAGTCCATCGACGAGCTGCAGCATTACCGCCAGCAACTGCTCAGCGTCTGATGGTGCGGTGGCGGGTCGGTATAGCCCTGCCACTTGCGGGAAAACCCGGTACATGCGACAATGCACTGCTTACCCGATCAATGGGTAATTTTTGCGCATCTCCATCACACACCGGGTTCTTACTTGCGTGCAACGGCCTGCCCAGCGCCGACACGACAAGCCATAACACCCATCTGCCCCGTTTTGCGAACGGGCCAGTCAAAGTCTGACGGTGGATGTTGATAACCAACCGTCAAAGAAGCGAGCAGCACGCTGACTGCGTCGCTTTTTGCGTGAGCTATTCATGACAGAAAACTCCCTGGAGCAGGGCCAAGTGGCCGCTGCTGATATTGCTTTGTCTTCTCCCGAACTCGATTCCCGTCTGGACGCCATGCTGGCCGACATGGACGCGGAAGACGCCGCTGTCGAAGAAACCCAAGCCGCCGACGAACCCAATGGCTTTGTAGAACTGGGTCTGGCCCCCGAACTGATCCAGGCCGTGACCGACCTGGGCTATACCCAGCCTACCGCTGTGCAGCTGCAAGCGATTCCCCTGGCCATGGGCGAAGGTGCCGATGCCGACGGCTTCATCGACCTGATGGTCTCCAGCCAGACCGGCTCCGGCAAGACTGCCGCCTTCCTGCTGCCCGTGCTGCACACCCTGATCAAGCAGCGTGCCGTGGCCGATGCGGCCGCCAAGGCTGAATTCGAGCGCCTGTGCGCCGAAGCTGCGGCCAAGGGCGAGCCCGCTCCCAAGCGCAACAAGCGCAAGGACCCCACCAACGCCCGCAACTTCAAGGCCGCCGTGCCCGGCGCCCTGGTGCTGTGCCCCACGCGTGAGCTGGCCCAGCAGGTGGCGCATGACGCCATCGAGCTGGTCAAGCACTGCCGCGGCATCCGCATCGCCAACGTGGTGGGCGGCATTCCTTACCAGCTGCAAATCGCCAAGCTGCAGAACGCCGATCTGGTGGTGGCCACTCCCGGCCGTCTGCTGGACCTGCAGCGCTCCATGCAGATCAAGCTGGACAAGGTGCAGTTCCTGGTGGTCGACGAAGCCGACCGCATGCTGGACCTGGGCTTCTCCGACGATCTGGCCGAAGTCAACCAGCTGACGGCCGAGCGCAAGCAGACCATGATGTTCAGCGCCACGTTTGCTCCCCGCATTCAGCAACTGGCCATGCGCGTGATGCATGACGGCGGCGCCAACGTGAAGAAGATCACGATTGCCACGCCCCAGGAGAAGCACGCCAACATCAAGCAGGCACTGTTCTGGGCCGACAACATGCAGCACAAGCGCAAGCTGCTGGACCACTGGCTGCGTGACAGCAGCATCAACCAGGCCATCGTGTTTGCGTCCACCCAGGTGGAATGTGACGGTCTGGCCAACGATCTGCAGCAGGACGGTTTCTCTGCCGTGGCCCTGCACGGTGCTCTGAGCCAGGGCCTGCGCAACCGCCGCCTGATGGCGCTGCGCAACGGCCAGGTGCAGATCCTGGTGGCCACCGATGTGGCTGCTCGCGGTATCGACGTGCCCACCATCACCCACGTCTTCAACTACGGCCTGCCGATGAAGGCTGAAGACTACACCCACCGTATCGGTCGTACCGGTCGTGCGGGCCGCGAAGGCGTGGCCGTGACGTTTGCGGAATTCCGCGACCGTCGCCGCGTGTTCGACATCGAAGGCTATACCCGCCAGCAGTTCAAGGCCGAGACCATTCCCGGCATGGAACCCCAGCAGCGTTTCCCCGCCTCTGGCGAGCGTGACGGTCGTCGTGGCGGCGGCGCCGGTGGTCGCGGTGGCTTCGGTGGTCGTCGCGATGGCGAAGGCTACGGCCGCAAGTCCGGCTTCGGCAGCTTCGGCGGCGGCCGTGGCAATGATCGCGGTGGTTTCGGTGGCGACCGTGGCGGTGACCGTTTCGGTGGCGATCGCGCCGGTTTTGGTGCACCTCGCGGTGATCGCTTTGCCGATCGCGGCGGCGACCGTGGTGGTGATCGCGGCTTCGGCGGTGGCCGCCCCAGCTTCGGTGGCGAGCGTCAAGAGCGCAGCTTCGAGCGTCGTGATGATCGCGGCAGCTTTGGTGGCGATCGCGGCGGTTTCCGTGGTGGCGAGCGTCAAGAGCGCAGCTTCGGCGGCGGCGAATCGCGTGGCGGCTTCGGTGGTGGTGCCCAGCGCCGTGAAGGCGGCGATTTCGGTCGCAAGAGCTTTGGCGGTGGCCGTGAAGGCGCTCATGCCGGTGCTCCCCGCGAAGGTGGCTTTCGTGGTGGTGAATCGCGCGGCTTCGGCGGCGGCGATCGTCGTCCTGCCTTTGGTCAGGGTGCCGGCAAGCCTTATCAGCCCCATGGCGAACGTGGTGGTGAGCGCAGCTTCGAGCGCAAGCCCCGCGCACCGCGTCGCGACGAGCGTTGATCGCTGATTCGGGCTACGGCCCGAAGCATGAAAAAAGCCGGCTCTTGAAGCCGGCTTTTTGTTGCCCGTGCAGGGCTGGGATAGCTCTTGAAAAGAGAGCTGCTGGCGCATGTCATTCAAGGATTTCAGATACTTTCCAATCTGAAGTCTATGAATGACGTGCGGTAGCAGCTCCTTTTTTAATGCTCGGAGGCATGGCGGCCGATGTCCGGCCAGCGGTGGTGCAGATAGATCCAGGCGACCAGACCGATCAGCATCATCAGAATCGAGCCCGTGGCCAGCAGTGCGGCCGAATGCATGACCAGCGGTGCAATCACGCCGGCCACAAAGCCGTTGGCCACCGAGCCCACCACAGCCTGCAGCGAGGAGGCCAGGCCGCGCCGCGCAGGGTGGATGTCCAGCACCAGCAGCGTCACCACGGGCACCATCAGCGCCCAGCCGTAGGCGAACAGGCTGATGGGAATCAAGGCCCAGCTCACATGGGCG
Organism: Comamonas sp. A7-5; assembly: GCF_039581385.1. Lineage (NCBI taxonomy): Bacteria > Pseudomonadati > Pseudomonadota > Betaproteobacteria > Burkholderiales > Comamonadaceae > Comamonas > Comamonas sp. A7-5. Next base: position 506,623 of record NZ_JBCPWO010000002.1, read on the forward strand.
GGCCAGATCAGATTGGCCACCAGATTGATGATGGAGGTCACGCACATCACCAGAAAGCCGTGGCGGATCTGGCGCTTGGGCGGGATGCGTCCGGCCAGGCGTCCGCTGGTCCAGCTGCCGGCCATGATGCCACCGATGGTGGCGATGAAGAACCAGAAGAACTGCGTGGGCTCCAGCTGCAAGATATCGCCCAGAAAAGCCGGTGCCGACAGCAGATAGAGAAACATGCCGTTGAACGGAATGCCGCTGGCCAGGGCCAGCAGCAGAAAGCGCGGATCGGTGAGCAAGATGCCATAGCCCTGCATCAGCGGTCTGAACTGGAAGGGCTGGCGTTTTTGTGGCGGCAGCGATTCGGGCAGAAACTTGGCGTTGATGAGCCAGAGCAGCACGCCCACGATGCTCAGGAACCAGAACACGGCCTGCCAGCTCAGGTGCACGAACAGCCAGCCGCCAATCACGGGAGCCAGCGCCGGCGCCACGCCGAAGAAGATGGTGATCTGCGCCATCACGCCCTGGGCCTGGGTCGGCGGAAATATGTCGCGCACGATGGCGCGCGAGACCACGATGCCGGCGCCGGTGGATAGGCCCTGCAGCGTGCGGAAGATCACCAGCTGGGTGATGTTTTGCGACAGCGCGCAGCCGGCCGAGGCGATGGTGAACATCACCAGTCCCCAGAGGATGACGGGGCGGCGTCCGAAGCTGTCGGCCAGGGCGCCATGAAACAGGTTCATGAAGGCAAAGCCCAGCAGGTAGGCAGACAGGGTCTGCTGCATTTCTACGGGGGTTGCGCCCAATGCCTTGGCAATGCCCGAGAAGGCGGGAATATAGGTGTCAACCGAGAACGGGCCGAGCATGCCGAGAATGGCAAGCAGCATGGCCAGAGTCCAACGCGGTCCGCGCCAGAACGTGGAGAGGTCGTTTTGCATAGTGAGTCTTGGGTGGGCAAATACTGCCCGGGGATGCCTGCATGATGCCTGATATGGCGCGGCTCCGGTGTCGGCGCCCATGCTTTTGCAGATTCGGCGGCGCTTGGGCGCGGCCAAGAAAAAAGCCAAAGTTCCTGAGAACTTTGGCTTTTGAATTGTGGTGGGCCCTGAGTGATTCGAACACTCGACCAACGGATTAAGAGTCCGCTGCTCTACCAACTGAGCTAAGAGCCCGCCGGATAAACCGGAGGATCAATCTGAAGAATCAGACCGAATAAATTTTTGGTGGGCCCTGAGTGATTCGAACACTCGACCAACGGATTAAGAGTCCGCTGCTCTACCAACTGAGCTAAGAGCCCGCCGGATAAACCGGAGGATCAACCTGAAGAATCAGACTGAAGAAATTTTTGGTGGGCCCTGAGTGATTCGAACACTCGACCAACGGATTAAGAGTCCGCTGCTCTACCAACTGAGCTAAGAGCCCGCCGGAGTAAATCCGGAGGATCAATCTGAAGAATCAGACTGAAGAAATTTGGTGGGCCCTGAGTGATTCGAACACTCGACCAACGGATTAAGAGTCCGCTGCTCTACCAGCTGAGCTAAGAGCCCCACACAACGCCTGCGCTGCAAGCGAGACCGCAATTATGCGCTAATTCTGGAGGGCTTGCAGGAAAACCCGCGGGTTTTTTTAATCCAGTGCGTTGCGGCGTTGCAATTCCACGAACAGGCCCGCCTGATCCAGGTCGCCCAGGCCGTTTTTCACGCCCTCGGCATAGAGCTGCTCCAGCAGGCCGGTGATGGGCGCGTCAAAGCCGACTTCCTCGGCCGTGGCGATGGCGTTGCGCATGTCCTTGAGCTGCACCGTCATGCGCCCACGTGGCGCAAAGTCGTGCTTGACCATGCGTTCGCCATGCACTTGCAGGATGCGGCTGTCGGCAAAGCCGCCGGAGATGGCTTCACGCACCTTGGCAGGGTCGGCACCGCCGCGTTCGGCCAGCAGCAGGGCTTCGGCCACGGCACCGATGGTGATGCCCACGATCATCTGGTTGGCCAGTTTCGCGAGCTGGCCTGCGCCGTGCGGGCCCACATGGGTGGCACGGCCCAGCGCGGCAAAGACAGGCAGGGCATGTTCGAAATCCGCAGCCTCGCCACCGGCCATGATGGCCAGGGTGCCGGCTTGCGCACCCAGCGTGCCGCCCGAGACGGGGGCATCCAGATGCCGCAGGCCCAGCGCGGCAAGCTTGCCGGCATGTTCACGCGCTTCGCGTGGCTGGATGGAGGCCATGTCGATGAACAGCGAGCCCTTGGGCATGGCGTCGGCAACCCCCAGCGTGAACAGCACTTCGCCCACGATGGCGCCGCTCTCCAGCAGGCTCACGGCGAAGTCCACACCGCGCACGGCATCTGCCGCGCTGTCGTGGATGCTCGCGCCATCGGCAGCCAGCGGCTCGGCCTTGGCGCGCGTGCGGTTCCAGACGTGGACCTCATGGCCGGCCTGGGCCAGGCGGCGGGCCATGGGCAGGCCCATCATGCCCGTGCCCAGAACTGCGATCTTCAATGTGTTCATGGCGTTGTTTCCCTGGAGCTTTTATGAATGACGACATGCTAAGCCCTGGTGAAGGCCGCAATCGCGGCCATGATCACAGATCAGTTGTGCGCGCAGGATGCAGAAAAAGGGACAGCTGAAAACAACAAGGGCAGCCTGAGCTGCCCTTGATGCTTTTTTTGGAGGTTCACCTTCGCGCTGGTGAGTCGCGCTTTACGGCCTACATCAGCAGATGCTCGCCGGCGTTGTCGCCGCCGAGGATGACGTAGTTGACCTTGCGGATGTCCATGAGCTTGGTGCCGCCTGCGTAGCTGATGGAGGACTGCACGTCCTGCTGCATCTCGACCAGCGTATTCATCAGCGGGCCCTTGACGGGCTCCAGAATGCGCTTGCCTTCCACATGCTTGTACTCGCCCTTGTTGAAGTCGGAGGCCGAGCCGTAGTATTCCTTGAACAGTTGGCCGTCCACTTCCACGGTCTTGCCGGGCGATTCTTCATGGCCCGCAAACAGGGAGCCAATCATCACCATGGTGGCACCGAAACGGATGCTCTTGGCGATGTCGCCGTGGCTGCGGATGCCGCCGTCGGCAATGATGGGCTTGGTCGCCACGCGGGCGCACCACTTGAGCGCCGACAGCTGCCAGCCGCCCGTGCCGAAGCCGGTCTTGAGCTTGGTGATGCAAACCTTGCCGGGACCCACGCCGACCTTGGTTGCGTCCGCACCCCAGTTTTCGAGGTCGATCACGGCCTCGGGCGTGGCGACGTTGCCGGCAATCACAAAGGCCGCAGGGATCTTGGCCTTGATGTAGGCAATCATGTTCTTCACGCTCTCGGCATGGCCGTGGGCAATGTCGATGGTGATGTATTCGGGGCAGATGCCGTCGGCCACGAAACGGTCCACCGTCTCGTAGTCCGGCTGCTTGACACCCAGAGAGATGGAGGCAAACAGTCCCTTGGACTGCATGTCCTTGGTGAAGGCCACGTTGTCGATGTCAAAACGGTGCATCACATAGAAGAAACCGTTTTGTGCCAGATAAGTGCAGATCTTCTCGTCCACCACCGTCTTCATGTTGGCGGGCACCACAGGCAGCTTGAAGCTGCGGTTGCCCAGCACGACGCTGGTGTCACATTCCGAACGGCTTTCCACGCGGCACATGCGGGGCAGCAGAAGAATGTTGTCGTAGTCGAAGATTTCCATGGTTCCAAGCTCCGGAAAAGGTCACGGCGGGAATCTCACCCACCTCAATTTTCAAGGATAGGCGCTTGGCTTGGAGCCCGGTTTTTGGCGGTGCCGGCATGCAGCAGGCAAAAAAAACCGGACCTCAAAAAACTTGGGCCCGGTGATTGATTCTATACGGCGCTGGCGCAAATCGTATGTCCAGACATCGTTATGAGGGTTATAAGGATTTTCTTATAGAGTCGCTCTTGTCCTGCGTCTCACCCGATGTGCCATAGACCCGCATGAAGGCATCCACGGCGCGCTCGGTGCACAGGACAATCTCCTGCGCAGTAGGGGCGGGCAGGTGCTGGAACATGAAGCGCGGCAGCAGCTCGGCCTCCAGCAGCGCCAGCAGATGATGGCGCATGACCTCGGTATCGGCGCGGCGCAGCAGGCTGCGCTCTATGCCCTGCTGTAAAAAGGCGTTGATGGCAGCATTGCCGCGCGCCGGCCCCATGTCCCAGCAGCGTTGGCCGATATTGGCGCGCCCGCCTTCGGAAACCAGCAGGCGGCGCACGGCCATCACCTCCGGCGAATACAGCAGACCCAGGAAACGCTGGCCAAAGTTGCACAGCGTCTGCGCCGCATCGTCATTGCCGGTCTGCAGCGCCAGCATGGTGTTCTGGAAGTCGGCCTCGGAGGCCTGGAACATCACCTCCAGAAACAGCGCTTCCTTGGACGGGAAGTAGTTGTAGAGCGTGGCCTTGGAGCCGCCCAGCCGCGTGCAGATCTCGGACATGGAAGTGCGCTCGAAGCCCAGTTCGCCAAAGGTGGCCGCTGCAACGTCAATGATGGCTTGTCGCTTTTCTTCCGTTTTGGTGCGCATGGGGCGAAATGTCCTGGGGCGGTTGTGATGTCTTTCAGTGTAGCGCTTGCGATCTCAAACGCTGGAAATATATACTGTACCGTACAGTTTATTATTAAAGTATTTCATGACTCAATGCATAGCCGCCGCGCCGCAGAGGATTCGGCGCGGGCGCCATGGCTGGTGGGTTCTGGGCTTGCCGGCGGTTCTGGCAGCCTGTGCCCAGATTCCCGAATGGGAGGGCAAGGCCGTATTGGCGCAGCCCGTGCCCGAGACTCTGCAGGCTGCAAGCCATGTCCCGCCCATGGACTGGCCCACCCAGCAATGGTGGCTGCGCTATGGCGACGCACAGCTCGATCAGCTGATCGCCGAGGCTCTGGAGGGCGCTCCCGATATGGCGGCCGCCGCAGCCCGCGTGCAGCAGGCCAGGGCCATGCTGGGTGTGAGCGAAGCAGCTTCGGCGCCGCAGCTTTCTGCCCGCGCCTCGGTCAGCGAGGACAAGCTCAGCTACAACCATCTGACGCCAGAGGCCTTCGCGCCGCGCGGCATGAATGACTACGGCCGCGCCACGCTGGACCTGAGCTGGTCGCTGGATCTGTGGGGCAAGCAGCGCGCAGCCGTGGCCGCCGCTGCCGGCGAGCTGGCAGCGCGCGAGGCCGATGCAGCCCAGGCGCGTCTCTTGCTGTCCAGCAATGTGGCCCTGGCCTATGCGCAGCTGCTGCGCCTGGCCGCCAATGCGCAGACGCTGGAGCAATCGGTGCAGGTGCGCCGGACCACGGCCGAGTTGTTTGAGCAGCGCTATGCCAACGGGCTCGAAAACCAGGGCAGCGTGCACAGCGCCAAGGCGCGTCTGGCAGCCGCGCAGGCCGAGCTGGCGCAGGTGCAGGAGCAGGTCGCGTTGCAGCGCAACAGCATTGCTGCGCTGATCGGAGCCGCGCCCGATCGTGGTGCTGCCATCGTGCTCGATGCCGGGCGCCTGCAATCGCCGTGGCAGCAGCAATGGGCCTTGCCCGAGCAGTTGCCGGCGCATCTGCTGGGCCGTCGCCCCGATGTGGTGGCGGCCCGCCTGCAGGCACAGGCGCTGGAGTCGCGCGTGGCATCGCAGCAGGCCGAGTTCTATCCCGATGTGAATCTCAGCGCCTTTGTCGGCGTGCAGTCGCTGGGCCTGGACATGCTGAGCCGCAGCGGCTCCGGCATCGCCAGCCTGGGCCCGGCCGTCAGCCTGCCGATCTTCAATGGCGGCCGCTTGCGCTCGCAACTGGGGGCAGCGCGTGCCCGTTATGACGAGGCGGTGGCCCAGTACCGCAGCACGCTCAACCGGGCCTTGCAGGAGGTGGCGGACAACGCCGTCAGCCAGCGAGCTCTGCAGCAGCAGATGACGGTCATGCAGCAGGCCGTGACGGCCGCGACCGAGGCGCATCGCGTGGCGCGCAACCGCTATGAGGGCGGGCTGGCGCGCTATCTCGATGTGCTGTCGGCTGAAGACCAGTTGCTGGCCAGCGTGCGCCAGCTGGTCGATGTGCAGTCGCGTGCGCTGACGCTCGATATCAGTCTGCATCGCGCACTGGGCGGCGGCTGGAGCGAGTCAGCCGGCGCCCTTGCTGCGGCCACGCCAAAGGCCTGAGCCACTTTCCAGAACTGAATCACGACTTGCGCAAAACAGGTTCGGGCAAGACGACTGCCTCAGCAGGCAGGCTGTGATTGCAGTCTTGTTTGCGTGACTCCCATGAATATTTCCGAGGTTTTTTTGTATGACTGAAAACGCTTCTTCCGTGAGCGCGAATCCCGCTGCGCGCGAACAGCGCCGCAACCGGTTGCTGGCCGGGCTGGCTGGCGTGGTGCTGCTTGGCGGTGCGGTTGCCGGCGCCTATTGGTGGCTGCATGCCTCCCGCTTCGTCTCCACCGATAACGCCTATGCGGCGGCCGAGGTGGCGCAGGTCACGCCCTCCATAGGCGGCACGGTGCTGGAGGTGCTGGTCAGGGACACCCAGGCCGTGAAGCAAGGCGATGTGCTGGTGCGCATCGATCCCACGGACGCCAGGCTGGCACTGGCCCAGGCCGAGGCCGAGCTGGCCCGTGCCACGCGCCGCGTCAAGGGCTATGTGGCCAATGATGGCGGCCTCAAGGCCCAAGTGACGGCGCGCGAGGCCGACGAAAAGCGCGCGGCCGCGCAGTTGTCGGCGGCCGAGGCCGATATGGAACGTGCCACCATCGACCTGCAGCGGCGCCAGGCCCTGGCCAAGAGCGGTTCGGTCTCGGGCGAGGAGCTGACGCAGGCGCAGAACGCTTTTGCCGCAGCCAAGGCGCAGCTGGCATCGGCCGTGGCCGCGCAGGCACAGGCCAGGGCCAACCGCGAAGCCGCCGTGGGCGCCAAGCAGGTCAACGCCACCTTGATCGAGGGCGCGGATGCCGAAACCAATCCCGAGGTGCAGCTGGCGCAGGCGCGCCGCGATCAGGCTCAGGTCGATCTGGATCGCAGCACGGTGCGCGCTCCCGTCGATGGCGTGGTGGCCAGGCGCAGCGTGCAGATCGGGCAGCGCGTGCAGGCCGGCGCGCCCTTGATGACGGTGGTGCCGGTGCAGCAGATCTATGTGGATGCCAACTTCAAGGAAGGCCAGCTGGGCAAGGTGCGCGTGGGCCAGCGCGTGCAGCTGCAGTCCGATCTGTACGGCAGCGATGTGAAGTACAGCGGCACTGTGGTGGGCTTCAGCGGCGGCTCCGGATCGGCGTTTGCGGCCATTCCCGCGCAGAACGCCACGGGCAACTGGATCAAGGTGGTGCAGCGCCTGCCAGTGCGCATTCAGCTCGATGCCGCCGAGCTGGCCAGGAACCCGCTGCGCGTGGGCCTGTCCATGCAGGTGACGGTGGACACCCGCAGCGGCCCTGCCGACGCAGCCGGCGTGGCGACCACGGCCGCGCAGTGAGCGTCTCATGAGCGATCACAACGCAAGTGCGGCCACGGCGGCCGATGCGCCTGCCGTGCCCATGGCCGCTGGCATGGTGCCGCTGACGGGGGGCACGCTGTGGCTGGCGGCCCTGGTGCTGGCCGCGGCCAATTTCATGGCCGTGCTGGACATGACGGTGGCCAATGTCTCCGTGCCCAGCATTGCCGGCAACCTGGGCGCGACCACCAGCCAGGGTACCTGGGTCATCACCAGCTATGCGGTGGCCGAGGCCATCACCGTGCCGCTGACCGGCTGGCTGGCGGCGCGCTTCGGTGCGGTGCGCGTGTTTGCCACGGCCATGGGCTTGTTCGGTCTGGCATCGCTGCTGTGCGGCCTGGCCAATTCGCTGGGCATGCTGGTGTTTGCGCGCATCTTGCAGGGTCTGGCCGGCGGCCCACTGATGCCGCTGTCCCAGTCGCTGCTGCTGCGTATCTTTCCGCCGCGCATGGCGCCCGCGGCCATCGGCCTGTGGTCCATGACCACGCTGATCGCGCCCGTGCTGGGCCCCATCGTGGGCGGCTGGATCTGCGACGAGTACACCTGGCACTGGATCTTTCTGATCAACATCCCGGTGGCCCTGGTCTGCGCGTTTGCGGTCTGGCATCTGGTCAGGCGCTACGAGCAGCCGCTGCTCAAGAACCCCATAGACACCGTGGGCCTGATGTTGCTCATCGTCTGGGTGGGTTCGCTGCAGCTGATGCTGGACGAAGGCAAGAACCTGGACTGGTTTGCCTCGCCCATGATCGTGGTGCTGGCCGTGGTGGCCGTGGTGGGCTTTGCGGCCTTCATGATCTGGGAGCTGCATGCCGAGCACCCGATCGTGGATTTGCGCGTCTTCAGGCACCGCGGCTTTTCCATGGCCGTGCTGACCATCAGTCTGGCATTTGCGGCCTTCTTTGCCGTCAATGTGCTCACGCCGCTGTGGCTGCAGAGCTTCATGGGCTACACGGCCACGCTGGCGGGTCTGGTCACGGCCTGGACGGGGCTGTTCGCGCTGTTTGTGGCGCCGGCCGCCGCGGGGCTGGCGGCCCGGGTGGACCCGCGTCGGCTGATCTTTGGCGGCGTGTTCTGGATGGGCGTGATCACCTGCTGGCGCGCGTTCGCCACGACGGACATGGGCTATTGGGACATCGCCCTGCCGCTGATGTTCATGGGGCTGGGTCTGCCGTTCTTCTTCATACCGACCACCGGGCTGGCGCTGGCCAGCGTGGAGCCGCAGGAGATGGACAACGCCGCCGGCCTGATGAACTTTCTGCGCACCCTCTCGGGTGCGGCCGCGGTCTCCGTGGTCAACACGGCCTGGGAGAACGGCACGACGCGCAAGCATGCGGATCTGGTGGGTTTGAGCGATGCCAGCGGCGAGGTGCTGCACGGACTGCAGCAGTCGGGCATGAGTCCCGATGCGGCGCTGTCGGCGCTCGATCAGCTCATCACCAGCCAGAGCGTGATGCTGGCCACCAATCAGATCATGTTCATCATCGCGGGCGGTTTTGTGCTGGCGGCCTGTGCGATCTGGCTGGCACCGAGGCCGAGCCGCACGGTCGAGCCCGGTGCGGGCGGACACTGATTGCCGTGGCGTGAATGAATTGATAGCTGCTTGCGCTTGATATGCATTAATTTCAGATATGAAGATGTCTGAAATCCATATGCATCAAGCGCAAGCAGCTTTTCTTTCAGGAGCATGAAGCCGCGAAAGCAGCAGCAAGTCGAAGGGAGTCGCCAGCATTTCTACAATGGGGGGCTATGTTCCCGATCGACCTGCTTGACTCCGCGCCAGACGGTGCAAATTCCGGCGCCAATCCCGCCTCTCACTCGCCCCTGCTGACCGGCCTCAACGATGAGCAGCTGGCCGCGGTGACCCTGCCTGCGGGCCATGCGCTGATTCTGGCGGGTGCCGGCTCGGGCAAGACGCGTGTGCTCACCACACGCATCGCCTGGCTGCTGCAGACCGGGCAGGCCACGCCCGGCTCCATCATGGCCGTGACCTTCACCAACAAGGCCGCCAAGGAGATGCTCACGCGTCTGTCGGCCATGCTGCCCTACAACGTGCGCGGCATGTGGATCGGCACGTTCCATGGGCTGTGCAACCGACTGCTGCGCGCTCACTATCAGGCCGCGAAGTTGCCCCAGGCGTTCCAGATTCTGGATACGCAAGACCAGCTCTCGGCCATCAAGCGCCTGTGCAAGCAGTTCAATGTGGACGATGAGCGCTTTCCGCCCAAGCAGCTGATGTACTTCATTGCGGGCTGCAAGGAAGAGGGCATGCGCCCTGGCGATGTGGTGGCGACCGACCCCGACACTCGCAAGAAAGTGGAGCTGTACCAGCTCTACGAAGAGCAATGCCAGCGTGAAGGCGTGGTTGATTTTGGCGAGCTGATGCTGCGCAGCTACGAGCTGCTGCGTGACGATTCCCATCTGCGCCACCACTATCAGCGCCGCTTTCAGCACATTCTGGTGGACGAGTTCCAGGACACCAACAAGCTGCAGTACCAGTGGCTCAAGCAGCTGGCGGGCGACGATGTGGGCGGGCGCTACGAGTCGGCAGCCAGCGTGATTGCCGTGGGCGACGACGACCAGAGCATCTATGCCTTTCGCGGAGCACGCGTGGGCAATATGGCGGACTTCATCCGCGAGTTCGACGTCAAAAACCAGATCAAGCTGGAGCAGAACTACCGCAGCTACAGCAACATCCTCGACTGCGCCAACGCCCTCATCAGCCACAACAGCAACCGCCTTGGCAAGAACCTGCGCACCAGCCAGGGTCCGGGCGAGCCGGTGCGTATCTACGAAGCGCCCAGCGATCTGGCCGAGGCTGCGTGGATGGTCGACGAGATCAAGCAGCTGGTCAGAAACGATGGCTTCACGCGCCAGGAAATTGCCGTGCTCTACCGCAGCAATGCGCAGAGCCGGGTGATCGAGTCGGCGCTGTTCAATTCCAAAATTCCCTACCGTGTGTACGGCGGCCTGCGCTTTTTCGAGCGTGCCGAAATCAAGCATGCGCTGGCCTATCTGCGCCTGCTGGAGAACCCGCACGACGACACCAGTTTCCTGCGCGTGGTGAACTTTCCCGCACGCGGCATCGGCGCGCGCACGATCGAAGTCCTGCAGGACACGGCACGCAGCAGCGGCACCTCGCTGAGCGACGCCGTCACCGCCGTGGGCGGCGCGGCCGGCACCAAGCTGCAGGGCTTTGTGGCCCAGATCGATGTGCTGCGCGAGCAGACGCAGGGGCGCACGCTGCGTGAAATCATCGAGACCGTGGAAGAGCAAAGCGGGCTGATCGAGCATTACCGCAACGAGAAAGAGGGCGCGGACCGCATCGAGAACTTGCAGGAGCTGGTCACGGCTGCCGAGAGCTTTGTGACCCAGGAAGGCTTTGGCCGCGATGCCGTGGCCATGCCGCTGGACGAGCAGCAGAATGCGCCGCAGCTGAGCCAGTCACCCGTCAGCCAGGGGCTGGACCCGAATCAGCCGCTGCTGGACGAGGTGCTCAGGGCGCCGGCCGGTACGGCAGCCTCCATGGTCAATGCCGATACCGGCGAGACACTGTCGCCGCTGCAGGCCTTTCTGGTGCATGCGGCACTGGAAGCGGGCGACAACCAGGCCCAGGCCGGCCAGGATGCCGTGCAACTGATGACCGTGCATGCCTCCAAGGGCCTGGAGTTCGATGCCGTGTTCATCGGCGGTGTGGAGGAAGGCCTGTTCCCGCACGAGAACGCCATGATGGATCGTGGCGGTCTGGAGGAGGAACGGCGTCTGGCCTACGTGGCCATCACGCGTGCGCGCAAGCGTCTGTATCTGAGCCATTCGCAGACGCGCATGCTGCATGGCCAGACGCGTTACAACGTCAAGAGCCGCTTCTTTGACGAGCTGCCTGAAGAAGCGCTCAAGTGGATCACGCCCAGGCAAAGCGGCTTTGGCAGTTTTGCGCCCTCTTCAGGCGCCGGTGGTGCCTGGGGGTCAAGGGCTGGAGGTCAATACGGCTCGGGCTCGGGCTGGGGCGGCAAGCAGAGCGAAGTCTTTGCCAGCCCGCCCGTGCCGCAGCAAAAGGCCGAGCCCGCGCACGGCATCAAGGCCGGTATCGCGGTGTTCCACAACAAGTTCGGCGAGGGCAAGGTGCTGGCGGTGGAAGGCACGGGTGACGATGCACGTGCCCAGGTCAGCTTCGGCCGTCATGGCACCAAGTGGCTGGCGCTGGCGATTGCCAAGCTGACGATTGTGGATTGAGGTTCGCGGGCCGTTGGGACATGAAAAATGCCGCCAGCATCACGCTGGCGGCATTTTGGATTGAAGCGGCTTATTTGGCCTTGAGTGTCATCTGCGTGGGCTTGGCCGTCATGTAGCCGACTGCCGCACCAAACTTGTCCTTGTAATTGGCGTTGATCAAACCGTCGAGCTGATCCTTGACCTTGGCGTGCAGAGTGCTCCAGTCACCGGGGTGCTGGAAGTTGCTCTGGATATAGGTCCAGCCGTTGATCTCGTCCACGGCATGCAGACCTGTGGATTCGGCACCTGCCGGTGTGGACAGAATGCGCGACATGGCCTTGGTCTCGACGTTATAGGTCCACAGGAAGTTGTTGATGTGGTTGCCGCTGTCTTCGCCGATGAAGAGCGTGCGCATCTTTTCGGAGAACTTGAGGTTGTCGGGGCTGGCAATCTTGTCCGGGTGGGCGGTGTTGCCTAGTGCATCTGCGGCAATGTCTTCGCCCATCATCAGCATGTGCGAGCTTGTGGGCACCCATTCACTGTTGATGGCCGTGCCTTTGGTGTCCTTGATGCTGCCGCCCAGCTTGTGCTCCAGAATGCCGCCCGCCTTGACCGTCTTGGGAAAGTTGACATTGTGCTTGGCATCCCAGAGCTTGTCGTTCTGGATCATGGAGGTCTGGATATTGGCCAGTGCCGAGTAGGCAACCTTGTCCTTGATGCTGATCGTTGTGCCCTCCATCTTGGTGAAAGCCATGCTGCCACCCATAAGATTGGCATAGCGGTGGGTTTCTAGGAAGGCCGCAGCCTTCTCCATGCCGGACTTGAGCTTGATCCAGGCGGCGCTGCCATCCAGAAAGACCTTGGTGTAGCTAGCGTCGCCGGGGTCAGTCGTGAGCGACTCCATGATGTCGGTGGGCTTGGTGTTGTTAGCCAGCGCTTCGATTTCAGCGCTGGTGGCGTGACCGAGGTTGATCCACTCCATCTTGGCGGTGGAGGTGTCGGTCAGCGACTCCGTGTAATGCGCCACATACAGCGTACCGGCGGAGAGATCTTTTTCCTTGTCCGCGACAAACATGAACAGACCGCCGTTGGTGTAGTCGTCACCCATCAGTGCTGTGCGATTGTCAGGCATGACATGGATCAGCTCGTGCGAAATGCGGCCCAGGCAGTAGTGCTTCTTGACCGTGCCGGTGCCGTCGGGATTGACCGTGATTTCAGGCAGATGGCCGTAGTGGTATGGGTTGGCCTTGGTTTCATCGCCAAACACGTTCTTGCTGAAGGCTTTGAACATGGAGGAGTTGCTGGCGCTGAAAGCATCGGGTTCGTACTCTTCGCTGGACAGGTGGGTGTTCCAGGGCGAGAGGCTGGCACCGCAGGTGATCCACAGGCCGTGAGCCTTGGACATGTCCACATTGTGGTACTTGACCAGGCTCAGCTTGCCCGTAGTCTGATCCTGATCCAGTGTCAGCACGGCAATGGGCGATGGCAGGGTGCCGTAGGCGCTCTTGCCGGACTGGTCTTTGTTGGCGTACTCAAACTGCACCACCGCAAACACGGGCTTGCCTTTGACGCCGTCTACTTTGGCGTTGTCGAGTTGCAGCAGCGAAGAGCCATCTGGGCAGTCGGAGAAGAAGTGGCGTTCCTTGCCAGCCACGCTTTTGTCCATGATGGGCTGGTTGTTGATGTCGTAGTAGCCACCGGCGAGGATCTTGCCGCCTTTGCCGTCGGTCACCATGTCGCCAGTGACGAAGTAGGGTTCATAGCCCAGATCAAAGACCTGCTCGCTCTTGTCGTCGAACGCCACCTTGAGCTGCGAAGCCACATACATGGTGGCCATATTGGCGGGCGTGGTCAGCGTAGGCGCGGCCATGCTGGTGAAGGTGGCGGAAACATAGTTCTTGGTGACGGGAGGCGTCGTAGGCGTTGTCGGGGTGTCGTCATCACCACCACCACATGCGGCCAGCAGGCTGGATGCGGACACGACCGAACCCAGTGGGAGCAGAGGAGCGCCGGAAAAGAGTTGCAGGGCCTTACGACGGCTGAGCAGATTTTGTGCCATGAGAGTTTCGCAGTGTGGGGTGAAGCGCAGACTTGGGGCAGCGCTGAATTGAATGAATGCCAGGACATGAGATGCATGCCTTGGTCAGTCCTGCGAATCCTAGGAAACAAATATGACAGTGCCGTGGCGGCTTGATGACGCCGGGATGAATGATCTGCTGGCGCGGGCCTTTGTTCGGCCCATAAAAAAAGCCCCGACCTGGGGTCGGGGCTGGTGCTGGTGCTGGTGCAGGGTGGTAGTGCTCGAGCTTAGGAATCCGATGATGGCGGCGCTGTGCCCGACGAGGAGTCGGTCATAGTCTGGTCGGCATCGGGCGGGCTGAAGCTGTCACGGAAGGTAAACACAATCGAGGTAAAAAAGATGGCTGCCAGCATCAGTGCCGTTGCCACCATCAGGCCACCGGCAATGCTGCCGATGAGCATGGCAAGGATGCCGGTCACGATGGCCAGGGCCATGCCGGAGACGATGAACACGCCGATCCAGCAGACACCGAACACCAGATAGGCACCGATATTGCGAATGCAGCCGACAAAGCTGAAGAACAGCGATTTGACGGGGCTGATGCCATGCCAGTGGATGAGCGCCGGAGCATGCCAGAAGGCCAGCGACAGCGGCAGGTAGAGAAACATGCTCAGCCACATGGCGGACTGGAACTCGGGCTCTTCGGCCAGTTCGCGGGTCATGGGAGTCTGACCCAGGTAGACGCTGGCAAACGTGCCGCCGTCCACAAGGCTGGAGGCACCGATGATGAGCAAAAAGCCTGCGGCATAGAGGCCGCCCAGCATCAGCATGGAGTGCAGATGCTGGCTGCCGGAGCGGAAAGCCACCAGCAGCAGCGCCGGTGTGGGCTTGCGGCCGTGGGCGGCTTCGGATGCCGCGACCATCATGGTCAGCGAGATGCATGGCAGCAGTGCCAGTGCAATGACGGGGCCGATCAGCGGCAGGGCCGAGATCAGAGACATGCTGGCCATGCCCAGAAAGAACAGGGCGGCCAGGGCCAGGGGCTGGCTTTTGAAGGTGCGCAGACCCTGCAGCACCCATTGCAGACCGGTGCCGGGTGGAACGATTTGAAGTTTCATGGAAGAGGCTGAAATACTTTTGCGAGAGCGTGCAAAAGTCGCTTCTTGCACTGTACCCGAGACGGCTGAGCGGGGCCATCAAAAGCCCCGGAGCAATCAGCTTGCCTGGTACTCAGTCCAGCGTCAGCGGATGTGCGATGCGCTGGCTCAGCACGCGCTCGAAGTGGGTGGGGTCGTGAGGCTGCAGCAGTGCGGCTTCACGCGGCAGATGGAAGTCCCAGAGGCGGGAGATCCAGAAACGCAGGGCGCCGGCACGCAACTGGGCGTTGAGCAACTCGCGCTCGGGCCCGGTCAGCGGACGCACGGCCTGGTAGGCCGCAAGCATGGCTTTGGCGCGCTCGGCATCATGTGCACCTGTTGCGTGATCGATACACCAATCGTTGAGGCAGACCGCAAGATCGAAGAGCCAGGTGTCCACGCCCGCGAAATAGAAGTCGAAAAAACCGGTCAGCCGGTCGCCGTCGAACATCACGTTGTCGCGGAACAGGTCGGCATGGATGGGGCCGCGCGGCAGGGCCGCATAGCTGGCCGAGGCGGCGATATGGTTCTGATAGGCCAGCTCGGCGCGCAGCATGGCGGTGGTTTCCTCGCCCAGATGGGGCAGGACCACGGGCACGGTTTCATTCCACCAGGGCAGGCCGCGCAGATTGGGCTGCTGGCGGTTGTAGTCCTGACCGGCCAGGTGCATGCGCGCCAGCATCTCGCCCACGGCAGCGCAGTGCACGGCAGCCGGGGTCAGCTGGCTCTTGCCGGCCAGGCGGTTGACGATGGATGCGGGCTTGCCGCAGACCTTGAGCAGAATGTCACCGCTGCGTGTCTCGCCCTGCGGGTCCGGCACGGGAATCCCGGCTTGCGCCAGGTGCTTCATCAGGTAGAGGTAAAAAGGAAGCTGCTCGGCACTCAGGCGCTCGAACAGTGTCAGCACCCACTCTCCCTGGTCGGTCGTCAGAAAATAGTTGGTGTTTTCAATGCCGCCTTGAATGCCGCGCAATTCCTTGAACGCGCCTAGGGACATGCGGCGCAGCAGCTCGCGCGCATCTTTATCGGAAACTTCGGTGAAAACAGCCATGGTGAATACGCCGGTCTGGGGCGACCGACCGAACTAGCGGGGAGAAGGTGTCTATATGCAACAGGGCAGTGAAGCACTGCCCTGTCATGAATGGGGGAAAGCGCGCCGCGCTTCAGAATTTGATGAAATTCCAGACGCGGGTGCCCGTGGTGTCGCCGCTGTTGTTGTCGCGGTTGCGGGCTGCGCGGGCGCCGTCGTTGGACTGCACCTCGTACTCGGGCATGGAGCCTACCTTGGGTTGCACGGTGATGCTCTGGGTCTGACCGCCCACACGGGTTTCATCCACACGGCTGCCAGCATCTTCCACGCGGATATGTTCGATCCGCTGGTTGTGCCTGCCGGTCGCCGCCGTGTTGTCCTGCTGGCCCTGGGGCGCAGGAGCGACCACGGCATTGGCCGGAGCAGGAGTGGGGGACTGGGCCAGAACGGATCCGGCAGCCAGGCTCAGGATGATGAAAAGTGGTGCAGCGCGCATGATGCATAGATTGTAGGGCGACTTCGAATTGTCCCACCAGGCGCAGCCTGTCTTTGGGCTGCAGCTCGGAGGAGCCGGGCACGCGTGCACAATCCGGGGTATGAGCAATTCCAAGACCCTGGTGCTGGTGGACGGCTCCAGCTACCTCTACCGCGCCTACCATGCCATGCCCGACCTGCGGGCGATTCCAGGCGACCCGGCCAGCCCGGCCACGGGCGCCATCCGCGGCATGGTGAACATGATGCAGGCGCTGAGGAAGGATGTGCAGGCCGATTACGCCGTCTGCGTGTTCGATGCCTCGGGCCCGACCTTCCGCGACGAGATGTACACCGAGTACAAGGCCACGCGCTCGCCCATGCCCGATGACTTGCGCAGCCAGATCGAGCCCATCCACGAGGTGGTTCAACTGCTGGGCTGGAAAGTGGTGGCCGTGCCCGGCGTGGAAGCCGATGACGTGATCGCCACGCTGGCGCAGACCGCGGCGGCCCAGGGCATACAGGTCATCGTCTCCAGCGGCGACAAGGACTTGAGCCAGCTGGTGGGCGAGCATGTGACCATCATCGACACCATGAATGGCAAGAAGCGCGACGTGGCGGGAGTGACGGCCGAGTTCGGCGTGCCGCCGGCGCTGATGATCGACTACCAGGCCCTGGTGGGCGATACCGTGGACAACGTGCCCGGCGTGACCAAGGTCGGACCCAAGACTGCAGCCAAGTGGCTGGAGGAGTATGGTTCGCTGGACAATCTGATTGCCCGCGCCGCAGATATCAAGGGCGTTGCCGGTCAGAACCTGCGCGATGCGATTGCCAGCGGTCAGCTGGCGCTGAGCCGCCAGTTGGTGACCATGAAGACCGACTGCGATCTGTCCTCCTATATCGGCGGCCTGCCGCAGCTCGATGCCATCACGCTGGCCGAGCCCGATAGCGCAGCGCTTGCGCCCTTCTACGAGAAATACGGCTTCAAGGGGCTGGTGCGCACGCTGGGCGCCGCAGCAGCCGAAGCCAAGGCGGCCAAGCCGGGCAAGGCTGCCAAGGTCGACAGTGCCCAGGGCGGCCTGTTCGATGCCGATGACGCGGCGGCGACCGAGGTCGCCGTGACTGCCCAGCAGCGCGATGTCCTCTACACCACGATTCTGAGCGAGGCTCAGCTCGATGAATGGCTGGCCAAGATCAGCGCCGCCGAGCTGACCGCGCTGGATACCGAGACCGATTCGCTGGACGAGATGGTGGCCCGCATCGTCGGCATCTCCTTCAGCGTGGCCGTGGGCGAGGCCGCCTATATTCCGCTGCGCCACGAAGGCATGGACGTGCCCGAGCAGCTCGATATGGACATGGTGCTGTCCAGGCTCAAGCCCTGGCTGGAGGATGCCGGCAAGAAGAAGCTGGGCCAGCATGTCAAATACGACCAGCATGTGTTTGCCAATCACGGCATCACTGTGCGCGGCTATGCGCACGACACCATGCTGCAGTCCTATGTGCTCGAAGCCGACCGCCCGCACAATCTGACCAGCCTGGCGCTGCGCCACGTAAGTCGTACTGGCATCAGCTACGAGGACCTGTGCGGCAAGGGCAAGAACCAGATTCCGTTTGCCCAGGTGCCTGTGGACAAGGCCGCTGCGTACAGCTGCGAGGACTCCGACCAGACGCTGGACGTGCACAACACCTTGTGGCCGCGCATCCAGGCCCATGCCGGGCTGCTGCATATCTACGAGCTGGAAATGCAGACCAGCGAAGCGCTGTTTCGCATCGAGCGCAATGGCGTCAGCATTGACGCGGGCGAGCTGGCGCGCCAGAGCAATGATCTGGGCGCGCGCATCCTCAAGCTCGAGGAAGAGGCTTACGAGATTGCGGGCCAGCCCTTCAATCTGTCCTCGCCCAAGCAGCTGGGAGAGATCTTCTTCGACAAGCTGGGCATGCCCGTCGTGAAGAAGACCGCCACCGGCGCGCGCAGCACGGACGAGGAAGTGCTGGAAAAGCTGGCCGAGGACTATCCGCTGCCCGCCAAGCTGCTTGAGCACCGCTCGCTGTCCAAGCTCAAGGGCACCTACACCGACAAGCTGGCCCAGATGGCCTTGCCCAGCGACGGCCGCGTGCACACCCACTACGCCCAGGCCGTGGCAGTGACGGGGCGTCTGTCCAGCAACGACCCCAATCTGCAGAATATTCCCGTGCGCACGCCCGAAGGCCGTCGCGTGCGCGAAGCCTTTGTGGCCCCCGAGGGCAAGCTGATTGCCAGCGCCGATTATTCGCAGATCGAGCTGCGCATCATGGCCCATCTGTCGGGCGACGAGGCCCTGCTGAGTGCCTTCAAGAGCGGCCTGGACGTGCACCGAGCCACGGCCGCCGAAGTCTTCGGCGTGAGTGTGGACGAGGTCAGCAGCGAGCAGCGCCGCTATGCCAAGGTCATCAACTTCGGCCTGATCTACGGCATGAGCAGCTTCGGCCTGGCCAAGAACCTGGGCATTGAAACCAAGGCTGCGGCCGCCTATATCGACAAATACTTCCAGCGCTATCCCGGCGTGAAGCGCTATATGGACCAGACCGTGGAGCTGGCCCACGCTCAGGGCTATGTGGAGACCGTCTTCGGCCGCCGCTTGGTGCTGCCCGAGATCAATGGCGGCAACGGCCCGCGCAAGAAAGCGGCCGAGCGCGCGGCCATCAACGCCCCCATGCAGGGCACGGCGGCCGATCTGATCAAGAAGGCCATGGTGGCCGTGCAGGCCAGGCTGGATGCCGAAAAGCCCGAGGTGCTGGTCATCATGCAGGTGCATGACGAACTGGTGTTCGAGCTGCCTGAATCCGCCAGGGACTGGGTGCAGGCCGAGATCCCGGCCATCATGGCCGGCGTGGCCGATCTGTCCGTGCCGCTGCTGGCCGAGATCGGCTTTGGCAGCAGCTGGGAAAAGGCGCATTGAGCTTTTCACCAACAGGCGCACTGATATGCGTTTGTCCCGGGGCGACTAGGTCTTGCCGAGGCGAATCCTTAAAAAAGAGAGCTGCCTGCGCTTTCTATTAAAGAACTTCAGGTTGTTTTTGACCTGAAGTGCTTTGTTCACATGCACTGTCAGCTCCTGAATTGTTCTAGCTTGTTGCGGGAAATATCTTGTTCAAAGGCTTTGCAATGACGCCCGCCGTGCGCATGGGGCTGTCGATTTCGGTGGCGACGGGGCTGTACGGCATCTCCTTCGGTGCGCTTTCCGTGGCGGCCGGCCTCAATCTCTGGCAGACCATGGCGCTGAGCGCGCTGATGTTCACAGGCGGTTCGCAGTTCGCCTTCATCGGCGTGGTTGCCGGTGGCGGCAGCGGCATGGCGGCCGTCAGTGCGGCCTCGCTGCTGGGCGTGCGCAATGCCATCTACGGCATGCAGATGAGCCGTCTGCTGGGCGTCAAGGGGCTGCAGCGCTGGCTGGCGGCGCATTGGACCATCGACGAATCTGCGGCCACGGCATCGGGGCAGGAAGATCTGGCCGAGCAGCGGCGCGGCTTCTGGGTCGCCGGGGCGGGCGTGTTCCTGCTCTGGAATCTGTTCACCTTGCTGGGCGCGCTGATGGGCAATGCGCTGGGCGACACGCGCCGCTTCGGTCTTGACGGTGCCGCCGTGGCGGCCTTTCTCGGTCTGCTCTGGCCGCGCCTGAATGCGCGCGAGCCGGTGGCGCTGGCACTGGCCTGCGGCCTGGTCACGGCCCTGGCCATACCCTGGGTGCCCGCAGGCGTGCCGATTCTGCTGGCCGCGGCCCTGGGCGCCTTCTGGGGCTGGGTGCGCCCTTCGGAGGCCGAGCAATGACGCTGTCCCTGTGGCAATGGATCTTGCTGGCCTGCGCGCTGGCCTTTGTGACCAAGCTGCTGGGCTACAGCCTGCCCGAGCGCTGGATGCGCAGCCCGCGCATGGCCCAGATCGCGGCCTGTCTGACGGTGGCGCTGCTGGCATCGCTGACGGTGATGAACACCCTGGCCAGCGGCACGCGCATCAGCCTGGATGCGCGTCTGGGCGCCTTGCTGGTGGCGGCGCTGGCCCTGTGGCTGCGGGCACCGTTCTTGCTGGTGGTGATTCTGGGGGCAACTGCCGCGGCGCTGCTGCGCTGGCTGGTCTGAGCTGACGGCAAGGCACTGGCTTTAGACTGCATGGCCAGCTCGGCTTGCTGCGCGAGCCGGGCTGGCTTGAGATTCCATCAACCCAAGGAGGATCCATGAAGTACGAAGACATCGCTCAGGATATGCAGGGGCTGCTTGGCGGTCGCGCCGATGCCCGGCCCAGCCGCCGCGCGGCCTTGCGCACAGCCCTGGGGGCCGGCCTGGGCGTGGGCTATGCCTGCGCTGCCGGGCCGGTCATGGCGCAGACGGCCATCAAGACTCCGGTCGACGGCCTGACGGCAGGTGAGGTCAGCATCGATGTCAAAGGCTTCAAGCTGCCGGCCTATCGGGCCATGCCTGCGGGCAGGCAGAATCTGCCCGTGGTGCTGGTGATCTCCGAAATCTTCGGCGTGCACGAATACATTGCCGACACCTGCCGCCGCCTGGCGCGTGCCGGCTATCTGGCGATCGCCCCCGATCTGTTTGTGCGCCAGGGCGATCCCATGGCCTATGCCGAGATGGCCAAGCTCATGAGCGAGGTGATCGCCAAGGTACCCGATGCCCAGGTCATGGGCGATCTGGACGCGGCCGTGCAATGGGCGGGTACGCAGGGCGGTGATGTGAAGAAGCTGGCCATCACCGGCTTTTGCTGGGGCGGGCGCATCACCTGGCTGTATGCCGCACATGCCCCGCTCAAGGCCGGCGTGGCCTGGTATGGGCGCCTGCAGGGCAACAAGAACGATTTGCAGCCCAGCTATCCGCTGGATCTGGTGGGACAGCTCAAGGCGCCGGTGCTGGGCCTGTACGGCGGCAAGGACACGGGCATTCCGCTGGAGTCGGTCGAAGCCATGAAGGCAGCACTCAAGACCGGCTCTGCGGCGGCCAGGGCCTCGGAGTTCGTGATCTTCCCCGAGGCGCCCCATGCCTTCCATGCCGACTATCGCCCCAGCTACCGCGAGCAGGCCGCGCAGGACGGCTGGACCCGCATGCTGACCTGGTTCAACCAGCATGGCGTGGCTTGATGTCTCAGACGCTGAAATTTTCGGCCCGGGGGGCTTGACAGCTTTGCTAAGGTGAAAGAAGTCCCGGCATGCCATGCATGCCATGCGCATCCGGGGCTGACGGTATGGGGATAGTCGCAAGCGGGCCGCGTTGGGCGGCGCATTCTGCGAAAATCCTCAAGATTCGCCTGTAAAAGGTTGCGGTTAAGCCATATAAAGCTATGACATTGGTAGCAATTATTCTGGCCACCCTGGCTGCTGGTATCGGCAGTGTCTGGGTGGCCGCGTTGTTGATGAGTCTGGGAGGGGGGCGCACGCCAGGGCTGATGCCCCAGCGTTTGCTGAGCCTGGCGGCGGGAGCCTTGCTCGCCACGGCCTTCATGCATTTGCTGCCCGAGGCGTTCGAGAGCCACGGCAAGTCCCATGATCTGTTCGTGGTGCTGCTGATCGGGCTGGTGTTTTTCTTTCTGCTGTCCAAGGCCGAGCTCTGGCACCACGGCCATGAGCATTCGCATGGCGACGCCCACCAGCATGTTCCCGTGCACCACGGTCATGGCCACGATCACCAGCATGGTCACGCCCGCCATGAGCATGGCGAGCATACGCATGCTCACAGCCATGGCAAGGGCGGCTGGGCCATTCTGACGGGCGACAGCGTGCATTGCTTTGGCGATGGCGTGCTGATTGCATCGGCTTTCGTGGCCGACATCCGCCTGGGCCTGATTGCCGCTCTGTCGGTGCTGGCGCACGAGGTGCCCCACCACATGGGCGATATCGTGGTGCTGCGCCAGTCCAGCAGCAATCGCCGCGTGGCGCTGATCAAGGTGTCCATGGCAGGAGCCGTGACCACGCTGGGCGGGGTGGCCGGCTATTTCCTCATCGGACAGTTGCACGAGCTGCTGCCATATTTCCTGGTCATTGCGTCGAGCAGCTTTATCTATGTGGCGCTGGCCGACCTGATTCCCCAGCTGCAAAAGCGCCTGAGCGCCAAGGAAACCGCAGCCCAGGTCTTCTGGCTGCTGCTGGGCATTGTCATCGTGACGGTGATGAGCGGCGCGGCGCACAACCATGGACACGAGCATGACCACGATCATGGTGCCGAGGTCGGGCATGCGCACGAGCCCGCCCCCGCGCCCGCGGCTGCCCATGAAGCGGCGCACAAGCACGAACATTGATTGCAACTGCAGTCGATAAAAAAACCGGCTTCCAGTCGGTTTTTTCATTCAGGAAATATCTTTGAGCTCGGTCTTGACCGCCGCCAGCTGGCGGCGCGATACCGGCAGCAGCTCGCTCACGCCCTGCAGGCGCAGACCCCAGCCTTCGCCTTCCTGCGGGTCGTCATATTTCTCGAGGCCGCGCAAGGCCGCACGCAGCACCAGGGCGTTGCGGTGTATGCGCAGCAGATGCTCGCCATGGCGGGTTTCGAGATCGGCCAGCGCTCCGTCGAGGATGTAGTTGCGCTGCACGGTGCGCACGGTGATGTATTTCTGCTCGGCCTTGAGAAAACGTACTTCGGACAGCGGTAGCCGCAGCGTGCCGCCGCGCTCCTGGATCAGCAGCACGGGGCCGCTGTCCACGACGCTGCGCGTGCTCAGCGCACGTTCGGCCTTTTGCAGCGATTGCTGCAGGCGCTCCAGGCGTACGGGCTTGGTCAGATAGTCCACTGCATCGAGCTCGAAAGCCTGTAGCGCATGGCTGGAATGCGCCGTCACGAACACGATGGCGGGCGGGTTGGGCAGCTCGGCCAGAGCCGCTGCCAGTCGCAGCCCGTTGTGGCCCGGCATGTGGATGTCCAGCAGCACCAGTTGCACCGGGGCCGGCTGTGCGGCCTGCAGCATCTGCAGGGCTTGTTCGCCATCGGCGGCTTCCTGGATATGGTGGGGGCCATGTGCGCAGTCGCCGAGCAGAGTGCGCAGCCTGGTGCGGGCCAGAGCTTCGTCATCAACGATCAGAATGTGCATGGCGGGATTGTCCCGGTTTTGGGTCGGTCTGCAGCAAAGGCACGCTCAGGCGCACCACATACAGCCCATCGCGTACCCTGGCGCTGAAGCTGCCTTGCAGATCGTGCAGCAGCGACAGCCTGGCCTTGACATTGTCCAGGGCCATGCCATGGCCCGTGCTTTGATGCTCGGCGCTGGCCGGCGGCAAGGTGTTGATGATCTGGATCAGCGCCTCGTTGCCGCGCCTTTCGGTGCGGACCTGCAGCTTGCCGCCGCGCGCATTGGGCTCCACGCCATGACGGATGGCGTTCTCCACCAGCGGCTGCAGCAGCAGCGGCGGCAGCAGCGCTCCATGCACGCTTTCATCGAGCTGCCACTGCATCTGCAGCCGCTCGCCAAAGCGTACCTGCTCTATGGATAGATAGCGCTGGGCCAGCTCTATCTCCTGGGCCAGCGTGGTGGTCAGATGGGGTTCGGCCAGCGCATAGCGAAACAGGTCGCTGAGGTCCTCGAGCAAGGCCTCGGCCTTGGCGGGTTCGGCACGCACCAGCGCAATCGCGCTGTTGAGGGTGTTGAACAGAAAATGCGGTCTGATGCGTGACTGCAGCTCGGTGAGACGGGCCTGGGTCTGCGCCGGCGTGTTGCCGCGCGCGCGCAGCACCAGCGCCGTCACCAGCAGCGCGGCCAGCAGGCCTCCCGTGACGGCACTGGCCAGCCAGGGGACCTTGGCTATGCCTATGAAGAGCAGCATGCCGCAGGCGTAAAGCCCCGCGAGGGCACCCAGCAGCACGCCGGCCAGATACTGGCCGCGCGTGCCCAGGCGCTGCAACTGGTGCTTGAGGCTGCAGGCCGCTATCAGCCAGACCAGGGTACCGGGCAGGCAAGCCCCGGTGAGCAGGGCGGCGCTGGAAAACCACTCCCAGAACGAGTCCGCGCCATAGATGGCGGCCGTGCTCGCCACCACCTGTACAAACAGCACGGCACGCAGGACCACACCGGCATTGCAGGCGTCGAACACCAGGACCGTGCGGGCCGATGCGGGAGTGGCGGCGATGAGCGGTGAAATGGGCACAGGTGGTCTGGAGCAGGGCGCTGTCTTGGATGCAGACTGGGGCGAAAAAAGCACAAAGGGCATCCCTGTCGACAGGGATGCATGCCCGGTTCGAAATTGCGCAAGTCCTGTGATTATTGGCCAGCAGCCGCTGTGCAGCTGCAATTCGCGCGGCATCTGTCGGTTTGATGCATCAGCGTTTGTGCTGACTCAAAATTAGGCAGCAGCCCGGCCTGCGGCCTGAAAGCGTCTGAGCGACCAGACCAGGCCTGCGAGAATCAGCAGCATGGGCGCCAACTCGCCGAGCCGGGGCAGGCGCTGCTCGTAGAGGAAGTGGTAGGCCAGGGCAAACAGGGTTTCGAACACCAGCAGCTGGCCCACGAAGGTGATGGGCAGGCGCTGGCTGGCGGCATTCCACATCCAGTTGCCCAGCCAGGACGAGAGCACGGCCACGGCCAGGTTCAACAGCCAGAACAGCTGCCAGCGCTGGGCTGGAATATCGGGGCTGCCAGCGCCGCTGGCCTCCGGCGATACCAGCCAGAGCAGCGCCCAAAGCAAGGCGCTGATGAGTCCGACGACTAGGCCCCAGAGTGTGGACCATTCCGTGCCGTTGAAGCGGCTTTGCGCCAGATAGCGGGTGTTGTCCAGCGCGTAGCGGCTCCAGCAGAGCATGGCCAGCACGGCCATCAGCACGCCCAGCAGATAGCGCTCCTGGCTGCCTTCGGGCCCTGTGGTCAGCGCATGGGCGTTGACGAGCACGATGCCGGTCAGGATCAGCGCCATGGGCGCCAGCATGCGGCGCAGCGGAAGCGCGCCATGGGTGTTGCGTCCCAGCAGCGGCACGGTGACGGGAACCAGGCCCACGATCAGCGAGGTCACGGCCATGCCTATCCATTGCACGGCCGTGGCGACCAGGGCAAAGTACACCACATTGCCCGTCAGGGCCAGCCAGACCAGATGCCGGATATCGGCCGCTTGCAGCCTGGGCAGCAGCCTGGTGGCCCGAGGCAGAAAAACGCATAAGGCCACCACGCCATAGAGCACGAAGCGGCCAAAGGTGATCTGCAGCGGCGAGAACTCCGGCAGCATGGCCGGCACGAGAAAAATCGCGCCCCAGAGCGCGCAGGCGGCCAGCGCAAAACCGAGGCCGGAAATCAGGGAAGAGCGGGAATGCATGCCGGGAGGCGCGTCAGCCGCTTGGGCAGCGGCCTGGGAGGGAAGTGAACGGGGACGATGTGATTGTCCGCGCAAGCCAGAAACCGGGTGGCTGCAGCCGGATTTGCCAGCTTGGCTGGATAAGGCTTGCAGGCCTTATCTATCAATCGCAGTGTGCTATTGAATCGGGAGTTTATGGGGCGCGAACAGCGCTTTGTCGCAGTGGCCGGCAATGGCTCTGGGACGCTGTGGCGCCCAAGCCGGGTCAGGCCGATAAAATCCCTGTTTCTGCTTTGCACAGCCGTCACGCCAAACTTCTGCATTGGGCGGCCTGTGGTTTTACGGGATTGTTGCCCTCACATGTCTACATCTGCTCCTTCGCACAACCAGCTCGATTCCAAGGCCGAAGCCTGGTCTGCCCTGTTCTCCGAACCCATGAGCGACCTGGTCAAGCGCTACACCTCCAGCGTGTTCTTTGACAAGCGCATGTGGCAAGCCGACATCCAGGGCTCTCTGGCACACGCCGAAATGCTGTCGGCCCAGAAGATCATTGCAGCCGAAGATTTCGCCTCCATCCAGAAGGGCATGGCGCAGATCACGGCCGAGATCGAGGCCGGCACTTTCGAGTGGAAGCTGGATCTGGAGGACGTGCACCTGAACATCGAGGCGCGCCTGACCCAGCTGGTCGGCGATGCCGGCAAGCGTCTGCACACCGGCCGCAGCCGCAACGACCAGGTGGCCACCGACGTGCGCCTGTGGCTGCGCAGCGAGATCGACCTGATCGAAGGCCTGCTCAAGGAGCTGCAGCGCTCGCTGGTCGACGTGGCCGCGAAGAACGTGGACGTGATCCTGCCCGGTTTCACCCATCTGCAAGTGGCCCAGCCCGTGAGCTTCGGCCACCATATGCTGGCCTATGTGGAAATGTTCAAGCGCGATGCCGAGCGCATGCTGGACGTGCGCAAGCGCGTCAACGTGCTGCCCCTGGGCTCTGCCGCCCTGGCCGGCACCACCTACCCGCTGGACCGCGAGCGCGTGGCCAAGACCCTGGGCATGGAAGGCGTGAGCCAGAACTCGCTGGACGGCGTGTCCGACCGCGACTTCGCCATCGAGTTCACCGCTGCTGCCTCGCTGTGCATGGTGCACGTGAGCCGCCTGTCGGAAGAGCTGATCATCTGGATGAGCCAGAACTTCGGCTTCATCAAGATCGCCGATCGCTTCACCACCGGCTCGTCCATCATGCCCCAGAAGAAGAACCCCGACGTGCCCGAGCTGGCACGCGGCAAGACCGGCCGCGTGGTCGGTCATCTGATGGGCCTGATCACGCTGATGAAGGGCCAGCCCCTGGCCTACAACAAGGACAACCAGGAAGACAAGGAGCCGCTGTTCGACACGGTGGACACCCTGAAGGACACGCTGCGCATCTTCGCCGAGATGATCGGCGGCCAGCTCAACCCCGCCAGCGGCGTCAAGGAAGGCGGCATCACCGTGAATGCCGAGAACATGCGCGCTGCAGCTCTGAAGGGCTATGCCACGGCCACCGACCTGGCCGACTATCTGGTCAAGAAGGGTCTGCCCTTCCGTGACGCCCACGAAACCGTGGCTCACGCCGTGAAGCTGGCCACCATGAAGGGCGTGGACCTGACCGAGCTGCCACTGGCCGAGCTGCAGGCCTTCAACCCCAACATCGAGGCCGATGTGTTCGAAGCCCTGAGCCTGGAAGGCTCGCTCAATGCCCGCAACACGCTGGGCGGTACGGCGCCGGCGCAGGTGCGTGCGCAGCTGGCCAAGCACCACGCTCGTCTGGCCTGATGGACTCAAGCACTGTGGCGTAACGTTCACGCCTTGAAAGCGCCCTTTGCCGGGCGCTTTTGTTTTGGTTAGTCTGGAAAAAGCATAAGGAGAAAACACATGACGCAATCTCGTCGTCAATTGCTGAGAGCCGGTGCGGGAGCGGTGGCAGCATCGGCCCTGGGGCCGCTGGCCTGGGCCTCGTCGGGCCAGCCCATCCGCATTCTGGTGGGCTTTCCGCCCGGCGGTGGCTCGGACGCGATTGGGCGCCTGCTGGCCGACAAGCTCAAGGACGAACTGGGCGGCGTGACGGTGCTGGTGGAGAATCGTCCCGGCGCCGGCGGCCAGATTGCAGCGCAACTGCTCAAGGCCGCGCCTGCCGATGGCCATACGCTGTTTCTCACGCATGACCACACCATCTCCATCCTGCCCAAGGTCGTGAAAAAGCCGGGCTTCGATCCGCAGCAGGACTTCATTCCCGTGGCCGGGGTCGCCACTTTCGTGAATGCGCTGGCCGTGTCCAGCAACACGCCGGTGAGGAATCTGGCCGAGTACGCGGCCTGGGCCAGGGGCAGTGCCAAGAACGGCACCATCGGCATTCCGGCTCCGGCCTCGACGCCCGAATTTCTGGTCAAGATCCTGGCCGACCACTACAAGCTCGATCTGGTGGCGGCACCGTATCGCGGCAGCGCTCCCTTGCTGGCCGATATGCTGGGCAATCAGATTCCTGCCGGCATTGCCTCGGTGCCCGACTTCATGGAGAACCAGAAGGCTGGCAAGCTGCGCGTGATCGGCGTGTTGGGCGCCAAGCGCCAGGCCTCCATGCCCGAAGTGCCGACCTTGCTGGAGCAGGGCATCAAGGGCTTCGAGGACATGCCTTACTACGGCATCTTTGCGCCCAAGGGCGTGCCCCAGGCCTTTGTCGAGCGCTTTTCTGCAGCCGTGGGCAATGTGCTCAAGCAGCGTGACGTCTACGCGCAGTTGACGGCGTTGGGGCTTACAGTTGGATACATGAATCCCCGCCAGTTGGGGGAGCGTGAGGCCGCCTATTCCAAGGTTTGGGCCGGTATCATTCAGCGCAGCGGTTTCCAGCCGCAGTAGTTTCGCGCGTGCGGCACCTGCTCAAGGCCCTGCTTCACTTGCGAGGCAGGGCTTTTTGCATTCTGCCGTCCCGCACTGCTGCGTCGCTGACTCCAGACTTCAGATTCAAACAGCCAGGGCCGGCCACGCCGGCCCCAAAAGGAAGTGACTGTATGACTGTGCCTTATGCAGAGGGAAGGAAGAGGGAGCAGATCGCGCCGCACTGGCGCGTGCTGCTCAAGGCAGGCCTGTTATGGGGCCTGGCGGCCACGGCGGCCCATGCCGTGGGGGTGCGCCAGTTCAGCCCGCAGGGCGATGTAAGCAAGGTGGGCCAGGTGGTGGTGCAGTTCGATGGGGCAGCCGTGCGCTTTGGCGACCCCAAGGCCGCGGCGCCGGTCAATCTGCAGTGCAGCAATGCGCAGGCCGCCAAGGGCACAGGGCGCTGGAACAGCGAAAAGGAATGGGTCTTCGACTTTGCCCAGAACCTGCCCGCCGGCGTGCGTTGCACGGCCCAGCTCAACTCGCAGTTCAAAAGCGTCGCGGGTACGGCCCTGACGGGCGCAGCCAGCTATCAGTTCCAGACCGGCGGACCGCAGGTGGCCCGCATCGCGCCCGATACCTATGAAGAGGTGGACGAGCAGCAGTACTTTGCTCTGCGCCTGACGGGTGCGGCATCCGTCGACAGCCTCAAGCAGCGCGTCTGGTGTACCTCCGAAGGTGTGGGCGAGCGCATTCCCGTGCAACTGATCGAGGGCAAGGACCGCGAGGCCGTGCTCGAGCAGCGCCACTGGGACAAGGATGCGGCCAAGAACCCGCAGAACTTCGTGGTGCTGGCCTGTAACCGCCGTCTGACCTCGGGCAGCAAGATGACCCTGGTCTATGGCAAGGGCGTGGCCATGGCCAATGGCCTGGTCAGCAAGGACGAGCAGCGCTACGAGTACCAGGTGCGCCAGCCCTTCAGCGCCGACTTCAGCTGCGAGCGCGAGAACGCCAACGCCGCCTGCCTGCCGATCCGCCCCATGCGTCTGTCATTCAGCGCGCCGGTGCCGCGCAAGCTGATCGAAGGCATACGCCTCAAGAGCGGTGCCTCGGCCGTGGCACCCATCATCGAGCAGAACGGCGACAAGCTGGCCGAGGATTCGCTGGTGGACAGCGTGAGCTTTCCCGCCACCATGCAGCCAAACACCAAGTATGTGGTGGAGCTGCCGCCGCAGTTCAAGGATGCCGCGGGTCGCACGCTGAGCAATGCCAATATGTTCCCGCTGGCCACGGCCACGGGCAATATGCCGCCGCTGGTGAAGTTTGCCGCCGCGCCCTTCGGCATCGTCGAGCGCTTTGCCGAAGGCCCCAAGGGCCCGGCGCTGCTGCCCGTGACGCTGCGCAATGTGGAGCCGCAGCTTCTGGGCAAGTCGCTGGACGCCAGCGTGGTGCGCACCAAGAAGGGCGGCTCGGACGCCGACATCATCGCCTGGCTCAAGAAGGTCGAGCGCTATGACAGCTACAGCGTGGAGCGCAAGCGCGCTGCGCGTGATGTAAAGGTCTTGCCTCCTGTCATCAACGACGACAAGCACTGGGTGCAGACCCGCATGCTGTCGCTGCTGGACGGCCAGAGCCAGACCCAGACGCTGGAGCTGCCCAAGGCGGCCAAGAGCGACCCGCGCCCCTTCGAGGTCGTCGGCATTCCGCTGAACCCGGGCTTCCAGGTAGTGGAGATCGCCTCGCCCATGCTGGGCCAGTCGCTGCTCGACGAAGGCTATGGAGCGGGCCGCACCATGTATGTGCGCACTTCGGTGCTGGTGACCAATCTGGCCGTGCACTTCAAGCTGGGGCGCGAGAACTCCGTGGCCTGGGTGACGACGCTGGACAAGGGCAAGGTGGTGCCGGGCGCCACGGTGCAGGTCTCGGACTGCAACGGTCAGGCGATTGCTTCGGCCGTCAGTGATGCCCAGGGTCTGGTGACCTTCAACGGCCTCAATCCCAATCCGCCTTCCTGCAGCAACGAAGACGGCTACTACCGCAGCAACTCTTATTTCGTGAGTGCGCGTGCCAAGACCGAGGCTGGCGAGGAACTGGCTTTTGTCTGGAGCAACTGGAACAAGGGCATAGAGTCCTGGCGCTTCAATGTGCCGACTAGCTCCAGCAGCAAGCGCGACGAAGTCGCGCATACGGTGTTTGACCGCATGCTGTTCCGTGCTGGCGAAACCGTGTCCATGAAGCACTTTCTGCGTGCCCTGACGGGCCCCGGCAAGAACTCCACGGGCTTTGAACAGACCCAGGACAAGCCTGACCGCCTGACCATCACCCATCTGGGCAGTGGCCAGCGCTTTACCCAGGCCCTGAGCTGGAATGCCAATGGCAGCGCGAGCAGCGAGTTCCCCATCTCCAAGGCCGCCAAGCTCGGCGAATATGCGGTGGAGCTGGGCTATACCAATGGCAGCGGCCGTCGCTCCAGCTTCAGCACGGGCATCTTCCGTGTCGAGGAGTTCCGCCTTCCGGTGATGGAGGGACGTGTGGGCCCGGCCGGCAAGGAGCAGCTCTACGCTGTCAGCAGCGTGCCTGCCGAAGTGCAGATCAACTATGTCTCGGGTGGCGCTGCCGCCAATTTGCCGGTCAAGGTGTCGGCTCTGCTGCGTTCCAAATCGCTGGATTTCGCGGGCTGGGACGGCTTCAGCTTCAACCCGCCGCGCAGTGCCCAGGACGTGGGCAGCAGCGACGATGAGGAAAGCACGGCGGCCGACGACACCAAGGTCGTGGCCGACAAGCTTCCCGTGACGCTGGACAAGAATGGTCTGGGCAAGGTCGCTATCGACAAGCTGCCCAAGTCCGGCGAGCCGCGCGAGCTGCTGATGGAAGCGACCTACGCCGACCCGAACGGCGAGGTGCAGACCCTGCGCAGCACGCGCACCATCTGGCCGGCTGCCGTAGTGGCAGGCGTGCGCTCCGAGAACTGGATCTCGGTGGACCGCAAGCTGCGCTTTCAGGCGCTGACGCTGGATACGGCAGGCAAGGCCCAGGCCGGCGTGCCCGTCAAGGTCGAAGCCGTGGCGCGCATCACCACCTCCAGCCGCAAGCGGCTGGTGGGCGGCTTCTACAGCTACGACAACCAGACCACGCTCAAGAATCTGGGCACCGTGTGCTCGGGCACCAGCGACAGTCATGGCCTTGTTCAATGCGAGGCCCAGCTGTCCCAGCCCGGCGAGGTGGAGCTGATCGTCAAGGCCGCCGACAAGGAAGGCCGCAGCAGCCAGGCCGCGACCTCGGTGTGGGTCACGGGCCAGGGCGAACTCTGGTTCGGCGGCGAAGACCATGACCGCATGGACGTGCTGTCCGAGCGCAAGAGCTATGAGCCCGGCGAGACCGCGCGCTTTCAGGTGCGCATGCCCTTCCGCCGCGCCACGGCGCTGGTGGCAGTGGAGCGCGAAGGCATCGTCAGCACCCAGGTGGTGGAGCTGGCGGGTGACAACCCCACGGTGGACGTCAAGATCGAAGACAACTGGGGCCCCAATGCCTATGTCAGCGTGCTGGCGCTGCGCGGCCGCCTGATGGAAGTGCCCTGGTATAGCTTCTTTACCTGGGGCTTCAAGTCGCCGCTGGAGTGGTGGCGTGCCTTCTGGAATGACGGCAAGGAATTCATCGCGCCGACTTCCATGGTGGATCTCTCCAAGCCGGCCTTCCGTTTCGGCATGTCCGAAATTCGCGTGGGCCTGAAGAGCAATACCCTGGACGTCAAGGTTTCCTCGGACAAGTCCAGCTACAAGGTGCGCGGCACGGCCAAGGTCACCATCAAGGCCACGCTGCCCGATGGCAAGCCTGCAGCAGGTGCCCATGTGGCGCTGGCGGCCGTGGACCAGGCCTTGCTGGAGCTGATGCCCAACAGCAGCTGGAATTTGCTCGATGCCATGCTGACGCGCCGCGAATGGGGCGTGCAGACGGCAACGGCCCAGATGGAGGTGATCGGCCGGCGCCACTACGGCAAGAAGGCCGTGCCTGCGGGCGGTGGCGGTGGCCGCAGCCCCACACGCGAGTTGCTCGACACCCTGCTGCTGTGGAAGCCCGATGTGGTGCTGGACGGCAACGGCATGGCGCTGATCGAGGTGCCGCTCAACGACGCCCTGACCACCTTCCAGGTGGTGGCCGTGGCCGATGCGGGCGTGAGCCTGTTCGGCACTGGCCAGGCGGCGATCCGCACCACGCAGGATCTGCAGATCATCAGCGGCCTGCCGCCCCTGGTGCGCGAGGACGATCAGTTCCGCGCTCAGGTCACGCTGCGCAACACCTCGGCCAAGGCCATGAAGGTGGAGGTCACGCCGCGTGCCACCATGCTGGAGCTCAAGGCCCAGACCGTGGAGATTCCCGCCGGCGAGGCGCGTGAAGTGGCCTGGGATGTGAAGGCTCCGGCCCAGCTCTCCGGCACGCGTGCCGAGGCGCTGATCTGGGAGATTTCCGCGCGCGACACCGCTGGCGGCGCCGATGCGGCGCAGGATGCGCTCAAGATCAGCCAGCGCATCGTGCCCGCCGTGCCACTGTCGGTGCAGCAGGCCACGCTGGTGCAGGTCAACGGCAGCTATAGCGTGCCCGTGAATCCGCCCGCCGATGCCCTGCCCGGTCGCGGTGGTCTGCAGATGTCGCTGGTGCCCAAGCTGACCGAAGGCCTGCCCGGCGTGCGCGACTGGTGGGCCCGCTACCCCTACTCCTGCCTGGAGCAGACCACCAGCAAGGCCGTCGGCATGAACAACGCCGATCTCTGGGGCAGCACCATGGCCCAGCTGCCCAACTATCTGGACGGTGACGGCCTGGCCAACTACTTCCCGCCCCAGGACGGATCGGTCAGCCGCGGCAGCGATACGCTGACCGCGCATCTGCTGAACCTGTCGGCCATGGCGCAGGGCGTTGACAAGCGCTTTGTGATTCCTGCCGCCGAGCGTGCGCGCATGGAGGACGGCTTGATCGCGTTTGTGGAAGGCCGCATCCAGCGCAACTTCTGGAGCCCGCGCAAGGATCTGGAAATGCGCAAGCTGGCGGCGATTGCCGCGCTGGCGCTGACTGGCAAGGCCACGCCGCGCATGCTCGACAGCATCAATGCCACGCCCAACCAGTGGCCCACGCACACGGTCATCGACTGGGTGCTGCTGCTGCAGCGCATGAGCGATGCGCCCCAGCGCGACGAGCGTCTGGCCCAGGCCATGCAGATTCTGCGTGCCCGCCTGACCTACAACGGCACGCGTGCCGGCTTCTCGACCGATCAGGACGATGGCTGGTGGTGGCTGATGCAGGGCCCTGACGTGAATCTGGCACGTCTGATCCTCGCGACCATCAACGACCCGGCATGGGCCGAAGACATGCCGCGCCTGGTCAGCGGCTTTATCGCTCGCCAGCAGGGCGGTGCCTGGAACACGACCACGGCCAACCTCTGGGGAGCTCTGGCCCTGCGCCGCTTCTCGCAGAAGTTCGAGTCCGAGCCCGTGGCCGGCAGCACCGTGGCCAGCATGAACGGCAACGAGGCCAAGGTGAACTGGGCCGAGGTCAGGCGCGCCACCTCCGAGGATGCGCAGGGCACGGCCCATGCCAACAGCGTCTTTGGCGAGCCCGTGCGTGCCGGCGGCCTGATGAACAACACCATGTTCATGCCCTGGGCCAAGGCCGGCAAGGGCCAGCTGAGCGTGACGCAGCAAGGCACGGGCAAGCCCTGGCTGACCGTGCAGTCCGTGGCGGCCGTGGCCCTGAAGGCGCCGTTCAGCGCCGGCTACACCATCAAGAAGACCGTCACGCCCGTGGAGCAGGCCGACAAGGGCATGTTTGGTGGCGGCCAGTACACGCGCGGCGATGTGCTGCGCGTGACGCTGGAGGTGCAGGCCAAGACCGATATGACCTGGGTGGCCATCACCGATCCCGTCCCCACGGGGGCGACCATTCTGGGTGGCGGCCTGGGCCGCGATTCCGAGATCGCATCCAAGGGCGAGAAGCAGGAGGGGGCCGGCTGGCTGGCCTATGAGGAGCGCAGCTTCGAGTCCTACCGTGCCTACTACCAGTACCTGCCCGCAGGGACGACCAAGGTCGAATACACCGTGCGCCTGAACAACGCCGGTGAATTCGCCCTGCCGCCCACGCGTGCCGAAGCGCTGTATGCGCCCGAGATGTTTGGCGAGATTCCCAACGCCAAGCTCAAGGTGGTGATGCCCAAGTAAGCCTTCAGCGGTTTCCCCGCCGTACGACAAGCCCCGGTCTGCGCAAGCAGTCGGGGCTTTTTTCATGCACTGATGCTATGGATATTGAAGCTGCTTTCGCATTTAAAAAGGATGATTCAAGATCATTTCTATCTGAGATCAATCAATAGCAGGCGCCAGAAGCTCCTGTTTTTATTTAGTTGGATCCGGGTTGACACGCGGCTGTCATCCAGTCTTTCTAGACTGGTGTGATGTCTTTGATCGAGCTGGAGAACGTCGCCAAATCCTGGGGTGACGCCACGGCCCTGCATGCCGTGAATCTGCGCATTGAATCAGGCTCGTTTTGCGTCTTGCTCGGCCCTTCGGGCTGCGGCAAATCCACCACCTTGCGAATGATTGCCGGGCTGGACATTCCCACCTCGGGGTCGGTGCGCATCGATGGTCGCGACGTCACCCATCTGCCGCCCGCAGAGCGCGGCATTGCCATGGTGTTCCAGAGCTATGCGCTGTTCCCGCATCTGAGCGTGGCCGACAACATCCAGTTCGGTCTGCGGGTGCGCAAGGTTGCCAGGGCCGAGCGCGAGCAGCGTCTTGAGCAAACGGCCGAGCTGCTGGGGCTGACGGCACTTCTGGAGCGCCGGCCCGGGCAACTCTCGGGCGGCCAGCAGCAACGCGTGGCGCTGGGCCGTGCGCTGGTGGCGCAGGCCAGGGTCTGTCTGATGGACGAGCCGCTATCCAATCTCGATGCCCAGCTGCGCCAGGAAATGCGCGCCGAGCTGCGCGAGCTGCAGCAGCGTCTGGGCCTCACGGTGGTCTATGTGACCCACGATCAGGCCGAGGCCATGAGCATGGCCGATCAGGTGGTGCTGCTCAACAAGGGCCGGGTGGAACAGGCGGCTGGGCCGCGCGAGATCTATGCCAAGCCCGCAACCACGTTTGCCGCGCGCTTTATCGGCACGCCCGCCATGAACATCGTGGCCCTGCAGGGCAACCGGATTGCAGGCAGCGATGTGGTCGTGGCCCCGGATCTGGTGGCTGGCAGCGCCTATCCGCAGGCGCTGG
The DNA here is from genome assembly GCF_039581385.1 of Comamonas sp. A7-5. Classification (NCBI taxonomy): domain Bacteria; kingdom Pseudomonadati; phylum Pseudomonadota; class Betaproteobacteria; order Burkholderiales; family Comamonadaceae; genus Comamonas; species Comamonas sp. A7-5. Next base: position 542,263 of record NZ_JBCPWO010000002.1, read on the forward strand.
GCGTGCGGCCCGAGGTGATTGCCGTGACAGGTGATGCCGGCAGCGGCCACGAGGGACTGGGCAACGGCATTCCGGCCACCGTGCAGGGCTTTGAATATCTGGGTGCCGATCTGGTGCTGCGCTGCCTGGTGGGCAGCGAGCTGCTGACGGCGCGTGTGCCCGGCCATGCCCATGCAGATCTGCGGCCTGGACAAGGCGTGATCCTGTACTGGCCACAGCAGGCTGCGCATTGGTTCGATGCGCAGGGCGGTCGCATTCATGTTTGTGGGCAGGCGGTGGAATCCGCCCGCTCCTTGCTGGCCGCAGCCTGAGCCGCCGGTGTTTTCCATTGTCTGCAATTCCCGAGGAGAGATTCCCATGCGTCGTCAAACCTTTGTTCATGGCGTGATCGCCGCTGCCGCCGGCCTTGGCCTGGCGGGCACTGCTCTTGCGCAGTCCCCGCTGGAAGTGCCTTTCTATTACCCCGTGGCCGTGGGCGGCCCCATCACCAAGGTGATAGACGGTTATGCGGCGGACTTCAACAAGGCGCATCCGCAATACAAGATCACGCCTATCTATGCGGGCACCTATCAGGAAACCATCGTCAAGGCGCTGACGGCGCACAAGGCCGGCAAGGCGCCTGCGACTTCGGTGCTGCTGTCCACCGATATGTTCACGCTGATGGACGAGGGCGCGATTGCGCCTATTGACGACTTCGTGAAGACCGATGCCGACAAGGCCTGGCTCAAGGGCTTTTACCCCGCCTTCATGGCCAACAGCCAGACCGGTGGCAAGACCTGGGGCGTGCCCTTTCAGCGCTCCACCGTGGTGATGTACTACAACAAGGAAGCTTTCAAGGAGGCCGGCCTGAACCCCGACCAGGCGCCTCAGAACTGGAAGGAGCTCAAGGAGGCCGCCCACAAGCTGACCAAGAAGGACGCCAGCGGCAAGGTCGTGCAATACGGCATCCAGATTCCGTCCACCGGCTTTGGCTACTGGATGCTGCAGACCCTGACCACGCCCAATGATGTGCTGCTGGCCAACGAGTCCGGCACCCGCGTCATGCTCAACCACCCCAAGGTGGTGGAAGCGCTGAACTTCTGGGTCGGCCTGGTCAAGGACGGCGTGCACCCGGCAGGTGTGGTGGAGTGGGGCACGACGCCCAGGGACTTCATGGAAAAGAAGGCCGCCATCATCGTGACGACCACGGGCAATCTCACCAATATCCGTGCCAATGCCAAGTTCGACTTCGGCGTGGGCCAGATCGCCGGCAATGTCCGCAAGGGCTCGCCCACGGGCGGGGGCAATTTCTACATCTTCAAGAATGCGCCCAGGCAGCAGCAGCAGGCTGCGTTCGAGTTTGCCAAATGGGTGACCCAGCCAGAGCGTGCCGCGCAGTGGAGCATGGACAGCGGCTATGTGGCGGTCTCGCCTGCAGCCTACGAGACTCCCGCACTCAAGAAGTACGGCCAGGAATTTCCCCAGGCACTGGTGGCGCGCGATCAACTGCCCGTGTCGGTGGCCGAGTATTCCACCCATGAGAACCAGCGCGTGACCAAGGTGCTCAACGATGCGATTCAGGCGGCCCTGAACGGCACCAAGACCGCAGCCCAGGCCATGGACGACGCGCAGAAGGAATCCGAGCGCATTCTGCGTCGCTACAAGTAATGAGCAGTCCGGCGCTTGAAACCGGCAAGGGCGTCATGTCTGCGCCCTTGCCATCCAGGACCGCCCGCAGGCTGGCGCAGGCCGCAGCGCGAAAGCAGGCCGTGCATGCCTGGCTGCTGCTCATGCCGGCGCTGGTGCTGCTGTTGGGCTTTACACATTGGCCGGCCTTGTCCACGTTGATCGACAGCCTGCATGCCACGGGTCGTGGCGGCCAGCCCGGCGAATGGGTGGGGCTGGAAAACTATGCGCTCATGGTCGATGATCCCGTGTTCTGGCAGGCCGTGCGCAACAACCTCTGGTTTGCCGCTGCCACCATTCCGCTGTCCATGGGGCTAGCCTTGCTGATGGCGCTGTGGGTCAACGAGAAGCTCGCGGGGCGGGCCTTGCTGCGCATGGCCTATTTCACGCCCACGGTGCTGCCCATGATTGCCGTGGCCAATATCTGGCTGTTCTTCTACACGCCTCAGTACGGACTGCTGGAGCAGTTGCGCGGCGCACTGGGCCTGGACGCGCACAACTGGCTGGGCGATCCGTCCACGGCCCTGGCCTGCATCACGCTGGTGGCCGTGTGGAAGGAGGCCGGCTTTTTCATGATCTTCTATCTGGCCGCGCTGCAGACGCTCAACCCCAGCCTCAAGGAGGCAGCGGTCATCGAAGGCGCATCGCGCTGGTATTTCCTGCGCCGCGTGCAGTGGCCGCTGCTCATGCCGACCACGCTGTTCATCCTGGTCAACGCCGTGATCAATGCCTTCCGGCTCGTGGACCATGTGTTCATCCTCACACGTGGCGGACCGGACAATGCCTCCACGCTGCTGCTCTATCACCTCTACGAAGTGGGCTTCAAGTTCTGGGACACCGGCTATGCCGCGGCCATCACCGTGGTGCTGGTCGTGGTGCTGGCTGCCGTGGCACTGTTCCAGTTCTTTGTGCTGGACAAAAAGGTGCACTATCAATGACAGCTGCTTCATTTCTGCCGGGGCGCAGGAGCGCCCGGGAGAGCCAGGGCGTGAGCTTTTATGGCGCTTCATGGCTGGACACCCTGGCCGCCTGGACGTTGGCGCTGCTGTGGCTGCTGCCGCTGGCCTATGCTGTCTGGACGGCGTTTCACCCCTCCGATGCGTCCACGCGCCTGGATCTGTCCGCGCCCTGGACGCTGCAGAACTTCCGCCATGCCTGGGAAGCCGCGCCGTTTGCGCGCTATTTTCTCAACACCATCTTGCTGGTGGCCATGATTTTGGCGGTGCAGCTGCTGCTGTCCACGCTGGCTGCATTTGCCTTTGCACGCTTGCGCTTTCGCGGCAGCAATGTGGCGTTTGCGCTGGTGCTGATACAGCTGATGATCATGCCGGACATTCTGCTGGTGGCGAACTATCAGACCATGTCCGGGCTGGGAGCGGTCGATACTCTGGCGGGCATAGGTCTGCCGTATTTCGCCTCGGCCTTTGCCATCTTTTTGCTGCGCCAGACCTTTATGGGCATACCCCGCGAGCTGGACGAAGCTGCGCGCGTGGAAGGTGCCAGCACGCTGCAGATTCTCTGGCGTGTCTACGTACCGCTGGCCAGGCCGGTCTACACGGCATTTGCGCTGGTTTCGGTGAGCTTTCACTGGAATAATTTTCTCTGGCCTCTGATCATCACCAACAGCGTGCAGTCGCGTCCGCTCACCGTGGGCCTGCAGGTTTTCTCCAGCGTGGAATCGGGCGTGGAATGGTCGACTATCTGCGCCGCCACACTGATGACTTCAGGGCCGCTGCTTATTGCATTCCTGCTGTTCCAGCGCCAGTTCGTGCAAAGCTTCATGCGCGCAGGCATCAAGTGACTGGGATACAGTCAAACCATTTGAGGAGTTGACGATGCTCGGTCCCGCTGCTGCTGCTGGTGTGCTGATTTATGCCAAGGATTTCCAGAGTCTGGCAGGCTTCTATGAGCGGGTTTTGGGCATGCGGCGACTGCATGAAGATGCGCACGTCATCGTGCTGGAGTCCGCAGCCCTGCAACTGGTGATTCACGCCCTGCCTGCCGAGATTGCGGCGCGGGTCAAGATCGGCACGCCACCGCAGCGCCGTGCCGATGTGGCGCTCAAGTTCTTCGTCACCGTGCCGGCGATTGCCGAAGCCGAAAGCGCTGCACAGGCGCTGGGCGGACAGGTGTTTGACGAGCGTTGGCAAGGTCCTGGCTTTGCGGCCTGCAATGCCATGGACAAGGAAGGCAATGTGTTCCAGTTGCGCGAGAACTTGGCCTGATCAGCTGCTGTAAAAATGGTGGCTGCCGGGGCTTCAGCCACTTTCAATCTGGAAAGACGCGACAAGATGAATATCCTGACCTGGAATGTGCAATGGTGCTGCGGCATGGATGGACTGGTCAGTGTGGAACGCATCGTGCGCCACGCGCTGCAAATGGGCGAGCAGTCCGGCGGTCTGGATGTGCTGTGCCTGCAGGAAATCGCCGTCAACTACCCCGATCTGCAAGGAAGGCCCGGCGACCAGTTGGCCGAGCTGAAGGCGCTGTTGCCGGGCTGGCAGATTTTCTTTGGCGCATCGGTCGATGAGTTCACGCCCCGGGGCCATCAGCGTTTTGGCAATCTGATTGCCACGCGGCTGCCGGTGCTGCTGGTTCAGCACTATCTGCTGCCCATGCCGGCAGAAGCCGATATGCGCTGCATGCAGCGCATGTGTTCCGTGGTCACGGTCGATGACGCGGCGCTGGGGCCGGTGCGCATCATGACCACGCATCTCGAATATTTCTCGACGCTTCAGCGCATGGCGCAGGCCGGCGCACTGCGTGCCCTGCAGATGCAGGCCTGTGCGCTGGCCGATGCCCCGCCCCAGCCGGCCAACGATGGCTCGCCCTATCAAACCAAGCCGCATACCCGCCATGCCGTGCTTTGCGGGGATTTCAACTTCGAGCCGCACGAGCCCGAATATGCCGTTCTGTCCGCACCTTGGGCTGCTGGTGAGGAAGGTTGTCTGCAGGCCGGGCAGTGGCGCAATAGCTGGGATGTGCTGTATCCCGGACAACCGCAGCCTCCGACCTTCAGACTGGTGGATCGAACCTGGGGGGCAGAGCCCGGGGCATGTGACTTGATATGGGTCAGCGACAGCTTGTGTCAGAGAGTGCACACTTGGAGTGTCGACAGCGCCACACAGGCGTCTGACCACCAGCCTGTGATGTTGACGCTGGGCTGAGCTTGTTTTGGAACGTGTTTATGATCTCTACGCGGCCGCGTTGGAGCGCAATCGGGATGAGTTCGAAGCGATGGCTCGCCGCTTGCACCGGGGTGCAAGCAAGAGACAGCGTGCAGAAATCGCCCGATTGCGCTCCAACCCTTCGGGACAGTGTCTTTGCGGGCGGTCTGCGGCGTTGCGAATCCTCGCAATAGCAGGGCTATTGCTGCGGTATCGCGCCTGGCATCCCATCCCGCAAAGCCCTCTGTCGCGGCGCGAGGAGATCGTAAACACGTTCTAAGGGTCGGAGCTGGATTCGAGAGACGAGTGGCTGCACAAGTCGCACTGTTGTGAAACCCTGAGAACGTAAACACGTTCTAAAAGAGAGGAGTCTTCATGCCTGTAGAAATTCCGTCCATGTCCATCATGTTGCACCGTAGCTGGTGGGTGCTGTTGCTGCGCGGCGCCGCCGCCATCATCTTTGGCGTGCTGACCTGGATGCAGCCTGCGGCGTCCGCCGCCGCGCTGGTGCTGGTGTTTGGCGCCTATGTGTTTGTCGACGGCCTGCTAGGCATCTACACCGCCATCAAGAGCCGCCAGCAGTCGCGCCACTGGTGGGTGGTTTTGCTGTGGGGGCTGACGGGTGTGGTGGTGGGGGTGCTCACGGTCATCAACCCTGCGATTACTGCGCTGGTTCTGACTATCTATATCGGCGTCTGGGCCTTGATGACCGGTGTGCTGCAGATCGTCGCGGCGCTGCGTCTGCGCAAGGAAATTCAAGGCGAATGGGTGCTGGTGCTCGGGGGGCTGCTCTCGGTGCTTTTCGGCATCTTCGTGCTGATGCAACCCGGCGCGGGCATGATGGCCATGCTGTGGGTGCTGGCGACCTATGCCGTCATCTTTGGCGTGCTGATGGTGATACTGGCGTTCAAGATCAAGAAGTTCACGGCCTGAAGAAAAAGGCGGTGGTTCCGGAAAAAAGCGGCTCGCTGAAGCCGCTTTTTTATTGCCGCTTGTCTGAGCGGACAGTTTGCCATGCCATCTTTGGGACAATGCCTGCTGACTTTCAACAGCGCACAAAGACATGAAACAAGGCATGCAGCGGTATTTCCAGCCCTCGAGAATGAAGCCGTCCTGGCGAGCCGTTGGCATGACGGCCGCCTTGTGGCTGGGTCTTGCCGCCAGCAGCCAAGCCGTGCCCAGCTATGACGAGGTGCGCAGCGACCATCGCTCGTCGGAGACCCTGCTGCTTTCGCGCGAAGGCGAGGTGCTGCAGCGTTTGCGCACCGACAGCACGGTGCGCCGCGGACCCTGGGTGGCTCTGGCCGATGTCTCGCCGGCACTGCGCACGGCCCTGGTGCTCAGCGAGGACAAGCGTTTCTACGAGCACAGCGGCGTGGACTGGGCTGCCGTCACCGCAGCTGCCTGGGGCAACCTCTGGAACACACGCACGCGCGGCGCGAGCACCATCACCATGCAGCTCGCCGGTCTACTGGATGGAGACTGGCGTCAGGGACCGGGTGGGCGCAGCGTGGTGCAGAAGGTGGGGCAGGCTGTGGCGGCCCAGGTGCTGGACAGGCGCTGGCGCAAGGACCAGATTCTCGAGGCCTATCTGAACTTGGTGCCGTTCCGCGGCGAGATCGTGGGTATCGCTGCGCTGTCGCAAAGCCTGTACGGCAAGGCCGCACACGGGCTGGACGCGCGCGAGGCCGCCATTGCCGCAGCCCTGGTGCGGGCACCCAATGCCTCGGTGGAGCGGGTGGCCCAGCGTGCCTGCGGCGTGCTGCAGGTGATGGTGCCCGACGATGTGGCGGCCAGGGATTGCTCGGCCATGCAGCTCTACACCTCCAGCGTGCTGCAGCGGCGTCAATGGCTGGCCAGCGAGGGCGTGGCCCCGCATTTCGCACGGCGCTGGCTGGCGCTGCCCCAGAACAGGGGGCAGGAGCAGGTGCGATCAACCTTGAGCGCACCCTTGCAGCGCTTTGCCGTGGCCAGCCTGCAGCAGCATCTGCGCGAGCTGCAGGGCCGCAATGTGGAAGATGGTGCGACCGTGGTGCTGGACAACCGAACAGGCGAGATTCTGGCCTGGGTGGGCTCCTCAGGAACGCTGAGCCAGGCGTCCGAGGTCGATGGCGTGACTGCGCTGCGTCAGCCCGGCTCCACGCTCAAGCCGTTTCTCTACGCCCAGGCGATTGCCGAAAAGCGCATCACGGCCGCCTCGCTGATCGAGGATTCATCGGCCCATATTCCCACGCAGAACGGCCTCTACATTCCGCAGAACTACGACCGGCGCTTCAAGGGCTGGGTGTCGGCGCGCACGGCGCTGGCGTCCTCGCTCAATGTGCCTGCGGTGCGCACGCTGGTCATGGTCACGCCCGACGCCTTCTTCGAGCAGCTCAAAAAACTGGGTCTGCCGCTGCGTGAAAGCGGGGGCTATTACGGCTTCAGCCTGGCGCTGGGCAGCAGCGAGGTCGCGCTGCTCAATCTGACCAATGCCTATCGGGCACTGGGCAATAGCGGTCAATATCGTCCCGTGAGCTGGGCCTTGCCTCAGACGGAAAGCCGCAAGGCCGGCGGCAAAACCGGCGACGACGCGGTGCAGGCACTGGATGCGCGGGCAGCTTTTATCGTGGGCGACATTCTCTCCGACAATATGGCGCGGGCCCCGACGTTCGGCACGGACAGCGTGCTGGCCACGCGCTTCTGGACGGCCGTGAAAACCGGCACCAGCAAGGATATGCGCGACAACTGGGCCGTGGGCTGGTCCGAGCGCTACACCGTGGGCGTCTGGGTGGGCAATGCGGGTGGCGAGGCCATGCATTCGGTCAGCGGCACCAGCGGCGCAGCGCCCATATGGGCCGATATCATGGGCTTCTTGCATCGCAACCTGTCCAGCCGCGCGCCCAGGGCTCCGGTCGGCGTGCTGCAGCAGCAAGTGCAGTTCGGTGCGTTGGCAAGCGGCGGCATGCCTATCGAAAGTGCACGCGGCGAATGGTTTGTGGCAGGGACCGAGCAATCACTGTTTGCCATGGATCATGTGGCTGGCGGCACGGAACAGAAAAACCTTGCAAGGCAAAAAGCCAGCAAGTCCGGCAGTGCCGCGGCTGCGGCCGCTGTGCGTATCTCGCGCCCGGCCAATGGCACCATTTTGGCGCTGGACCCCGATATTCCGCCCGACAGCCAGCGCGTGCAGCTGGTGGCGCGCCAGGCCGGCATGGCGGCCGAGCAGGACTGGCGCGACAGCAGCTTGCGCTGGCGGCTGGCGACCCGGCAATATGGAGCGCCAGCCACAGCAGACAAGAACGCCCAACCCGTGATGCGAGAAGTGCAGCGCGAGCTGGGGCGCGGCAGTCAGCTGGGCTGGCTGCCCTGGCCGGGGCGTCACAGGCTGGAGCTGCTCGATGCCTCCGGCAAGGTGCTGGACAGCATCGCGCTCGAGGTGCGCGGTGCCGGCGCCCTGGTGGCCGGGCCGGAACAGATCCAGAGTCAACGCCGGCGCTGAAGGCTGGCCGGTGAACCGGCCAGACGCTCAGTTGCCGGAATCGAACTGCGCGACCAGAAAGTCCAGCAGCGCGCGCAGCTTGGGCGTCACATGCTGGCGCGACGGATAAATCGCATAGAGCGTGGTCTTCACCGTGCTCCAGTCCTCCAGGACGGCCTGCAGCCGGCCCGTGCGCAGGTCTTCCTCGACATAGGGCTGCGGGATCAGGCTGACGCCAAAGCCCGCGCGCAGTGCGTCGCGCACTGCCAGGCTTGAGGACACCGAATAGCGCGCGTTGACCGCCACGCTCTCCATGCGTCCGCCTTGCTCGAATTCCCAGGCATCCGCATGGCCCGAGAGACTGAAGCGTATGTGCTCCAGGCCGTTGAGATCGGCAGGCGTGTGCGGGCGGCCGCGCTTTTCGAAATAGCCGGGAGCGGCGCACAGCACATGCGACATGCTTGTCAGCGGACGCGCGATCAGCGAGGAGTCCTCGAGCCGGTCACTGCCGCGTATGGCCAGATCGAAGCCTTCGCGCACGATGTCGACGCGCCGGTCGTCCAGGTGCAGGTCCAGCTGCAGCTCGGGGTAGCGCTCCAGGAAGGCGGGAATGGCGGAAGACATCTGCGTCAGCGTGAATGTCATGGGTGCGCTGACCTTGAGCAGGCCGCTGGGCGCGGCCTTGAAGGGGCATAGCGCCGAGTCTGCATCGGCCAGTGCATCGAGCGCCCGCGTGACATGCTCGAGATACAGGCGGCCTTCTTCCGTCAGCGCCATGCGCCGCGTGGTGCGCTGAATGAGGCGCGTGCCCACATGGGCCTCCAGCTCGGCGATGTTCTTGCTGATCGCGGCCGGCGACAGGCCCAGGCTGCGGCCCGCCTCGGCAAAGCTGCCGCACTGCGCGATGCGATGAAAGACTTGCAAGGCGGTCAGTCGGTCCATGTGATTCTTCTCTGCTGGTGAATGGTTTATTTTGATAATCGCCAATTATCAATTTGGGGTGAATTATCTACAGTCGTGCCATGACGACACTTCATCCCACGCTCACCCTCATCGAGCAGCGCATCTCGGCCAACCGTTTCGATGACTCCCACAGCCTGGCCGATGCCGAGATAGCGCGGCTGGTTCAACTGGCCACGCGTGCACCCACGGCCTACAACCTTCAGAACTGGCGCTTCATCGCCGTGCGCACGCCCGCAGCCAAAGCCAGGCTGCGCGCTCTGGCCCAGGATCAGGCCAAGGTGCAGGAGGCGGCCGTCTGCTTCATCGTCTGCGGCGTGCTGGCCGACCCCGAGGCGCTGGCCGAACGGCTGCAGCCCTTTGTGGACGGGGGCTTCATGCCTGCCGCCATGGCGCAGGGATGGCTGCAGGCCGCGCAGCAGCAGTACGCCAGCGCGCAGGCGGTGCGCGACGAGGCCCTGCGCTCGGCCAGCTTTGGCGCCATGACGCTGATGCATGCGGCGCAGGCCATGGGTCTGGCGTCCTGTGCGATGACGGGCTTCGACGCCGAAGGCGTGACATCGAGCTTCGGTCTGGCGCGCGAGGAGGTTCCGGTGATGCTTGTCACCGTGGGCCGTGCAGCAGCCGGCAACTGGCCGCAGAAGCCGCGCCGGCCGCTGGAGCAGGTGCTGGAGTTCGCATGAGCTCCCGGCAAGCGGTGCGAACACCGGGGCAGACCCGGGCATGGGATCTGCTGCTGACAGGGCTGGCGCCCGCCATCTGGGGCAGCAGCTATATCGTCACCACGCAGCTGCTGCCGCAGGTGCCCGCGATGACCGTGGCCTTGCTGCGCGCGCTGCCCGCTGGCCTGTTGTTGCTGGCATTTGCACGGCGCCTGCCGCAGGGCGCGTGGTGGCTGCGGGTGTTCATTCTGGGAGCGCTCAATTTCTCGGTGTTCTGGAGCATGCTGTTCGTCTCGGCCTACCGTCTGCCGGGAGGGGCGGCCGCCACCGTCGGGGCCGTGCAGCCGCTGGTGGTGGTGTTTCTTGCGGCCTGGGTGCTGGGCAGCGCGCTGCGGCCGGCCTCGGTGCTCGCAGCCCTGGCCGGACTGGCGGGCGTGGCCCTGCTGGTGCTCACGCCCGGCGTGGCGCTGGATGCGACAGGTATTGCGGCAGGCCTGGCAGCAGCGCTTTCCATGGCCTGCGGCACGGTGCTCACGCGCAAGTGGCGCCCGCCCGTGCCGCTGCTGACCTTTACCGCCTGGCAGCTCACGGCCGGCGGACTATTGCTGCTGCCTCTGGCGCTGTGGGCCGGACCGGATTTTCCGGCGCCCACGCCCGGCCATCTGATCGGACTGGCCTGGCTGGGTCTGGTGGGCGCGGCGCTGACCTATGTACTGTGGTTTCGCGGCATTGCCCGGCTGGAGCCGAGCATGGTGGCGCCGCTGGGTTTTCTGAGTCCGCTGACGGCGATTTTGCTGGGGTGGGTGTTCCTGGACCAGACGCTGACGAGCGTGCAGATGGCGGGCGTGGCCCTGGTCCTGGGCGGCATCTGGCTGGGGCAGAAGGGTGCGGCGCGCTGATGCCCGCAAGGCCCGGCCCTGGGCCGGAGCCTGTGCGGGATCAGTCCCGTACCAGCAGATCGCCAGTGATCTCCGAGACCTTCTTGACACTGGTCAGCGTCATGGCCACGCGCATTTCCTTTTCGAGCAGGTTCAGCAGGTTGGTCACGCCGGCTTCGCCTTCTGCAGCCAGCGCGTAGACGAAGGCGCGGCCTATCATGGTGCAGTCTGCTCCAAGGGCCAGCAGGCGCACGATGTCCAGGCCGTTGCGCACGCCCGAGTCGGCCAGGATCTTGATCTGGCCCTTGACGGCATCGGCAATGGCAGGCAGGGCGCGTGCCGAGGAGAGCACGCCGTCGAGCTGGCGCCCGCCGTGGTTGGAGACGATGATGCCGTCAGCGCCGAAGCGCACCGCATCCCTGGCGTCCTCGGGATCGAGAATGCCCTTGATGAGCATGGGACCCTTCCAGAAGTCACGGATCCACTCCAGGTCCGACCATGAGATCGAGGGGTCGAAGTTCGCGCCCAGATAGCCCATATAGTCTTCAAGCGAGACGTTCTGGCCCTTGTAGGTGGAGATATTGCCCAGCGTGTGCGGGCGCCCCATCAGGCCCACGTCCACGGCCCAGTGCGGATGGGTCACGGCCTGCAGGTAGCGGCGCATGGCGGCGTTGGGGCCGCTCATGCCCGAATGCGCATCGCGGTAGCGGGCGCCAGGCACGGGCATGTCCACGGTGAAGACCAGGGTGGAGACGCCGGCGGCCTGGGCTCGCTCCAGCGCGTTCTTCATGAAGCCCCGGTCCTTGAGCACATAGAGCTGGAACCACATCGGGCGGCCCAGCCTGGGCGCGACTTCCTCGATGGGGCAGACCGAGACGCTGGACATGGTGAAGGGGATGCCCTTTTTATCAGCGGCCATGGCGGCCTGCACTTCGCCACGGCGGGCGAACATTCCGGTCAGCCCCACGGGAGCCAGCGCCACGGGAATCGAGAACTTCTCGCCGAACAGCTCGATGCTGGTGTCCAGCTGGCTCATGTCCTTGAGCACGCGCTGGCGCAGGGCCACGTCGGCCAGGTCGTCGACATTGCGGGCCAGCGTCTTCTCGGCATAGGCACCGCCGTCGAGGTAGTGGAATAGAAAGGGCGGCAGGCGCTTTTGCGCAGCCGCGCGGTAGTCGGTGGTAGAGGAGATGATCATGAAAAAATGGCGGAGGAAGAGGAGAAACGATCCAGCCGCTTGCGTCGGGCCGCCTCGGCATCCGACTCGGACAGCTTTTCGTGAACATAGGCCAGGTGCTGGCCGATAGCGCTTCTGGCCTGCTCCGGCTCGCCGTCGACAATGGCCTGCATGAGATTGCGGTGCTGCGCAGTCAGATGCTCCAGCGTCGAGAGATCATCATGCACGAACATCAGGCGCCGGTTCTGGGCCACGGTGCCAAGCACCAGCTCGAAGAGGCTGCCCATGAGCTGCACCAGCACGGCGTTGTGCGAAGCCTCGGCAATTGCCAGATGGAACTGCGCATCGGAGCGGGCCGCGCTGGCGGCATCGCGCGCCTGCTGGTGGCGCAGCATGTCGTCGAAGCAGCGGCGGATGCGGTCCCTGTCCTTGTCGGTGGCACGCTGGGCCGCATACCAGGCGGTGCTGAGCTCCAGCGCCTGGCGTGCTTCCAGCACGTCGTAGCGATACTGGGGGTCGTCGCGCAGCAAGGATTCCAGCGGTGCGACGGCCTGCTCGTGCCACAGCGGCACGCGCGAGCCGACAAAGGTGCCGGCGCCCACGCGGCTTTCGAGCACGCCGCGGCTGGCCAGCTTCTGTATGGCCTCGCGCAGCGCCGTGCGCGAGACCCCCAACTGCTCGGCCAGCGCCCGCTCGGTCGGCAGCTTTGCGCCGCTCTGGAGCTGGGTGCTCTGGATCAGCTCCAGCAGCTGCTGGGCAACGCGGTCGGACAGGCGGATGGCGGGCATGGGGTCGGGCAGGAGTTTCAGGTGGTGGGAATCATCCACGGAAACACATAAGCCTGCAGCGTGCAGATGATGCCGATCAGCACCAGGAAGGCCAGGCTGTGCTTGACAGTGAAGCGGAACAGGTCCGATTCCTTGCCGGCCAGGCCCACGGCCGCGCAGGCAATGGCGATGGACTGGGGCGAGATCATCTTGCCGGTCACACCGCCAGTGGTGTTGGCCGTCACGGCCAGAACCTCGGGCAGCCCCAGCTGGGCGGCCGTCGTGGCCTGCAGGGCGCCGAACAGCGCATTGGCCGAGGTGTCGGATCCCGTGAGGAACACGCCGACCCAGCCCAGGAAGGGCGAGAAGAACGCAAAGGCCTTGCCCGTATGGGCCAGCGCCATGGCCAGCGTGGTGGACAGGCCGGAGTAGTTGGCGATGAAGGCAAAGGCCAGCACCATGCCGATGGAGTAGATGGGCAGGGCCAGTTCCTTGAAGGTCTCGCCCAGGGTCTGGACTGCCACGGCTGGCTTGAGGCGCAGCAAAAGAATGGCGAGCACGGCGGCGATCAGGATCGCGGTTCCAGTGGCCGACAGCCAGTTGAAGGAATAGACCGCGCCATAGGGCGTGGGCGCGGCGACGACGGGAGCCATTTTCTGCACCAGATTGTGCAGCATGGGCACGGGAATGCTGAAGACCGTGCCGGACAGTGCACCGCCCGAGGCGAACAGCGCCTTGAAGGGCTTGAGGCTCCAGATGGTCACCATGGCCGTGAGGATGATGAAGGGCGACCAGGCCTTGATCACCATGCCGGTCGTCAGTTTGGCAGGGGCTGTCGTCTGGATCTTTGCTGTGCCCGGCTCGGTGTCGAAGCGGAAGATGCGCTTGGGCTGCCAGAACTTGAGGAAAGTGGTCAGTGTCACCAGGGCGAAGATGGCCGAGGTGATGTCCGGCAGTTCGGGGCCGATGTAGTTGGCCGTCAGAAACTGTCCGAGTGCAAAGCTGCCGCCGCCCACCAGCACCGCAGGCCAGGTTTCCTTCACGCCGCGCCAGCCGTCCATGATGGCCATGAGCCAGAACAGCACGATGATGGTCATGAACGGCAACTGGCGGCCGGCCATCTGGCTGATGGCCATGACATCGACGCCCGAGACCTGACCGGCCACGATGACGGGAATGCCCATGGCGCCGAAGGCCACGGGGGCGGTATTGCCGATCAGGCACAGGCCGGCTGCATACAGAGGCCTGAAACCCAGGCCCACCAGCAGCGCCGCCGTGATGGCCACGGGGGCGCCGAAGCCGGCGGCTCCCTCAAGGAAGGCACCGAAGCAAAAGCCCACCAGGATGAGCTGCAGGCGCTGGTCTTCTGTGACCGAGAGAATCGACGAGCGGATGATGTCGAACTGTCCGGTCTTGACCGAGACCTTGTAGAGAAAGACTGCCGCGACAATGATCCAGGCAATCGGCCACAGGCCGTAGAAGAAGCCGTAGACGCCTGCTGCCAGCGCATTGGCCACGGGCATGCGATAGAAGAGCAGCGCCACGGCCAGGGACAGCGCCACCGTGATGGTGCCCGCCACATAGCCCTTGAGGCGCAGCTTGGTCAGCGCGAGAAAGAAAAAGATGATGGGTATCAGCGCCACCAGCGCCGACACCCACACATTGCCTGCGGGGTCGTAGTTCTGCGACCAGATTTCTTGCATTGCCTTGATCTCCTGGATTTATGCGGGGAGGGCAACCCTCCTGAGCGTCCAGAAGCTTCCCCGTCAATTCTTTAAACAACCATGCCGCCCTGCGCCGGACGCTGTCATGCAGTCTTGTTCGGCTTCGCTTGCTAAATTGGTATGACCAATGTGTGGCGATTTCGGGTTTGGTGAATTATAGAAATGGGGTTTTGGTCATGAATTAGTGGTTTTCCCTTGTTTTGAGCAATTGATTGGTAATACCAATTTGCGGATTGGTGTTACGCTGATCCCCTGCAAACGGCGCAAAAAAGCCGCAGGCCCGAAGGCGCTGCGGCTGCTGGGGGCCCACCTGGTGGGTTGAGAAAAGGGACATGCGCGGTGGAAAACTGCCGCGGCCCAGGCCAGAGATGCCGAGCAAGGGCCAGTGTGGCCCTTTAGGGTGTCCCGTCAGGGCAAGCCGCAAAGCGGCTCGGGGGCTCAGTTCACCATCAGCTTGAACGGCCAGACATAGGCCTGCATGGTGACGAACAGGCCCATCAGGCAGGCCAGGGCGATGGAGTGGAAGAATACGTAGCGCAGGATGTCGCCCTCGCGGTTGAACCAGCGTGTGGCGGTCGAAGCCACGACGATGGATTGCGCGTCGATCATCTTGCCCATCACGCCGCCCGAGCTGTTGGCGGCGCCCATGAGGTTGGGGGACAGGCCCAGTTGGTCGGCGGCGACCTTCTGCATGCCGCCGAACAGCACGTTGGATGCCGTGTCCGAGCCTGTGAGCGCCACGCCCAGCCAGCCCATCAGCGTGCCGAAGAAGGGGTAGAACACACCTGTGTTGGCAAAGGCCAGGCCCAGGGTGGTGTCTGTGCCCGAGTAGCGTGTCAGCGTGCCCAGGGCCAGCATCAGCACGATGGTCAGCAGCGAGTAGCGCACCAGCCAGGTGGTCTTGAAGAAGGTGCGCACTATGGTCACCGGGTTGTACTTCATGACGAAGGCGCTGACGATGGCCGAGAACAGAATGGCGGTTCCGGTGGCAGACAGCAGGTTCAGCGTGTAGACCGCACCCTCCTTGGTCGGCTGGGGCACCACGGGCGGCATTTTCTCGATCAGATTGTGCAGGCCCGTCATGGGGAAGGCGGGGGCAAACAGGCTGTTGAGCCAGGCCTTGACCGGCGGCAGGCCCCAGATGAAGACAAACACCGAGAGAATGATCCAGGGTGTCCAGGCGGCGATCAGCGCGCTCTTGCTGTGCTTGGCCACAGGCTGTGGCGGCTTGACTTCGGAGGCGCTGATATCCTTGCCGCGCAGCGAGGCCGAGGTCCAGATCTTCTTGGGCTGCCAGACGCGCAGGAACAGGATCAGGCTGGCCATGGAAACAATGGCCGCGATGATGTCCACCAGCTCTGGGCCGATGAAGTTGGAGACCAGATACTGGGGAATGGCAAACGACAGGCCGGTGACCAGAATCGCGGGCCAGATCTCCATCATGCCCTTGCGACCGGCAAAGGCCCAGATCAGCCAGAACGGCACCAGCACCGAGAAGAAAGGCAGCTGGCGGCCGATCATGGCGGTCACTTCCATCAGATCGTAGCCATGGACCTTGGCCAGCGTGATGACGGGCGTGCCCAGGGCGCCAAAGGCCACGGGTGCGGTATTGGCGATCAGTGACAGACCGGATGCCGCCAGTGGAGAAAAGCCTAGGCCGATCAGGATGGCTGCCGTCACGGCCACGGGTGTCCCGAAGCCGGCAGCGCCCTCGAAAAAGGCACCGAAAGAAAAGGCAATCAGCAGCAACTGGATGCGGCGGTCTTCGGTGATCCCGGAAAGTGAGTCCTGCAGCACCTTGAAGCTGCCGTTCTGCTCGGTCAGCTGATGCAGGAAGATGATGTTCAGCACAATCCAGCCAATGGGCAGCAGGCCGGTGAAGCCGCCGAACAAGGCTGCACGCCCCGCCATTTCGCCGGGCATGTTGTAGACAAAGACTGCAATCAGCAGCGCTGCAATCAGGCCCGCGCCTGCGGCCAGGTGGGCCTTCATGTGTAGAAAGCCCAGGCCCACCAGCATCACCACGACCGGAATGGCCGCAAGCAATGTGGACAGCCACATATTCGATAGAGGGTCGTAGACCTGTTGCCAAACCATCTCTTTTGTCTCCTGTTTGTTGTGCGGACAAGGATGGTGGCTGTGCGAATAGGCTTGCATACCTAGCATTTGCCCTTGATTTTCCCTCGCTGAAGAAAATTTCAAAACCGGCATAAATCACTTCAAACCATAGTGAACTGCCGATGACGGCGATGAGGGCTACCATCGGGTTCAACTCCAATTACAAGGCTAGAAGTCGTGAGCGATCTTTCCAAAATCACCTGTATCGAAGACCTGCGCGTGGTGGCCAAGCGTCGTGTGCCGCGCATGTTCTATGACTACGCCGATTCGGGCTCTTACACCCAGGGCACCTATCGGGCCAACGAAGACGAGTTCCAGACCATCAAGCTGCGTCAGCGTGTGGCCGTGAACATGGAAGGGCGTAGCACGCGCACCACCATGATCGGCGAGGAGGTCGCCATGCCGGTGGCGATTGCGCCCACGGGCCTGACCGGCATGCAGCATGCCGATGGCGAGATTCTTGGAGCCAAGGCCGCCAAGGCCTTTGGCGTGCCGTTCACGCTGTCCACCATGAGCATCTGTTCGCTGGAGGACATAGCCGAGCACACCGATCGCCATCCGTTCTGGTTTCAGCTCTATGTGATGCGCGACAAGGCCTTCATGGAGCGCCTGATCAATCGTGCCAAGGCGGCCAACTGCTCGGCGCTGGTGGTGACGCTGGACCTGCAAATCCTTGGGCAGCGCCACAAGGACATCAAGAACGGCCTGTCCACCCCGCCCAAGCCCACGCTGGCAAACCTCATCAATCTGGCGACCAAGCCGCACTGGTGCCTGGGAATGCTGGGTACCAAGCGCCGCAGCTTCGGCAATATCGTCGGCCATGTGGATGGTGTGGGCGATGTGTCCTCGCTGTCGTCCTGGACGGCAGATCAGTTCGATCCGTCACTGAACTGGAGCGATGTGGAATGGATCAAGAAGCTCTGGGGCGGCAAGATCATTCTCAAGGGTGTGATGGATGCCGAAGATGCGCGTCTGGCTGCACAAAGCGGTGCTGACGCGCTGGTGGTCAGCAACCATGGCGGCCGTCAGCTTGACGGCGCGCCTTCTTCGATTGCAGCCTTGCCATCGATTGCAGAGGCTGCGGGCAAGGACATCGAAGTCTGGATGGATGGCGGCATTCGCAGCGGTCAGGACGTGCTCAAGGCCCGCGCACTGGGTGCGCAGGGCACGATGATAGGTCGCAGCTTCCTCTATGGTCTGGGTGCTTATGGCCAGGCCGGCGTGAGCAAGGCGCTGCAGATCATTCACAAGGAGCTCGATACCACCATGGCCTTCTGCGGGCACACCAATATCAACCAGGTCGGCAAAGAAATTCTGTTGCCCGGCACTTACCCGAAACCTTTCGAGCAGAGCTGATTGTTCTGCGGCATGAAAAAAGGTCAGTCCTTTGCAGGACTGACCTTTTTGATTTTCCGGCGGTGTGTCGTGGCGTTCAGGGCTGCTCGAAACGCTTGCGCATGGCAAATCCATAACCAAGCCCCAGCAAGGCTGCCATGGCCGAGCCGGCCAGAATGCCCAGCTTGGCCGCGCCCAGCAGGCTCGCATCCGCAAAGGCCAGACCGCCGACAAAGATGGACATGGTAAAACCTATGCCGGCCAGCAGGCCCACCAGCAGCACACCGCGCCAGTTCAGGCCCTCGGGCAGGCTGCACAGCCCGCTCTTGACGGCCAGCCAGGTGCAGATGAAGACCCCCAGGGGCTTGCCCAGCACCAGGGCCACCAGCACGGCCATGGCCGTGGTCTGCGGTGCGGCTGCGCTCAGGTCTATGCCCGAGAACTGCACACCGGCATTGGCCAGCGCAAAGATGGGCATGATGCAAAAAGCCACCCATGGATGAAGAATCATGGGCAGGCGCAGAGCAGGCGGCAGCAGGTCGCGCTGTGCGAGCTGGGCAGTGCGCAACTCCTGCAGCAGGTGCTGCGGATCGGGCCGGCCGCTCAGCATCTGCTCGCCGGCCCTGCGCATGGCCGTCTGTGCCGTGATCAGCAGCGGCATGGAAGCGGGGCGTACAAATACAGGCGTCATCAGACCCAGCACCACACCTGCCAGGGTGGGATGAGCGCCGGTCTTGAGCAGACCGAACCAGAGAATGGCTCCGGGCAGCACATACAGGGGCGCGGCGGCAATGCCCATGCGGTTGAACAGCAGCACCAGCAGCACGCCGGCTGCGGCAACCACAAAGCCCATGGCCTGCAGGCCGCCGGAGTAGAAGAAGGCGATGATGAGCACGGCCACGATGTCGTCGATGATGGCCAGGGCCAGCAGGAAGATACGCAGTGCACCCGGGATATTGCGGCCCAGCAGGGCCAGCACGCCCACGGCAAACGCGATGTCGGTCGCCGTCGGAATTGCCCAGCCGTTGAGCAGCGTCCTGTCGTTGCCCGCCAGGGCCACGTAGATGAGTGCGGGCACGGCCACGCCGCCGATGGCAGCGATTAGCGGCAGACTGGCCTGGCGCAGGCTGGCCAGCGCGCCGTTGTGCAGCTCGCGCCGGATCTCCATGCCCACGACCAGAAAGAACACCGTCATCAGCACATCGTTGACGATGAAATGCAGATCGGTGCTGAAGCTCCATGGGCCAAGCGTCAGCGCGACGGGGGCATGCCACAGTGCAAAGTAGCTTTGCGCCGCGCCGGAGTTGGCCCAGATCAGGGCTGCCGCAGCGGCCAGCATGAGCACCATGCCGGCAAAGGATTCGATATGCAGCAGGTGCGAGATTTGTGCCTGCACGCGCTCGGTCGCGGATTGCAGTGCGGAAACACGGGGGGAATTTTGGGATGCAAAAGGCGCAGGGGCCTGCACAAGTGTTTGTGGGTCCATGTGTCGGTAGGTGTCTGAGTCGTACGCTGAAGGCGTGCGGCACCTGAGGCAATGCCTGCTGGTGCCGTCTGCACTGCAAACGACTGGTGCGCTGGCGGCCCGACCTGCGCATGAACATTCACCTGCCATCGCCACCTCGTGCGGCGGGCACCCAGCAGAAATTGTAGCTAAAGACGCAGCAATGGTCTGGATTTGAGGTTATTTTTCCGGGGTGGAGACTTCGTCATCAGAACGGAAGCCGTTCGTGCTTCACGTCGCCTTGGCTTGAGCGGGTGGACTGCACGAATCGCGTCAGCACCGTCCGGCAGCCGGCGCTATGCTGGCGCGCTAACAGAAAAGAAAGCGTCTCATGCCGGGCATAGGAATGGAATATTTGTGGGTGGGAGTGGTGCTGTTTGCGGCGGCGGCGCAGACGGTGCGCAACACGGCCCAGCGCTCGCTGACGGCGCAGGTCGGCACCTTGCCAGCCACGCTGGTGCGCTTTCTCTATGGCTTGCCGTTTGCTGCCATCTATCTGCTGGCGCTGTATGGTCTGGGCGATCCGTCCCAGGTGCTGCCGAAGTTCAGCGCCGCGTATCTGGGCTGGATCGCGCTTGGTGCCTTCTTTCAGGTTGCGGCCACGGCTGCCTTGCTCATGGCCATGAAGGAACGCAACTTTGCCGTGGCGGTCACGCTGTCCAAGACCGAGGTCCTGCAGGTGGCCCTGTTTGCCGCCATGTTCCTGCATGAGCTGCCGACCCGGCTGGCGCTGCTGGCCATGGTGCTGGCCACGGTGGGCGTGTTGATGCTGTCGCTGCCGCCGCGCGGGCAACTGTTCACGCTCTCGGCCTGGACCAGCAAATCCTCGGTCTACGGGCTGATCTGCGGCGCCTGTTTTGCGCTGGCCACGGTGGGCTTTCGCGGCGGCGCGGTCGAGATCGCAACACTGGGAGTGAGCTCGCCCTGGTTGTCGGGGGCCTGGGGCGTGCTGATCGCGCAGGCCATGCAGTCCGTCGTCATGAGCGCCTGGATTGCCAGAACCCATGAACAGGGCCTGCGCCCCATCTTCAAGGCCTGGCGCATCTCGCTGCTGGCCGGCAGCATGGGCGCTGCAGCCTCGCTGGCCTGGTTCACCGCCTATGCCATGCAGGGGGCGGCCGCCGTGCGCACCCTGGGCATGGTGGAGGTGGTGTTCAGCTATATCGTCTCGCGCAAGGTGTTCAGCGAGAAGCTCTCATTGACGGAAAAGCTGGGCATGGCGCTGATGATGCTGGGCCTGGTGCTGATCTGTCTGCAGCTCTGATTTCAAGAGCTTCCTGCGCTTGTTTAGTCTCATTTTCAAAGCTAAAAGTCATTTGAAATGAACTATGAAAAAGCGCAAGAAGCTTCTAAATCAATAGCATGCTACCGCGGCTGTGCTGCGCCTCAGGCGGCTTGCTGCTGCGCTTGCGCCAGGCGTTGGCGCTGCTCGGGCTTGACCGCGTAGAGCCGGTAGCCGATCGTCAGCAGCGCAAACCACAGGGGCGCGATATACAGCGCCACGCGGGTGCTGGCATCCAGCGACAGGCAGACCAGCACCACGGCCAGAAAGGCCAGCACAAACCAGTTGGTGAACGGCGCGCCGGGCATGCGGTAGGCCACGGCAGCAGCACGCCCCAGCCTGACGGCGCGGCGATAGCGCAGATGGGCAAAGACGATGATGCCCCAGGTCCACACGGCGCCGATGGTGGCAATGCTGGTCACGTAGATGAAGGCCTCCTCGGGCACCAGATAGTTCAGCACCACGCCAAGCAGCATGAATGCCGCCGACAGCACAAGGCCGGCCGCAGGCACATGGCGCGCATTGACCCGGCCCAGCCTGGCGGGCGCCTGTTTGAATTGCGCCAGCGTGTAGAGCATGCGGCCCGTGCTGAAGATGCCGCTGTTGCACGAAGAGGCGGCGGCGGTGATGACCACGAAGTTGATGATGCCGGCTGCGGCAGGAATGCCCAGCTTGTCGAAGACATGGACGAAGGGGCTCATGTCGGGGCTGAGTTCGTTCCAGGGCACCAGCGACATGATGACGATCAGGGCGCCGATATAGAAGATCAGAATGCGGTAGACGATGCTGTTGGTGGCACGGGGCAGCACTTTCTCGGGGGACTCGGCTTCACCGGCTGTCACGCCTATCAGCTCCACGCCGGAATAGGCAAAGCAGGCTATCTGCAAGGTGAAGACCACGCCCACCATGCCCACGGGCGCAAAGCCGCCATGCGACCAGAGATTGGTGAAGCTTGCCGTCTGGCCCAGCGGTCCCCAGCCCGTGGTGATGATGGCCACACCCAGAACCAGCGTGGCAACAATGGTCACGACCTTGATCAGCGCGAACCAGAATTCCAGCTCGCCGAAGACCTTGACCGCAATCAGATTCACGCCCAGCAGCACGGCCAGCGTGGCGAGCGCCGGAACCCATTGCGGAATGGCCGGAAACCAGTAGTGGGTGTAGATGCCTATGGCCGTGAGCTCCGCCATGCCTGTCACCACCCAGGTGAACCAGTAGGTCCAGCCGGTGACGAACCCGGCCCAGGGGCTGACATAGGTTTCGGCATAGGTGGCAAAAGAGCCGGCCACCGGGCGGTGCACCAGCAACTCGCCCAGTGCCCGCATGATGAAGAAGATGGCCAGCCCCGCGATGGCGTAGCTGACCAGCAGCAGCGGACCAGCCTTGTGGATTGCCTTGGCCGAGCCCAGGAACAGGCCCACGCCAATGGCGCCGCCCAGGGCGATCAGCTGGATGTGCCGGTCCTTGAGGCCGCGCTCCAGCTCCCCTGTCTGCTGCAGCGACTCCCCGGCTGCGCTTGGATGATTTCGACTCATGTTGTATGTCTCCGTTTTGCCATTCACACGGCAACAGCTGCCCCTCACGGGGCGCTGCGGCTACCGTGTCTGGCTTGTTGATGAGGTTTTCAGGTCGTGGTCAGGCGCTGGCGGTGCTCAGCGTGGCCGGTCGGGGCTGTCTGCTGGCGCTGCCCATGGACTGCAGCACGAGGTCGCCGACCATGTCGGCGGTGACGGCGGACAAGGTCCAGCCCAGATGGCCGTGGCCGGTGTTGTAGAACACGCAGGGCTTGTTGCCAGGGCCCACGCGCGGCAGCATGTCCGGCATCATGGGGCGCAGGCCCGCCCAGGGCACGACGCTGCGCGTGCTGACGCCGGGGAAGCATTGCTGCACCCATTCGATGAGTGGACGGATGCGGTCGGCGCGGATGTCCTTGTTGAAGCCGTTGAACTCCGCCGTACCGGCAACTCGGAAGCGATCGTCGCCGAGGCGGCTGGTGACCAGCTTGGTCTCGTCGTCCAGCAGACTCACCACAGGGGCTGCGGCGCGGCTGGCTTCGTCCGGCAGATTGACCGTGATGGAATAGCCCTTGACCGGATAGATGTTGACGCTGTCGCCCAGCTGGGCGGCCAGGGCGCGGCTGGCCGTGCCTGCGCAGACCACCATGGCGTCGAAAGTCGAGGTCTCGGTTTCCAGGCCCTGGCGCACGGTCACGCTGGCCTGCTTGCCGTTGCTGTTCACCGACACGATTTCCTGGCCGTAGCGGCATTGCACGCCCAGTCGTTCGCAGGCGGCAGCCAGGCCGCTGGTGAACTTGTGGATGTCTCCCGTGGAGTCGCTCTCGGTGAAGTAGCCGCCATAGAAGGTTCCGGAGAGGGTCGGCTCTATGGAGCGCATCTCCTGCGGTGTCACGGCGCGGCGCTCCAGGCCGCCTTTGGCCAGCAACCGGGAAACCTTGCCCGCATGTTCAAAGCCTGCTCGGTCGCGGTAGATATGCAAGATGCCTTTTTGCTTCAGATCGAAGTCAATGCCTTCGCTGGCCGCCCAGTCAAACAGGTGCTCGCGTGCCGCAATCGCCAGCCTGGCGGTTTCCACGGTGTTTTTCTCGTAATGGGGGATGGCAGCGAGAAACTGGCAGAACCAGGAAATCTTGTGCCAGCTGGGCCTGGGGTTGAGCAGCAGTGGAGCATCGCTCTTGAGCATCCACTTGAGGCCCTTGACGATGGTGGACCAATGGGTCCAGACCTCGGCGTTCGAGGCCGAGAGCTGGCCGCCATTGGCGAACGAGGTTTCCATGGCGGCATAGCGCTGTTTCTCGAACAGGGTGACGGAAAATCCGCGGCGTGCGAGGGCGTAGGCGGTGGTCACGCCAGTGATGCCACCGCCGATGACGGCGATTGTCTTCATGATTCAGATTCCAGAAACGTCAAGGGTGGAGCCCGTGCGCAACATGCGCAGCGGACGCCCCCTCTGTTCTGGACCTGAGAGATTCACGAGGCAGGGCCTTGCGGCGCTGCTCGCTTGCTCCTTCGGTATGCCCGGCGGACGATGACGTCCGGACATTCTTCAGAGTGTGTGAAAGCGATGCCGATCCTTTGGCCTGAGAGTTTCCGGGGCGGTTGCTCCTTCGGCGCTGCATACGCCAAGTTTGCGCTGCAGTCTCTCTCGGCATCACCGGGCTGAGAGCCTGTGGGCAAATGTAGGAAGAACGGCGGTGCCTGGATATACGGGTTTTCTAGACTTCTGCGCCAGGGCCCAGCCATGGCTGCTCATGTCGGGTTCACGCTATTTGATAGCGATTGCCGCTTATCCTTCAATGAAATATGGATTATTTGTCTATGAAAATGAATTTATTAAAGCACAGTGTGCTTCTAAATTCATAGCAGTAAGCTCTGTCAAGTACACCTGAGCAGCCCCAGAGTCAGCCCCTGCATTGGCACAGCGGGTCATGGCCTGCGGTGGATTTGGGCAAAATATCGTCTTTGCCTGTCAATGGGCCCGGCGATATCACCGCTTTGCCATTGAAGCGCCCGACTGGGGTGGCTGCCGATTCAGGATGCAACTGGCCTATCCGCCATGGCGTTCTGCTGTCATGGCTTCGTTCCTTTGTCCTTGTTGCCCGCGACCGTCATGGTCGCCTTTTTGCGTTGCCTGTCGCAGCGCCTGCGGGATGGTTGGGTGTTTTGTCCGGATGGGCGCAAACCATTACAACAAGACATTTATGTCCCAACCCAACTCAAGCCAGCAGCTCGCGCCGACTGGTGATGGTGACGATAACCAGCCCCGCTTGCACCGGGTGCTCAAGCAGCGCCACCTGAGCATGATTGCCATTGGCGGCGCCATCGGAACGGGCCTGTTCGTGGCCTCCGGCTCGGCCATCGCCCAGATCGGCCCTGGTGGTGCCGTGCTCACCTATCTGCTCATCGGCATCATGGTGTACTACATCATGACCAGCCTGGGCGAGCTGGCCGCCTTCATGCCTGTGGCCGGCTCTTTCTCTACCTATGCCTCGCGCTATGTGGATCGAGGCTTCGGCTTTGCGCTGGGCTGGAACTTCTGGTTCAGCTGGGCTGTGGTGGTGGCGGTGGACCTGGTGGCCTCGCAACTGGTCATGGCCTACTGGTTTCCCGATGTGCCAGGCATCATCTGGAGCGGCCTGTTCCTGCTGCTGATGGTGGGGCTGAACGCGTTTTCCGCGCGCGGCTTTGCCGAGGCCGAGTACTGGTTCGCGCTGATCAAGGTGCTGGCCGTGGTGGCCTTTCTGATCACCGGCGTGCTGATTCTGTTCGGCATCATCAGCAACGGCCATGTACCCGGTTTCGAGAACTGGACCACGGGCGATGCGCCATTCGTCGGCAATTTCGCGACCTTTGTGGGCGTGGCCATGATCGTGGCCTATTCCTTCCAGGGCACGGAGCTGGTGGGCGTTGCGGCAGGCGAATCCGAGAATCCGCGCGAGAACGTGCCGCGTGCGATTCGTCAGGTGTTCTGGCGCATCCTGCTGTTCTATGTGCTGGCCATTGTCGTCATCGGCTTTCTGATTCCCTATACCGATCCGCAGCTGCTGCGTACCGATGTGGCCGATATCGCGGTGAGTCCGTTCACGCTGGTGTTCCAGCACGCGGGCCTGCTGTCGGCGGCCACGGTGATGAATGCGGTGATCCTGACCTCGGTGCTGTCGGCCGGCAACTCCGGCATGTATGCGGCCACGCGCATGCTCTACAACATGGCGACCGAGGGCAATGCGCCGCGCATCTTCTCCCGGCTGACCCAGAACGGCGTGCCGCTGGTGGCCTTGATCGGCAGCACGCTGGTCGCCAGCCTGTGTCTGTTTTCCTCGCTCTACAGCCCGCAGGCCGTCTATATCTGGCTGCTGAATCTGGCCGGCATGACGGAGTTCATCGTCTGGCTGGGCATTGCCGTCAGCCACTACCGCTTCCGTCGCGGCTATGTCATGCACGGCCACGATGTGGGCCTGCTGCCCTACAAGGCCGGCGCCTTCCCCTTCGGTCCCATCTTTGCCTTTGTGCTGTGTCTGGTGGTGACGCTGGGCCAGAACTACCAGGCCTTCCTGGAAGATCGCATCGATTGGGGCGGCGTGGTCTCGACCTATCTGGGCATTCCGCTGTTCCTGCTGTTCTGGCTGGGTTACTGGCTGGTCAAGCGCAAGACCTGGGTCAGCTATGCCGATATGCGCTTTGACGAGCTCGAAGACATCAAGCAGGGCAAGGTTTCGTCCTGAGGCGGTTTGAGTCTTCCTCTTCTCTGTGCGGGAGGGGGGAAGGATGCAGGGCATGAGGTCATGCCGCTGCTTGCTGTTTTCAGGTGCATGTGTGCTTGTTTAATGCATGGCTGCCGTCTCTTGCCAGCGCAGGCAAAATCGGCACTGTGAGCGATCTTCCCACCAGCCCCGATTCCCGGCCCAGGCGCATCGCGCATCTGGACATGGATGCGTTCTACGCCTCCGTGGAGCTGCTGCGCTACCCGCAGCTCAAGGGGCTGCCGGTGGTGATCGGCGGCGGGCGGCGCAGCTTTGACGAGGAGCTGCTGGCGCGCCATGCGGGGCGGCCGTTGTCCGAGATCCCGGTGGCGGACTTTCCGCTGCTGCGCGATTACACAGGGCGCGGCGTGATCACCACGGCCACCTATCCGGCGCGGCAGTTCGGCGTGGGCTCGGCCATGGGCATGATGAAGGCCGCCAGGCTGTGCCCGCAGGCGATTCTTCTGCCCGTGGACTTTACCGAGTACAGGCGCTTTTCCCGGGCCTTCAAAGAGATCATCGTGTCGATTGCTCCGCTGATGGAGAACCGCGGCGTGGACGAGGTCTACATCGACTTCACCGACGTGCCCGGCGGCCAGCGTGAAGGCGGACGCGTGCTGGCCCGGCTGATCCAGAAATCCATCTTCGACGCCACGGGCCTGACCTGCTCGGTGGGCGTGGCGCCCAACAAGCTGCTGGCCAAGATGGCCAGCGAGTTCAACAAGCCCAACGGCATCTCCGTCGTCCAGCCCGAAGATCTGCAAAGCCGGATCTGGCCGCTGGCCTGCCGCAAGGTCAACGGCATAGGACCCAAGGCCGATGCCAAGCTCAAGAGCCTGGGCATAGAAACCATTGGCGACCTGGCCGCGCAAAGCCTGCCGCAGCTGCTGCACTGGTTTGGCAAAAGCTATGGCCACTGGCTGCACGAGTCGGCCTGGGGGCAGGACGAACGCGCCGTGGTGACCGAGAGCGAGCCGGTGTCCATGAGTCGCGAGACCACCTTCGAGCGCGATCTGCATGCCGTGCGCGACAAGGCCGAACTGGGTGCGATCTTCACGGACCTGTGCGAGCGTCTGGCCGAGGATCTGCAGCGCAAGGGCTATGTGGGGCGCACCGTGGGCATCAAGCTGCGCTATGACGATTTCAGGATTGCCACGCGGGACCAGACTCTGAACCTGCCGATACAGGATGCGGCGGCCATCCGCCTGGCCGCGGGCCAATGCCTCAAGCGCGTGCCGCTTGGCAAGCGCATCAGGCTGCTGGGGGTCAAGGTCTCGGGCCTGATTGCCGAGCAGCTCTGGCAGGCCAGCGCCCACGATCCTGCGGCTCGCGAACTGCTGCTCAGACCTCATGGTTTGACCTCGGTCAAGCATTCGGATCCCTATACCGCATCTCTGTTCTGAGCCTGGGGGCTCGGGAATCATCACTGTGCGATGATTCAAGTGTGAATTTGTGTATCTGGTTAACCAGCTGTCGACGGGATGCCTGATCGCTCACTCTCGAACAAAAACTAAACAGGCTTATTGGAGGAGTGCAAAGCATGCGCCTGAACCTGCCGGTATCTCAACAAAACTACGACTTTCCAGGTGACGAGCTGCTGGTCTCCAGCACCAACACCAAGGGCGAGATCACGCATTGCAACCCGGCCTTTGTGCGCGTCAGCGGCTATGCCTACGAAGAGCTGATCGGCCAGCCGCACAATCTGATTCGCCACCCCGACATGCCGGCCGCTGCCTTCAAGGATATGTGGCGCACCATTGCCCATGGCTATCCCTGGACGGCACTGGTCAAGAACCGCCGTAAGAACGGCGACCACTACTGGGTGCGCGCCAATGTCACGCCCATCATGGAGGGCGGCAAGCCAAGCGGCTATCTGTCGGTGCGCACCAAGCCTTCGGCCGCCGAAGTGGCCGAAGCCGAAGCGCTGTACGCGCGCATGCGCAACGAGGAAAAGCAGGCACAGGCCAGCTTCCGCCTGCGCGCGGGCGCGGTGCGCCGTCTGGGGCTGATGGGCTGGTGGGATGGTCGTAAGGATGTGGGCCTGGTGGCGCGCATGGCCTGGTTGCTGGCCCTCATGGCCTTGATCGCCATGCTGCCCGATATGCTGGGTTGGCAGGGTGCAACTGCCTGGGGCTGGCGTGCTGCAAGCCTGTTGGCAGGCGGCGCATTCGTGCTGTGGCGCTTTCAACGGCGCTGCGTGGCGGGACTGGAGGAAGCTAGCCGCTTTGCAGCCGATGTGGCCGCCTGCAATCTGAGTACCGAATGCAGCCAGAGCTACAGCGGTGCCGTGGGGGCGCTGATGCTGAGGCTGCAGCAGATTCAGATCAATCTGCGCGCCGTGGTGGGCGATGTGCGTACCGAGGTGCAGGGCTTTGCCCAGACTGCCCATGAAATCGCCCAGAGCAGTTTCGATCTGGCAGGGCGTACCGAGTCGCAGGCCACCAGCCTGCAGCAGACGGCGGCCTCGATGGAGGAAATTTCGGGCACCGTGTCGCAGACGGCCGACACGGCACAGTTCATGGCCGGTGCCAGCGACGAGAGCAGCAAGGTGGCCAGCCGCAGCGGCGCGGCCATCAGCGAAGTGGGACTGGCCATGGAGCATATCCGCGGCTCCTCCACCCGCATGAGCGAGATCATTGGCGTGATCGAGAGCATTGCCTTCCAGACCAATCTGCTGGCGCTGAACGCGGCCGTGGAAGCGGCGCGGGCCGGCGAGCAGGGTCGCGGCTTTGCCGTGGTGGCAGGCGAGGTGCGAGCACTGGCCCAGCGCAGCGCCGAAGCGGCCAAGGAGATCAGCGTGCTCATCAACCGCACGGTCGATGGCATCAATGACGGAAATGCGCGCATGCGTGCCGCGGGCCAGACCATAGACGGCATGGTGCAGGCCGTGGACAAGGTCGGCTCCCTGGTGCACCAGATCAGCATTGCCACGCGTGAGCAGTCGATAGGCATCTCCCAGGTCAACGAGGCCGTGGCCCAACTTGACTCAGTGACCCAGCAGAATGCGGCGCTGGTGGAGCAGTCGACCAGCGCAGCGCAATCGCTGCGCCTGAGTGCCAGGACACTGGAGCGTTCGGTGGACGTGTTCCATCTCTAGGCTTTTGTGGTCTTGCTCTGAAAAGGCAGCCGTGGAGCTGCCTTTTTCACATTGGCTTTCGGTAGGATTGCGCCATGAGTGTTGTGCTGACCCTGATCGCCATTGCGGCGCTGGCCCTGTGTTTGCTGATCTGGCTGATATCGCGTTTGCGCGCTGACGCCAGACCCGCGTCGTCTGCAACTGCTGGGCAGGAGGCCGAGCCGTCCGTGGCCCAGGCCGGAGCGGCGTCGGATGTTGCGGCGCGGACACTCTCCGATCAAGAGCTTGCGGCGCAGGCGGATGTGGCGTCAGAGGCCAGCAGGGATGTGAATTTTCGCCCCCAGGGCGAGCGCGGCATGGGCGGCCCCATCTATGGCGATGTGCTGTGTGCGGACGGCGTCTACCTGCCCCATGTCTGGGAGATGGACATGCACACCTCCTATGACGGGCGCTGGCTGCGCACGGGCTTTTATGACAGCGAGGCCGCCCATCTGGTCGACCGCAAATCACGTCGCAGCTGGGTGATCAGCAAGCCGGAAGGCGAGCTGCTGGATGCCATCCACTGGCGCATGCCGCGCTGGAGTGGCGAGAGCATCAACGAAAGCGGCATTGCCGACGATGCGCATGTGATCATGTCCGATGCCAGCTTCGAGGCCTGGCTGGGCGAGCATATGGCTGCGCAGCCGCAGCCCCTGCTGCAGGTGGTGGATCTCTGGGTGCCGGCAGACTGCCTGCCGGCCGAAGTCGCCCGGCCCATGCCGACTCTGCCTCAACCGGCTCAGCCCACCCCGGTGCCGCCGGTGGCGCTGCAGCGCCACTGGCCGGCTTCGCTGCGCAAGCTGCGCTATCCCATGGCTCCGCTGCAGAATCCGCACTGGCAGCTGATGCTGGGTGAGGCCGCCCAGCCCTGGGTGCTGGACGAGAGCCACAGCATGGTCTGGCGTGCCGATGCCCAGGCCTTTGCGCTCTATGCCTACCCTACCCAGGGCGATGCCAGCCAGGCCAGCCTGCGGCTGGCTGTCTGGACCATGGAGCGAGGCTGGCAGCAATGGCCGGAGTTGATGCCCGAGGATCACAAGCCCTGGGCCCTGGGCCTGCCGGATCTTGAGCCGCCGAGCGAGCCGCAAGCGCCAGCGGTTTTACCGCTGAGCTGGCTCAATGAGCTGCTGCTGCAGAAAGTGCAGCTAGATACGCCCGAGACCGAGCGCCTGCACGATGGCACCAGCATCAGCTGCGCCATGAGCGAGGTGGATATCTGCGCTGCCCATCAGCGCGATGGCCTGCCCATCCTCAAACCCTCGCTTCCCTTGTGCTTCGACTGGCTGCGTGATCCGGCGCAGCCCGCGCTGTGGCGCGCGCAGAGCGAGCCGCTCAAGGGGCAGCGCCTGATCTGGACTCTGTCCAAGCCCGCCCGGGAGGAGCTGGGCGAAACGGCGGCCTACAACCTGCAATGGGGCGAACGCCATCTGCCCGGTACCTGGGCACTGGAACATGTGATCGTGCAGGGACGCTGGGCGATTCTCATGCCGCATGGCCGTGCACCGATTCGCGGTGGCAGCGGCAGCCTGCAGATCTGGGACGGGGAGCGCCTGCAAAGCGTGGACCTGCCCTGGCCCGTGGTGCGGCTGGCCGCTGTGCCGTCGGTCAAGGGCGGCATGGCTGCTCGCCTGCGCGTGCTGGCGCTGACGGCCAGCCTGGCGGACAAGGACTGGGACCCCTCGACCGCATCCTGGCGCTGGCCTTTGCAGTCCGTATCGGCCAGCCATCTGGCAAGACCCGACTGGCGCCCGCTCTACTCAGAGCGCGAACTGGCTCCCGATGCGCAAGGGCGCTGGCAGTTGCTGCCACGCTGGCGCGAGGTGAGACAGATTCAACACCCCTGTTCCGACGGCGACTATGTCTGGCGTGACGATGTGCGCGGCGACACCGTCTGGTGGTGGGGCGGCGTGAACGAGCGCGTCAACCACTATTGGCAGCATGATGAACCTCGCAAGGACGGCGTGATCATGACGCGCAGCGGTCTGGCGTTCTGCGGTGTCGGGCCTTGCGCCTGTCCCCATCCTTCAGGCGAAGGCTGGGCCTTGCTGGAGCCGGTGGAGACACGCTATGGCGAACTGGGACAGTGGCAGCTGCACTGGCTCAACCCCGTGGAAAAGGAAGTGCGCACGCTGACGCTCAGGGCGCGCATGCCGGTGCTGCAGGGTTGGGATGCCCAGGGCCTGCATTGGCAGGATTTGCCCTTGCCCGATGCTGAGCTACAGCAGGGCGAGGCGAACGCGGCTTACAAGGCCCGGGTAGAGCCCGCAGCGGCGCGTCAGCTGGTGGTGGCGCAGACCTGGCAGCGTGCTGCCGTCGAGCCCCTGCGCCAGGGCATGAACGGGCTGTGGCTGCGCATTCAGGATCTGCGTTATGCCGAGGCTTTGCTGGGGCAGGATGACTGCCCATGGAAGAGTTGATCCCCCTGAGACGCTTTGCAGCCTTCCCCTGAGGGGGCAGCAGCTTTGCTGCGGGGCGGCCCTTGCTTGCTGCCCTTGATTGGGTCGTGCCGGTGCTACTGGCGTGCCGTACGCACATTGGCGGGCAGGGCGCCCGGGTGGCTGGTGCGGAAAGGGTTGATGTCCAGGCCGCCGCGGCGCGTGTAGCGGGCATAGACGGCCAGCTTGATGGGTTTGCAGCGGGTCCAGATGTCCATGAAGATGCGCTCCACGCATTGCTCATGGAATTCGTTGTGGTTGCGAAAGCTCACCAGGTACTGCAGCAGACCTTCCTGCTCGATTTGCGCACCGCTGTATTGAATCTGCACGCTGCCCCAGTCGGGCTGGCCGGTGACCAGGCAGTTGCTCTTGAGCAGATTGCTGACCAGGGTTTCGTTGACGGGGGCTTCGTCGTGGTTTGCGCGCAGCAACTCGGGAGCCGGCGTGTACCGGGTGCACTCCACATCGAGGCGGTCCAGCAGCAGGCCGTCCAGTTCATGCACTTGCTGGGCATCGAACTGATCTGCTTGCAACAGCCGCACGCCCACGCTGCCCTGGGCCTCGCTGCCGCGCCAGGTGGCTTCGGACAGATCGGTGCGAAGGCGCGCCAGCACCTCGCTGGCGTCGGCAAAACGGGTGTTGTTGAAGCTGTTCAGATACAGCTTGAAGGACTTGCTCTCGATCAGGTTGGGCGTTTCGCAGGGGATGGTGAAATGCGCCAGCGCCACCTGGGGCTTGCCGCGCAGATTGAGCCAGGAAACTTCGAATGAAGTCCACAGATCGGCACCAAAGAACGGCGGGTTGATGGCGGCGCCGATTTCCTCGCGCTTGGTCAGGCGTGGCAGGGGAAAGAGCAGGGACGCATCGTACTGGTCCACATAGGCCGAGCTTTTGCCCAGCTGCGATTGTTCAGGGGTGTGCATGATTCAAAAACAAAATAGCCAGCAGTAGAAAGGATAGCTGCTGGCGCTTTGTGAGTAAGGGATGGATCCTGTTTTTACTTGAACTCTCGTTCGCGCAGCCACTTGGTGGCAATCCATTTTTCGCCCTCCAGGACGGGAGCGCCGCCGTGAAGGGTCTTG
Source organism: Comamonas sp. A7-5 (assembly GCF_039581385.1). NCBI lineage: Bacteria > Pseudomonadati > Pseudomonadota > Betaproteobacteria > Burkholderiales > Comamonadaceae > Comamonas > Comamonas sp. A7-5. The sequence goes on from NZ_JBCPWO010000002.1 coordinate 574,851, forward strand.
GTGGCCGGGTCGGGCCGGTTATAGCTGAAGAATACGGCATTGCCACGGCGCGGCACGACCTGCAGCCCTACATCGGGAAAGGTGGTTGCGCCGCCGCGCGCGGGCTCGTTGAGATACATGACCAGGGTTCCCACACGCTGGCCGCCACGCTTGAGTATGGTCGGCGTGCCGGGCTCGTTGGGGGCGAAGTAATCGTAATGCGGCTTGTATTCGGCGCCAGGCCGGTAGTGCAGCACCTGCATGCCCTCGCCGTTTTCCAGCGGCCAGTTCAGCAGGCGTGCGATGCGCTGCTCGACAAGGCTGATGAGTTCGTTCTCGCCGCGCTGGAAGAACATGCCATTGCTGGTACGGTCGTCATTGACAGCCTCGCCGCCGCTCTGGTTGTCCACGGTCAGCGAGCGCCGCATGCGCGGGCGGGCAGCTGCGATGAGGGCATCGCACTCCTCGTCGGAGAGCAGATTGCCGAACACCACCACGCGCGGGTGGCGCACGCTCATCAGCACATGGACATCGCGATCGCCGGCATGGACGCAGCAGGGATCGGTCAGCAGATCGGGCTCGGGAACGCCCGACTCATGGACCTGCACTGCCACTTCGGCTTCGGTCCTGGCTGCTGTGAAAGGCAGGGGCAGTTCACCCTCTTCGGGCAGGGCCAGCGCGCGGCGCGCCAGATGCTCGGCCCAGCCAGCCTTGCGCATGGACTGCAGCAGCGATGGCAGCGGCACGCCGGAGGCGCTTTGCGCGCGCACCCATTGCATCAGCTCGGGTGTCAGGCCGGGAGGTGTGACGAACTCGTCTTGGGTGGAGGTGCTCATGTCGACAATGCTAGTGTGCACTGATGCCGATTTCAATGCGCAGCGTCAGTCTTGCAGCTTGCGGCGGAACACCAGCTTGCCGGGCGTGCTGGCCTGCTCGGCCAGCGCATAGCCTTCCAGGTCGAACTTGCGCAGGTCGGCCACCTTCCTGGCCTTGTGCTGTACGGCCCAGCGCACCATCAGTCCGCGTGCGCGCTTGGCATGGAAGCTGATGATCTTGTACTTCCCGCCCTTGAAGTCCTCGAAAACGCATTCGACCACGGGGGCCTTGAGCGCCTTGAGATCCACGGCCTTGAAGTATTCCTGAGACGCCAGGTTGACGACAATGCGCTCGGCCTGGGCGTCACCGTGCTCGGCTTGCGCAGCACTGCGTTCGTTCAGGTAGTCGGCAATCTGGGTTCCCCAGAACTGATAGAGGTTGCTGCCCTTGGCGTTTTCCAGCCGGGTGCCCATCTCCAGGCGGTAGGGCTGCAGCAGATCCAGCGGGCGCAGCACGCCGTAGAGGCCGCTAAGGATCACGACATGCTCCTGGGCCCAGTCCAGCTCCTTGGGCTTGAGGCTGGCGGCATTCAGGCCTTCATAGACATCACCATTGAAGGCCAGCACGGCCTGGCGCGAGTTCCTGGTGGTGAACTTGGAACTGAATGCTTCGTAGCGGCCTACATTGAGTACGGCCAGCTTGTCGCTGATGCTCATGAGCTCGGAAATCTGCTGGGGCGATTTCTCGCGCAGCACTTCGATCAGTTCCAGGGGCTGCTTTTTGAAAACCGGCAGCGTGTGCGGCAACTCGGCGGAAACAGGGCTTTCATAGTCCAGCGATTTGGCCGGAGAGATCAGAAACAACATGGCTTGACGTTCACTCAATCAAAGAAAGGGTGCATGAAAAAGGGCCAAGGCCCCATCCACCGAAGTGGACAGTCCCCTTGGCCCTGTGATGCCGGAAGGCAGTCTGCTTAGGCGTTGACGCCTGCAGCCTGTTCTTCCTTCTCGAACGGCAGCTGCATCAGGCTCAGATCCTTGCGGGTCTCGACCAGGATCAGCGGGCCTTCGTCGAGCACCACCACGGGTGGGCGCTCGCGCGGAATGCGCACGGGCTTGGGCTCGGCGGCAATCGCAGCCTGGACGGCGGCGATCTTTTCGGCATCGGAGTTGATCCATTCCAGACCCGATGCGGCTGCCAGGGCCTGCAGTTCGGCAATCGGCAGCGCATAGCTCTGAGCTTTGGGCGTTGCGACTGCCGGGGCAGGCGCCTCGGTTTCAGCCACAGGCTCCACGGCGGCAGCCTGAGGCTCTGCGGTAGCAGCAGGTTCTACTTGCACGGGCTGAGAGGGTTCTGCCACAGTGGCGACAGCTGCCACCACGGCTTCTGCAACCACGGGTGCCTGCACTTCTGCAGCAACAGGCACCTGTTCTGCCTGAGCCTGAGGTGCAACAGCATCAAAGTAGCTGCGGCGTGCCGGCTGCTCGCCAGCGTCTGCGGCAGGCACTTCGACCGGGGCCTGGGCTTCGGCAGCCTGCTCTGCAGTCTGGCCTTCTGCCTGGGCATCGCGCGGTGCACGGTCGCGGCGGTCACGGCCATAGCGGTCACGCGAACGGCGCTGACGGGGCTCGCGAGCCTCGCCGCCTTGTGCGCCATCCTGCAACTGAGCGTCAGAGCCTTCAGCTTGGGCGGTGTTCAGCACTGTTTCGTCGGCCACGGTCTGCATGGCGGGCTGGGCATCGGCGTTGCGATTCTGGCGCTCGCGGCGGCCTTCACCGCGTTCACCGCGCTCATTGCGTTCCGCACGCTCACCGCGTTCCTGGCGGTTGCGCTCGGGCTTGGGAGCTGCGTTGAACTCTTCGCCGTTCAGAGCAGCTTCTGCCACCTGGGGCTGGCGCTCGTCGCGACGTTCGTTGCGTTCGCCACTGCGGCGGTTGCCGCGCTCGGGGCGGTCCTGACGCTGTTGCTGTTCGGGACGCTCGTTGCGTTGCTGCTCGTCACGACCCTGGGCATTGCGGCGGTTGTTGCGGTCGCCGCGTTCGCTGCCATTGCGCTCCGCGCTGTTGCGGTCGCTGCGCTCATTGCGGTCACCGCCACGGCGGTTGCGGTCGCCGCCACGGCCTTCGCTTCGGCGGCCGTCGCGGCTGCCTTCACGGGCGGCGGGAGCGGGAGCCTCGGCCACGGGAGCGGGCGCTGCCACGGGAGCCGGTGCGCCAAAGCCGAACAGATTCTTGAGCCAGGCAAAGAAGCCTTGCTCGCGCACCACGGGGCGGGCCGCAGCGGGAGCGGGCGTCGCAGCGGCAGCGCGAGGCTGGCGCGGTGGGCGAGGCTCGGCAATCGGTGCGGGAGCATCGGGCAGCACTCCCTTAATGACGGGAGTCTGCTTGTTGGTGGGCTCCTGCGAGCGGCGTGTGACCGTGGTCACCTCTTCGGGCTCGTCGGCTAGCTTGTAGCTGGCTTCCATGGATTCCAGGCGCGAGTCGTCATGCTTGAGGCGCTCGAGCTTGTAGTGCGGCGTGTCCATGGACTTGTTGGGCACCATGATCACGTTGACGCGCTGCTTGAGCTCGATCTTGGTGATTTCGCTGCGCTTCTCGTTGAGCAGGAAGGACGCCACTTCCACGGGCACCTGGCAGTGCACGGCGGCCGTGTTGTCCTTCATGGACTCTTCCTGGATGATGCGCAGAATCTGCAGCGCCGAGCTTTCCGTATCGCGGATGTGGCCGGAGCCGCCGCAGCGTGGGCAGTTGATGTGGGCGCCTTCGGACAAGGCGGGCTTGAGGCGCTGGCGGCTCATTTCCATCAGGCCGAACTTGCTGATGGTGCCGAACTGCACGCGGGCGCGGTCCTGGCGCAGGGCATCGCGCAGGCGGTTTTCCACTTCGCGGCGGTTCTTGGCCTCTTCCATGTCGATGAAGTCGATCACGATCAGGCCGCCCAGGTCGCGCAG